>JANMAT010000025.1:0-21779 GCA_031359995.1 Actinomycetes bacterium
GCAGGTCCTCGTGCGCTCCCTGACGCGGTGGTTCCAGCTCGTCAACCTCGCCGAGGACAACGAGCGCCTGCGGCGCCTGCGGGCGCGCGAGCTCGCCGAGGCACCGGCGCCGCGGCGCGGCTCCCTCCGCGACGCGGTCATGCGCCTGGCCGCCGACGGCGTCGGCGTCGAGGCGCTCGAGCGGCTGCTCGCGCGGGCGCTCGTCTCGCCGGTGATGACGGCGCACCCCACCGAGGCCCGGCGGCGCACGACGCTCGACAAGCTCACCCGCGTCTTCACCGTCCTGCGCGGCCTCGACGAGCGCCGCTCGACGCCGGAGGCGGAGGCCGTCGCGACGTCAAGGCTGGCCGCGGCGGTTCAGGAGCTCTGGGGCTCGGACGAGATCCGCGCCGTGTCGCCCTCGGTGCTCGACGAGGTCCGCACGGGGATCGTCTACATGACCTCGACCCTGGTCGACCTCGTCCCCCGGCTCTACCGCGAGCTCGAAGCCGCGATCGGGGAGGCCTATCCCGGGCACGAGCTGCCCGTCCCGCCGCTGCTGCGGTTCGGCTCCTGGATGGGCGGGGACCGCGACGGCAACCCGTTCGTGACCCCCGAGGCCACGGTCGAGACGCTGCGCACGATGCGCGAGGCGTGCCTGCGCCTGCTGCACGGGCGCGTCATCGCGCTCGCCGAGCGCGTGTCGCTGAGCTCACGGCTGGTCGGCGAGGCCGCGGCGCTGGAGCCGGTGCTGCTGGGCGGCGCGGAGCGCTTCGAGGAGCTGGCCGCCGCCCTCGAGCTCCGCAACCCCGAGGAGCCCTACCGGCGCGCGTTCTCGCTGATCGCCCGCCGCGTGCGCGCCACCGTGGAGGGCGACGCGGAGGGCTACGCCGCGCCCACCGAGCTGCTGACCGAGCTGCGCGCCTGCCAGCAGGCGCTGCGCGAGGGTCACGGGAGCGCCGTCGCGGCCGGGGACGTCCAGGACGTGATCCGCCAGGTCGAGGTCTTCGGCTTCCACTTCGCGCGGCTGGACATCCGCGAGCACGCCGACGTCCACCGGAAGGCGCTCGCGGAGATCCTGTCGGTGCTCGGCCTCGTGGAGGACTACGCCGTGCGGCCGGTCGCCGAGCGCGTCGCGATCCTCGTCCGCGAGATCGAGACGCGCCGGCCGCTGATCCCGGCCGACGTCTCCGGGTTCTCCGAGCCGACGCGCAACGCGGTCGAGACGTTCCGGATGCTCCACGAGCAGTGCGCGGGCGACCACGGCGACGCGCTGCTCAGCTACATCGTCTCGGGCACCGAGGGCCCGGCGGACGTCCTCGAGGTCCTTCTGCTGATGAAGGAGTGCCGGCTGGCCGACGCGGGCGGCGGCGGCGCGCGGCTGCGCATCGTGCCGCTCTTCGAGGCGGGGGAGACGCTGGCCGCCGGGGCGCAGACGGTGGGCACGCTCGTCGGCGTCCCCTGCTACCGGCGGATGCTCGCCGCGCTCGGCGACGAGCAGGAGATCATGGTCGGCTACTCCGACTCGAACAAGGACGGGGGCTACCTCACCGCGCAGTGGGCGCTCTACCGGGCCGAGGTCGACCTGGTGCGCGTGACCCGCGCCGCCGGGGTGAAGCTCCGCCTGTTCCACGGTCGCGGTGGCACGGTCGGACGCGGCGGCGGGCCGAGCTACGACGCCATCCGGGCCCAGCCGCCCGGCTCGGTCGACGGCCAGGTGCGCATCACCGAGCAGGGCGAGGTCGTGGCGGCCAAGTACGCCGACGCCGAACTGGCCCGCCGAAACCTGGAGACGGTGCTCGCCGCCACGCTGGAGGCGAGCACCATCGACGCGGTCGCCCCCGACCCCGCCGCCGGCGGCGGCCCTGACGATCCCCGCGCCGTCATGAGTGCACTGTCCCACAGCGCGGAGGCGGCCTACCGCTCGCTCGTGTACGACACCGAGGGCTTCGTCGAGGTGTTCCGCGCCATCACGCCCATCAACGAGATCGCGCAGCTGAACATCGGCAGCCGGCCCTCGTCGCGCACGGCGTCGAACCGCATCGAGGACCTGCGGGCCATCCCGTGGGTGTTCTCCTGGAGCCAGTGCCGCATCATGCTCCCCGGCTGGTACGGCGCCGGGCACGCGTTCGAGTCGTGGGCCGGCCTCGACCCGGCGCGCATCAACCGTTTGCGCCATCTTCACGAGACCTGGCCGTTCTTGCGCACCGTGCTGTCGAACATGGGCATGGTGCTGGCCAAGAGCGACCTCACCATCGCCCACCGCTACCTGCAGCTGTGCGACGACCGCGGCCTCGCCGAGGGCATCTTCGCCCGCATCGCCGCCGAACACGACCGCACCGTGCAGTGGTGGCACCGCATCACCGGTCATGACGAACTCCTGGCCGACAACCCGGCCCTGGCCCGTAGCATCCGCAACCGCTTCCCCTACCTCGACCCGCTGCACCACCAGCAGGTCGAGCTGTTGCGCCGCTACCGCGCCGGTGACACCGACGAGCTCGTGCAGCGCGGCATCCACCTCACCATCAACGGCATCGCCACGGGTCTGCGCAACAGCGGCTGATCACCCGACCTTGCCAGCGCGCGGGGTTCGGCCTGGGTACGTTCGCGCCGTGACACCCGATGCGCGGCGGCGGCTCCTCACCTGGATGGGCGGCGTCGTGATGGCGGCCTTTGCCGTGGCGTTCGTGGCGGCGAACCGCACCGAGCTGCCGGCGGCGTGGCGCACCGCCCGTCATGCCGATGGCCGGTGGCTGGCGGTGATCGCGGCGCTCTCCCTCGCCGGTCTGGTGAACCACAGCAGGCTCCACGCCGTGGCCCAGAGGGCCGCGGGCGTGCCGTTGGCGCCGAGGCGCGCCCTGCGCCTGTCGTGCGCCGCCTTCTTCTTCAACATGGTCACCAAGTCGGGTGGCATGGCCGGCCTGGCCCCTTTCGTGGCCGACGCGCGCCGCCGCGGCCAGGGTCGGGGTCCCACGGTCGCCGGGTACGTGCTGGCGTCGGTCCTGGGGGAGCTGGCCTTCGCCCTCACCCTGGCGGCCGCCCTCGTGATCGTGGCCGCCGACGGCCGGCTCACGCGCGGCGAGATGATCGCCGGCGGCGCCTTCGCCGTGCTGCTCGCGGCGCGCCTGGGTGCCGTGGTGGCCGCCCTGCGCAGCCGCGACGCCATCCGCCGGCTCTACGGCTGGCCCCGACGCCTGGTCGCCGCGGTGCGACGCCGCCCGCCGCGCCCCACCGATCCCGCCCCGGCCGACGAGCTCCACGACGCGCTCGGCCTGCTCCGGCGCCGGCCCCGAGCCCTGGCGCCCGCGGTGGGCCACGCCCTCGCCGTCGAGGTTCTCGGCATCGCCATGCTCGCCGCCGCCCTGGCCGCGGTGCACAGCCCGCACGGCCCGGCCGAAGCGCTCGTCGCCTACGCCGTCTCGGTGCTGTTCGCCATCGTCGGCTTCCTGCCCGGCGGTCTCTGGTTCGTGGAGGCGTCGCTCGGTGCGGTGCTGGTGTCGTTCGGGTCACCGCTGGCCGAGGCGACCGCGACCGTGGCGCTGTACCGCATCGGCGAGCTGTGGCTGCCACTCGCCATCGGCGCCGTGGCCACGCGCCTGAAGGGTGCGGCGTGACCGCCGGCCGGCCCCGTCGCCGCCTCGTGGCCACGGTCGCGCTCACGAGCGGCGTCATCGATCTGCTCACGGCGGCCGAGGCCCACACGCACGTCCGCTTCGGCGTGTTCCGCGTCGCGGTCGACGTGGTGTTCGGGGCCCGGTACGCACTGCTGGTGGCCGGGCTCACCCTCGTGCTCGTGGCCCGCGGGTTGCTGCACGGCAAGAGGAACGCGGCGCGTCTCGCCCTGGTCGCCGCGCTGGTGTCGGTGCCGGGCCACCACCTCAAGGAGGCCGACCTCGTCGGTCTGCTCGCCGCGCTGGCCGTCGTCGCTCTCATCGTCGTGTGGCGCGATGCGTTCCCGGCCCGCAGCGATCCGGGGTTGGCCCGGCAGGGACTGCGGCTGCTGATCGTCGGGCTGCTGGCCACCTTCGCCTACGGCGCCGCCGGGCTGTGGTTGCTCGACGAGGAGTTCCGCGAGACGACCACCATCACGCGATCGCTGGCGACGGCGGCGCGCCTGCTGTTCCTGTTGCGCGCCGACGTCGAGCCGATCAGTCGCCGCGGCCGGTGGTTCGTGGAGTCGGTGCGGGTCGCCGCCCTCACCGTCGTGCTCGTGGCTCTCGGGCGGCTGGTGGCCACCGTGGTGCTGCGGGGCGGCCGCCGCACCACCGACGAGGCGGTCGTGCGACGGCTGCTGGACGCGCACGGCACCACCGCGCTGGGCCACTTCCATCTCCTCGACGACAAGGTGTGGTTCATCGAAGGCGAGGCCTTCATCGGCTACAAGGTGGTCGGCACCGTCGCCCTCGCCCTCGGCGAACCGGTGGGCGCACCCGACGCTCGGCTGGTCGTCGCCCGGGCCTTCGTGGCGTTCTGCGCCGGCAACGGGTGGATCCCCGCCTTCCACCAGGTGACCGACGCCGGCGCCGCCGAGCTCCGCGGCGTCGGCCTGCGGGCCCTGAAGATCGGCGAGGAAGCCATCGTCGACGTGCAGCACTTCGATCTGGAGGCGAAGGAGTTCAAGTCGCTGCGGTCCGCCCTGCGGCGGGTGGAGCGGGCGGCGTGCACCGTCGAGCGCCACGACCCTCCCCACTCGGGCGTGCTCCTCGACGAGCTCCGATCGGTGTCGGACGCGTGGCTCGCCGCCGGCAGCCACCGCGAGCGCACCTTCACGCTCGGCCGCTTCGACCGCGCCCAGCTCGACGAGACGACGATCGTGAGCGTGGTCGAGGACGGTCACGTCGTCGCCTTCGCCAACGTGCTCCCGTCCTACCGCGGGCCCGACGGCAACTTCGATCTGAGGCGCCGGCGCACCGACGCGCCCAACGGCGTGATGGACGTGCTGTTCGTCGCCCTCATCGAGCGGTTCCGGGCCGAGGGCCGCGACGGCATGACGCTCGGTCTGGCGCCCCTGTCGGGGATCAGCGGCGACTCGCTGTCGGACCGGGCGCTGCGGCTGCTCTACGAGCGGGGCGGGGCGGTGTTCAACTTCGAGGGACTGCGGCGGTTCAAGGAGAAGTGGCATCCCCGCTGGGAACCCCGCTGGCTGTGCTATCCGGCCGACACCGATCTGGCGCGGGTGGCGCGGGCGGTGGCCCGCGCCGGCGAACTGCCCGACTCCCGCACACCGTGGGCCCGCGTCGGCGCGTTCGTTCGTCGGTTCCCCTTCGCCACCGCAGTGACCACCGTCGTGGTCTGGCTCATGGCGGCCACCGCGGCCGACCGCGCCCTCCACCGACAGCTGATCCGGCACTTCGGCCTGGCTTGGGGGGACCTCGGCCACCTGCAGCTGTGGCGCCTGCCCACCGCCCAGTTCGTGCAGACCCGGCCCGGTTTCGTCTGGACGAACCTGATCCTCGCCGTCGTGCTGTTCCTGGCCGAGTGGCGCCTGGCTTCGCGGCGCACCATCGCCGTCTTCTTCCTCGGCGATTGGATCTCGACGTTGCTCGTCCTGGTCGGGGTCCGGATCGCGGCAGCGGCCGGCAGCATGACGGCGGCCCGGATCCTGGTCGAGCGCGACACCGGCCTCTCGTCAGGGCTGTGGGCCCTGGCCGCCGCCGTGGCGGTCACGGCGTCGAACCGACGGGTGCGGACGGTGCTCGGCGCCCTCGTCGCCCTCGACCTCGTGGGCAGCGCGGTGATCGCCCACCGGCTGTTCGACGTGCAGCACCTCGTCGCCGCACTCGTCGGGGCCGCGCTGGCGATCGTGCCTCGCGATGGCGGTCGGGTGACGGCGGACCCGGTCTGAGACCGTGGTCACGCCGCCTCACCGAGGGGACCGCCACCTCTGGGCAGGGGTGGTGCCACGGCACCCCCAGGTGCCACCCGCGCCGACCGGCGATCCCTCGCCCGGCCCAACCAAAGGTTTTCGACCCATTGTGCAAGACGCTGGAGGGCCTAGGACCCCCGGCCCGAGGGTTTTCCGAAGGTACGACTCGCAAGGACCGCGCAACCCCCTGGCGCACGGGTTGAGCCCGCGTGCCGAACGACGCCGTAGAGGCGCACAACGACCGCGTCAAGTGGCCGATGGGGCATGCCACCCCTGTCCATAGGTACTAGCACCCAGACCTTTCTCGGGGGTCGGCGCGGTACATCTGTCCTCGACCCGGGCGTGCGGCGGCACCCGCACCCACGGGTCACGAACAGACAGTCACGAAGGGGCGACTTCCATGACCGATACCCACACCGAGCGCAACCCGTTGGCGCGGCGCACGTTCCTCAAGCTCGGCGCCGCCGGCGGCGCCGCCGTCGCCATGGGTGCGGCGGCGTCCGTGCTGGCTCCGAACCTGCGGGGCAAGGGGCTGCTCTCCAAGGACGGTGTCTTCGACGCCGCCGCCATCGCGTGGGCCGACTCGATCTACATCGAGGCGTTCCCCACCAGCCCGCTCATCCTGCAGCCGTTCACCGATCAGCTGCCGGTGCCCAAGGCACTGGTGCCCGTTCCGAAGTCGGAGTGGACGTCATGGGCCTACGCGCCCGGGCCGGGCACCGGCCAGCAGAACTCGCTGAGCAACGAGAAGCACCAGATCTGGTGCGGCGAGACCAAGATCGGCGGCGCCAGCGAGCCCGTCGTCTACAAGCTCGAGCTGAAGGTCGAGGAGCACTCGTTCACGAGCTCGCCGGTGCTACCGATCAACTCGTCGGGCCTGCCCACCGTCTCGTTCGACAGCACCGGCAAGACGTACCCGGCCGGCACGGTCCGCACCCTGCCCAAGAGCACCATCTACGGCTTCAACGGCACGTTCCCGGGGCCCATGATCAACAACGAGTACGGCAAGCCCGCCCTGGTGCGCTTCGTCAACCGGCTCGACGAGAACCCCAAGAACCTGGACCGCCAGGACTTCGGTGCACCCGACTGGTCGTTCCTGACCCACCTCCACAACGCCCACACCGCGCCCGAGAGCGACGGCAACCCCCACTACTCGATGAACTACGGGCCCAAGTCGCACGGCTACGGCCCCGGCACGTGGTGCGACAACCTGTACCTGAACTGGCCCGCCGGTGGTGACGACCGGGAGAAGCAGAGCTTCTTCTGGTTCCACGATCACCGCATGGACCACACCGGCTCCAACGTCTACAAGGGCATGGTCGGCCTGTTCCCGATCTACGACCCGAAGAACGGCATGGACATGGGCGACGAGACCCAGGGTCTGCGCCTGCCCGGTGTGCGCACCAACAACGCCGACGGCTCCTTCGACGTCGCCTACGACATGCCGCTCGCGTTCTACGACTGCCGCCTCGACGACGGCATCACCACGCACAAGGACATGCACGACAGCGAGGGTGCCTTCCCCGCCGCGGGCAACCCGAAGACGCACCCCGAGTGGTGGGGCAAGACGTTCTTCAAGCACTTCCCCAACCACGGCTTCGTGGGCGACATCTTCACCGTGAACGGCACCGCCTACCCGGTGCTCGAGGTGAAGAAGCGCAAGTACCGCTTCCGGTTCCTGGACTGCTCGATCGCCCGCTGCTACGAGTTCAAGCTCATGACCTCGTCGCAGGGCCCCAAGACGGCGGTGTCGCTCGGCTACGTCGGTGACGAGCTGCAGGGCCAGCACCGCCTGACCGACGGTCAGCAGTGCATGAAGTTCACGCAGATCGCCTCGGACGGCGGCCTGATCCCCTTCGCCTTCCAGCGCGACTCGTTCGAGCTGTGGCCGGCCAAGCGCCGCGAGTTCATCGTCGACTTCACCAAGTACATGGACGGCACCCCCACCACCAAGGGCGACGCCGTGTACCTCGTGAACATCATGAAGATGAAGGACGGACGGATGCCCAGCAGCGGCACCCGCTTCGGTTTCGACTCGAAGTACGTCGTTCCGATGCTGAAGTTCGTCATCGGCGACGTGGCACCGGACAACAGCATCATGCCGTCCCCCACCAAGCTGCTGCGCGAGCCACAGCCGCTGCCCGGCAACTGGCAGAGCCTGCTCGACAATCGCCTCATCTTCGAGGTCCAGCGGGGCAGCGGCGGTGGCGAGCTGGAATGGCTCATCAACGGCACGCCCTTCGACCCCGCCAAGGTGTCCAGCAGCCTGAAGAACAAGGCGGGCAAGACGCCGCTGGCGAACCAGAAGGTCAACAGCTTCAACCTGTGGGAGATCCGCAACGGCGGCGGCGGGTGGACCCACCCGTTCCACCTCCACATGGAGGAGCACCGCACGGTGATGCGCAACGGCAAGAACGTGGTGACACCCGATGCCGGTCACCCCGACGACAACACCCGTGAGGACCTCATCAACCTCGACCCGAGCGAGTCGGTGATCATCTATCGAGGGTTCCGCGACTTCGTGGGCCCCTACGTCGCCCACTGCCACAACCTGGCTCACGAGGACCACGCCATGATGTTCGGCTGGGAGATCACCCCGTAAGTGGCTGCCGGTTCACGCCGGCACGCGTGCCCTTGCTCCACCGATCGGTGAGCGCCGGGAGCCCGCCCTCACTCGCCCGTGATGGCGGGCTCCAGCGCACTGAACGCAAAGGAACGAAAGAATGTCGCACTCCCTGCAGGCAACCCACGACCAGCCCCACCGACCGCGCGTCTCGTGGATCACGGTGGCGGTGCTCGCCGTCGTGATCACGTTCGCCGACGGGTTCTGGATCACGTCGCTCGAAGGCGCCGTCGGTGCCATCGAGCGCACCCAGTCCCCCTTCACGTCGTGGCTGCGCGAGTCGTTGATCGTGCTGCCCCTGTTCACCCTCGGCGTGCTCGCCGCACTGGCCCTCGGCCGTCGCTGGTTCGGCCAGCTGGCGCGGGGCTCGGTGCGGATGACGGCCACCGCGGCGCTGCTCGTCGTGGCGGTCACGATCGTGGCCGCCGGCCAGACGACGTTCAACGCCGTCTGGGACTACCGGATCCAGGCCGAGCAGGTCACGAAGCTGCACTCGCTGCACCCGACGGCTCCGAGCGTGGACGCGATCAACGCCGACCTCGTGGTCAACGGCTCGTGCAACTCGATCTGTGCGGGGCAGCGCAGCACGATGGAGGTGCACGTGAAGTCGATCGGGATGGCCGGGCTGCTGCTGCTGCTCACCAACGTCGTGCTGGTGGCCTGGGTCCTGATGCTCCGTGGCGGCGTCCTGTGGCGCCGCCGAACAGACGCCTCCGCAGCAACCGACGACGTGTCGGCGTCCGTCGCCCTGGCCTGAACCTCCGACATCAGGGCACTGCCCACGGCGTTGACATTTGCCGGCCTGTTCGTGTCGATCGGCCCAGAAGTGGGTAGAACGTCGGGATGCCCACCACTCCGCGCGTCCGACGTGTCGGCGCACTCGGTGTCGCGCTGAGCCTCTTCGGCGGCGGGTGCACCCACAGCGGCAGCGCCGTGCGCGTGCGACGGGCGTCGAACACCACGGTGGAAGAGGTCACCGGGAAGGTGACCGGGCGCGGCGAGCCCGGGGCGGAGCAGGCCACGCCCGACCGCTTCGACGTCGGCAAGGACGCGTCGGTGCTCGTGCCCATCGGCGCGCTCGACAAGGGCGTCGAGCTCCGTGTGCGGCGCCTGGGCGCCGCCTCGCTCGGCACGGGCGCCATCGAAGGCGGCGACACGCGGTTCGAGGTCGCCACCACCGGTGGCCTCCTCCACAAGCCCATCGCCGTGCAGATCCGCGTCGCCAGCGCGGCCGAGCAGAGCCGGCCGGTCGCCGTCGTCCACGACGAGGCGTCCGACACGTGGCTGCCGGTGACCGCCGACTACGCCGACGGTTCACTCACCATCTACGCACCGAAGGCCGGTGCCTACAGCTGGGTGCACTGGAACTGGCGCACCGCGGCCGCCATCGCGGCCCAGACCGCACGCGCCGTCGCCACCTCGGGTGTGGGGGGTGGCCCCTCGTTGAGCTGCCCACCCCAGGACGAGACCACGGCCACCGTCACCGCGACGCCGGTCGCACCCCCCACCGGCAGCGCGTTGCGCTGGTGCGTCGGCGGGACCGCGGGCCGGCCCGAGCTGCAGCTCGGCAACGCGTCCACCGTGCCGCTGTCGTTGCTGGTGACCGGCGTGCCCGGCGCCACCGCATCGTCGGGCCAACCCCTCATCGACGACGTGGCGGCCGCCGCCCGTGGCGTGCCGGGTGTGGCGACCGACGGCGCCCTCACAGTGCTGGTGCCCGGGGCCACGGCACGCTTCGAGCTCGACCCGGCCGTGAACGCCCACGCCGCGCTGGCCCCGAACGGGTTCAGCCGGGCGGTGGTGACCATGTCCGCCGCGATGGGAGCCGCCGTCGGGCTGCGGGCCGGCACGTTCGATGCCGCGACCGCGGCGCTCGATCGTGCCGAGGTGCGCCGGGCGGTGCTCGGCGACCTGACCGCGGACGCCTGTGCTCCAGGCCTCGGTGCCGCGCTCGCCGGCGCGGCCACCGACCAGCTCGGCACGGCCGTGCTCCGTCTCACCGGTTGCCTGACCCCGGCCACGAGCGCGCTCGTGGCCGACGCGGCCGGGGCGTCGGTGCCGCTGCGGCGTGTGTTCGGCACCCAGGTGCCGGCCGCGCCCGGCACCTCGACCGCCACCCTGGCCGCGGACGTGCTCGCCACCATCGAGCCGCTGGTCGGCAACGGCCGCGGCGGTGATGTCGTCATCGAGCCGCGCTCGCCCGTGGGCGCCGTGGCCCCGACGCCCTTCGTGGTGCCCGCCACGGCCGCCCCGACCGTGGTGGTGCCCGTGGGCGCCGCCGTCTCACCCACCACGACCAGCGCCGGGAAGCCGGCAACGACGACGACCACGGCCCGACCCACCCCACCGGTGACACCTCCCTCGGCACCCACTCCCACCACGCCGCCCGCCCCGCTCGTGCCCGCGCCCACCACGACCAGCCCGACTCCGGTCACCACGCCGGTGCCGACCACGGCCGCGCCGGTGCCCACCACGCCGGCGCCCGTGCCGGCCGCCCCCGTCACCGCGCTGTCGAGCGATCGGTGCAGCCGTGACCGGGGCAGCGTGGCGCTGACCACCACCGGGCTGACGCCCTCGGCGTCGTACTCGGTGCTGCTCATCTCGCCCGACCGCAGGGTCACCACCACCACGCTCACCGCCACCCCCACCGGCGAGACCACCGACGTCATCAGCTGCGACGGGGCCCGCCGCGGCACGTGGCGCGTCGTGGTCCGCGACGACACCACGACCGGCGTCAGCGTCGAGCTCTCCTACACGGTGCGCTGATCCCCGGCCCCCGCTCCGACGGCGTCAGGCGGCATCGGCGGCGTAGGGGTCGGCCGCGGCCCGCGCACACGCGTCGGGATGGGCGGTCGCCCACGCCCTGATCTCGTCGGCCGGGCCACGGTTCCCGCCGGCCCGCCAGGAGTCGAGGTAGGGCCACGGCCAGATGACACCACGGCGCACCGACCACTCGGGCTGGGGGCAGTTCGGCGACAGACCGAAGTGGATGTGGCACACCGACAGCACCGCGTCGCCGCTCTGGCCGACCACGGCGATGACCTGGCCCGCGTCGACCCGCACGCCGGGCGCGATGCCGGCCGAGATCGACTGGTAGTGCGAGCCGTAGTAGCGGACCCCGTCGTCGCCGAGGATCGACACCGACCGTCCGCCGAGCAGTGCCGGGTTGTCGATGCGCGGGTCGTACCGATCATCGCTGCGCACCTGCAGCACCACGCCGTCCACCGGGGAACGTGCCGGCGCGCCGCACGCGACGATCAGGTCGGTGGCGGGGTAGTCGTGGTGGTCGCGGGCGTAGCCGACGCTCACGCCGGCCGCCAGCGGGAAGGCGTGGGGCACCCGCGTGTCGAGCAGGCGCGTGGGCGTGGCCGCACCGAAGCCGCTCGCCGCGCCGAACCATCCGAGCACATCGACGATGACGTCGACGCCGCCGGCGTGGTTGGTGAGCACCGTGCCGGCGGCACCGAGCGGGAGCACGGCGAGGTTCGCCGCGGTTCGACCCGGCACCGTGTTCACCAACGACGTGGTCGTGCCGGCCACGGCCAGGAACGTGGGCTCGGACGCGTTGGTGACGGTGAGGTTCACGAGCAGGCCGAGGGCGTCGGCCGCCGCCGCCGGACGGGGCACCGTGACCGACTCGTCGCGCCCGATGCGGCGGGTGGCGCGCGTGTCGACCACGCGCTGCGCCGCCGGCAGGTTCACGCCGGCCGCGCCCGCCGGCACCCAACCCAGCAGATCGACCACAACGTCGACGCGGCCGCTGTGGTTGCGCACGCTGATCGTGCCGTCCGGCCCCACCGGAACGACGGCCAGGTTGGCCACGGTACGGCCCGGCGCCGGGTTCAGGTTCGACACCGCCGGCGGCGTGCCACCGGTGGGCCAGGCGGTGAGGAACGTCGACTCGGACGCATCGGTGGCCGTGAGGTTCACGACCGCGGCCCCGACCCCGGTGGCCGGCAGACCGGCCCGCCCGGCCACGGGCACCGTCACGCTGCCCTCCGTGCGCAGCGGCGCGTCCCCGGCGCGCGTATCGAGCAGCCGGACCGGCGTCACCGAGCGCACGTCGCTGTCCGCCGTGAACCAGCCGACGGCGTCGACCACGAGATCGGCGGGGCCGGCGTGCTGGTACACCGAGACCGTGCCGTCGGCCCCCGGCGGCACCAGCACCAGGTTGGCCACGGTGTCGTCGGTCCCCATGTTCACGTTCGACGCCAACGGCCGGGGCTGCCCCGTCGGCCACACGGTGGCGAACGAGGGCGAGCGGACCTCGGTCGCGGTCAGGTTGAGCAGCACGGCACCCACCGCGGCACCGGGCACACCCGCCCGGCCGGTCACCGGCACGGTCACCACCTCGCCCGGCGCCACGGCCCCCGCGGGCGTCGGTGCCAGCCCGATCGCCAGCAGAGCGAGCGCTCCGACCACCAGGACACCGCGACGACGCATCGGGTCAGTCTGCCCACTCGTGCGGCGCCGTGCCGGCCGGCGGCCGGGAACGACGAATGCGACTGGCCGGGCGGGTCATCGGGAACAATGACGGGGTGGCCTCCCCCCGCACCCCCCACGACGACGACCTCGCCCTCGCCCTCGAGCTGGCCGACCTCGCCGACGGCATCACCCTGCCCCGCTACCGGAACCGCTCGTTCACGGTGAAGCACAAGGACGACCGTTCCGAGGTCACCGAGGCCGACCGGGGCACCGAGAGCGCGCTGCGGGCGGTGTTGCGCGACCGTCGCCCCGACCACGCCGTGCTGGGCGAGGAGGAAGGGCTCGTCGGCCCGGCCGATGCTCGCCACCGCTGGATCATCGACCCCATCGACGGCACCTCCAACTTCGTGAAGCACGTACCGATCTGGGCCACCCTCATCGCCCTCGAGGTCGACGGCGAGATCGTGGTCGGCGTCTGCTCGGCCCCGGCCCTCGGGCGGCGCTGGTGGGCCGTTCGGGGCGGCGGCGCCTTCGCCGACGGAGCATCCATCGGGGTGAGCGACGTGGTCGACCTGGCCGAGGCCCACCTCGGCTACTCCGACATCGGCAGCTTCGTGCGCTCCGGCCTCGGCGCTCAGCTGAGCGACCTGGCCGCCAGCGTGTGGCGGGGGCGGGGCCTGGGCGACTTCTGGATGCACGTGCTCGTGGCCGAGGGCAGCATGGACGTGGCCGCCGAGGCCATCGTCAACGTGTGGGACGTGGCCGCCATCCAGATCATCGTCGAGGAGGCCGGCGGCCGGTTCACCGATCTGACCGGGCGGCCCAGCCCCGACGGGGGCAGCGCGGTGTCGACCAACGGCCGTCTCCACGACGAGGTCCTGGCCCGGCTCGCGCCGAGGTGAGCGGCACGCACCGCGCTCGGCGCAGTCACCCGGTTAGGCTCAACGGCGGGCGCAGGGACGATCGGCTCACGAGCCGGCACACGACGGGAGCACGCATGGTCCGAGCGAAGGGGTTCATCCTGCGCAGCATGGCGGTGCTGTCCCTCGCGGTGGGCATCAGCACCGTGAGCACGACGGCCCACGCCCTCGTCCCGGTCGTGATCGACGAGGTCACCCCGTCGGTCGGCCGGCCGGGCACCACCACGACCTTCTCCATCACCGGCAGCGGCTTCGTCGCCCCCATGACGGCCCTGGTCGAGCCCGACGGCACCATCGAGTCGATCGAGGTCGTCTCGTCGACCCTGGTGCGAGTGGCCGTGTCGTTCCCGGCCAACGCCCGCACGGGCACCCGGGACCTCACCCTGAGCTCACTCGCCGACAGCGACCTGCAGACCGACATCATCGTCGTGCGGCCGACGGTGGGCGAGTACCACCCGCTCACGCCCGAACGCCTCCTCGACACACGGCTGCCCGGCGCGACCAAGCCGGGCCCCACCAGCGTGACGCTGCTCACCGTGACCGGCGTGGGCGGCGTGCCTCCCACCGGCGTCTCCGCCGTCGTGCTGAACGTGACCGCCACCGAAGCAACGGCGGCCACGTTCGTGACCGTCTACCCGGCCGGCAACGAGCGGCCCACCGCCTCGAACCTGAACGTGGTGCGTGATCAGACGGTGCCGAACCTGGTCACCGTGGCGGTCGGCGCCGGCGGCCAGGTGGCGCTCTACAACCACAACGGCGCGGTGCACCTGGTAGCCGACGTGAACGGCTGGTACGGCGCGTCCGGATCGGCCGGTGGCGGCGCCTTCATCCCCACCGTCCCGCCGTCACGCAAGCTCGACACGCGCGACAAGAGCACGCCGCTCGGAACCGAGGGCGTGGTGTCGCTGCGCATCGGTGCCGGCGGCAACACCATCACCGCCGCCGCCCTGAACGTCACCGTCACCGAGCCCACCGCGGCCAGCTACATCACGGTGTACCCGTCGGGCGCGGTTCGACCGCTGGCCTCGAACCTCAACATGAAGGCGGGCCAGACGGTGGCCAACATGGTCATCGCCCGGGTGGGGCCCGACGGCTTCGTGAACTTCTACAACCACGCCGGCTCGAGCCATCTGGTCGTCGATCTCCTCGGGGTGTTCGACGACGCCTCACTGCCGGTTTTCGGCGGTCAGTTCGAGGGCACCGTGCCGGTCCGCGTGCTCGACTCGCGCCAGCCCGGCGACGCCACCGGCGGCGCCCCGCTCGGCGAGGGCGCCACCTTCGTGCTGCCCGTAGCCGGGCGGGTCGGCGTGCCCGCCACCGCGTCGGCGGTGGTCGTGAACGTCACCGCCACCGAGCCCACGGCTGACAGCTACCTCACGGTGTGGCCGAGCGACGAGGTTCGCCCGACCGCGTCGAACCTGAACATGGCGCCGGGCGACACGGTGCCCAACCTGGCCGTCGTACCGCTGGCCCTCGACGGCACCATGAGCATCTACAACCACGGGGGCACCAGCCACGTGATCGTCGACGTCGTCGGCTGGTACCGCTAGCTAGCTAGCAGCGTCGGCCGCCGGGTGGGCTCGCTCTCGACGCGCGTCCCCTCGCGGCCTACACTGACCACATGACAGGACATGAATCCCAACATACGGGAACCGAGGGCGCCGTGGACTGGTGCCCGTCGTGGGACGGCTCGGCCTATGCCGCCAACACCACCCACCACCGGGTGCACGATGCCGCCTTCCTCGACACCTGCCCGCTGCGGCCCACCGACCGCGTGCTCGACATCGGGTGCGGCTCGGGCGACTTCACCCGAGCCATCGCCGACCAGGTGCCCCACGGCGAGGTCGTGGGCACCGATCCCCAGCCGTCCATGCTCATCGAGGCGGCGGCCCGCGCCGGTGCCAACCAGCGCTTCGTGGTCGCCCCCGCCCAGCATCTCGGCGACGCGCTCGGCGAAACCGGCGGCTTCGACGTGGCCGTGAGCCGGGCGGTGTTCCACTGGATCCCCGCGGCCGACACCCCGGCCGCCCACCGCCAGGTCCACGACCAGCTCACCCCGGGCGGCTGGTTCCGCCTCGAATGCGGCGGTGCCGGCAACATCCCGGCCTCGGTGGCCCTGCTCGACGAGGTGTCGAGTCGCCTGGGCGGGCCCACGTGCCCGTGGAACTTCGCGTCGGCGTCATGGGCCCTCGACACCCTCGAGCAGGCCGGGTTCGACGTGCGCGCCGGCTTCGTGCGCCTGGTCGCCCAGCGGCGCACGTTCGACATCGACAGCCTGCGCGGCTGGCTGCACAGCCAGGTGCTGCAGGCCTACACGTCCACCATGGACGAGGACGCGGCGCGCGCCTTCACCGCCGAGGTCGACGGGCGCGTCGGCGAGCTGCGCCGCGGCGACGGCACCTTCGATCAGACGTGGGTCAGGCTGGACGCGTTGGTGCAGCGCCCGGCCTGACCGCGGCCGTCAGTCCTTCTCGGACCCCACCACCGACACGAAGCTCACGCAGGCGCCAGGTGCACCACCCAGGTTGTGGGTGAGCGCCTTCGTCTTGCCGTTGCCGATGCTCTTGATCTGGCGGGGGCCGGCCTCGTGGCGCAGCTGCAGCCAGCACTCGAAGAGCATGCGCAGGCCGCTGGCGCCGATGGGGTGGCCGAACGACTTCAGACCACCGTCGGGGTTCACCGGGAGCTCACCGTCGAGGTCGAAGGTACCGGCCAGCACTTCCTTCCAACCCATGCCGCGCTCGGCGAAGCCGAGGTCCTCCATGAGGACCAGTTCGGTGGGTGTGAAGCAGTCGTGCACCTCGGCCATGGCCAGTTCGGCGCGCGGGTCGGTGATGCCGGCCTGGGCGTAGGCATCCTCGGCCGAGCGCACGACCTCGGTGAAGCTCGTGTAGTCGTAGGCGGGGTCGATGGGCCCGGTGGCGGGGCCGGCCACGAACGACAGGGCCTTCACGAAGATCGGGTGATCGGTGTACTTGTAGGCGTCCTCGGCCCGCACGATGATGGCCGCCGCCGAACCGTCGGACACGCCCGAGCAGTCGAAGATGCCGAGCGGACCGGCCACCAGCGGGCTGCAGGCGATGGTCTCCTTGGAGACCTCCTTCTTGAACTGCGCACGCGGGTTCAACGCGCCGTTCTTGTGGTTCTTCCACGCGATGCGGGTGAGGACGTCCTTGAGCTCCTGGTCGTCGACGCCGTACTTGTTGGCGTACGCCGGCGCCAGGAACGAGAACGACGCCGGCGCGGTCACGGTGAGGCCGGTGCCGTCGTTGGCCGGCGCGCTCACCACGAGGCCCGAGTAGCCCGAGTCCTTCAGCTTCTCGACGCCGATGGCCATGGCCACGTCGTAGGCGCCACAGGCCACGGCGTAGCAGGCGTTGCGGAACGCCTCGGAGCCCGTGGCGCAGAAGTTCTCCACATGGGTGACCGGCTTGTGGTCGATCTTCAGAGGGCGGCTGAGGGTGAGGCCCGACAGGCCCGACCCCATGGTGCCCAGCCAGAACGCGTCGACGTCGTCGAGCTTGATGCCGGCCGACTCGAGTGCCTCGGACGAGGCCTGGATGAGCAGGTCGTCGGCCGAACGGTCCCAGTGCTCGCCGAAGGGCGTGCAGCCCATGCCGACGATCGCCACCTGATCACGGATGCCATGCGATGCCATTTGGATCCCTCCGGGAGGGTTCGGGCGGCCCAGCGGGCCGACGCGTGCACGAGTCTACGGGTGCTGCCTCACGCCCCCAGCGGGCGTGCCTTCCTGAAGTAGTTGTGGATGCCGTCCTGCGTGTACAGACGGCGGAACGTCATGCCGACGCGGGCGCCGATGCGCACCTGGGCCGGGTCGACGTCGGTGAGCTCGCACTGCATGCGACCGCCGCCGTCGAAGTCGATGACGGCGGCGACCACGGGCGGGCTCATCGAGTAGGCGAGGCGGTCGATGGTGAACGTGGCGACCGTGGCCTCCACATCGGCCATGCGCTTGATCGTCATCTGGTCGATGGCGCCCGACTCCATGGACACGCGGCTGGGCGGCAGGTGCACGAACCCGCCCTCGTCGACCGAGCCGTAGAAGGCGTACTTCCACTGGTGCGTGCGCAAGCTGGGCGGGCCGGCGGGCCGGTCGGGCTCGGGCCGGCGCGGCGGCTCCCGGCGTAGCTCGCCCTTCCACGTGAGGAACTGGGCGTAGGTGAGGCCGTCGTTGGTGGCGGCGATGCGGTCGCGGACTGACTGGTAGCCGGGCTTGGTCCGGTGGGCCACCAGCGCCTCGGTGGTGCGCCACACCACGACGTCGCAGCCGTCGGCCAGCACGGCCATGACGATGGTCTGGCCGGGCTCGGCCCGGTCGAGCACGTCGGCGAGCAGGACGCCCCAATGAGCGGCACCGGTGTTGCCGACCACGGCGGCGAGGTCGTCGGCCAGTGCCTCGGCACGGGCGCCGACCGCTTTGCGGGCCGCGGTCACGGCGCGGGTCTGCAGGCCCGTGACGATGAGGTGGTCGATCTCGCCGGGGGCGATGCCGGCCGCCTTCAGCGCCGCGGTGATGGCCTCGTCGGCCAGGGGCAGGTAGGCGAACTCGCCGAAGCGCTCCTCCCACTGCTTGGAGAAGGGGTCGCCCGGGGTCCGCCAGCGGTCGGTGAACTCGGCCGTGGCCGAAGCGTTGGCGATGGGCTCGGCGACGGCGCCCTCGTCACCGAACAGCAGGGCGACGGCGGCGTCGCCACCGTTGGACTCGTCGGCGCCGCCGGGCAGGCCCGAGCGCACGTCGGACAAGATGGCCAGGCCGCGGTTCGCGTAGGCGGCGAAGCCGGCGCCGAATCCCGAGCGCACACCGCCGATCATGTCGATGGCCGTGACCGACGACGGCAAGGCCATGGCGGCATGGATGGCGTTGGCGTTCGTCTTGTCGAGGTAGGCCGGTGCCGTGGTGGCGAACCACATCGACGACGGCACCGCCCCGGTCGGGGCCAGGTGCATGGCGATGCGGGTGGCCTCCACGCCCATCGAGGTGGTGTCCTCGTCGTAGCTGGCCACGCTGCGCGTACCGCGCCCGCCGCCCGAGCCCAACGTGGCCGTGATGGCGCTGCGCTGCAGCCGCCAGTACGGCAGGTAGACCCCGTAGCTCACGATGCCGCTCATCTGCTGACCCCCCACGCACGGTCGCCACACGCTTGTCGTGCGCAAGCAGTCTACGATGCCGGCCCACCACCCTCACCAAACCCACCGACCACCCCGGGCGTGATGACGATGACCTGCCGCGGGTCGTCCACAGGCCCTTGGTGTGACAGTCGTCTCTCGTATACCCACTGAGCTGGACCGATGGAAACCTTGACCCAGCCCGGTACCACCGAACTCGTGCATTCATATAAGGTTTCTTTAGGACGAGCACAGCCCCCGGGCTCCGCTCTCCCGCCGAGCAGGGCGCAGACCGAGGAGCCGTGAGCACGATGGGGCAGCATCACCGGAGCGAGCCAGGGCGGGGGTGGCGGACGCCACTCACCGTGCTGGCCGCGGTGGGCATCGTCGCGACCGCGTGCTCCGACGGCGGCGGCACGTCCAAGACCGCGTCCAAGAGCCGCGTCCCTTCCACCTCGTCCACCACGCTCGTCGTGGGCAAGAAGGTGGCCGAGGGCACCATCTCGCAAGTGGCAGCCACCACCTTCGACGTGCCGGGCACCAAGATCAAGGTGTTGATCCCGCTCGGCTCGGTGAGCAAGGACGCCACCGTCGAGGTCCGCGAAGTCCAGGGTGCACCGAGTGACCTCGGGGCGGTCCAGGTCGGCAGCAACGTCTACGACGTCGCCATCAAGAACGGCAAGATCGCTGCGGGCAAGCAGATCTCGATCCAGTTCCCCATCGACACCTCGCGCATCGGCAACGACGACCCGCGCCCCGTCGGTGGCATGTACGACACGGCCACGGGCTGGCAGCCGGCCACGTCCGACAACAGCCAGGCCGATGCCATCACCGTGTACGCCACCAAGGCGGGCAAGTACAGCTGGCTCCACTGGAGCTGGGACAAAGCCGTGCAGACCGGCACCGACACGATCCGCGCCCTCGTGGGGCCGGTGACGCCGCAGCCGGTCACGCTCAAGTGCGAGGACAGCGACGCCGTCCGCGCCAAGTTCGATGTGGTCGGCTCCACCGGCAGCGCCCTCACGTGGTGCGTCGGCAAGGACGGGGGCACCAACGTGGTGCGCGTCCTCAACAACGGTGAGGCCCCCCTCGCCATCCGATCGAAGGGCTTCGGCCCGCCGAAGGCCCCCGCGGGCAACATCTTGCTGGACGCGCTGGCCAAGGCCCTCGTGGCCGAGTGGCAGAAGCCGGTTGACGAGGAGGTCACCGTGGTGACGCCCGGCGACGAGGTCGACTTCCCGATCCTCGACGACGGCAGCACCAAGGCGCTGCTGCGGGCCGAGATGAACGGCTTCACCCAGCACTTCGATGCCCTCGGCGCGGCCACCGCCTTTGCCACCGGCTTCTACGCCGGCAGCGCGGCCACCGCCGTCGACCTGCTGGAGAAGGACAAGACGATCCGTGACGCGGTCATCGCCCAGGTGACCGCCAAGGGTTGCGTGAACGGCCTCGGCGCCGTCACCGGGAACAGCTGGGCCACCAAGGACGTCGCCACCTACGTCGGCAAGCTGGTGCTCACCTGCATGGACGCCAAGACGACCCAGCTCGTCACCGACGCCGTCACCAAACGCACCTCCGGCCTCCGCGCCAGGTTCACGAAGGAACCCCCGGCCCGCACCAGCGAGCAGATCAAGCCGGCGCTGCTCACCGCGCTGAGCCCGCTGGTGGAGCCCGTCGGTGGCTCCGTCGCCGGCGAGATCACCGTGGCGCCCCGCGGCACCAGCGGCGTCGCCAGCGCCACACCGACCCTCAGCACGGTCAGCACCCAGCCCACCGTCGAGGTCACCGTGGTGCCCCCCAGCACCACCGCCACCACCGGCGCCACGGCCAGCGGGATCGTGCCGACCACGACCACGCTGCCGTCGGGTGCCGCCACGACCCGTCCGGCCGGCACCACCACGACCGTGCCCGCCACCACCACCGCCGCGCCGACCACCACGAGCACGGTAAAGGCGACCACGACCACGACGGCGGCGCCCGCCACCACGACCACGGTGGCCCCCACAACAACGACCACGGCGCCGCCGACCCCACCGAAGCTGCAGGTCAGTGGAACCTGCGGCGTCAACGGCGGCGTCATCGCGCTGAGTCTCACGAACTTCGTGAAGGGGTGGAACTACACGGTTTTCACGTGGTCACCGTCAAACGTCTTCGACGCCAGCTCGGGCCTCGCTACGGTCCCGTCGAGCGCGTTCAACGCCAAATTCTCATGCGTCGACAAGGAGCCGGGTCCCTGGCGGATCGAGATAACCGAGCGGGACGCGCTGGCCCCTCCGAGCGTGGTATCACTGACCACTGGAGTACAGAGGTTCACGGTTAGCGTCTTGGACACCCAAGGCGCTTTGGTGTTGCCCGACAACCTGCGAGCTGATTTCATGTGCAGCGGCGGTTCGCCTGATTCCCAGCCCGCGGGCGTGCTCCTCCAGACGTTCCGGGTTCCCGCAACCGTTGTCCCCAGTGGCGTCCCGCAACCCGCTTTCAAGATCAGCGAGATCGGCATCAAGAACACCGAGTCGTTCAGCGGCACGCTGACGCTCATGAAGCCCGGCGTGCCGAACCCTGTCGTGATCTGGACGACGCCGATCACGGCGGCCGGCAACGACATCACAGTCGCGGTGTCCTACCCCAACGGTTCCGTTGTCGGCAACGACCTACTCACGCTTCAGCTCAACGAGGTCACGTCGAGCGTGCCAGGCATATCAAAGCTCCTGTTCCGCCACACGGTCGTCGGTACGACCATCGAAAACTCATTCAGCATCTTGAACGCCTGCCCCGCAGTAAGCACGAACGTCAGCGGAGGCGAGTTTCTTGGCTGGATCAACGGCCAGCTCGTGTCCTC
>JANMAT010000061.1:0-12134 GCA_031359995.1 Actinomycetes bacterium
GTGCGCGGATCGGCAACCCAGTTTCCCGTCAGCCCTGTCTGGTCGCCAGACGGCAACGCCGTCATGTTCGCCATGAACCCGATCAACGACGCCTTCCAACACCCAGACAACGAGATCGACGTCATCAACGCCGACGGCAGCGTATTAACCCCCGTCATCGTTGGGCCAGGGTACAAACGACTCTCCGACTGGTGGAAAGGACCATGAGATGACAAGCACAGCCGACGGCCTGTGGGTCGTATTCGCCAAGACCGCAACAAACGGCCGGAACGATGTGTTCATCGCCAAGGCCGACGGCTCCGGCTTGCGGCCAGTGACGAACGCCGCGCAAGCCGACAGCTCGCCCGACTGGAGCTCGCGATGACAACAGAAAAACGACCTGAGTTGTCGATCGACGGCGACGCCGACCGCACGACCGCGACCATCGAGGCCTGGCGCAGGCACTGGACGAACAGCATGACGACGACCAACAGTCGCCTCGCATCGACACTGCGCTTCGCAACCATCGCTCTCTGCCTGAGCAGTGTCATGCTGGCAATAGTTGCGTGCGGTAGCAACCCCTCGGACGGCACATCAGTGCTTGCCACGCCAACTGAAGTCACGAATTCCGCAGAGACTGCAGCGGCGTCTTCCGGCGGCGCGTCGTCATCGTGGCCTGACTCGATCGTTGTCATCGGTCACTCCGGAGCCACCGGCTACAACTCCGACCCAGCCAAACCCAATCTCGATGTTCGCAAGAACTCTTGGGCGACCGGCACGAACCCGGCCGTCAACAGCGTGTACCTCCGGGCGCTGGCGAACAACCCAGCGCTAGCGGGTCACAACTTCAACCTAGCCACGGACGGCGCGACGATAGACGACCTGATCGGACAAGCAAACGGGGCCTTGGCCCTCATCCCTCTCCCGGAACTGATCCTCGTCCAGACGATCGACCACGACATAAAATGTGACGGCACCGATCCGCAAAATTATCAACCGTTCGGCAACACCCTCACCGAGGCACTCGACATCCTGGCTACCGGAGCGCCCAACGCGAAGATCTTCGTCGTGACGCAACCGGGCACCGTCGCCCGCAACGCCGATGCCACCGAGGGGAATCCTTCCTGGGTCAGCAATTGGCAAGGTGATGGACCCTGCGACGCGTTCGATCCGTCGGGCCAACGCGCCGACGACAAGATCGCGGCGCTACAGGACATCACCGACAACTATTTCGCCGTGCAAGCGGACAGCTGCGCAAAGTTCCCCAACTGCAGCGACGACCAGGGAGCATGGCAACGCATGACGATCGATGTGGCCGACTTCACGCCAGACGGCAACCACCCCTCGATTCAAGGAGCAGCCAAACGTGGTGCAGTCACGTGGACAGCGCTGTACGGGTGACCCACAGATCGGACGGCACCTTGGCAGGACGATGAGGTGCTCGACCTCGGCGAAGACCGCCTCGACGGGTTCGCGACGTTGTTTGTGTACCGGTTTCGTCCGCTGTGTTCAAGTCGACAAACAGATCGATTTTCATGCGTCCTCCTGTCGAGACGCCGGGTTGCTGACGATGCGGTGCGACGCCGCCAGCAGGCGGGCAACACCAGTATCGACATCATCGTCGTGCGCGCGCTTGGGCACGGGGGGCGTGTGCCATCAGCGCGACGTTCGACTCGACGAGGCTGCGGCGCACGGCGTCGGCGAGCGAGGAGCGGATGATGACGTGGACGTCGTAGACGGTCTTGGACGCGAGTTCGCCACCGGTGCGACCGCCACCGGTGAGTAGGTCGTGGTAGAGGCGATCGACGTGTTCGACGCGGAGGCCGCGCAGGTGAACGTCGCCGATGCGCGGGTTGATGTCGTTGTCGATGATCCACGAGTAGCGGTGTGCGGTTGTGGCGCGCAGTTGGATGCGTCGGCGGGGCATCCACTGCTCGGTGAGGAATTGACCGATCGTCAACGAGCGAGTCGACACGTCAGCCGGAGGCGACGCAACACCGTCGATCGTCGCCGCGATCGCTTCCGCGTCGGTGCGGGATGCACCAGCGGCGTGCCACCGTCTCCGCGTCCAGGCTGTCAACAGCTTGTCAACACTCCGATGGCGTCGGTGGTCGTCGGCGGTTGGTCGCTGTCGTAGGTGACTGACGGTCGGCGTTGGCTGGCGTCCCAGCTGAGCCCGCTGTCGAACGTACGAGGACCATCGAGTGCGTACGGGTGCCGACGAGAGCCCTCGGCCCGAACGGCTGTACCGGCTACTGCGGTCGTGCGCCCGAAGGTCAGCCCGCCAAGCGCTCGGACCGAGCCACGACTATTTCGACGACATCGCCTTCACCGCCAGCTGGGCGCACTTTCGCCGAGCCCTTTTGGCGAGCCGGTCGGCTTCATCGTCCGCGGACGTGGAACGGGGCACCGCCGATGGGCCGGTTGACGACCATGCCGATTGGTTTGGGAATGAGTTCTGCTGTTGGGGTGACGTCTAGGCGTTGGGCGAAGCGGGCGATCATCAGAACGAGTTCCATCTGGGCGAGGGCGAAGCCGAGGCACATGTGGGGCCCGCGTCCGAACGGGATCCAGGCTCGATCCGTGATCGCTTTCTGTGCGCCGGTGAGACTCACGTATCGGTCGGGGTTGAAGGCCGCGGGGTCTGTCCACGTGTTGGGGTCACGCCCGGCGAGGTAGGGCGACCATGTGATCAGCGTCCCCTTCTTGATGGCGTGATCGCCGATGCGGATGCGGTCGGCGGCAACTCGGGCCGCGATCAGCCCGGCCGGGTGGAGTCGTAACGATTCGTGGACGACTCGTCGGGCGTATTCGAGTTCGTTGACGGTGGTGTCGTCGGGTTGCCGGCGTGGTGAGTCGAGCGGTCCGAGTACGCGGTCGGCTTCGGCACGCAGCCGTGACCAGACGCCGGGCTCGAGCGCCGCGCACCACAACAGCCATGCGAATGTGGATGCCGTGGTGTCGTAGCCGGCGCCGATGAGAGTGTCGACCTGGTCGCGGATCTCGGCGTCGCTCAGGGTGCTGTCGTTGGCGACGACTTCGAGGATGTCGAGCGGGTCCCCGGTGGGGTGGGCGCGGCGGTCGGCCACTTCTTCGTCGATGATGTGGTCGATCGTCCGTCGGTCGGCGCGGACTCGCGACCGGGCGGTGAACGGGAACGGATGTGGGAGTTGTTTGATGCCAGGGGCTTCGATGAATGCCTGGGCTCGTTGGAACAGGTCGCTGAACTCACTGGTTCTCGTGGTGAGGCGTTCACCGAAGAACGCGTGGACGGTGATGCTGAGGATCAGATCACGCCCGATCGGATACAGGTCGACGGGGTGACCGGCGGCGGGGTGGGTGGCGACAAGCTGGTCGATCGTGGTGTCGGTGCGCTGCACGATCATGGGGATCCAGCCGTTGAGGCGGGGCCGAGTGAACGCCCGTTGCACTGCGCCGCGTCGTCGTTGGTGATCGGCGCCGTCGGAGACGATCATCGACTGCTTTCCGACCACGAACCGGACGCCGATCACGTTGAACTTGTGGTTCCAGCGGAACGCGTCGGCTTTCATCGAGAACATCTTGTGCATCAACGCTGGATCACCGATGATCGCCAGACGCACACCGGGGTAGCCGAGCGCGCAGATCGGCCCATACTCGGAGCGGAGCGCGTCGAGCGCCGGAGCCGGTTCATCGAACAGCCATCGCACGTACCGGACGTTGGCGCGACCACGTGGTCCGGGAAGCGCACTGCCCGTACCGGAGGTCGTGGTCATGTGAGTTGTCCGATGTCGTTGACCAGTGCGGCGAACCCGGCGACGGCGATCGTCAACCAGGCCGCACGGATGGACAGCGTGAATGCTCGCGTGGAACGGGCTCGGCTGAGTGAGTCGCTGGTGCCGACGACGGTGAGGCCGCTGACGACGGCGACCGCGACGATCACGACGGGGATCGCTGGGGGGAAGCAGGCGATGGCCACGGTCGGGAGGAGCCATCGTCTTCGGCCACGGGCGGTCCACGAATGGGTGCGTCTGACGGCGTTGACGGTCGGGCCGATGAACGTGCCGAACAAGCCGGGGAGCGCAACGAACAGTCCGATCGCTAGCCACTTCGGCTTCAATCGGGTGAAGTCGATGCCGCGGGCGTGGACGAGCATCGAGCCGACCACGGCGGCGCAAGCGAGCCCGACGGTGAGGTGACGAAACCACACCGGTCCGAGCAGTCGTGACGCGACGAGCAGGTACGCGCCGGCACCGACGATGCCCACTGCGGCGCCGAGGACGAGCAAGTTGTAGGTCCCGGCCAAGGTGAAGCGTCCGATGACGAAGTCGTCGTCGCTGCGCATGCCGATCACCTGTTGTGGGGAGGTGAGACGAAGGAACAGCATCGCCAGTCGGCTGCCGATGCCGGCGACGATCGCCCCGTATGTGACGCCGGCAACGATGACCACTCGGGACGTCTCGATGATCGCCGCCGTAGTCGTCTCGCCCGACGAGGTCGCGGACATTGTCGACCGCGTCAGCCGGCTCTGGTGTGGCGGGCGGATCGTCGGGCGATGCCCATCGTCAACCCGACGGTGATCAACGCAACACTCGAGATCAGCGACAGCATCATCAGTGCCCATCCGACTCCTGGCAGCTCTGTGTCGTTGTAGGGGGGCACGTTGATCACCACGATCACTGTTGCGAGCAGCGCGACGCCGACGGCCAGGATGGTGCGCCAACGATTCGCCCCATCGACCCCGCTGCGACCGGCAGGGCTTGCCGCTCTCCACCCGGCTGTGGCGACGACCAACGCCGCGATGGCGGCCAGCAGGAACACCCCCACGACAGGGCCGGTGCCAGCTGCGACCGCGAGGACAAGGGCGGCAACCGTGACAGCGGTAGCGACCACCACGACGGTTCGGGGCGCAGGACGGTGCATTCGAGCCTCCAAATGTTGGAAAGGTACAGTCACAACCAGGTCGCGGATCGTCGACAACCACACGGCGGTCACACCGTCGTCGCAAAGGTGTTCAGAGAACGTCGCAACGAGATCGTCGCCGTATTCATCACGGAACGACTTCGGGTACAGCGCCGACAACGAGCGGTACAGGTTGATGCTGCGTTGGGTGTTCATGCCGGGGCGCCGCTGATCCCGGGAGTGGTTCGAAACCGATTGACCAGGGTGCGCAGTCGGTCGAGCTCAACACGGGCAACTCGTTCACCGTCTTGAGTGAGTCGGTAGTAGCGGCGGCGTTCATTTCCCGAACGGTCCGAATCGTCGGTGGTCTCGACGATCAGACCAGCGACCAAGAGTCTGTTCAGTGTGCCGTAGAGGGTGCCGGGCCCCATGTGCACCGCACCTTGGCTTTGCTCATCGACGAGGCGCATCAACGCGTACCCGTGGTTCTCCCCATCGAGCAACGCCAGGAGGAGGTACATCGACGCGGCCGGCATCGGCTTGTCCGTGGATCGGCGAGGCATGATCGAAGTATGATATATCGACATCTGATAGTCAAGGACGAGATCGTTGGCTACCGAAAGCACCGGGACTGCGGCGTGCGTGATGACACTCGTCGGCATGCTCAGCCCTGCCGCACTACTCCCGGCCATCCCTGGCGAAGCGGCAGGGAGGCAACCGCGCTCGTGTCGCGCCAACTGGCAGTGATCGCGATAGCTGGCGGTGTCCGACCAGAGCACCGCGCATGAAAGCGCTTCCAACCGGACGGTGACGACGGACCTCACGACCACCGAAGCCACGGGTCACGGCGCAGTCGCAGCGTGCCGGTCACGAACCTGACCCTGCACCCCGCGGGCAGTTGCCCTGCTCGCATCCTGATCGTGCGCTCCGAACCAGGTGCTGTCCAGCAGTGCGCGCGCGGCCTGCAGGCGCAGTGCCACCTGCCGCTCCACCACATCGAAGCGAACCTTCCAACGGGGACCGTCGGGCACGCCCGCGAACGTACCACCGCCGCAGCGCGCCGATTCCGGCCACCAGCGCCATGCAGTCCGGCCGCGAGGCGGTGTCAGCCCGGGAACGGCTCGTCCAGAACCGGACGTTGTGAAGAGCGCTCAACTCGGGGACAGCGTGCGAAGCCCGCGGCGCCGCACGATCGGTCAGTCAAGCCGGAGGAAGTCCAGCTGGCGTCGGCGGCCCGGTTGACGTCCGTCGGGAGAGGAGTCGCATCGGGCCGCACACGGTCAGGAGTTGGAGCGCGGCTGCGGCGATGAGCGGCGCGCGCAGCCCGAGGGACTGTGCGAGGACCCCGCCGAGGAGCGCGCCGACGGGCATGACGCCCATCGTCGCGGTGCGGAACAGGTTCCCGATGCGCCCGAGGAGGGTGGGTTCGAGCACCTTCTGTCGCAGGGTGATGTGCGCCACGACCCCGACCGCGACGGCGATCGCTTCGACGGTGAGCGCAACGGTGGCAACGATGGCGTTGGGTGCGAGTCCGGCCGCGAGGTAGGCGGCCACGATGGTGAGTCCCGCACCGGCGAGGATGCGGCTGGCGGGGTAGCGGGCGACGATGCGCCCTGCGAGGAGGCTCCCGATGACGTTGCCGAGGGAGGAGACGCCGAGGAGGAGCCCGAAGCCGGTGGAGGTCATGTGCAGGGTCCGGGTCGCGAAGAGTACGAGCGGACCGATGACCATCGCCTGGGCGGCGGCGAAGCCGGTGACCACGACAAGCAGGAGCGGAAGGACGTCGCTGTCGCGGAAGTAGTAGAGCCCGGCGCGGAGATCGGTTCGGAAGGTGGTCGAGGCGCTCGGTGTGCTGGCGGGCAGGTCGCGCACCGCGAGGAAGGTGAGCACGCCCGAGAGAAGGAAGCTGGCGCTGTCGAGGGCGAATGGCACGCTGGCTGCGGCCACGTACACGGCGCCACCGACGGCGGGCCCCACCGCGTTCTCCGAGCTCGTCTGTGCGGTGAGGAGCACGGCGTTGGCGTGGGGTAGCCGCGCCGGCGGGGCCAGCCTGGGCACGAGCGCGTTGAGGACGCCGGTGAAGATGGTGTCACCGGCGCTGATGAGGAACACGACGACGTAGATGAGCGCAAGGGAGCGATGGCCGGTGGCGACACCGACGGCGAAGGCGAGCACAACGATCGTGCGAACGCCTTCCACCCACACGACCGTGCGCCGGGCGCGATAGCGGTCACCGATCACGCCGCCGGCGAGGCCGAACAGCAGCCACGGGAGGTAGCCGGCGATGGTGACCCCCACGATGAGCACGGCGTTGCTGGTCAGCGAGGACGCGAGCAGCGGGAACGCGGCGGCGACCACGCCGTTGCCGAGCCCCGACGAGGCCGTCGCCAGGACCAGGGTCGAGAACCGACGGCCGAGGCGGGACGGGTCGGCGACGGTCACCGACGCAATCTATGGGTCCCACCAGTTGAGGAACACTTGACGGCCTTGACGGTGCGTTGGCTCGCAATCACACCGTCAAGGCCGATGTAGTAGTCGTGCGCTGCTCGATCGCAACTCGTGATTGCCGTCGTGAGCGCTCGTCATTCATGCGGTCGCTACCGCACGAGTCGAATTCACCAGTTCGTCCCGGGCTTGATCGCCATGTCGCCACCCCTTTCACCGTCTAAGCGGGAGTGGACGGGCGCGACAGACGCGAGAGTGCCGTCCGGCGCGCCTTGCGACGTGGCCATCCGCCTGCAGCGGGGTCCACTCGCAAAGTTCCACTCACCAGTTGTGCTCTCGCCCTTGCCGAGAGTGACTGTATCAGGATCTTGCCGGTCGCGAGAAGAAATCCAGAGACATTTCGCCACCAGCAGTCGTGAGATCAGTTCGCTCCGTACTCGCGAGGTTGGCGATGGCTAGGCGCCGGAGCGACGTCAGGGTGCTGCTGCTGATCGTGGCGATGGCGGCGATCAGTGGCGCGCTGTGGTCGATCGTCGGCCGCCCGCCGGCGATGACCACTCGATTCGCGCTCGCATGGATCCCCCTCGTGCTCATGTGCGCCGGCTGCGAGCGTCTCGCCGTCACGATCGAGATCCGAGGGGACTCGTACAACAACAACCTGGGTGTGCTGGCGCTGGCGTTGGGATTGGTCCTCGTGAGCCCGCTCGCCCTGCTGAGTGCCCGCATCGTGGGCACCGCCGGCTTGGCGGTCGCATCCCGGCGGGTGCAACCGACCAAGACCGTGTTCAACATCGTGAACCGCTCGCTCGAGACGGCGCTGGCTACCCTCATCTTCCGCGTCATGGCCGGTCGCTGGACCGGTCCCCTCGATCCGAGGACGACGGCGGCGATGTTGGTCGCGGTCCTCGCAGCCGAAGCGCTCACGACAGCGACGGTGAACGCCGCCATCGCGCTCAGCATCGGCACCCTCCAGTTCTCGACGTGGCAGGCATCGGTCTCGGCTGGCTTCGCCGTCGCCGAGTCGGCGCTGGCGTTGCTCACCCTCGCCGTCGTCGAGGCAGACTGGCGAGCACTGTGGTTGATCGGCTTGCTCACCGTCGGTGTGTGGGCGCTCTATCGGGCCTTCGTCCGGGTCCGCTCGCACTACGCCAGCCTCGAACTGCTCTACCGCTTCACCGATGCTCTCGCCGGCGCGACCGAGGCGGCCGAGATCAGTCGCCGGACGCTCGAACTCGCCCGCGACCTCCTCCGGGCGACCCACGCCGAACTCATGATCCCAGTCCCGGACGGCCTCGTCGTCCACGGCTTGGACGCTCAGGACCGGCTCACGACCGAGATTCGCCGCCCCGATCACGCCGTCACCATCCACACCGAACTGCTCGCGGGCGGCGCGGTCCTCATGGGCACCAGTAGCAACCGGCGCCTTCATGAACTGGCTGCCGCGCACGGTTGGACCGACTTCGTAGCCGTTCCGCTCACATCGGGCCAGGATGCCAACGGCGTCTTGGCCGTGGCCAACCGGTTGGCCGACGTGAGCACGTTCAGCACCGAAGACCTACGGCTCCTCACCACGTTCGCACGGAGCTCGGCCATCGCGCTGCGGGTTGGCGAGCTGGTGGACGAGCTGCGACGCGAGGCCGCCGACAAGGCCTTCCGCGCCGAGCACGACTCCCTCACCGGGCTCGGCAACCGCACCCTCATCACCCATCGGCTGGAGGCCCTGCTGCCGGCCGCCACGACCGAGCGACAGGTCGCATTGCTCTTCATGGACGTCGACGGGTTCAAGGAGGTCAACGACGCGCTCGGCCATCACACAGGGGATGTTCTCCTCGTCGAGCTCGCCCGCCGCCTTCAACACATCATCGGTGGGCGTGGCCTCGTTGCACGGCTCGGCGGCGACGAGTTCGCCGTCGTCCTCCACGACGTGTCGCGCGAGGAGGCGGTCCGCATCGCCAACGAGGTGCGCGAGCAGACCGAACCACCCGTGCGCCTCGACAACCTCAGCCTGCAGGTGAGGGTGAGCACCGGCATCGCGTTCGCTCCCACCGACGCCGCCGACACCAGAACGCTCTTCCAGCGTGCCGACATCGCCATGTACCTCGCGAAGGACCGCCACACCGGCATCGAGATCTACGACCAAGACCATGATCGGTCCGGCACACGGCGACTGACGATCGCCAGCGACCTCCACCATGCGCTCGCCCACGACGGACTCCGCCTCTACTACCAACCCCAGGCGGACTTGCGTACCGACCGAATCACGGGTCTGGAAGCGCTCGCCCGTTGGCCGCACCCGACCTACGGCACCGTCCCGCCCGACGAGTTCATCCCGATCGCCGAACAGTCCGGCCTCATTCACCACCTCACCCGCTGGGCCCTCGACACCGCGCTCGCCGAACTCGCCATCTGGCGCACGAGCTGGCCCTGGCTCACCATGTCGGTCAACATCAGCGCGCGCAACCTGCTGGACTCGGCCCTCGCCAGCGACGTCGCCGCGGCCCTCGAACGCACCCAACTCCCGCCCGACGCCCTCACTCTGGAGCTGACCGAGTCGAGCATCATGGCCGACCCCCAGCGCAGCCTCGAAGTCCTCGCCTCACTCCACCAGCTCGGCGTACGCCTCGCCATCGACGACTTCGGCACCGGCTACTCCTCCCTCGCCTACCTGAAGCGTCTTCCCGTCAACGAGCTCAAGATCGACAAGTCCTTCGTGCTCCACATGAGCACCGACACCGACGACACCGCGATCGTCCGATCCACCATCGATCTCGCCCACAATCTCGGACTCACCACCGTCGCCGAAGGCGTCGAAGATGCCCAGACCCAGGAGCTCATCGCCGCCCTCGGTGGCGACGCCATACAGGGCTACCACCTCTCCCGGCCCCAAGCCGCACCCGACATCACCAACTGGCTCCACGACCGCCACACCCAGACACCTCCCGCGTGGACCAGCCCGACCTTCAACCGGTCAGCAGTCGCCTGACCTCCGTACTCCCGATCAATCGCGCGGCCAGGCGTGTGTCGGGAGGCCGTCCCAAACGCAGTGAGGCGGGCTCGACTTTGGCCTCGTCGCTCGACCATACGCGGCCCTCGAGCGCAGGAGCGACGCCATCGAACCACCGACTTGTGGAGAACCGGAGTCAAGTCCGGGATTCCACCGGTCGAAGGCATCGGTAGTGACCACCGCCCCGCCGAAGATCGCCGCATACGGCCTGACTGCACCTACGGTTGATGACGCCTACGCCGCCGTCGTTCGCGTCCACGGCTCCAGCGCCACCGCCATCTGGCCCGGCATCTCTGAACGCGCCACCGCTCTCGTCGGGCCACCGCCCAGTGTCGCTGGCTACATCAGCGCCATGTGCGACGACGGGCATCCAGTCATCCGTCTCTGCGGTCAAGCCCTCAAGATCCGCCACCAGAGCTACGCACACCTCGCCGACGTGCAGGACTACATCAAACGCTGACACCGCCCGGCGCAGCCATGAAGGTCTCGGCCTGCAGCAGCAGTCGGAATGGGCTTGGTGGCGTCGGACACGCCGGGCCTGGGCGGCTACGTCGTCATCATTGGGCTGAGCGTTGAGCCAGACGAGCTGCGCGACCTTCCAGATCGCACCGACGGGGCCGGCCCCTGATTCTCAGTGCGACCGTGCGCTTGTCGGTGACGAGACTCGTCGCCGTGAACAGCGAGAGCCCGCACGAGATGACAACGACCGCCGAGGAGGCCGTGGTGCTCGGCGTCTCCGAGGCATTCGTCGCTCGCCTGATCGAGCATGGTCGGCTGCGGGATAGCCTCGACGGCAGCGACCACGCTGTGTTCCTGGAAGACCTCGTGGCCTATGGCGAAGCGCGCCGCGCTCGGTTCCTCGCCGTCAACTCCATCGCCGACGCAGACGCGGACGCCGACGCGGACGCCGGTCGACGTGTCGAGATCGAGGTCGACGAGCTCGACGGTGTTGTCGTCGACCAAGAGGCCGTAGACGACCATGCCTCGCACGAGGATGCCAGAGGCGATGAGCAGCCGGGCACCGGCGAAGCCCTCGATGACCTCGGGGAGTCCGTCGAAGTCGGTAGCGAACCGCTCGACGATCGGCGGTAGCTCGAGCACGAGGAAGTCGGTCACCGAGGGCGCGCCGTCGGCGGACCGGTCAGGTCCGAGCAGATCATCGAGCACTGCGAAGAAGCTGTCCGCCACCCGGACACTCCGACGCGGGGTCACGACTCGGGTTCGATCAACCCACGTTCGACGAGCAGCGCCTTTCCCTTGGCGCGGACCTTGGCCACGAACTCGGGAGGCAGGGTCGACAGGTCGGTGACGACCCGCTCGTTGAACAGCCGGTACCGCTCATCAGGAGCCATCAGCTCGATCTCTGCGGCCGTCCAGACCTTGTCGCCGTCCACGCCTGCACCCTACGGGTCCCGGCGCCTCCCCGGCGCGCTCGATGGTCGAGCTGACGCTCTCCTCAGCCATCGCCCAGGACCTCACGGATGATTGCCGCCCCAGTGCGCCGTCGCGCCCGTTCGGCCTGCACATCGGCGACATCCGACGCCAGGACCATCCCGCCACCGCCACCAGCGGCCGTCGGCGGCGAGCTCGTCGAGCCAGCGCACCACGTCCTCCCGGTCGAGGTCCTCGAGCCTCAGGCCGCCGATGCCGGCGGCGATGTGCCCGGCCGCCCACTCGTACTGCGCCCGGGTGCTCTCGCCCACGTCCGACCGGCTGTGGACTCACCGCTCCACCGCCCAGCCGACGGTGCCCTTCCCGGTGCGGCCGGCGCCCCGAGCGGCCGCCGCCGACGCGGCCACGGCGGCGGCCCAGCGGGACGGGTAGG
>JANMAT010000135.1:0-2229 GCA_031359995.1 Actinomycetes bacterium
TTCGCCGACACTGAGACAAGCGGCCCGGACGGGTTCGGTCAGGTCGTAACCGATCGAGAACCGCACCCCGCTCTCGCGGCAGGCGTTCACGAACCCGTGGGTGAGACCGGCCGAGTCCGCTCGGGCCACCACCTCCACCACCGTCGGGTCGATCGGCAACTGCGCCAGGGCCATGGCCAGAATCTCGATGTGATCAGCGGCGGTGTTCGACCCGGCATTCCCGGGGCGCAGGATCCCGGCCAGTGCTTCACCGGTGGCGTCCAGGAACGCCAGCAGCGGATGATGCCCGAACCCCCGCTTATAGGTGGGTGCGGCACCCTGCTTGTCCGAATGCGCGGTGATCAGTGTGGCGTCGATATCGATCACGTAGAACCCCGGGTCCGCCCCGGCCGCCCACACCCGCCGTCGAGCCTGCGCTCGCGCCGTGGCGATCCGCGCCAACGCGGCCGTGTCGACCGCTTCGAGCGTGCGCCACGCCGTCGGCGTGGACGCCACCTCACCGAACAGCTCGGGCTGGTTCCGTAACACGACAAGATCGGAGATCGCGTCGCCGCCATCAGCGATCATCACCGCCAGATCCACCAGCACCTCACCCCGGTCATACCCGCGGCGGCGTTGCTTCGTCGGAGCCATCGCCACCGACAACCCGACCGTGAGATCAACCGCGTCCGCTAACTCCGACAGCAGCCGAGCACCGACATGACTCACGACGTTCTCGCCATCCGCGCTCACCACGAGCCGGGCACGTCTACGAGTACGCTTCACCTTGGAAGTGCCCTCCTGGTCTGGGAACTACGGCGTCAACAACCGCAGTCTCCCCTACCAGAAGGGCCTCCACGCGGACGCGACCAAGACACACCCCAGCCACTACTGAAACAGCCGGGCTAGTACCGGAGCTCCTCTGCTCGGGGTCGGCCTTCGAGCACTCGGGTACCACCGACGTCGACGTCCAGGTGAACCTCGAGATCGCAGCGGGCGCCGTGAACGCAGCGAACCTCGAGCGCGCCTTGCGGAACGCAGAGTTCGAGCCTGACGAGGAGCGCGTCTGGCGCTGGAAGAGCACCGAGGACCGGGCGACGGCCACGGTGAAGTTCGAGCTCCTTGCCGACCTCGAAACCGAACGCTCCGGCAGCACGATCGAGTTCGTCGGGTGCGAAGCCCTCGGCGCCGCGAACCTGCGCGGCACCGGCTACGCCGTCCGCGACCGACAGCTCCACACCTTGACGACGCGTTGGAAGGGGGAGCAGCGAAGCGCCGATCTCTACGTGACCGGGCTGGCCGGGTTCCTGATGGCCAAGTCCGCGGCGGCGCGATCGCGACGCAAGAACAAGGACTGGTACGACATCGCCTACGTGCTTGTCCACAACGACCTTGGCGGCCCGCAGCCGGCGGCCCGGCGCGTCCTCGACTTTCTTCGCCGGGGAGCTGGTGGGCGCAAGCACCGCGCTGGACGACCTGCGCGACAACTTCGCAGATGTCGACGCCCAGGGGGCGTGGGCGTACGCCGACGAGATGAAGTTCAACCACGGCGATCGCGACCTCGACCTTGCCGAACTCCGAGCGGAGGCCGTCGAGGCTGTCCGCATCTTCCACGCCGAGCTGTTCCGCAGCTGACGCGACGGACTGGGGCGACGCCTCCCTACGACCGGCCTCCGTCGATGCGGGTGGTTACATGATCCCACCCCCCGGGCGTCGCTTCGACCGACTCCATCGTGCGCGCTCGACGCTCGGTCTCGGACGACAACAGGTCCTCGATGGAGTCGTCGTCGGCTCCGTCGTCATCGAGGCTCGCGAGGAGCCCGGAGACGAGGAGCGCGCGGTCTTCTACAGGCAGGCGGAGCGCCTGTCGCAGGAGCGCCTCGGCCGCGTCGGTCATGCGTCGATCGTACGGCCCGGCGAGGGCCGGCACGGCGGTGTCGTGCGAGGCCGATCGAGCCGCCGCCTCCTTAACCAAGCGGCCAGGCTTCTCATGGATCTTCTAATGGACGGACCGAAGTCAAGGATTATCCACAGACACCGACCTCACGAGCTGAAGGGTCGGCGGGGATTCATCGAGAAGGTCGCGACTACGCTGCAGCTCCCATACGAAGGGGGCGGTATGCGCTGGCGACTTTCGGTTCTGGTGGTTGTGTGCTCGGCGGTCTTCGGCGTGGGCAGCGCGCAGGCGGATGCGACAGCGGCGCCTGGCCTCGAGTTCACCGACACCAGCGCCATCGCCGTCGACGGCCG
>JANMAT010000165.1:0-6656 GCA_031359995.1 Actinomycetes bacterium
CATGAAGGTCACCACCGATGCCGTGCAGTTGCTGGGCGGCTACGGCTACACCACCGAGTTCCCGGTCGAGCGCATGATGCGCGACGCCAAGATCACCCAGATCTACGAGGGCACCAACCAGATCCAACGCATCGTGATCGCGAAGAAGCTGCTGGGATAGGGTTTTTCGTCCATCTGATGCTGTTCCGTGACGCTCCGTCCGGGCGTCATCCCTAGTGTCATCCCTAGCGGGTTAGTCTGGCCGCATGGCCACCATCCGACCGCGCGGTCCGGGCGTGTGGGAGGTGCGCGTCTTCGTCGGCAACAACGAGCTCGGCTGGCCGCGGCAGGTGAGTCGCACCGTGCACGGCACCAAGCGCGACGCGCAGAAGGTGGCCGCGCAGCTCACGATTGCACCGCCCTCGCCCGACTCGGGTCGCACCGTCGGCGAGGCGCTCGACGCATGGATCGAGACGCGCGCGCCGACGTGGGCCGCGTCGACGGCGCGCGATCAGGCGAGCCGCGTCGCGCTCGTGAAGCGCGACGCGATCGTGCGCGTCGAGGTCGTTCGGCTCACTGTCGCCGACGTCGACCGTTGGCACGCGCGCCTGCGCGGCGCCGGCGTCGGCGAGGCATCGCTGCGCAACCAGCACCTCGTCCTGCGCGCCGGCATGACGCAGGCGGCGCGGTGGGGATGGGTGAGTACGAACGTCGTGGCGCTCGCGACGCTCGGCCGACGCAAGACGAAGCCGCGCGGCGCCCTCTCGGTCGACGACGTGCGCGCAGTCATTGCAGCCGCGTCGGCGCGCGACGCCGCGGGCGGTCTCGCGCTCCGGCTCGCCGCGATGACAGGCGCGCGCCGAGCCGAGCTGTGCGCGCTGCGATGGAGCGATCGCGACGGCGATCGCTTGACGATCGACTCCAGCATCGAGATCGTGCGCCGCGGCTCGGTTGCCGACAAGCGCACGCCGACGTTGCTCGACTCGGCGACCAAGACGGCGAACCGTCGCGTCGTGCGCCTCGACGAGCGCACCGTGCGCGCCTTCGAGGCGCTGCAAGCCGAGCGCGAGCGCTGGGGCCCGTGGGTGCTGCAAGCGGGGGAGCGCCCGTTGAACCCCGAGCGGCTCACCGCGTTGTGGGCGCTGGCGCGCCGTGACGCAGGTTTGGAACCACGCTGGCGCCTGCACGATCTGCGCCACTGGTCGGCGACCGAGGCGATCGGACGCGGCCACGACATCCGCACCGTGGCGGGCCGATTGGGACACGCCAACCCGGCGATGACGTTGCGCACCTACGCCCACGCCATCGACGGCGCCGACACCGGCGTTGCGGCGACGTTGGCGACCGTGTTGGACGGTGAGTCGTGAGGCAGCGCTACATACGCCCGAACGACGAGCTGCACGACGGCGACATCGTCGTGCGTGGCGGGCCGGTCGATGACGACGAGGTCGTCGAGGACGCACAAACGGTCTTCGACATCTACGGCGTCTACGCATTGTCGGTCTTCGCGCTACGGAGTACCACGCTTGACGAGTTGGCACAGCAGGCTCCGCTCGTTCGGTACGCCGAGCTGACTCTGCTCACGGCCGGCGCGATCCGTGCGGCCGGGCTGCGGGTGGTCCCGACCGGCAGGCGGCCTCAGCACTTCAGCATCGAGTTCGACGAGATCGCCGACGGCCTCGAACGCCTGAAAACGTGCGACCGTCGAGTGGCGCTCAACCCCTATCATGTCGAGTGAGGGCTACAAGAGGACGCCTACCATGATGCAGGAACCAATCGATCTTCGGGCGGACCTGAACGCCCAGGACGACGACGGCTACGGCTGGTCCACGCTGTCGCGGGCCAGCGACCCTGCGATGGTCAAGGTCGGCGCGATGCTCCTGGCAGGCAACTCCCACGCGGTCGCCGTCGTGCGCGTCGTCGCCATCGATGACGACGGCCAGGTGCACTTCGCAGTCCTGCCCGGCCCGATCAGCAAAAACCAGCATCTGCTCGGCCGCGCCACCGCCTGAGGACCCCCGATCGTGGTCGACATTCCCTGCGACCCCACACAGATCGACGAGACCGGTGCGCCATGGACGTTCCTCGACGAGGCGTTGCATCCCGAGCGCATCGTGAAGGATGCCGTGGTCATCGTGGGTGACACGGAGGACCCGGTGTTCGCCCGCGTCGTGTCACTCACCCAACGGCCGACGGGCGTGAAGGTCCATCTCGAGATCCTCGACGGCGATCCTTTGTCGGTCTGACGCGCCGTCGTCACGCACCGCGGCGGCCGACCATCACGGCAAAGAGTGTCTCACATGGCGCCCGCTACGCCCAGGAGCAGACGCGGGACCCAGCGCACTCCGCCAGGTCCTCTATTGGGCGTTCGGTTCGTTAAGGAGCGGATAGTCTTGCTCCTCGCCGTTCTCCCAATACGTGACCACGACGAACTGCGGCACAAGCGGATCCGGATCAAGTGTGAGCGCGATGTCGACCTCGACCGTGCAGCGCTCAGCAAGGGCTGAGCGCCAGCCGCGCTCAAGGCGTGCGTACGCGCTGGTGTTGAAGTTGCTGTCCTGGGGGAACAGATTCGGTCCGGACGCGTAGCCGCCGAGGCTGACCGCCACGATGTGCCCGCCGTGCAACTGTGCAGTTGAGGCCGGTGAGATCTTCCCGATCCTGCGTTGTACGACCGAGTGCCGTATCCGCTCGCTCTTGGCCACGAGCCGTAACATGCCTCGGACCCGCGCCGGCAGCGCGTGTTCGTCGGTCAGGTATTCGAGTCCGGGCGACACGTACGAGGCGTCGGCCTGGAGATCGCCGTACCCGAGCGGCACGCGATCATCGAGCTCGATCGGCGTACGACCGAGCGGGTTGACGAGACGGCCCCGTTCGTCTACCACAGGACGGGTCGGTGGGTGATGGAGGGGTGGTTCGATGCCGACAGGCTATGCACGTCGCACCGTCGGTGGGTCGAGAGTCCGAACAACGAACGTCACCGCACTGCGCGCAGGATCCACAGCGCGATCGTCGCGGTGCAAGGGCCACGCCGCTCGTCGCTCGCATCGGGCGCGCGCTGCCCAACACGATGCTCCAGGTAGCCGGGCGAGTGCCTGCTTCGGGATCGACGATCGACTCTGCCAAGGCGCCCACCTCAGATGGCCGCTTGCTCAGGCGACCATCTGCCGAGCGCGGTCACGCGACTGAGACTGTCGCTGACTCACGAAAATGGAAAGGCAATTTCCATCGTCGCGTCGAGCGTTACGTGCTCAGGACGGCGCTCGACCTCCGGCAACTGCGCCTCGATGAAGTCCATTGCTCGTCGAGCACCGTCGAGCAGGTCGACGACCTCTCCGGCGTCGACTTCGACGCCCGCGTGCGCGTAGCTGTTGCGAGCCTTCCGAAGCCGCTGGAACAACTGCCACAGCGTGGGGTCGTCCTTGAGCGAGCGACCGCCGACTTCAGCTAGCAGCACGTCGAGTCGCTCCACGATCGACGGTTGCTTTGTGAAATTGTCGTCACGAGACAGAACCCAGTTCCAGAACGTCGCCGAAACCGAGGCCGTTCTTCCGAGACTCACCAACGCGTCGTCGATCCGCATCTCGATGGCGGCGTAGGCGAGCACGACGGCAGCGCCCACGTCGGGAAGTAGGCCGTAGGCATCGAGGAGCACCGTGTCCCAGGGGCGGGGTGAGAAGCCGGACGGCAGCTCAAAGGTACGCTGCCATACAGCGTTCTCCAGGGTCACGAAGTTCGCTTGCCGCACCGACGACGCTCGCGCCCGAAGACGGCGGCCGGTCGGGTCTTTTGCGTACTCTTCGCCATCGGCATCGAGGTAGCTGAGCTCCCAGAGGCTTCGGTAGGGGTCGAGAGGCCGAATGAAGCCCGCCGCAGTGACCGCTCGCAGGCGACTCACGATGCCGTTCGCGATCCGGAAGCAGTGCTCGATGCTCGGGTTCTCAGGCTCTGGTAGCCGGTCGAAGCCGCTCGCGCTCTCGACCTTGAACTGGAGGACGTCGCACAGCTCGACTGGCAGGTCACCGACGAGCATCCGCCGTGGCCACGGCGTCGCACTTCGGGGCGCCAGGTCGTGCGAGGTCGTCTTCGACGGCTTCGGCGAATCGAGGAGGAGGTCGTCCTGACTGAGACCGCCTCGGTACGGCGGATCGACTGTCACGCGCAGCCCATCGTCATCGAAGCTCACTGCTGGTAGCGCGCCGGATCGAACGGCGGCGAAGAACGGGAGACGAATCCTGAACCGTGCTGCGGTGCAGTCCGGATTCATGAGCTACGCCTTTCCGACCTGGGCGAGCAGAGGAGCGAGAAGACGGTCGGTGATGCCGAACTGCGCCTCGTAGACGCCGTCGTCGCCTTCGCCGATCGTCACGTGCGAGAGCTTGCGCGCAGGCCGGCGGCTGAGCACCGCCGTCGCGCTCTGCTCGGCTCCGCCGGCATGGAGAAGGTAGGCGGCACGCTGCCACGAGTTGCCGGACTGCCCTTGGAGCAGTTCCGTCACCCGATCGGCGTCGCAGTCGCCGGTCAGGCCATTCGCGTGGGCGGCCAAGTCGGCCCACGGGCCGAACGAGCCGGGTCGCACGGCTAGCTGCACGAGGAGCGCCTCGGGACCGAACGCTGGTAGTCCGGTGGCCCAGCTGTTCACGTCGAGGCCTCGGCGGCGCAGAAGCTGCCAGGACGGCCCCACGTCGACGCCGTCGCGGAACGCAAGGCGCACGAGCGACACGAGCGGTCGAATGCCGGGCGGAGGGCGGTGACCTTCCGGGATCCAGAGCGCGATAGGACCATCGAAGCGACGGTCGAGGTAGCCGAGGTGGAAGGCGGCCGCCTCGCCGGCGAGCGCAAGCTTGGTGGCGGGTTCCTTGGCAAGCCAGGCCCGCAGGTCGATGTACGGGTCGCCCGTAGTGGTCTCGCCCGGGGCGAGGTACGCCCAGACGCTCTGCACGTGCGTGCCCGTCAACCAGTCGAGCGCCACCAAGCTTCGTATGGAGCGGTCGAGGTCGCGCTCGACGCCTGTCTCAGCGAGGTACGCCGCCAGGTCGTCGCGGGTGACGACGGTCGGACGGTCCTGAGCGAGCCGGGCAAGCAGCATCGCTGCCCACGACGGCACCCGACGGTCGAGGCGCACGTCGGCTCTCGTGCTCACGGCTCACCTCCCGTCTGTCGGTCTGTGCCGTAATCTACTCGCCGATCCGTGCAACTGTGGGCACAGAATGACGACGCCGGGTCGGGTCGGCAGGCCGGCGATCGTCGTCCCCTCCAGTGTCCGCTGGTGTCCGCCAGTGTTCGCTGGTGTCTTCTGGTACATCACGCACCGTGAGCAGGCATTTCGCGCTCTTGTCGGAGGGGTGACACGGGTGTAACTCGTTCGCATGACGGCGATCGAGGTGGACCGCACTTACGAGCGCGACCTGGCCTTGCTGACGGTCACGGAAGCGGCGCGCGAGCTGCGCATCGGCCGCTCACTCGCCTACCAACTCGCCCGGCGCTACCTCGAATCCGGCGAGCGCGACGGCCTCCCGGTCATCAAGCTCGGTACCGCCTGCCTGCGCGTGCCGCGTTGGGCGCTCGACGAGCTGATCCGCACCGGCCGAGTCGTCGCGCTGCACGGCGAGCGACAGGGCGAAGCGCAGCGGTGACCGAGCCGACCACGCTCGTGCTCGGCGCCGACGCCGGCGACCTTCGCCGCCGCGTCGGGCCGGTCGCGTGGGTCGTGCTGGAGACGATCTGCGCAACGGCGAGCGACGCCGACGGTCGGCTGGTTGCCACGTCGTCGGTGCGCGACCTCGGACGCGACGTCGGCCTGTCGCGCAACACGGCCGCCCGAGCCGTGCGGCGTCTCGTCGATGCGGGCGTGCTGACGGTCGAGCAGGACCGCGCCGAGCATGGCACGTTCGGTCGATCGACGTACCGGCTCTCGCCGCCGTCGAACACGATCGCGCCGTCGCGCGAGCCACAGCCGATCATCACACCCACTGTCGATGCGCGTCGGCCTCGCGTCACCACGCGTCGCACGCATCCGGTCGAGCAGCTCGCGCTGCTCTCGGTGCAGGCGAGGTGTGATCGCGATGTGTTGCGCTCTCGCTCGTTGTGAGAGGCGGGGCGGACACGGTCCCGAACCACAGTTGCTGGACCGCGGACCGGGGTCACCTTGTGGTCAGCCCGCTCCGACATCCGCTTCCCCTCCGGCGTGCTCGCGTGAGTTGGCTGCTCGTCGCACCCTCATCCGTCACCGGTACCCTGGGGATCGTAGGAAGGCCCCGGCATCTGCGGTCCGGGACGACGGCGACCGACGTCGCCTGACGTCTTCCGCCAGATCGATGCGTCGCCCTCGGCGACCGGGCGGACAAGCCGACGCGTAGAGGCTCGCGGGTGAGTTCGGGCGCCAGTATCCCTAGTTTCATCCCTACTACTCGGCGGAACTGGGCGATACGAGGCGGCACCGAGCATCACGGCAGATCGCGTTTACCTAGCTCAGACGGCATGCGTCGGCACACGATGGACGGTTGGGCGGGACCACCCAGATCTACGAGGGCACCAACCAGATCCAGCGCATCGTGATCGCCAAGAAGCTGCTCGGCTGACGTTTTCGTCGATGTGCGGGAGGTGACGTCCATGCCAACGCACATCGACGTCGACACCCGCGGACCCGGGCCCCGCCCACGGCACCCTGCCCGACA
>JANMAT010000167.1:0-2426 GCA_031359995.1 Actinomycetes bacterium
GGGCCGGTTTGGTCGCGATCAGCCAGGTCTTGCGCCATCAGGACTTGGCCACCACCGCCCTGTACGCGAAGGTCGATCTGCACACGCTGCGCCAGGTCGCTCAGCCCTGGCCAGGAGCAACCCGGTGAGCCCGCTGGAGCAGGCGCTGAGCGATTACCTTCAGTTGCGGCGTTCGCTTGGGCACGAACTCGCTGAGGCCCGCTGGCTGTTGCCGGGCTTCGTCGCCTACCTCGACGCGCACGGCATGTCCACGGTCACCGTCGCAGCAGCGTTGGGCTGGGCCCAGGAATCACCGCAGACAGAGACCGGTCGCGTCACGACCGTCGGACCACGGCGGATGACCGTGGCCCGCGGCTTCGCCCGTTACCTCGCAGGGGTCGACCCCGATACCGAAGTGCCTCCGCTGGGTCTGATGCCGCATCACGCGCGGTGGCGTCAGCCGTTCATCTACTCGACAGCCGATGTCGAGGCCCTGATGCGCCAAGCCCGCCAGACGATCAGCTCGCCGTTGCGGGCCGCGACCTACGACACGCTGATCGGGCTACTCGCCGCGAGCGGACTGCGGATCGGGGAAGCGATCAAGCTCGACCGAACTGACGTCGACTGGGCCCAAGGGGTGCTGCTGATCCGCGAGTCGAAGTTCGGCAAGTCACGACTGGTGCCACTGCACCCGACCAGCATCGGTGCGCTCGAGCGATACGCCCGCCTGCGCGACGAACTCCAGCCGCCCTCGGAGGCGGTGAGCTTCTTCGTGTCCCTCAAGCAACGACGGCTGCTCTACGCCGACGTGCAACACACGTTCCGCCAACTCGTCGACGCCGCCGGTGTCGGCGCCCGAGCACCGTCGCCGCCGCGACTACATGATCTGAGGCACACCTTTGCGGTCAGCACCCTGCTCGGCTGGTATCGCGCCGACGGGGATGTGCAACCGAAGATCCCGTCGTTGTCGACCTACCTCGGTCACCGCGAACCGGCATCCACATACTGGTATCTGTCGGCGTCCCCGGAACTGCTCGCCCTGGCCGCTGCCCGCCAGCACACCGCTTGGTCGGCGGCACGGTCATGACTCTGATCGCACCCACGCTGCAGACGTTCTTCACCGACCGGCTCGCTCTGCAGCGTCAAGCCAGCCCGCGAACCATCGCCGCGTACCGAGACACGCTGCGCCTGCTCCTCACCTTCGTGCACACCCAAACCGGCAAGACGCCCGCCCATCTCGACTGGGACGACCTCGACGCGACGATGATCTCAGCGTTCCTGAATCACCTCGAGAGCGAGCGGCACAACAGCACCAGGACCCGCAACGTGCGCCTCACCGCGATCCGCTCGCTGTTCTCCTACGCCGCCCTGCGCCACCCCGAGCACGCGCTACTCATTCAACGCGTCCTGGCGATCCCACCGAAACGGTTCGACAAGCGGATCGTGACGTTCCTCACCCCAACCGAAGTCGACGCCCTCATCGCCGCCCCAGACCGCACCCGCTGGGAAGGCCGACGAGACCGAGCACTGATCCTGCTCGCCGTCCAGACCGGCCTGCGGGTCTCCGAGCTCACCAGCTTGAACTGCGCAGACATCACACTCGGCACCGGTGCCAACGTCCGCTGCCAAGGCAAAGGACGCAAACAGCGCGCCGTCCCGCTCACCAACCCCGTCGAGACACTGCTGCGACTGTGGCTCACCGAACGCGCCGGCCAACCAGACGATCCACTGTTCCCGACCCGCACCGGCCGCCGCCTCAGCCGCGACGCCGTCGCGCTACGCGTCAGCACCCACGCCGCGACAGCCGCCCAACGATGCCCATCGTTGCTCGGCAAACGAATCCACCCGCACGTTCTCCGACACAGCTGCGCGATGTCACTTCTCCAGGCCGGCGTCGACACCTCGGTGATCGCCCTTTGGCTCGGCCACGCCGGCGTCCGATCAACAGACGCCTACATCCACGCCGACATCAGCATCAAGGAGAAAGCCCTCGCCCTCACCACCCCCACCTCGGCAAGACCCGGCCGCTACCGCCCCACCGACAAAGTCCTCGCCTTCCTCGACAGCCTGTGACTATGCCGACCCCAAACCACCCACCAACCAGGACCGCCACCGGTCCCGTGCACCGCCTCGGCATAGTCGCGGTGTCGGCATAGATCAGCCTATGCCGATGTCCGCATAGATCGATGAACTCGGCTACCTACCACTCCCCGCCGAAGCCGCCTCCGCGTTGTTCCAGGTCGTGTCCCAGCGCTACCTCAAGACATCGATCGTGATCACCACCAACCGCGGCGTCGCCGGCTGGGGCGAGATCCTCGGCGACACCACCGTCGCTGCCGCCATGCTCGACCGGCTCCTCCACCGCTCCGTCGTGCTCAACCTCGACGGCGACAGCTACCGCCTCCGCGACCACCACGCCCGCACCAACACCCTCCGCCGCACCACCA
>JANMAT010000177.1:0-2150 GCA_031359995.1 Actinomycetes bacterium
GTCGTTGGTGAAGAAGGACGGGCGGAGCTGACCGATGCCGCGCACGACGAGGAAGCCCACCATGAAGATCACGGGCAGCCCGGCGATGACGGCACCGAGGCTGATGAGCAAGGTGATGGTGCGGTCGGTGGACGCCTCGTCACCGAGTTGGTCGCGCACCGCAGCGGTGTAGATGCCCGCGAACGCGATGATGCCGATGAGGCCGAGCGGCAGCGGACCGTCCCATCGCAGGAAGCGGCACAGCGTCCAGGCGAGGACCGCGGCGCCCGCGGCACACACGGCGGCGAGCAGCGTCTCGCGCGGATCGATGCGGTTCAGCCGGCGGGGCTCGTCGCCGAGCTCGGCCGGACCGAGCAGCTCGGCGACCACGGCGGCGGGTGGCGGTGTCTTGACGGCCCTCACGCGAGCCGGCTCCGCTGGACGACGCGTTGGGCGGCGAGGTTGGTGAGCAACGTCACGATGAACAGGCCGAGTCCGGAGCCGAGCAACGCCTGGTCGCTCAGCTTCGATTCGGCGAAGCGCAGGGCGATGTTGGCGGCGACCGAGCCGCCACCCTGGCTGAGGACGCCGAGCTTCGGTTCGTAGACGAGCGTGAGGATGAGGCTGACGGCGATGGTCTCGCCGAGGGCCCGACCCAGGCCGAGCAGGGCGGCACCGGCCATGCCCGACTTTCCGAACGGGAGGATCGCATCGCGGATCATGCCCCAGCGGGTACCGCCGAGGGCGAGGGCCGCCTCGCACACGTCGCGCGGTGCGCGGGCGAAGATCTCGCGCATCACCGCGGTCACGATGGGGAGCACCATGATGGCCACGGCCACCGATGCGATGAAGAGCGACTGCGAGTAGTCCTTCGAGTGCTTGAAGATCGGCACCACCGACAGGTTGTCGGCCAACCACTTCGAGACGCCCTTGAGCGGCTTCTGCAGCACGAAGAAGCCCCACAGGCCGACGATGAGACTGGGGAGCGCCGCCATGAAGTCGACGGCATACGTGAGCGACGCGCGCAGGCGCCGCGGCGCGTACTCGTTGATGAACAGCGCGGTGCAGAACGCGAGCGGGAAGGCGATGGCCAGGGCCAGCACGGCGATGAGGATGGTGCCGGTGAGCAGACCGAGGATGCCGAACTTGCCGGTACCGGGCGCCCAGATCCCCTTCGTGACGAAGCCGAGACCGTTCGGGCGGATCGCCGGCCACGAGCGGATCGTCAACATGACCAGGGCGATGACGATGATGAAGAAGGACACGAGGCCGGCGGACACGGCGAGGGTGCGGAACACCCGATCGCCGGGTGTGGGCGTCCGGTCGATCGGGAGCGGTCGATCCTCGAGGGGACCGGCGTCGTCGAACGTGAGCGTCATAGGAGAACCTGCGTCGAGGTCGGCGAGGAACCGGGCGACTGCCCGAAGCCTAGGGGGGCGAACCTTCCGGGTCAGGAGGCTCAGGGGAATGCCCGATGAAGGAGAGATGAACTGCTGGCGTGCAACGACGAAGGCCCGGGCCACCAGAGCCCGGGCCTCCGCCGAAGACGACCTGTCGTCATCGTGACGACAATGTCAGGTGTTTGACCGGTGGATCAGACGGCGACGCAGCGGCCGGTGCCGACCGTGGCGTTGCCCGGGCCGGCGGAGCCGGTGCCGTCGTTGAGCGTTACGAAGCGCTCGAACGTGCCGATGGCCGTGTTGGCGCCCAGGCCATAGTCAGCGCCGAGCAGCGACGTGTGGCCGCCGACCGCGCCGGCCGTGGCCGGCTTGCACAGCCAGGTGGTGAAGTCCATGGCGGCCCGCTCGGAGTCGGAGAGCGTGGCCTTCGTGGGCTTGGCGACGACGGCAAACAGGTAGCGGCCGGTCGGGTAGCCCGTGGCCGTGGCGTTGCGGATGGTCGCCACGGTGGCGGCGATGTTGGCCGCGCCGGGGGCGGCGCCGACGACGCCGAGACGCAGCAGCGTCGAGCCGGCGGCCTGACGGGGCAGCGACAGGTTCGCACCGAACGACATGCCCCAGATGGAGTCTCCGCGATCGGCGACCGGGATCTGGGAGGCGTCGTTCTCGGACAGGTCACGGGCCAAGCCACCCTGCGCCTCGGCGCAGAAGTTGGCGTTGCGGCCGGCGATGCCGCCGACCGTGGCGTAGGCGTTGAACGTGGCGAACGTG
>JANMAT010000205.1:0-6977 GCA_031359995.1 Actinomycetes bacterium
GTCCGCAGTCACCGTCGTGCTACGTCGCTTTGCAAGTCGAGGGCTTCCTGTCGGCGTCCATGGCCCATCCGCCGTCGTCCACGCCAGGGGTTCCTTCCGATTGCAGTCCTCGAGAAGCCGCAACCCTGATCGTACCCCTGGCACCGAACGCGGATCACCCCATCCCCATCGCTACGCGCGAAGCCAGCAAACTAGAATGTCGGGCGGAGCGCACCGCGGAATCGGCGGAATCGAAGGCGGAGGAAATGCCCCCCAAAAAGCTGAGGACGAGCGAGCTTGAGCAACAAATGCTGCGATCTGCGCTCGAGATAATTCGGAGCGACGAGCAGCGGTTGACGGCCCGGACTGTCGCTGCGGCGGCAGGAACCTCGACCGGTGCTTTGTATGAGCGTTTTGGCGATAAGGCCGGGCTGATTAAGGCTGTCTTTCATGAGGGCTTCCGGCAATGCGCAGCTCAGGTTGAAGCGCTACCTACCACGAGCGACGCTCGCCACGACATTGTCGCACTTCTACAGGTAACACGAACGTTCTCGAAGGCGAACCCGATGCTGTGGAAGATCATGTTCGGGCAGCCCTTCACCGAGTTTCAGCCCACCGCGACCGACTACACGGCGGCCATGGACATCTACGCGATCGTGCTCGCACGAGTCGACCGACTTTTGGCGGAAGCGGGCCGAACGACGAACCACATGGACGTGGCTCGTGTCCTCATCGCAACCAGTCGTGGACTTATCGACGCCGAACTCGATGGAATCCTCGGGGCGAGCCAAAGGAGCAACGACAGGCGCTGGAACCTTGCAATCGATACTCTTCTCGACGGGCTCACCAACGGACCGGTCACGACACGGCAGCACAATCGGGCAAGCCGATGATCCTCCTTCGACACTTGAGGTGACGTGGTCGTGAACGAACAGGTTGCCAGCGCGTCGGGGCGTCGAGTGCTCGCCCGGGACCGCCGCTGGCCGGACTTCGCGGGTTGAGGCCGGATCTTGAGGCTTGCGAGGCTGTGAGCTGGGGAAACAGTTTCAGGATCGCAGTTTGAACGAGGAATGTAGGGGCGACAAATAGTCGACGTAGGTGACGTATTCGCATACAGTCGGCTGTGTGTACGTGAAGATGTCGGTCCGACGCCGTGGGGACACGGAGTACCGCTATCTGCAGCTCGTCGAAGCGGTCCGGGTCGGATCGAAAGTGACCCAGCGGACGCTGCTGCGCCTCGGTGAGGTGACCGAACTGCGCGAGTCGGGGCAGTTGGACCGGATCATCTCCGCCCTGCAGCAACACGCCGCGGACACGTGGCTGGCGTCCAAGGACCTGGTTGCTGACGGCGCCCCCGGGTTCGGGGCCGTCGCCGCGGTGTGGACCGTGTTCCAACGCCTCGGGCTCGACACGGTGTTGAGCGGCGCCCGGAAGAACTCGACGCATCTGGCGGACTCGGTGTTCGTGATGATCGCCAACCGGCTGATCTCGCCGTGGTCGAAACGACGCACGATCACCGAATGGCTCGACGCCGACGTGCAACTCCCGCCCGCCATGGCTGTGCCCTCGCTCGATCAGTTGTATCGAGCGGTCGACGCCGTCGCCGAGCTGAAACCTGTCATCGAGCAACACCTGTATGGGCAAGTGATCACGCTGCTCGGCTTGGATCTGCGGCTGTGTTGCGATGACTTGACGTCGACCTGTTTCGAGACCGCCACCGCCGCAGGTGACAAGCTCCCGTCGGCACGGTTCGGCTACTCGCGTGACAGACGTCCCGACCGGCCCCAAGTGATGATCGGGTTGTTGATCACCGCCGAAGGTGTTCCGATCGCCCATCACGTATTCCCCGGCAACACCAACGACGCCTCCACCCTGCCCGCGGTGCTCACCGATCTGCAGTCCAGGTTCGGGATCGGCAAGATCGCGGTCGTCGCCGACCGCGGCCTGATCAGCGAACACAACCTCGCCGAAGTCGCCGCGGCCGGGTTCGACCACGTCCTGGCGACCCGCTTGCATCGCGACGACGACGTCGAAACGGTGCTCGCCGAGGCAGCCCAGGAATCGGCGGTGTGGGTGCCAGCAGTCGGCGGGCGCAGCGCCTGTGACATCGCCCACGACGGCCGCCGTTACGTCGTGATCGACTCACCCGCCCGGCATCGCCGTGACGATGCTCGACGCGAACAACTTCTCGCCCGGGTCGAGGATAAGCTCATCGCGCTGGGCGAACGGGTCCGATCCAAGAAGCTGACCGACTCCGCCAAGATCGGTGCTGCAGCGGACCGGATCCTGCGGGACTCCGGGGTGGCACGTTGTTTCAAAACGTCGATCGTGGCTGGCCAGTTCACTTGGCGATACGACCAAGACGCCCTCGACTACGAACAACGACTCCTCGCCGGCCGCTACGTCGTCACCACCTCGTTGTCCACCAGCCAGGCGTCCACCGCCCAGGTCGTGGGCCACTACCAAAGCCTCGCCAACGTTGAACGCCGGTTCCGGGTGATGAAGGACTTTTTGGGACTCCGCCCCGTGTTCCACTGGACCGAGAACCGGGTCCGTGGCCACATCGCGATCTGCATGCTCGCCGCAGTAATCGAAGCCATCATCGCCAACCAACTCGCAGCTGCCGATATCCGCGACCCCGACCTACCCGACCAGACCATCAGCGCCCGCCGGGCCCTGGCCGAGCTGAACCGGATCCGCGTCCATCACCTCCAAGCCGGCGACCACCAACCCCGAGTAATCACCCGCCGCAACCCCTTGCAAGCGTCGATCTGCGCCGCGCTCCAGATCATCACCACCACCTGGGACCACGCCACGGTCACCTGACCCGAAAACCGGGATCAACAACAAATGTAGGGGAAACACCCCTCAACCGCGCACCTGCCGACCAGGTGAAACACGAACAACCCGCCGAAGTCCGGACCGTCACCCAACCGTGGCCGGAGCGTGCGTCGTGAGCGCGCTTGCGCAGCCGGCCGGTGACTATCTGGCGGTGCGCCGCGCCTTGGGTTACAAGCTGGAAGCCGACGGGCGGCTGTTGGAGATGTTCGTCGCCGATCTCGACGCGCACGGCATCGATGTCGTCACCGTCGCCGCTGCGGTCGCGTGGGCGACCAGCACCACTCGACAGGACAACGGTGCTCGCCGGCTGACCCCGATCCGAGGGTTCGCCCGTTACCTGCAAGCGCTCGACCCTGGCCACCAGGTTCCCCCGATCGGGATCCTGCCGGCACGACGGACGCGGCCGGTCCCGCACCTCTACACCGACACCGAGATCGCCGCGCTGATGGACGGGGCACGACGGCTCGATCCGCCGCTGTGCGCCGCGACCGTCGAGACCGTCATCGGGTTGTTGTCGGTCACCGGGATGCGGGTCGGGGAAGTCCTGCGGTTGAACACCGTCGATGTCGACACCGACGCCGGGGTGCTCACCGTGTGGCTCTCCAAGTTCAACAAGAGCCGCTGCGTCCCTCTCGCTGCGTCCACGCTTGGCGCGCTCGACCGCTACCTCGAGACCCGACGACAACACGTTCCACACCCGGCCACCAACGCACTGTTCGTGAACGTCGCCGGAACCCGACTCGCCTACCCGTCGCTGCTCGCTACGTTCCACCACCTGGTCGACATCAGCGAGATCTCGACCGGCAAGCAGCCCCCGAGGATCCACGATTATGCCGACCTTTGCGTTATCCCGAGGTGGCGGCGTCGTGGCTGCTCAGGAGGGGTGACGAAGCTCGGTTTGTCGGCATAGTCACAGGGCTTCGAGGAAGGCGAGGAGCGGGTCGGGGGGTCGGTAGCGGCCGGGCTTGGCTGTGAGTGGTGTGGTGCGGTCGATGGCTCGCTGCTTGTGGGTCATGTCGGCGTGGAGGTAGATGTTGGTGGTGGCGATCTGCTCGTGGCCGAGCCAGAGGGCGATGACGGTGATGTCGTTGCCGGCGAGGAGGAGCCGCATTGCTGCCGTGTGGCGCAGCGTGTGCATTGTGACCCGTTTGGCCCCGATCGAGGGGCAGGTCGTGGTGGCGAGGGCGACGTGGTGAGCGAGGCGTCGTTCGATGGCGTCGGGGCTGAGGCGCTGTCCGGTTCTGGTCGGGAACACGGGGTCGGTCGGCGTGCCGGCGCGTTCGGCAAGCCAGGCCTTGAGGATCGTTCGAGTTGCCGGGACGAGGGGTGTGCGTCGTTCCTTGCGGCCCTTGCCGATGGTGTGCACGTTCGCTCCGGTGGTCAGGGTCACGTCATGGCGGTCGAGACCTGCGAGCTCTGAGATGCGCAGACCGGTCTGGATGGTGGTGGCGAACATGGCGTGATCGCGGCGTCCGCTCCAGCGGGACTGGTCGCACACGCCGAGCAGCGCGTCGACTTCGTTGTCGGTCAGGTAGGTGACGAGGTTGCGCTGGGTTCGCTTTGAGGGGATGGCAAGTACTCGCTGAATGGTCCCGGCGTGTTCGGGGTGGTGGAGCGCGAGGTAGCCGAACAGCGAGTGGATCGCGGCGAGACGGTTGTTCCGGGTGGTGACGCTGTTGTGCCGGTCGCGCTCGAGGTGGTCCAAGAACGCGGCGATGAGCGGCGCGTCGAGATCGGTGATGTCGAGGGCGCTTGGGTTCTTGCCGGTTCGTTCGCAGACGAAGGCGAGCAGGAGGCGCAGGCCGGTCTTGTAGGCGGCGACCGTGTTGGGGCTTGCGTCGCGCTGGCCGATCAGCCGGTCGGTGAAGAAGGCCTGGAGTGCAGGGGCGAGCGCGCTCATCGTGGGGCTCCGAAGCGGGCGTGGAGCCGTTCGGCGGCGAGGGCCATCAGCTCGGGTGAGGCCGACAGATACCAGTAGGTGTCGGCGGGGCTGACATGTCCGAGGTAGGTCGACAGCACCGCGATGTGCTCATCGACGCGGACACCGTTGCGGTGCCAGTCGATGAGGGTGCGGACCGCGAAGCTGTGCCTCAGCTGGTGGGGGGTGGGACGTGCCGTCGCGCTGCGCAGCCCCATGGTGGTGGTGATCTGCCTGAGGACCTTGGCCACGTCGCTGCGGTCGAGCCTCGTGCCGGTGCCGGAGACGAAGAACGTCGTCGAGCGGGTCGTTGGGCAGAGGTGGTCGCGTTCGGTGGCGTAGGCCCGCAGGGCCGCGGTGGTCGTCGGGTGCAGCGGCACCAGTCGTGGGCGGTCGAACTTGGTGTGGTGGATGGTGATGACGCCGGTGGCGAAGTCGACGTCGTCTCGGCCGAGGCCGACGGCCTCGCCCACGCGCATGCCCGACACTGCGAGCAGCCCGAGGAGCGCCTCGTAGCCGGCCGCTCGCAGCGGCGGTTGCAGCGCCCGGGCGCCGTCGAGGAGTCCGACGATGTCCTCGGCGGACCACAGGTAGGGAGCAGGACGGTGGCGGCGGGCGGGGAACACCGCTGTGGGCGGCACCTCGGTGGCCGGCTCGATGGTCTGCAGGTAGCGGGCGAAGCCGCGAGCGCTGGTGAGGCGCGCCGCCCAGTGGGCGGGGCGGGCGTGCGCGGGCAGGCGAGCCCAAGAGATCGCCAGCTCGGTGGTGAGCGTCGAAGATCCGGCGGCTTCCAGGTAGGCCACCAGTTGTGGCAGGAGGCTGCCGGCCCGCTCGAGCTTGTAGCCCAGGGCGCGGCGCAGCCGGAGGTAGTCCTCGACGTGACCCGACAGCGCGCTCATCGGGCGCCTCCGGGCCAGGGCTGGGCCAACTCGCGGAGCCGGTCGAGATCGACGCGTGCGTAGATGGCGGTGGACTGCAGGCTCCGATGGCGCAGCACCTGCGCGATCTGGGGCAGCGGGACGCGGGCGGCGACCATCTCACAGGCGGCGGTGTGGCGCAGGCGGTGCGCGCCCACCTCGGGCAGCCCCGCCCGGCGACAGGCTCGCCGCACCGTCGACGCGACCGTGCCCGCCGCCATCGGCGCGAACGGTGCCCTCGCCCGGAGGAACACCTCGCGCCGGTGGCTCACGGGACGGCCGCGCCTCAGGTAGGCGGCGATGGCCTCGCCGACGTCGCAGGGCAGCGGCAACCGGTCCCGCCGACCGCCCTTGCCCACCACAACGAGTTCGCCGACCCGCCAGTCGATGTCGTCCAGCCTCAAGCTGGCGACCTCACCACGACGCAGCCCGAGGCGCAGCAGCGTGACGATCAGCGCGTAGTCGCGCCGACCAATCGCCGTGCGGCGATCGCACGACGCGAGAAGCGCGTCGGCGTCGTGCTTGGCGATCCCGCTGGGCAGCGACGAGCGCCGACGGCCGGTGATCGGCAGCGCCGCCTCGGACAGATCACGGTCGATCAAGCCCTCGAGGAAGCAGAAGCGGAGCAAGGCACGCAGGCTGGCCACGTAGTTCTGCGTCGCGCTGACCGACACCACCGTCGACTCCCGCAGCACCGCTGCGGTCACCTCCGCCGGCGTCACCTCCGCGAGTCCGCAGGCAAGCCCGACCACGAACTTCCTCGCGCGGTCCACGTAGCCGCGCACGGTGCCCGCCACCAGACCACGCTCGGCCAGCAGATAGCGGCCGAAGGAATCCATGAGCTCCTCAGTCGGCGACGGTGCCACAGGCGCCGGGGCACGCACGACGCCGCGATCGCGCAACAGCTCGACGAGGCACGACAGGCCGGGCCGCGACAGCATGGCCTCGCGGCCTCTGGCACGCTGGCCGGCGAGGAAAGCATCGATGCCTACCTCGTCCAGGCCCTCGACCCCCGAGCCCCGCGCGTCGAGCCAACGGCTCAGCTGCGCCACCTGCCGCTGGAGGTTCACCGCCGACAGCCGTGAATACCCGCGCTCCTGCAGCCTCTCCCGGTATGCGTCAGCAAACGGACCCAACGGGCCCCCCACCAACACCCTGCTCACCCTGCTCGTCGTCCTCGCCATGCCGGTCTCCTTCTCTCGCAACGAAGAAGAAGACAATGGCAACCACCGCCCGCGTTATGCCGACATCAGCAGCCCGATCACCCTGCGCCGCAACGGACCGCACACCGACATCGGCATAACGCGGACGTCGGCATAATC
>JANMAT010000229.1:0-23013 GCA_031359995.1 Actinomycetes bacterium
TAGCTGAACACGTTGCTGCCCGGCACCGTCGAGACGAACACGCCGTCGGGTTGCACGTAGGCCACCGCACCCGACGGCGTGCAGGCGATCTGGCCGGTGGAGAACGGGGCGTCGTCGACGCGGAGCCCGGCGCCGGTGCGCGGGTTCACCGCCGACACGTGGCCGTCGCGATCGGCGGCGCCGTCGTAGGCATAGATCGTGGTGTCGGTGAGACCCCAGCACGCGGCCGTGGCGTCGAACGCGACCAGGCCATCGGTGCGCGTCGTGTCGACGACGGTACGCCGGCCGTCGGCCGTTCGGGCCAACAGCCGCGGGCCGCTGGGCGCGAACGAGAGCTGGCTCGGCGGCTCGGCGAAGGGGATCGTGCGCGTCGTGCCGTCGAACGCGGGTACGACGATGCCGGCCGCGGTCACCCACGCCAGGCGGCCGTCGGGCGCGACCACGACCTCGCGCACGCCGCGCGCCACCTCGACGACGGCGTCGCCGGCCGCGTACCGACGCGACAGCACGCCGTCGCTGGCCACCACGTACACGCCCGGGCCTGACCCGAGCGCATCGGTGGGCCCGATGGCGAAGTCGATCGCGTCGCCGGCGAAGACGACATCGTTCACGCCGTCGTGGTGGTGCACGATCTCGCGCCGGCTGGGCGTGCGGCGCAGGAACCACAGGTCGGTGTCCACCGTTACCACCGGCACGTCGCACGGCGTCTCGTCGACGCCGGCGCATGGGTCGACCGGCTCGACACCGGCGGATGCGCCCTGTCCCCGCACCAGGTCCAGCAGACCGCCGGCCTCCTGGACGACGGCCTCGATCGTCGGTGGTGGGCCCACCGGCGGGCCGCTCGTCGGCCCGGTCGTGGTCGTGGCGGTGACCCCCGTGGCCGTCGGCACCACGGTGGTGGTCGGCCCGGCGGCGGTCGTGGTCGTCGTGGCGCTCGGCAGGCCGGCGGTCGGGCCCGGGCGGCGGGTGGCGAACGTCAGGCCGCCCACCAGCACGACCGCGGCGGCGGTACCGGCCAGCGCGGTCTGGCGCCGCCGCCGGCGGGCGCGACCCCGCACGGCGATCTCGTCGAAGCGGGCCGGCCCACCGACACCGGCGTCGCCATGGCCCAGGGCGCCGCGCAGCACGTCGTCGAGCTCGTCGGGGTTCATCGCAGGCCCTCCAACTTGCCGGCCAGCGCGGTCATGGCCCGATGGGTGTGGGTCTTGACGGAACCCTCGCCGATGCCGAGTGCGGCGGCGATCTCGTGCTCGCTGAGTCGACCGAAGTAGCGCAGCAGCACGCACTCCTGCTGGCGGCGCGGCAGTGAGCGCACGGCGGCCAGCACGGCGGCGCGTTCACCGGACCCGGTGTCGGCCTGCTCGTCGGCGGCCGGCGCGGTGTCGACCGAGCCCTGGGCCGACAGGTACCGACGGGCCACCACCCGACGGCGGATACGACTGCGGCCCAGGTTCAGCACCGACGAACGCAGGTAGGCAAGCGCCCGGTCGGGGTCGCGCAGCCCGCGCCACGACGCGTAGAGGCGCACGAACGCCTCCTGCACCACCTCCTCGGCCTCGGCCGGCGTGTCCACCACCAGGCGGGCCAGACCCACGAGCGCCCGGTAGTGCTCGCGGTGGAGACCGCTCAGCAGCGCGTCGGGCGTCGCCGGCACCCGCGCCAGCTCGACCGGGTCGAGATCCACGGCCTCAGCCTCCCAGGGCCAGGCACCGCCGGGCACGATCGCGGTCACGGTCACGTGACGCCCGACGCCGGCGTGCGGTTGACACGGACGCTTCTGGGCCGCGAAAGAGACGCATCTGTCTCTTTCGCGACCCAGAACGGGAAGATCTCGCCGACGGTCAGCCGGCGACGCGGGCGGCGATCTGGTCGCCGATGTCGGACGTCGACCCCGACGTCGGCCCGTCGCAGGCGGCGCGCACGCGGTCGGCGACGGCGCCCTCGCCCAGGAAGTCGAGCATGAGCGCGGCCGACAGGATCGCCGCCGTCGGGTTGGCCTTGCCGGTGCCGACGATGTCGGGGGCCGAGCCGTGCACCGGCTCGAACATGGACGGGCCCGTGCGGGCGGGGTTCAGGTTGGCCGACGACGCCAGCCCGATGCCGCCCGACACCGCGCCACCGAGGTCGGTGAGGATGTCGCCGAACAGGTTGTCGGTGACGACCACGTCGTAGCGCTGCGGGTCCTGCACGAAGTAGATGCACGCCGCGTCGACGTGGTTGTAGGCGGTGCCCACCCCCGGGTAGTCGGCGGCCACCGCGTCGAAGGTCCGCTGCCACAGGTCACCGGCGAAGGTGAGCACGTTCGTCTTGTGGACGAGGGTCACGTGCTTGCGGCCGTCGCGCTTCACCGCGAGCTCGAACGCATAGCGGATGGCCCGCTCGGCCCCCATGCGCGTGTTCACCGACCCCTGGGTGGCGACCTCGTGGGGCGTGCCCTTGCGCAGCACGCCGCCCTCGCCCACGTACGGGCCCTCGGTGTTCTCCCGGATCACGACGAAGTCGTGGGGCACGGTGTGGCCGGGCGCGGTGCCGATGAACGGGCGCTGGTTCACGTACAGGTCGAGCTCGAAGCGCATCTTCAGCAGCAGGCCACGCTCGATCACGCCCGGGGGCACCGCCGGCGTGCCGACGGCGCCGAGCAGGATGGCGTCGTAGCCGCGCAGCTCGGTCAGCACCTCGTCGGGCAGGATGGTGCCGTCCTTCAGGTAGCGCGCCCCGCCGAGATCGAAGTCGGTCACGTCGAGCGCCACCCCGGCGGCCCGGATCACCTTCAGGGCCTCGACCGTCACCTCGGGGCCGATGCCGTCGCCACCGATCACTGCCAACTTGTGCGTCATGGGGCGGAAGTCTGGCATCCCCACCAGGGGCGATACCGATTCCGCCGACGAGAGCGGGTGCGTTGTGCGGCTCACCACCAGTACGCTGGATCTCCTATGTCCGAGCACCACCTCTCGCGCTCCGCCTACGAGCGGCTCAAGGCCGAGTACGACGACCTCACCACCCGGGGTCGCATCGAGATCGCTCAGGCCATCGAGCGCGCCCGCGAACTGGGCGACCTGTCCGAGAACGGCGACTACCACGCGGCCAAGGACCAGCAGGGCATGCAGGAAGGCCGCGTGCGCCACCTGAAGTCGATCCTCGACAAGGCGGCGATCGTCGAGGACGTCGAAGAGGGCGTCGTGGGACCCGGCACCATCGTCACCATCCTCTACGAGGGCGACGACCCCGACATGGAGGAGCGGTACCTGGTCGGCCACATCGAGGAGCGCACCGGCGACCTCGACGTCATGTCGCCGGCCGCGCCCATGGGCGCCGCCCTGGTCGGCTCGCGCATCGGCGATGTCGTCAGCTACGAGTCACCGGGCGGCGTTCTGCGGGTCGAGGTCCGCAACGTCGTGCCGGCCTGAGGGGTCCGTGCCCGCGGCGGACACCAGCGGCGAACCGGGCGGCATCAAACGGCCGGCGCTCCCACCCGGGCGGCCGGTCGAGCTGCCCGGGCGCGGCACCACCTTCGTGCGGGAGCTCGCCGGGCCGCCGGGCGCGCCCACGCTCCTGCTGCTCCACGGCTGGACGGTGACGGCCGACCTGAACTGGTTCACCGCCTACGAACGCCTCGGCCGCCACTACCGGGTCGTCGCCTTCGACCACCGCGGCCACGGCCGTGGCCTGCGCAGCCGGGAGCCGTTCACGCTGGAGCAGTGCGCCGACGACGCCGCCGCCGTGTGCGAGGCGCTCGGCATCGACCGCGGCCTGGCCGTCGGCTACTCGATGGGCGGCACCATCGCCCAGCTCGTGTGGCACCGCCACCGCGACCTGGTCGAGGGGCTCGTGCTCTGCTCCACCGGCGCCCACTTCGCCGACACCCGCAACGAGCAGCTCCACTTCATGAGCCTGGCCGGCCTGGCGTCGCTGGTGCGCCTCACGCCCGAACGGGCCCGGGCCTGGCTGGGCGAGCAGTACGTGGCCCGCCGGGGCCGGGCCTTCGAGGCGTGGGCGCTCGAGGAGCTGGCCCGCCACGACCTGACCGCCCTGCTCGAGGCGGGCCGGGCCATCGGCCACTTCGCGTCCGACGAGTGGCTCGGCACCATCGACGTGCCCACCGCCGTCATCGTCACCATGAACGACCAGGTCGTGCCGGTCCGCCGCCAGCTCGCCCTGTTCGAGGGCATCCCCACCGCCGTGGCCTACCGGGTCGACGGCCAGCACGACGCGGTCGTGAGCCAGGCCGACACCTACCTCCCGCTGCTGCTCGAGGCCTGCGACCAGGTCGTGAGCAGGGGCGCTGACCTGCGCCGGAGTGCCTGAGGAAGAAGTTCGGGAAGGAAGTTCGGGAAGAAGGTCGGGAAAAACCGGGCGGAACACCTCAAGGTTTCGCGCCGGGCGCCGATGAGTACGGCAGCGAAACGCCCACGGTTGTGTCTCCCTCGACCTACTGCCCCCCGGGAAGAGGTGCGGGACCGCCGTGGGCGATTTCTCTTTTCCCGCCAGACTGGCCCCGATGCGCCGTTCCACCACCCTGACCCTCACCGCCCTCGCGGGCGCCGCCGCCGCCGGGCTGGCGGCCTGGCAGGGCCGCCGCCGTCTGGCCGCCGGCCAGGCCATCGGGTCGGCCACTCGCCGGGCTCGCAACGTGACCGTGGCCGGTCTCGGCGTGCGGGTGGGCGCCAGTTACGCCTCCACCGCGGCCCGCAAGGCCTTCGCGTCGGCCGAGCGACGGGAAACGCTCGACCGCGAGCACGAGCTGCGCACCGCCACCGACATCGCCGACACGCTCGGGCAGATGAAGGGCGCCCTCATGAAGATCGGCCAGATGGTGGCCTACCTCGACGAGGGCCTGCCCGAACCGCTGCGCCTGGCCCTCACCCAGCTCCAGGCCCAGGCCCCACCCATGTCGGCCGAGCTGGCCGCCGGCGTGGTGGAAGCCGAGCTCGGTTCGCCGCCCGAGAAGCTGTTCCTGGAGTGGGACCCGGTGCCGATCGCCGCGGCCTCGATCGGGCAGGTGCACCGTGCACGGTGGCGCGACCCGGCTACCGGGCACGAGCGGGCCGTGGCCGTGAAGGTGCAGTACCCCGGCGTCGACGCCGCCATCGCCGCCGACCTGGCCAACACCGATCTGCTCGGCACCCTGTTCTCCCAGGTGTTCCGGGGCCTCGACCCCGGCCCCATGGTGGCCGAGATCCGCGCCCGCATCAGCGAAGAGCTCGACTACCGCATCGAGGCCGCCAACCAGCGGCTGTTCGCCGACCACTACCGCGGTCACCCGTACGCCCACGTGCCCGACGTGATCGACGAGCTGAGCACCCAGCGGGTGCTCACCAGCGAGCTGGCCACCGGAGCGACGTGGGCCGAGGTGCTCACCTGGGACCAGGACCAGCGCGACCGAGCCGCGGAGACGATCTTCCGGTTCGTGTTCCGGTCGCTCTACCGGTTCCGGGCCTTCAACGGCGACCCCCACCCGGGCAACTACCTGTTCCGTGGCGACGGCCGCGTCACGTTCCTCGACTTCGGTCTCGTGAAGCACTTCACGGCTGACGAGATGAGCACGTTCATGGCCATGATCTCGGCCGCGGTGCTCGACCACGACTGGCCCACGTTCCGCGGCGTGGTGGAACGGGCTGGCCTGCTGCGCCCCGGGGCCCCGTTGTCGACCGACGAGGTCGGCGAGTACTTCAGCCACTTCTACGACGCCGTGCGCACCGACCAGGTGGTCACGTGGTCGCCCGAGTACGCCAGCGCCACCGTGCGCCAGACGTTCGACCGCAACTCGCCGATCGCCCAGTACGCCACCGTGCCGTCGTCGTTCGTGATCATCCAGCGCATCAACCTGGGGCTCTACGCCATCCTCGGGGCGTTGCGGGCCCAGGGCAACTACCGCCGCATCGCCGCCGAGATCTGGCCGATGACCTCGGCCCCGCCGTCGACACCGATCGGTGAGGCCGAAGCGACCTGGTCGGCCGCTCGGGCCTGAACGGTCAGACCTTGGCCGCGGGCGTGCGCTTCTTCATCACGACCACCGCGCCGGCGGCCACGACCAGCGCGGCGACCACGACGCCGACCATCACGCCGGTGTTCGACGAGCTCCTCGTGCTCGTGCCCGCGTCGGCGCTGGCCGCTTCTTCGGCCGGCGTCAGGTCTTCGGCGGTGGGCGCCCCGGTGGTGATCTTCAGCGGCGAGGCCGGGTGCGCGGGCTCGGCGGCGCCCTCCTTGGCGATCTCGATCCACTGGATGTTGCCCTTCTCGAACGAACGGTGGCTCGTCGGCATCAGTCGCTTCGCCGGTGCAAGAAGTTCCCGGTTCAACCGGCGTCGGCCGCGGCCAGCGTCTGCCGGGTGGCGGCCAGGACGACCCGGGCCCGCTCCACCGGGTCGGGAAACCCGGTCATGAGGGCGCGCGAGCGCAACTCGACCGACACGGGCACGTCGGGCACGACCTGCAGGACGGCGACCAACGGCAGGTCGCCCTCGCCGGGCAGCAGGCGTCCGTGCAGCGCCTCGTCGCGCCAGTCGCTCCCCCACACCGCCGGCGCGTCGGCGAGCTGCAGGTAGGGGAACCTCGACCGGTCGGCGGCGGCCACGTCGGCCACGGTGCCGCGCGACCGGTCGAGGTGCAGGGTGTCGACGAGCACACCGCAGTTCGGCGCGCCGACCTCGCCGGCGAAGGCCACCGCGGCGGCGAGCGAGCCCACGGCGAACGGAGGCAGGAACTCCACCGCGATGGTGATGCCGAACGGCCGGGCCTGCTCGCACAGCGCGGCGGTGCGGTCGACGGCGGCGCCGTGGTCCTTCCACCGGCTGGCCAACAGGATGAACCGGGCACCGATCTCGCCGGCGGCGTCGACCAGCACGTCGCCCGGGTCTCCCTCGGGGCCGAGGATGATCGGCTCCACGTCGAGCGCCACGATGCCGGTGGCTTCGAGCCGGCGGCGCACGGCCTGCGCCACCGAGGCGTCGAACGTGTCGGGGTCGAACCAGATGCCCACGCCGCCGTAGCCGGCCTCGGCGGCCACGTCGACGGCACGGGCGGGGTCGACGTCGAGCACCGTGCCGGCGGCGAGGGAGACGAGACGATCGACGTGAGGAGCCATGGTGGCCATCTTGGCCGATCGTGCTAGCAACTCGACATGACCGACGCGCTCCCCCTCGAGATCTCCGACGACGTCCGCGAGGCGATCGGCACCGCCTTCGCCAGCATGAAGTTCCTGCAGGCGTCCTACATCGGTGACGACGGCTACCCCCACATCTCCAACCGCGGCTCGGTCGTGGTGCTCGGCCCGCAGCAGCTCGGCCTCTGGGCCCGCAAGCGCGATTCGGGCATGGCCGCCGATGTGGCCTCCCGGCCCCAGGTCACGCTGCTGTACACCGACCTGGCCGACAAGCACGTGCTCTACACGTTCTACGGCACCGCCACCACCGACGCCGACGGTCCGCTGGCCGAACGCGTGTGGAACGAGATGCCCGAGCGCGAGCGCCAGTCGGACGCCGACCGCAAGGGCACGGCCATCGTCGTCGACCTCACGAAGATCATCGGCATGAGCCCCCACCCCGAGCTGAACTTCGTGATGGAGCGCGGCGCCTGAGCACCGGGAGCGTCGGCCGGGCGCGCGCCGGTACGTAGACTCGATGGCCGTGTCCGTGCAGCGTGTGATCTCCCCCATCGACGGTTCGGTCGTCGCCGAACGCCCCGTCGCCACCGACGACCAGATCGAGCGGACCCTGGCCCGGGCCGAGGCGGCCCGCGCCGGGTGGCGGCGCACGCCGCTCGCCGAACGGGTCGCCGCCGTCGAGCGCATGGTGCAGTACATGGTCGACCACGCCGACGAGGTCGGCCTGGAGCTGACCCTGCAGATGGGTCGGGCCGTGCGCCACACGCCCATGGAGATCACCCGTGGGTTCCAGGAACGGGCCCGCTCCATGAGCAGCCTGGCTGCGGGTGCGCTGGCCGACGTGCCCACCCCGCCCAGGGACGGCTTCACCCGGTTCATCCGGCGCGAGCCGGTGGGCACCGTGCTCGTCGTGGCCCCGTGGAACTACCCGTACCTCACGTCGGTGAACTCGATCGTGCCCGCGCTGCTGGCCGGCAACACCGTCATCCTCAAGCACGCCACGCAGACGATCCTGTGCGCCGAGCGCTACTCGGCCGCTTTCGCCGCCGCCGGCCTGCCCGCCGGCGTGTTCCAGCACGTGCACGCGACCCACGACGCCATCGCCCGCATGATCGCCGATCCGCGCATCGACTTCGTGGCCTTCACGGGCTCGGTCGAGGGCGGCCACGCCATCCAGGCCGCCGCCGCGTCTCGCTTCATCGGCACCGGCCTGGAGCTCGGCGGCAAGGACCCGTCGTACGTGCGGGCCGACTGCGACCTGGACCTCGCCATCGGCGAGAACGTCGACGGCGCGTTCTTCAACGCCGGCCAGTCGTGCTGCTCCATCGAGCGCATCTACGTGCACGCCGACGTGTACGACGACTTCGTCGAAGGCGTCCGCAACGAGACGCTGAACTACGTGGTGGGCGACCCGCGCGACATCGCCACCACCATGGGACCGCTCGTCACGACCAAGGCCGCCGAGTTCGTGCGGGGCCAGACCACCGAGGCGTTGTCAGGCGGGGCCCGGGCTCTCACCACCGAGGCCGACTTCGCCGCGTCGAAGGCCGGCACGCCGTACCTGGGCCCCACCGTGCTGGTCGACGTCGACCACTCCATGAGCGTCATGCGCGACGAGAGCTTCGGCCCGGTGGTCGGCATCATGAAGGTGCACAGCGACGACGAGGCCATCGCCCTCATGAACGACTCGCCCTACGGGCTGTCGGCCGCCGTGTGGACCCGTGACGTGGAGGCGGCCGTGCGCATCGGCGAGCAGGTCGCCACGGGCACGTGGTACCTGAACCGCTGCGACTACCTCGACCCGGCGCTGGCCTGGACGGGTGTCAAGGACACGGGCCACGGCATCAGCCTGGGTCCGTTGGGCTTCGAAGCACTCACGCGCGCCAAGTCGTTCCACCTCAAGCTGCCGTAGCCTCCGACCCGATGTGGATGCCGTGGGACACCGCCGTGTGGTGCGCGCTCGCCCTCGGTGCGGCGTCGTTCGCCCTGCCCGGCCTGCACCGCGTGCCGCGATGGACACCGGCCACCCGCCGCCGGCTCACCGCGTTGCACCCCTGGGTGCGGGAAGCGGGCATCGTGTTCGCCCTGTACGCGGCCTGGCGCCTGCTCGGTGAGGTGACGATCATGGGCACGGGCGGCGCCCTGCGCCGCGGCCAGCAGCTCTACGACCTGCAGCGCGCGTTGCACCTGCCCGACGAGCTGACCCTGCAGCGCTGGGCCCTGAAGGCGCCGGTGTTCGTGCGCTTCGGCAACTGGTACTACATCGTCGTCCACGTGGTGCCCGTGGGGATCTTCCTCGCCTGGCTGTTCGCCCGCCACCGTGGCGTGTACCGGCGCTGGCGCACCACGTTCGCCCTGTCGTCGCTCGTGGTGCTGCTGCTGCAGTGGGTGCCGGTGGCCCCGCCCCGCTTCTACCCGCAGCTCGGTTTCATCGACGCCGGCGCCCGGTTCGGACCGCGCGTCTACGACAGCACGGGCGTCGCCACCGCCGGGCAGCTGAGCGCCATGCCGTCCATGCACGTGGCGTGGGCAGTGGCCATCGGGCTGGCCGTGTTCGTGTGCGCCCGGAGCCCGTGGCGCTGGATCGGACCGGCCCACGCCATGCTCACGGTGTACGCCGTGTGCGTGACCGGCTACCACTGGCTCAGCGACGGCCTGGTCGCCGCGGCGGCCGTGTTCGCGGTGACCTGGGCGACCGGCAAGGTCTACGGCCGCACCATCACGCCAGCGCCCGCGCCACCGCCCGGGCCGCCGCCACCGTCGCCGCACCGAAGCGACGCCCCGGTGTCCGGGTGAGGCGCTCCACCGGCCCCGAGACGCTGACGGCGGCGACGACGGAGCCGCGCCCGTCGTGCACCGCGGCCGACACCGAGCACACGCCCGGCTCGCGCTCCTCGACGCTCTCGACCCAGCCCTCGGGGGCGGCCACGGGCCGCGGGCGCAGGAGCTTGCCGGCCGACCCCTTGTCGATGGGCAGCAGGGCGCCCTCGGGCACGATCCAGCGCAGGGCGTGGGGCGACTGGAGCGACAGCACGCAGCGGCGCCCCTCGCCCTCGGCGACGTAGAGCTGCACGCTCTCGCCGGTGTCGTCGCGCAGCCGCTCGAGCACCGGGCGGGCCGCCACCGCCAGCGGGAAGGCTTCGCCGGCCGAGCGGCCGAGGGCGACCAACCGCAGCCCCAGGGCGAAGCGGCCTTCGGCGTCGCGCCGCACCATGCCGTGGTCCTCGAGCGCGACGGCCAGGCGATGGGCGGTGGCCCGGGGGATTCCCGTGGCCCGGACCAGATCGGCGAGGGCCAGCGGCTCGCGTTCGAGCGCATCGAGCACGCTGACCGCTTTGTCGAGGACACCGACCCCGCTTATGCTCTGTTCCACGAGGCGAACCTAGCGTCTCAGATTGTGAGAGGCCAACGACATGGCTGGTACGACCCTGCCCCAGAAGGTGTGGGACCGCCACGTGGTCCACCGCGCGCCTGGTGAGTCCGATCTGCTCTACATCGATCTGCACCTGGTGCACGAGGTGACGAGCCCGCAGGCCTTCGACGGCCTCCGGCTCTCGGGCCGCAAGGTTCGCCGTCCCGACCTCACGGTGGCCACCGAGGACCACAACGTCCCCACCGCCGACATCGACCAGCCCATCGCCGACCCGGTCAGCGCCCGCCAGGTCGAGGTGCTGCGCGAGAACGCCGCCGAGTTCGGCGTGAAGAACTTCCCGATGGGCGACCCGGGTCAGGGCATCGTGCACGTGATCGGCCCCGAGCAGGGCCGCACCCTTCCCGGCATGACCATCGTGTGCGGCGACTCGCACACCGCGACCCACGGCGCCTTCGGTGCCCTCGCCTTCGGCATCGGCACCAGCGAGGTCGAACACGTGCTCGCCACCCAGACGCTGCCCCAGAGCCGCCCCAAGTGGATGAGTGTGAACGTCGAGGGCGACCTGCCCGAGGGCGTCACCGCCAAGGACGTGATCCTGGCCATCATCGGTGCCATCGGTACGGGCGGCGGCATCGGCCACGTGATCGAGTACCGAGGCTCGGCCATCCGCGCCCTCTCGATGGAGGGCCGCATGACCGTGTGCAACATGTCGATCGAAGCGGGCGCCAAGGCCGGCCTGATCGCGCCCGACGAGACCACGTTCGCCTATCTCGACGGCCGCGGCCACGCGCCCCGCGGCGGGGCGTGGGACGAGGCCGTCGCCTACTGGCGCACGCTCAGTTCCGACGACGACGCCGTGTGGGACAAGTCGGTCACCATCGACGCGGCCACCCTGACGCCGCAGGTGTCGTGGGGCACGAACCCCGGCCAGGTCATGAGCATCGACGGCACCCTGCCCGACCCGGCCAGCTACGCCGACGCCACCGCCCGCGACACCGTCGCCCGCGCCCTCGAGTACATGGGCCTCACGCCGGGCACGGCCATCCGCGACATCCGCCCCGACACGGTGTTCATCGGGTCGTGCACCAACAGCCGCATCGAAGACCTGCGGGCCGCCGCCGCCGTGCTCGAAGGGCGCACGGTCACGGTGCCGCGGGTGATGGTGGTGCCCGGCTCACACGCGGTCAAGGCCCAGGCCGAGGCCGAAGGGCTGCACGAGATCTTCCGGGCCGCCGGCGCCGACTGGCGCGAACCGGGCTGCTCGATGTGCCTGGCCATGAACCCCGACAAGCTCGCTCCCGGCGAGCGCTCGGCGTCCACCAGCAACCGCAACTTCGAGGGCCGGCAGGGTCGCGGTGGTCGCACCCACCTCGTGTCGCCCGCCGTGGCCGCCGCCACCGCGGTGGCCGGCCACTTCACCACGCCCCAGGATCTGTGAGGAGACGATCATGAAGTCCGTACGAGTCCTGCAGGGTCGCGGGGTACCGCTCAAGCGCGCCGACGTCGACACCGACCAGATCATCCCGGCCGACTGGCTCAAGCGGGTCGAGCGCACCGGCTTCGAGGCCGGCCTGTTCTCCACCTGGCGTGACGATCGCAGCTTCGTGCTCAACGACGCCCGCTACGCCGGCGCCAGCATCCTGGTGGCGGGCCCGAGCTTCGGGGTCGGCTCGTCGCGCGAGCACGCGGTCTGGGCGATCCTGCAGTACGGGTTCGAAGCCGTCATCGCGCCGAGCTTCTCGGACATCTTCCGCAACAACTGCACGAAGAACGGGCTCGTGCCGGTCATCCTCGACGCGGCCATCGTGCAGCAGCTGTGGGCGGCCATCGAGGCCGACGAGCACACCGAGATCACCGTCGACGTGGAGCGCCTGCTGGTCGAGGTGCCGTCGGTCGGCATCAGCGCGGCGTTCCCGATGGACCCGGCCACGCAGCACCGGTACCTCAACGGCCTCGACGACGTCGGTATCACGCTGACGCACGCCGACGCCATCGACAGCTACGAGTCGGCCCGCCCGGCCTGGCTGCCCACCACCTGAGCGTCACCGCCCTCGTCGTCGGGCGGCGAGGGTGGGCGACGCCGCCAGCCGCGCAGCACGACGAGCAGCCCGATGACCGCTGACGCCACCGCCGCCGCGTTCGCCGCCGGCCCGAGGCGGGCATCGGACACGAACGTCTTGGCCCGCGGCGGCTCCAGTGGGTCGACGGTCCACTGCACGATGGCCAGTCCGAGCGGCGCTCCGGGCCGGTCGACCTGCACCTCCACCTGGTAGGCGCCGGCGGTCGGCAGCTGGATCTGGCCGAGGTCGACGATGCCGTTCACCGGCGCCGGGCCCTTCACCACGATCGGTTCGACGCCCTCGACGGCGAGGGGTCGGAGATCGAGGGTCACACCGGTGATCGGCGCCGGCTCGGGCCGGCGGTTGGAGGCGACCGTGGCCGTGGCCAGGCTGGCGCCGGGCCGGTTCGGCCGGATCGACAGCTTCACCACGACGTCGTCGATGTTGACCGCGGGTGCCGCCGGCGTGGGCTCCACGGGCGGGGCGTAGAACGCGCCGACCGCGGGCTGGGTGGTGGAAAGCGCCGCGCCGCCCACGATGATCAGCAGCGCCAGCCCCGCTTCGAGCTGCAGGCTCCGGCCGTTGAGCCGCTGGCCGCGCCGCACCGACAGGGCGTGGTCGAGCCCGAGCACCCCTACCACCACGACGATCACCAGCTTGAGCAGCAGCAGGCGACCGAACCAACTCGTGAGCAACGCGGTGACGGTGGCGACCTCGCGCCCCGTGAGCAGCAGCCCGGTGGTCAGCAGGGCCACGATGGCCACCGTGGCGACGCGAGAGAACGCGACCCACAGCGCGCCCGGGTGGCGCACGTGCCTGCGCAGCAGCACGCCGACGACGATGCCGCCGGCCCACGCACCCATGGCCAGCAGGTGCACCAGGCGCACCAGCGCGCCCACCGCGAACGAGCCGCCCGTGCCGGCGTGGCCGGCCAGGCTCACGATCACACAGGCGGCGGTGACCATGACGCCAAGGGCCACGCCGAGCTCGTCGAACCGGCCGGTGCGCCACCGGCGCAACAGCTCCGGGGTGACGAGGGGTCGCAGCAGGCGGGTGAGCGCCACCAGGGCCCCCGCCACCAGCAGCCCCGCCACCACGCGTCGGCCGAACGACGCCGAGGTGAGCAGGCGCGTCGCCGTGCGCCCGTAGGGCGAGCCGATGTCGATGACCTCGCTCACGTACAGGCCGACGAGAGCGACGATCTGCACCAGCGCGCCCACGGCGACCAGGTGCAGGGCCCGCCGCACCGCGGCGAGCTCGGCGTCGAGGCGGGGGAGCACGAGCAGCAGCACGCCGGCGGCGCCCACGAACAGGGCGATGCCCACGCGCTCGAGCCAACGCAGCACCACATCGACCGGGCGCGGCGCCGTGGTGGTGGCCCCACCGAGGCTGGACACCGACACCTTGCCCACGCCGAACACGATGCTGCCGGCGGCGATGTGGAGGTCGATGGGATCGCGGACCTTGTAGGCCACGCGGTACACACCATCGGTGAGGGCGGGCAGGTCGACCAACAGATCGGACCCGCTGGATCCGGCGCGCAGCCTGCCCAGGTCGAACGGCGCCTCGGTGGGGGGCACCAGCACCAGGTCGGCCAGCTCGGGATCGACCCGTTCGCTGAAGCGGATCGTGAAGGTGGCGGGGGCGGCGGCCGAGACCTCACCGTCGGCCGGCGAGGAGCTGACCACCGACGCGTGGGCCGACGCCGCCTGCGCCGGCACCACCAGCGCCAACGCGGCGACGACCAGTGCCAGAGCCCACCGAAGCCAGCGACGACGACCGATCACGGGACGAGGTTAACCGGTGGCCCCGCCCGCGGGCGGGGGTGGGACCACCGAGATCATGCGCCGATGTACGAGCCGCGGCTGGACGAGAAGCCGTCGAAGTACTCGGTGCCGACGATGCCCGACCCGATGGCCTGCGGGCCCATGCGGGCCTCCTCCACGCGGGAGCCACCGTTGCTCAGCGATGTGACCGGCGCCCGGGCCGAGCCGTCGATCCAGAAGGCGAGCGAGCCGTTCGCGCCCCGGGCGGTGGACGCCGACGTCCACCCGATCTCGAGCGAGTGGGTGGTGTTCGTGACGGTCACCCACGACGAGGCCCTGGTCGACGTGCCGCTCCTGGCACCGACCCTCAGCTGGTAGCTACCGCCGCTCGTGCGCAGCTGCACCACCGCCACCACGTTGTTGGACCCGTCGAGCACCTGCAGCAGGTCCTCGGTCCGCGAGCTCGGGATGGTCACGCCGTTGGGAGCGAAGGCGAACCGGGCGTGGTAGGTGCTCAGCGCCGCGGGGGTGGTGTCGCGCACGTACATCGCCGTGGTGTTGGCCAGCACGGCCTGCATTCCGTAGGTGCCACTACGGGCGGCGGCGTCGGACACGCTGAGGCGCCCGCCGTTGGTGGCCGACGCTGACCACTGACCCAGGCTGGCCGATTCGAACCCGTCGGCGAAGACGAGGTCGACCGGGCCGGCCGTCGTGGTCGTCGTGGTCGGCGGCACGATCGTGGTCGTCGTGGTCGGCGGCACCGTCGTGGTCGTCGTGGTCGGCGCCACCGCCGTGGTCGTCGTGGTCGGCGGCACCGTCGTGGTCGTCGTGGTGACCGGCGGGTTGGCCTGCAGCCACTGGTAGGCCGACAGCACGTTCACCCGGCCCACGCCGTAGGTGTCGTCAGGTCCGGCCACGCCCAGATCGGTGGCACCGTTGCGCAGCGCGCCCGAAAGGTCGGCGGCCGGGTCGGGCTGGGCGCTCGTGAGCAGCGCCAGCGCGCCGGATGCCTTGGGCGCGGCGAGCGACGTGCCGCTGTAGGGGAAGTACGTCCCGTACAGGTCGGTCGTGGTGATGTTCATGCCCGGTGCCACGAGGTCGGGGTAGGTACCGACGCGCCCGCCGCAGGCCGAGGGGCCGCGGCTGCTCATGGCATCGATGACGTCGTTGTTGTCGGTGACGCCGACGGCGATCGACTCGGGGTAGTTGGCCGGGCTCACGCTGGAGCCGGCCACCGGGCCGGCGTTCCCGGCGGCGAACACCGGCAGGATGCCGGCGGCCCGCAGGGCCTGGACGTCGGGCTGGAACTCGACGTTGCATCCGATGGAGCCGTAGCTCCACGAGTTGTTCACCACCCGGGGGGCGTCAGCGGTGGCCGGGTTGTTGTCGGGGTCGAGCACCCACTGCAACGTCTTGTGGATGGCGGTGGCCGTGGCCGAGCCGCTGTCGTTGAAGATGCGCGCCGCGATCCACTTCGCACCGGGCGCCATGCCGATGGTGCTGCCGCTGGCGGCGCCGGCCACCATCACACCGGTGGTCGCCGTGCCGTGGCCGTCGAGGTCGGTGGGCACCGCGTGCTGCCCGTACGGATCGAACCACGAGTTCGTTCCGCCGCGGTAGCTCGCCGCCAGATCGGGATGGGTCGCGTCGACGCCGGTGTCGAGGTCGGCGACCACGACACCCTGCCCCGTGTAGCCGAGGTCCCAGAGAGCGGTGGCCTGGGTCTGGCTCACATCGGTCGAGGTCGCGACGGTGGCCATCACCGGCCCACCGACCTTCACGATCGAGATGGCGTCGGGCGTGATGATCTCCACATCGGTGCGCGTACCCAGCGCGGCGACGACCGCCGGTGTGGCCGTGACCGACAGCGAGTTGTTCACCCACAGCGGCGTCACCGAGGCGACGTTGCCCTTCACGCCCTGGGCCATGAGGTAGGTGAGGATCCCGCCCTGGCTCAGCTGCTGCTTGCTGCGCAGATCGGTCACGAGCCCCTTCAGGCGCTGCGAGAAGTCGCCGCCGCGCCGCTGGCGCACGTTGACCTGATCGCGCATGCGCACGATCACCGTCACCATCGACGACGACGGTGTCGCCGCCAACTGCTGCTGCACGGCGGGTGCCAGCGCGCTGGCCCCCGTCTCGTGCCTGATCTGCTGACCGACCACGACGGCGCTGAAGCTCAACGCCGTCGCAATGGCCACTGCTACCGGTCCCGCCGACCGCTTCATGATGGTGTACCTCTCGACTGGTGGTGGTGGCGCCGAGCGTCAGCTCTGCGCAGGGATGTGCTCGATGCGCACCTGGTCGACGACGATGGACAGGAGGTCGCCCTCCTGCACCGCGTCACCGACGTTGGTGAACAGCATGAAGTAGGACGCTCCGTTGAGGAGCACGAGCTTGTGGGCCATGCCCGACGGCGGATGGAGCACGGCCCCGCTCTTTTCGACCAGGATCTCGGGCGTCAGCGTCGCGTCGTGGAACAGCCCGGTCGCCTTGTCCTTGTCGAGCACCGTGAAGCGGAGCTCGAGCAGGCCGCCGAGGGCGGCCAGACCGACGAGGTCGATCCGGACGCCGTAGCGGTCCTCCATGACGGCGGTGCTGACGGCACCGACCGGAGGCGGACCCTGGGCCGCCGTGCCCCGGTGGGTCACGACGTAGGACCCGACGGCCGCGGCCAACATGATCACGACCGCCGAGGCGGCCCACCACCGGCGCCCACGGCGCCGAGGTGTGGTGGGGATCTCGGTCGCTTCGGCTCCGGTCGCTTCGATCTCGATGCTCATCGTTCGACGGCCTCCCGGCCGCAGTGCTGCGTTGGATGGACGAAGGAAGGGTCTGTGGCCTAGGCGCCGTAGAGCGGCGTGACCGAGCGCTTCGACGAGAACTTGTCGAAGTACTCCAGGGTGTTGCTGTTGCCCGACGTCACCGAGCCGAGCCGGATCGTGCTGACGCCCGCCGTCCCACCGGCGAGTGCCGCCTGCCCGATCGTGTTCACCGTCAACGTGACCTGGTTGGTGGCCGACCGCACCACCTCGATGGTGTTGAAGGCGTTGTTGGTGATGGCGACCCAGGGGCCGTTGACCGTAGGCGTGACCAGCCGGACCTGCGGCGTCGCACCGTTGCGGCGGTACTGGACCCGGAACATCACGTTGGTGGCGGTCGTGTTGCTGGCCGCCACGAGGATGTCCTGGCCGGTGCTGGCGTTGTTGTTCGGGTTGAACAGGAACCGGGCGTCGAACGTGGTCGCCGCCGGGTTCAGGGCCGTGCCGAAGTTGTACTGCACGTAGTTGGTGTTGTTGCCCTGGGCCCGCAGCATCTGCAGACCGTCCACGCCGCCGGCGGCGACGTTCAGGCGGGCGGCCGTACCCGTCGACACCGACGTCCAGTTGCCCGGCAAGGTCGCACCGAAGCTGTCGGCGAAGATCGTGTCGCCGTAGACGTTCAGCGTGACCGACTTGGCCGCGCCGAGGTTGCCGAGGAGGTCGATCGCCTGAAGGCTCACCGTGTGGGCGCCGGGCGTGGCCGGCACCGGTACGGACACCGAACCGGACGTCCCCGAGTAGCCGATCACGGTGGCGGTACCACCGTCGACGGACCAGCGGATCCGAGGGTCGATCCCCACGCCACCCGTGTTGTCGGCCACACCCGAGAAGCTCACGAGCACCGACGCCGTGCCCTGCGGCACCGATGCGGCGCTCAGAGTCATGGTGGCGATGGTCGGGCCGGTCTTGTCGAGCAGGAACGTGATGCTCACGGTGGGCCCCCAGTTGCCGGCGGCGTCCTTGGCGTGGACGTACACCGTGTGGGTGCCGTTGGCCAGGGCGGCCAGCACGGTGTTGGACACCGCACCGGTCAGGGCCGCCGAGGTCGCGCCACTCGTCACCGTCGCCGTGCCGGTGCCGTTGGCTCCGACCGCGTCGACGAACAGCTCGGCCGCCGTGACGGGACCGGGAACGTCGGTCGCCGAGGCGGTCACCGTCATCGCCGTGCCGTTGGTCGGCGTCGAGGTCAGCAAGAGGCCGGTCACGACCGGACCCGTCTTGTCGATCACGAGGTTGACCGTCACGAATGCGCCCCAGTTGCCGGCGGCGTCCTTGGCATGGACCCGGATGACGTTGTCACCCGCGGGCAGGGCCTTCACCGTCGCCAGCGGGATGTCGAGCGACAGGCCCTCGCTGGTGCCGTTGAACTGACCGTCGACCGGGTTCATCACGATGCCGCTGCCGTTGCCACCGGCCGTGCCGAGGAAGGCTTCAGCCGCCGTGATCGGCGACTGCACCGAGGCGACCGAGGGGTCGGTGGCCGTGGCCGTGACCCGCACCGCCAGCGTGGAGCTGTTCACCCCGAGCGTGCCGTTGTTCGGCGTCGGCGTGACGGCGACGGAGGACATCGTCGGGCCGCTCTTGTCGACGAGCAGGTTGGCTGGGGCGGTACCGATGTTGCCGGCGGCGTCGCTCGCCGACACCGTCACCACGTGGGTGCCCTCGCTGAGCGCCAGGACGGTCGCGGCCGGGATGTCCGTGCTGAGCCCGACGGCACTCGACACAAGGTTCAGCGACAGCGCGTGTGCCGTCGCCTCGGCGTCGACCTTGTAGGAGGCATCCGTGATGGCGCTGCCGCCCGTGGCGGCATCGTTCGCCGTGGCCGTGATGGCCACGGTGACCGCACCGTTGGTCGGGCTGGGCGTGAACGTGATGCCGCTCACGATCGGCGCCACGGTGTCCGCCGCGGCGATCGAGCGGATGGCGTACGGGCCCCACGTGGTGCCGTCGGTGGCATGCACGTAGATGGGCGTGCCTGGCGGGAGGGAGAGCCCCGAGGCGCTGGCCTGCTGGCCGCTGAGCGTCATCGGCAGGCCGGCACCTGCGGTGCCCGGCGTACCGACGAAGTACTCGGCGGCCGTGACCGGGCCGGTGATCGTCGCCGTCAGGTCGGTGATCGTGAGTGCGTTGATCGCCGTCGTGGGCCCGTTGTTGCCGACGAGGTCACCCGTCACCTTGATGAACGTGAGCATGCCGCCGGTGCCGGGGGAGGTGCTGTTGTGCAGCGTGAGGCTGCCGTCGTACAGCGCGTACTTCGCACCGGGCGGCGCCGCCGCCGGGATGGTGACGATGGCATCGGCGGTCTGGCCGGGGCCGAACGTTTCGGCCAGCGTGGCCCGCGGATGGGCGAGCTCGCTGCCGTCGTAGGCGATGACCGTCTCGTTGAGGCCGAGCAGCGCCATCGAGTGGGGCTGCACGCCGGCGTTCACGTAGCGCAGCAGCAGTGTCGCACCGGGAGCAGACGCCGCGATCTCGGGCGCCGCCGGGCTCACCTGGCCGTTCACCAGGCCGAACTTCGGGCTGAAGTTGCGCATGTCGAAGCCGACCGGGTTGGCGTTGAGCGCCGGGTCGATCTCGCTCATCACCACGACGGCGTCATCGACGTAGGTCGAGGTGACCGCGCCGTAGGCTTTGCCGTCCGGCGTCGAGGGAACGACCACGAAGGCGCCGTAGAGACCCATGGGGATCTGGTGGTCCTGGTTCGGGGTGAGCCCGGCCTCGTACAGGTAGGTGCCGCGCGTGGCGGTGAAGGAGTACGTCGCGGTCCCGTTGACGAGGGCCCCGACCGTGTCCGGGATCATCGACTGACCCTGGAACTCGATCGCCGACGCCTCGGCCAGTTCGTTGTGCAGCGTCACCGTCACCGGCCCCTCACAGGCGACGAGCGCGGGCCCGGGCAGGGAGGGGGCGGGCGCGGTTCCTGTCGAGGGCTGCGTCGAGTAGCCCCAGATCGGCACCGACGCCGTGTTGATCGTCACGGTGCCGGGGCGGGCGTACAGCTCGAAGGTGCTCGCACAACCGGCGGGCAGGTTCGAGACCGCGGGCACCACGGCGCCGGGGATGCGCAGCTCGGGGCTGACCGCGGCCTTCGACGTGACGGCCGAGGCGCGGGCGGCGAGGGGGAGGCCGATGGCCAGCAGCAGTGCACCAGGCACCACGATGCGGAGCGAGCGGGCACGGGTCATGTTGCGATTCCGTTCCATGTGAGTGGTTCTCGCTTCTCTCAGCCGCACGTGCCGGTAGGCGGGTTGACCCGCATGTACGTGATGGGACCGGTCATGTTCACGCCCCAGGAGGTGATCTGGTAGAGGGCGTGGTTGTGGGCGATGATGTAGAACTCGCCGCACTGGTTGAGCGTCGATGTGTTCGGCGGCAACGTGCCCTGCTGACCGAGGTACGGGCTGCCGCTGTAGAACATGCCGAACACCTGGTTGGCCACGTTCGGCACGGTCACCGGCACCGGGTTCGTCGGGCTGTAGCCCTCGGCGTCGAACCACTTGAACAGCACGTCCCACGTCTGGCCGGGACCGATGTTCAGCGAGAACTTCTCGGCCGAGAGGTCGGCGTAGGTCGTGACGTCCTCGAGCGGATGACCGTTCTGGCCGATCACGGAACCGTTGTTGCCGTGAGGGTGGAACGGGTAGTCCTCGGTGCCGACGTTCAGGTAGCGGGCCAGACCCGGGTGCGGGTGCGTGGTGGCGTCGTAGGGCTTGATGCTGGCCAACGAGCCGTACGGCTGCGACGGCAGCCAGGTGGCGTAGTTGTCGGCGATCGAGTCGGGGAAGCCACGGCCGTTCACCAGCCAGTAGCGGGGCTTGTAGGTGTTCAGGTTGAACGTCTGGTGGTTCTCGACGGCCTGGTGCTGGAAGGGGTCGATCTCCGACAGCAGGATGAGGAACTCCTCGTTCAGCGTGAACGTGCTGTCGACCCGGCCGACGTGGGTCGAGTACGCCATGTCGTGGTGGCCGACGGGCCGCACGATCAAGGTGCCGAAGAAGCCCATGCGCACCTGCGTCTCGGGATCGGTGCCCGACTCGTACAGGAACGTGCCGGCGTGGTCGGCGGTGAAGCTGTAGGTGACGGTGCTGCCGGTGGCCGCCGACGTGGTGAGCGAGCTCACCTGACCGCTGGTGATCTCGGGCTGCGCCGCGACACCGTCGGCCAGCACGTTCTCCTGACCGGGGAACATGATCGACACCTTGCTCGCCGCGGCCTGGCCGACAACCGACGAGGAGAACGTGTTGTGCAAGCGCACGGTGACGGGGCTGTTCTCGTCCGCGCACAGCACCGGCGAGGGGTGCTGGAACGGCTGGCCGACCAGCGAGTAGCCCCACATGTAGGCCGTGTTGCCGTCGGGCAGGTTGATGTACCCGTCCTTGGTCTCGAGGTCGAAGCTGTTGTCGTCGCTCGTGGTGCACACGATGCCGACGCGCTGGGTGACGTCGGTGTGGGTGGCGGCGGCCGATCGCGCCGGGTTCAGCGCGTTCGTGCCCACCAGGGCCGCCGTGACGGCGGCAGCGATGGCCAGGCCCTTGCGGGCTCGGCTGCGGTTGTTCAGGTCCATGGCAGTGGCTCTCGTCCTCATCGCTCGCTCAGTAGTTCGGGTAGGGCTGGGTGCCGATCGTGCCGGCGGGGTAGACGCGGATCTCCGTCGTCTGGCCGCCGGGGCCGGCACCGTTGCGACGGGTGAGGTTGCGGTTGGAGAGCACGTACACGTCGCGACCTGACCCACCGCTGTGGGCCGGCGCCGTGAAGATGGCGTCGCAGCTCTCGCCGGCACCCATCGAGATGGTGTTCGTCTCGTAGCTGGTGTCGGTGCCGTCACGGCCCCGCATCGGCGTGGCGTCACGACCGACGACACGGCACTTCATGCCGCTCAGCGTCATCGCCGCCTCTTTGAAGCCGAGGTTGGCGAAGCGCAGCAGCACCTTGTCGCCCTCGTTGCACGTCACGAGCGACGACAGCGGTTGGCGCTTCAGGTCGGGCCGGCCGGCCGGGGCGACGAGGTCGCCGTTGGCGTCGATCTGCGCCGGGACGTAAGGCAGGTAGTTCAAACCGGCCGCCGACGCGTTCGGCTCGATCGAGGGATCGAGCGGCGCGCCGGACACCAAGGTGTCGGGGTACACCCGACCGTTCAGCAGGCTGAAGTCGGGCCGGTAGTCGCTCCACTCGGGGAGCTGGATGTGGGCGTCGGCCCAGTGGGCCTCGGCCCACACCTCGGTGAGCATCATCGAGAACTCGCGGTCGAACGCCGTGCCGGCGTCGTTGTAGGCCCACTTGTCGTTCTGGAACGGGCGCACGAACACCATGCCGGTCATGCCCATGTGCACGTGCTCCACGTCTTCGACGTGGCAGTGGTACATGTACGTGCCCGGGTCACGGGGCCGGTACACGTAGGTGAACACGCTGCCCGCCGGCACCGCCACCGAGCCGGTGGGCTCGCCGTCGAAGAACGGGATGACGTTGCGGAAGCCGTGCCAGTGGAGCGTGTGGGCGTCGAACAGGTCGGGGCGCTGAGCCAGACCGAGGTTGGTGATCGACACCTTGAAGTCGACCGGGTTGGCCGCCAGCGGATCGACGCCGCGCACCCAGAACAGCGGGGCTGTGGCCTGGGCGTGGTTCTTCTGCAGGGACCGCTGCGCGTCGGTCAGGTTCGTGAGGTTGCGGAACCCGAAGATGTAGTCGGTGTACGGGGCCGGAGCGAGCGGATCCGGGTGGTACGGCGCCAGCGGGTTCGTCTGACCGGTGACGAAGCCCTGGGGCAACGAGATCCAGCCGTCGGTCCCCCCCATGAAGATGGCGGCATCGGGGGCCGGGGGCAGCACGGCCCCCGCCCCCCCCCGCACCACCGCGAACCGGGTTTGCAACGGCCCCCTTAAGCGGGGCCCGGCCC
>JANMAT010000006.1:0-16387 GCA_031359995.1 Actinomycetes bacterium
GCGAGGTCCGCATCGACGGCGACACCGCGGCGGGCCGCTGGTACATCATGGAGCACTTCAAGCGGGCCAATGGCGACGCCGCCATCCTGTTGGCCTACTACGACGACACCTACGTCCGCCGCGACGGGCAGTGGTACTTCACCAGCCGGCAGCTGCACCCGCAATACCAGGGGCCGCCCGATCTGTCAGGCACGTTCCTGAACGCATGGGGCGAGGGCGGCGCCTAGTCTCCCGCTCATGGCGATGACGACGACGAGTGGAGGTGTGGACCTCGCGTACGAGGTCCACGGTCAAGGCCCGGTGCTCGTGCTGGTGCACGGGATCACCGAGTGCCGCCGGTCGTGGGATCCGCTGGTGCCGGCGCTCGCTGCCGAGCACACCTTGGTCATGGTCGATCTGCGCGGCCACGGCGAGTCGGGCACCGGGCCGCAGTACGACCTCGGGGCGATGGCCAGTGACGTCCACGAGCTGCTCGACCAGCTCGGGCTGGCCGACCCGCTGCTGGTGGGTCACTCGCTCGGCGGGACGGTCGTGACCGCCTACGCCGCGGTGTTCGACTGCCGGGCGGTCATCAACGTCGACCAGTCGCTCGCCCTGTCCGGCTTCCAGGAGGGGCTGCGCCAGCTCGAGCCGATGCTCCGTGGCGACACGGCCACGTTCACGTCGGCCATCGGCATGGTGTTCGACAGCATGGCCGGTCGTCTGTCCGACGCCGAGCGGGCCCGCATCGAAAGCGTGCGTCAGCCGCAGCAGGAGGTCGTGCTCGGCGTGTGGACGCCGGTGCTCGAGCAGTCGGTCGACGAGCTCGACGCCCTGGTCACGTCCATCGCCAGCCACGTCAGGGTGCCCTACCTGTCGCTGCACGGCATCGATCCGGGCCCCACCTACGCCGCGTGGCTCCAGGATCTCATCCCGACGGCATCGGTGGAGGTCTGGCCCGACGTCGGCCACTACCCGCACCTGGTGCACCCCGAGCACTTCCTGACCCGCGTCCAGGCCTTCGAGCAGTCGCTGGTCTGACCCGACCGACGCCCGATTCAGACACCGTCGGCGGCGCGCACCAGGGCGATCTTCTGCCAGATCTTCCGGGACATCCCGAGGGTGAGCGACTCGATCTCGCTCACCGTGTCGAGCACCACCGCGTCGGTGGACGCCTGGGCGCACAGCGCCGCCGCCTTGCCCACGATCGACAGCAGCTCGGTGCAGTAGTCGAGGTAGCGGCCGAGCTCGCTCACCGTCAGGTCGAGCGCGGGCGACCGTTCGGTGGACGGGTAGTCGGGCCGGAGACGCTCCGGGTCCTTGGTCAGCTGGTGCATGTCGATCACGTGGGCGATCGAGCGGAGCCGGTACAACACGGCGAGCGTGCGGGCGCGGTGACGACGGGAGGGGATCGTGTGAAGGAACCATGCCGCGATGCCGGCGAAGACCGCGTCGTTGATCGCGCTCTCGATGACGGGCAGCCACTGGAACGCCGGGGTCCCGTCGGCGCTGCGGACGGCGTCGCGCACCGAGAGGCCCAGCGCGACGACGGCCAGCCCGATCACCGCGAGCATGGCGATGCGGCAGGCGGTGCGCACGACCGAGTCGCGGCGGCGGTGCACGTCGGCGCTGTCGTCGGCTTGGGCCACGAGATCGCCGAGCTCGCCCGCGACGCGCGGCAGGTTCCGGTCGGGGAACCGGGCCACGATGCGCTCCTGCAGGCGCGCCAGCGTCGCCTGGACGTGGTGCGCGTCGAGGCGTTGATAGCGCCAGGCCGACCGGTCGGCCCGGCCGGTCACGGCGCCACCCGACACGGGTTCAGCGCTGGGCCAGGCGCTCGGCCCGTTTGGCGTAGAACTCGTCGATGGAGCCGAACTCGGGCCGGGTCGAGAAGTGGGCGACGGTGTCCGCCACGATCTCGTCGTTCGACCTGCCGAGGTCGAGCGGCTCGCCCTGGGGCTGCTGCACGTGCCACGGCGTGTCGATGAACACCTCGACCCCGTTGTGCTCGGGGTCGCGGAAGTACACCGACCAGGCGTTGCCGTGGCACAGCGGCATGATCTGCGTGACCTCGGCGTCGCCTTCCAGTTCCTTCTTGAGCGACCGAAGGTCGTCGAGCGTGCCCGAGGAGCGGAAGGCCATGTGGTGCACGCTGTTGGACGGGTCGGGCTTCGGCCGGCCGGTGATGAAGGCCACCTGATGGTGGTGGTTGGCGGTCTGCGACATGAAGATGATGTCGGCACCGCCGATCACCGGGCCGAGCGGACCTCGATCGGTGACCTCGAAGCCGAGCATCGTCGAGTAGAAGTCGATCATTCGCTCCGCGTCGTGCACGTAGAGCACAGCGTGGGCGACTTCCAGGTTCAGTCCGGTTGCCATGGACGAACCCTATCCGCGCGGTGGCAGGGTGGCGTCAAGGCTGCCACGATGCGCGGATGAAGGTTGCCGTGGTGACAGGGGCGGGGACGGGCATCGGTCGGGCGGTGGCGGTGCAGTTCGCCAACGATGGCTTCGAACTGGTGTTGGCCGGCCGGCGGCCCGGGCCGCTCGACGAGACCGCCGCCCTGGTCACTGCGGCCCGCGCCGGCACCCGCACGCTGGCCGTGCCGACGGACGTGACCGACGCCGCCGCGGTGACGGCGCTGTTCGACGCGGTCGAGTCGGCCTTCGGCCGCGTCGATGTGCTGTTCAACAACGCAGGGTCGGGTGCGCCGCCGGTGCCGTTCGAGGACATCACGTTGGCCCAGTGGCGGGCGGTGGTCGACGTGAACCTGACCGGCTCGTTCCTGTGCGCGCAGGGCGCCGTCCGCCTGATGAAGCGCCAGTCGCCGAGGGGTGGTCGCATCATCAACAACGGCTCCATCTCGGCCCACGCGCCCCGCCCGAACTCGGCGCCGTACACCGCGACCAAGCACGCCATCACCGGGTTGACGAAATCGCTGGCGCTCGACGGTCGCCCGTTCGACATCGCCTGTGGTCAGATCGACATCGGCAACGCCGCCACCCCGATGACCGCCCGCATGGCCGGGGGCGTGCCCCAGGCCGACGGCACGCTGAAGCCCGAACCCACCTTCGATGTGGCCGAGGTCGGTCGGGCGGTGTCGTACATGGCGGGCATGGGCCTCGACGCCAACGTCTTGTTCCTCACCGTCATGGCCACCGAGATGCCCTTCGTCGGTCGGGGGTAGGTGGCACCGTCGTGAGCGCCGGCGCCGGGCATGGTGACCCGACGCCGGACGTGACCAGCTAGCTTGCGGCGAGCATCATTCGTGCATCGGGGGAAACATGGCTGAGCAACCGTTGACCGACTACGAGGACCTCGCGGGCATGCAGCTCGACGAGGCCGAGATCGCCGACCTCGTGGGGGGCCGCGGCGAGTGCATCTTCAGCTGGACCACCACCGACGGGTATCCGGTGGGTGTTGTGGTCGCCTACATCTTCCGGCACGGGAAGTTCTGGACCACCTGCGCGGAACGCCGCAAGCGGGTGCCCGCCCTGCGCCGGCGGCCGCAGTCGGCCGTCGTGATCAACAGGGCGGGCAGGACGGTGTCCTACAAGGGCGACTCGATCGTGCACGCGGCCGGTGATGAGGGCTGGGACGAGCTGAAGACCTGGTTCTACCAGGCCCTGTCGCAGACCGAGACCGATCCGACCAACACGGCCATGCGGAACTTCGAGAAGTTCCTCGACTCGCCGCACCGCGTGATCGTGGAGACCGAAGCCCGCCTCGTGGTCGGGTTCTCGGCCGCCAAGTTCGCCGCCCACACGGCGGCGGCCATCGCCGCCGGCCAGGGCGTGGAGTGAGCGGTCGACGATGACCGATCTCGTCAGCCTCGACGGCCCGACCGAGGGCGTGGCCGTCATCACCATGACCAACCCGGTCATCTCCAACTTCGGTTCGTGGCAGGCCATCGGCGAGCTGGCCGACGCCCTCGTCGCCGCCCGTGAGGGCGGGGCCCGTGTGAGCGTGCTCGCCTCGGGTGTGCCCGGCTACTGGTTCCAGCACGCGTGGCTCACCGACCTGCGCAACACCTTCCTGGGCCAGCCCACCACGGGCGAGGGTGGGGCATGGTTCCGCTGCCTGCACGAGCTGAACCACGCCGGCGTCGTGTCCATCGCCGCCATCTCGGGCGACACGTCCGGCGGTGGTTGCGAGCTCGGTTGGGCATGCGACCTGCGCATCGCCGAGGAGCAGGTGCTGTTCGGTCAGCCCGAGGTCGGCATCGGCGTCGGCACGGGCATCGGTGGCACGTCGCGTCTGCGCCACCTCATCGGCCGCACGGCCACGGCCGAGATGGTGCTGCTCGGCCACCCGGTGACCGCCCGCCGCATCCTGGAACTGGGCGGCCTCAACCGGGTCGTCCCCGAGGGGCAGGCGCTCACCACCGCCGTCGAGTGGGCCGGCATCATGGCCAACCGGCCGGCGGCGGCGCTGGCGGGCATGAAGCGCATGCTCACCGAGGGCGACGACATGCTCCGCATCGGCGACGCGGTCATGAACGACCAGGCCATCTTCGGCACGTTCTCGGGCTCGCCCGAGGCATTGGCCCTCATGGGGGCCATCCAGGCCCGCTTCGACGCCGGCGAGACCACGCGCGACGTCTACGGAGCACCCCTGCCGTGAGCATCTTCGACCTCTTTCGTCTGGATGGTCGCGTCGCCGTGGTGACCGGCGGCGGTACGGGCATCGGCCGGGGCATCGCGCTCGGGCTGGCCGACGCCGGCGCCGACATCGTGCTGGCCGGGCGCCGGCCCGCTCCGCTCCACGAGGTGGCGGCCGCCGTCGCCGCGCTGGGTCGCCGGGTCCTGGTGGTGCCCGCCGACGTCACCGTGGAGGACGACATGGCCGCCCTGGCCGAGCAGGCCGCCGCGTTCGGGTCGCTGCGCATCTGGATCAACAACGCTGGCGGTCTGCAGGGCGAGCCCATGAAGCCGTTGGCCGACACCACGCTGGCGTCGTGGCACACCACCATCGATCGCAACCTCACCTCGATCTTCCTGTCGGCCCGGGTCGGCGCGCCGAAGCTGGCCGACGACGGCGCCATCCTGAACGTGTCGTCCACGGCCAGCGCGACTCGCGGGGCACCCACGCACGGCCCGTACTCGGCGGCGAAGTACGCGATGAACCACCTGACCCAGACGATGGCGTTGGAACTGGCGCCCCGCCGCATCCGCGTCAACGCCATCGCGCCGGGACACACCCAGACGGCCGACTACGTGAACACCTCGGGCTTCACCGACGAGAAGTTCGCCAAGCTGGCCACGAAGCAGCCACTGGGTCGCATCGGCCGTGACGACGACTACGCCGCGGCCGCGGTGTACCTGTGCTCCGACGCCGCCTCGTGGGTCACGGGCCAGACCCTGTTCGTGAGCGGCACGCCCTAGCGCGTCGCCGTCAGGACCGCTTCGTGAAGCGGATCGGGAGCTCCTTGAGCGGCATGAGGAACATGCTCGGTTCGTGGGTCGGATCGGGCAGCGGGCGGGCCAGCTCGATGTGATCGAGGCGCGCCAGCAGACTGGTGAAGGCCGAGTGCATCTCCTGGCGGGCCAGGGCGGCACCGATGCAGTAGTGGTTGCCGGAGCCGAAAGCCAGGTGGCTCGACGAGTTGGTCCGGGCGATGTCGAAGCGGGCGGCGTCGGGGAAAACGCTCTCGTCGCGGTTGCCGGCGCCGTAGCGCACGAGCACCACGGCTCCCGCGGGGATCGTGACGCCGTGGAGCTCGACGTCTTCGGTGGTGCGGCGGGCCAGCCCCTGCACCGGGCTCTCGATGCGCAAGGACTCCTCGATGAAGCCCTTCATGTGGGCGGGCTCGTGGCGCAGGAGGGCGAGTTGGTCCGGATGCCGGAGCAGCAGCCACAGGGCGTGGGCCAGTGCGCTCGTGGTCGTCTCGAAGCCCCCGGTGACGAGCTGGTGCATGAGGTTCTGCAGCTCGTGCACGGTGAGCGGCTCGTCGTCGTCACCGTGGGCGTGCACGAGCGCCGAGATGAGGTCGTCGCGCGGGCTCGCCCGGCGGTCCTCGAACAGGCCGGCGAGGTGGTGCTGGGCCTCCAGCTCGATGGTGGTGACGGCGATCGTCTCGTCGTCGGAGAGCACACGCATGGAGGTGGCCAGCATGGCGTCGGCCCACCGCTTGAACGCGTGGATGCCGTCGCGGCCGAGGCCGAGCTGCTCGGCGATGATGATGCCCGGGAGCGGCAGGGCGAAGTCGTGCACGAACTCGCACTCGCCGGCGTCGATGAAGCCGTCGATGAGCTCGTTGGTGACGGCGTCGATGGCCGGCGCCATCGCCGCGACGCGGCGGGCGGTGAACACCCGGTTGAGGAGCTTGCGGTAGCGGGTGTGCTCGGGCGGGTCGGTGCGTTGCAGGGTCGCCACGTGCTTCCAGCCCTGCTCGGCCAGCATCTGCTGCTGCAGGCGCACGCGGTCGGCCTGCAGGCCGCCGGCGAACCCGGCCCGGCTGGTGAACCGGGCGGGGTCGCCGAGCACCTCGCGCAGGTCCTCGTAGGTGCTCACGAGCCAGAAGTCGGTACCGGGGATGCGGTACACGGGCGCATGCTCGTGCACCTGGCGGTAGAGCTCCCACGGGCAGCTCTGCACGGCCGGATCCATGAGGTCGAGGGTGACGCGGTCAGCGGTCGTCTCGTCGTCGGCCATGGGCGTCCCCTCGCTCGGTCGTCAGAGCCGGACTGTAGCGGCGGCGGGGGTCGGTAGTGTCCGCCGCCATGGGAGATCTCAACGACCTGGACCAGCGCCGCATCGCGATCGCCACCAAGCTCTTCGAGGGCTGGTCGAGCGGCGACCCCGATGCCCCCGAGTCCTGCTTCCACCCTGACGCCGTGCTGTTCGACGTGGCCTCGGGCCGGTTCGAGGGCTGGCGGGCGATCCGGGGGTTCTTCGCCCGGGGTCTGACCCGCTCGCGCGAGCTGACCCTGGTACCCGACCGGTTCTGGGCCCGGCCCGACGGGCTGGCACTGCACTACGTGATGAGTGCGACCATCGCCGACCCGGCGACGTACGGGCCCGAGTACGTGGGGCGGCGCTGGACGGTCGACGTCATGAGCGAACTGCGCTTCGACGGCGAGCGGGTCATCTACGAGGCCGACTTCCACGACAAGGGCTCGCGCACGCGCAGCCTGGGGATCAACAACTGATCCCAGCCCTCTTGCCTTTTCTGAACGGGTGATCAATTATCTCCCCGCAGTCCGCTGCACGTCCTGAGGGGGGACCCACCGTGATCGACCGTTGGATCACCGACGATACGTCGAGCCCGCGCTTCCAGTACTTCACCCGCGCCAACGCCGACGAGGTGGGCCCCGAGCCCTTCAGCCCGCTCGGCTGGACCCTCGGCTGGGTCAAGGGGTGCATCCCGGGCGTGGCCGACGGCTTCGTGAAGTTCGGTGTCGTGCACCGTCACGAGCTGAAGGCCGACCAGCCCGAGGTCTTCATGAACTGGGGCGGCTACTTCTACAACGGACTCTCGCTGCCGCGGCTCATGGGCGTGCGCATGCCGGGGGCCACGCCCGAGGCGATCGACCGGGCCTACTTCGGCGATCACCCCGGGGTGCCGCCCTTCGTGCCCGATCAGCGCGACGAGGACGAGGGCCTGTCGGCCAAGCTGGGCGAGACGATGGCGTGGGTCATGTCGACCGACGGCTACCCCGACATGGAGGACTGGGCCGTCCGCGCCCGCCAGACCCGTCTCGACCGTCCCGACCTGGGTGCGCTCTCCGATGCCGAGCTGGTGGCCTACGCCCGTTCGATGGCCCCGAACATCTACGGATCGTGGGTGCCGTACTGCGAGATCTGCCTGGGCGCCTCGCTCGGCCCCGGCGCGGTGCAGGCGATCTGCGCCGCCGTCGGCCGCAGCGATGCCGCCGTGCCGCTGCTCAGCGCGGTGGGCCACGTCGACTCGGCCGATGCCTCGCTGCGGGCGTGGGACCTGAGCCGCCTGGTCGCGTCGTCAGCCGCGCTCACCGCCGCGTTCGATGCCGGGGTGCACGGGCTGGCCGATCGCCTGCGGGCCGCCACCGATGCCGATGTCGTCGGCTTCGTGGCCGGCTTCGACGACCTGCTCCTCGCCTTCGGTCACCGCGGTCCGAACGAGTGGGACATGATGCCGCACTCGTGGGAGACGAAGCCCGAGATCCCACTGGGCATGATCGACCATCTGCGCCATCAGGACGATGGTCGTTCGCCCGCGCTGGCCGCCCGGCGCGCCGCGGCCGAGCGCGAGCGCCTCACCACCGAGCTGTCCGAGCTCACCAAGGGCGACGACGTCACCCATGGCACGCTGATGGCCGGCATCCGTTCGGCCGGCATCTGGCTGGCCCTGCGCGAGCGGGGCAAGAACACGGTGATCCGCTACATCAACGAGGCCAAGGTCGCGTTCATGGAACTGGGCCGGCGCATGGTGGCCCGCGGTGTGATCACCGACCCGCAGAAGATCTTCATGCTGCTCGACGAGGAGCTCGACGCGTTCCTGGCCGACCCCGGGTCGTTCCCGGGCACCATCGCCGAGCGGGCCGAGACGTTCGCGGTGCTGCACGAGTTGGAGCCGCCGTACATCGTCGACGTGTTCGCCGGGTGTCCGCCCATCTCCACGTGGAAGCGGCGTGATGCCGCCGGCGATGCGGTCGCGGTGACGGTCGGCGAAGTGCTGCAGGGCGCGGCGGCGGCGCCGGGCGTGGTGACCGGCCGGGCCCGCGTGGTGCTCGACCCTTCGGAGCCGGGCGATCTCGACGTCGACGACATCATGGTCGTGCACACCACCGATCCCTCCTGGACGCCGCTGTTCCTGTCGGTCGGTGGTGTGGTGTGCGATGTCGGCGCCGTGGCCAGCCACGCCGCCATCGTGAGCCGCGAGCTCGGCGTGCCGTGCGCGGTGTCGGTGGTGGACGCCACCAAGCGCATCCCCGACGGGGCGACCATCACCCTCGACGGCTCCACCGGCGCGGTGACCGTGGTGGCGCTCCCTTGACGTGACGGGCCGACTCCTCGACGGGCCTACTCCTCGACGGGCCTACTCCTCGATCGGCCTACTCCTCGATCGGATAGTGGAAGCCGGGCACGCCCTCGCGCACGATGCCCGGGGGCAGCTCGGCCATGCCCGGGTAGAGCTTGTCGGCGTTCACGGGTCCCGGCCGGTTCCACAGGTGGAACGGCAGTCGGAACTGGTTGGCCCCCATGATCGCCGACGTGCCGCCGTCGACGGCGAGGGTGGCCCCGGTGATGTACGACGACGCGTCGGAGGCCAGGAACACGACGGGGCCGCGCAGCTCGTCGCTGTGGCCGAGGCGGCGCATGGGCGTGCGGCCCTCGATCCAGTCCTTCATGCCGGTGAGCTCGAGGGCCTGGCGGATCATCTCGGACATGAAGTAGCCGGGGGGCGATGGCGTTCACGCGCACGCCGCGGTCGGCCCACTCGACGGCGAGCTGCTTGGTGAGGTTGATCACGCCGGCCTTCGACGCGTGGTACGCCGGGTTGGTGTACTCGGAGGCACCCATGCCGAGCATCGACGAGATGTTGATGATGGAGCCCTGACCGCGCTCGAGCATGTGGCGGCCCACGGTCTGGGCGAAGGCGAACACGCCGACGAGGTCGACGTCGATGTGGTGACGGAACTCGTCGATGTCGACGTTCTCGGAGGCCTTGCCGGTGGGGTCGCTCACGCCGGCGTTGTTCACGAGGATGTCGATGTGACCGTGGGCGGCGATGGCGTCGGCCACCACGCGGCGCACGTCGTCGATGACGGTGACGTCGCCGGCGTGGGCGGTCGCCTTTACGCCGCGCTCGCGCAAGGCCGCCGCGTTGGCTTCGAGCAGGTCGGCCGACCGGGCGGTGAGCGCGATGTCGGCGCCGGCATCGGCCAGCGCCTCGGCCCACAGCACGCCGAGGCCGTAGGAGCCACCGGTCACCAGCGCGACCTTGCCGCGCAGATCGAGTTCGAACGTCATCTGTCCCCCCAGGAGTCCCTTCGAGCGGCCGGATGGTAACGGGATCATCGGCGGCGAGCACGACCGGGCGAGCCGGGGGCGGCTGTGCGCCCGAGGACCTCGGTGTGCTCGTCGACCGGGTTCACCCGCACCGGGATGGCGCTCATGACGACCATGCCGGTGACCGGGTCGAAGGCGCGATCGGTGGCGATGAGGCGCGCCGTGGGCGCACCGATGTCACGCACCTTCTCGTCGGTGAGCGACGTGCCGCCCCACGAGTGGGCCATCGAGATCACACCACGACGAACGTCGGGCGCCGCCCCCACCACGCCGCGCATCGACGCCCGCGGGGACGTGATCTCGATGAGGTCGTCGTCGGCCAGGCCGAGCTCGGCCAGATCGTCGGGGTGCATGTAGGCCAGGTTCGTGGTGCCCTTGGCGGCCAGGCCGGGCAGCTCGGGTCCGAGCGAGTTGAGCACGGCCTTCAGGCGGCGGCTCACGAGCCGGAACGGGAAGGCGTCGGGCACGTCGGCGCCGACCACCTCGGCGCTGCTGCGCTCCTGGCGCACCCCGCCAGCTCGGTCATCAGATCGGCCGGCGGCACCGTGAAGCGGGCGGTGGCCCCCGCCTCGGCCCGCTGCACGACCATGGCCCGATCGGGGCGGACGACACGCGGTCGGCCCGCACCTCGGTCATCGGCAGACGCGACCCGGCACAGGCCAGGTCGATGAGCTCGTCGTCGGTGGGCCGGTGGCACGTGTAGCCCTCGAAGAGCGGGTCGTCCTTCACGCCGCGCACGGCGAGCACCCGGTTGGCCCCGATGTCGACCTCGATCGGGCACGAGGCGTGGCACACCCGACAGAACGTGGTCCTGGTCTCCAGGGCTGCCCCAGCGCATCCGGCCGCGGGCTCCGTCGGGGCCCCGCATGCCGGAACTAATCGGAGAGTGTACTTTTCTCGCCGGCAGCGCATGGCAGCCGCGCTTCGGACGGCGGCCCCCGGGTCGCAAGGGGTGACGCACGATGGAAGATCGCTGGATCACGGACTGGGATCCCAGCCCGCGGTGGCCGCACTACACGCGCGCCAACGCCGGCGAGGTCATGCCCAACCCGGCCAGCCCGCTCGGGCAGCAGTTCTCGTGGGACAACGGGATCGTGCTCGGCTGGCGTGACGGCTACATCCGTTCGGGCAACTACTCCGCCGAGGAGTGGGTCGACGAGCACCCCGCCACCATGGGCACCTTCGGCGGGTACATGTACATCAACCTGGCCAACGTGCGCATGCAGGGCGTGCGCAACCCGGCGGTCACCGTCGAGCAGCTCGACCTCGCCTTCTTCGGTGACCACCCCGACGTGCCGCCCTATGTTGCCGACCGGCGCGACGAGCGCCCCGACCTGGTCGAGCCGATCATGGCCCACCTCGGTTGGCTCATGACCACGACCCAGGTGCCCGAGTTCGACGACGAGAAGGTCGAGACCAAGCGGTTCCGCACCGAGCGGCCCGACCTCACCGCGTTGTCCGACGCCGAGCTGTTGGCCCGGGCCCGCAGCACCCAGCCCATGCTGCGCAAGCTCTTCGAGAGCCACACGATCACGTCGTCGGGGTCGGGCGTGGCGCCCGGCATCCTGTTCGCCATCGGGCAGGCCATCGGCGACCCGACGGTGCCGATGAAGCTCGTGTCCGGCATCGGCGAGGTCGACTCGGCCGAGGCCAGCTACGTGCTGTGGGACCTCTCGCGCCTGGTGGCCGGTTCGGCCGAGCTGAGCGCGGCGTTCGACGCCGGCGTGGCCGGGCTGCTCGACCGCCTGCGGGCGTCGGGTTCGCCCGACGCCACCGGGTTCCTGGCCGCGTGGGACGCCTTCGTGCTCGAGCACGGCGCCCGCGGCCCCGCCGAGTGGGAGATGGCCGTCGACTCATGGGAGACGAAGCCCGAGATGGCGCTGGCCGCCCTCGACCGCATCCGTCTGCAGAAGGATGGCGAGGCGCCCAAGATCCGCAACGCCCGCAAGGCGGCCGAGCGGGAAGTGGCCGTGGCCGAGGTGCGGGCCAAGGTTGCCGCGTTGGGTAGCGAGGAGCTGTCCGGTCAGCTCGAAGCGGCCCTCGTGGCTGCCAACCAGCTGGCGTTCCGCGAGCGCACCAAGACGAACATCATCCGCGTCGTGCACGAAGGCCGCATGTGCTTTCGCGAGCTCGGCCGGCGCCACGCCGCCGCCGGTGACATCGCCGACGCCCAGCACGTGTTCATGCTGCTCGAGGCCGAGCTCGACGCCTTCGTGGCGAGCCCGTCGTCGTTCCGGTCGACGCTGGCCGACCGCTTCGCCCAGTGGCGAGAGCTGTGGGAGCTGGAGCCACCGTTCTTCATCGTCGATGGCAAGGTGCCGCCGCTGTCCACCTGGCCCCGGAAGGGCTCGTCCCACGCGATGAAGCTGGCGGTGGGCGAGTCGATACAGGGCGTGCCCGGCTGCCCTGGCGTCGTGAAGGCGCGGGCACGGGTGATCCTCGACCCCACCGACCCCGGTGCGCTCGAGCCCGGCGACGTGCTGGTGGCGCCGTCCACCGATCCGGCGTGGACGCCGCTGTTCATGCCGGCCAGCGCCGTGGTGGTGAACGTGGGCGGCCAGATCAGCCACTCCATCATCGTGAGCCGCGAGCTGGGCCTGCCCTGCGTGGTGTCGGCCACCGACGCCACCGTGCGCATCCCCGACGGTGCCCTGATCGAGGTCAACGGCGACACGGGCACGGTCACCGTGCTGGAGCTCCCGTGAACGCCCCGGCCAAGCCGTTCCGGTTCGGCGTGCAGTCGTACTTCGCGCCCGACGGCAACGACTTCCGCAACCAGGTCCGCCAGGCCGAAGCGCTGGGGTACTCGGCGTTCCACCTGGCCGACCACCTCATCGGCGACGGGCCGGCGTTGAAGGCCACGAACCACCCGGTGCAGAACCTGGCCGCCATCCCGGCCATGGCCGTGGCCGCCGAGGCGACCTCGACCATCCGCATCGGCTGCCGGGTGTTCTGCTGCGACTACCACAACGCCGTGGTGCTGGCCAAGAGCGTGGCCACCCTCGACTTCTTCTCCAACGGCCGCACCGAGATCGGCCTCGGAGCCGGCTGGTTGCAAGGCGAGTACGAGGCGGTCGGCGTGCCGTTCCTGTCGGCCCGCCAGCGCATCGACCGGTTGGAGGAGACGATCCGGGTCGTGCGGGCCCACTTCACCGACGGGCTCACCGACATCACCGGCACGTACGTGCACGCCGTCGGCTTCGAGGCCCAGCCCAAGACCGTGGCCCGGCCCCATCCACCGATCATGATCGGTGGTGGGGCCAAGCGCGTGCTCGGCATCGCCGGACGCGAGGCCGACATCGTCAGCCTCAACTTCGACAACTCCTCCGGCAAGATCGGGCCGGCCGGCGTGGGCTCGTCCACCAAGGAGCTCACCGAGGCGAAGATCGGCTGGATCCGTGATGGCGCCGGTGACCGCTTCGACGATCTCGAGATCGAGATCGGCGCCTACTTCACCGTGGTCACACCCGACCGCGACAAGACGCTGGCGGCCATGGCCCCCATGTTCCAGCTCACGCCCGAGCAGCTCGGCGAGCACCCGCACGGGCTCATCGGGTCGGTCGACTACATCTGCGACGAGCTCCAGGCCCGTCGCCAGCACTACGGCATCAACTACATCACCGTCGGCCGCACGGTCATGGATGCCTTCGCCCCCATCGTCGCCCGGCTCGCCGGGAAGTGAGGATCGCCCCATGACCGCCACCGAGCTCTCCGCGTTCAACCCCTTCGACCCGAAGGTGCTGCAGTGCCCCTTCCCGCACTACGCCCGCATGCGCGACGAAGCACCCGTGCTCTTCCTCGAGAACGTGGGCATGTGGTTCGTGACGCGCTTCGACCTGGTGATGGAGGTGCTGCGCGATCCCAAGACGTATTCCAACCTGTTCGGTGGGGCGAGCATGCCGCTGCCGCCCGGTGACCGCGAGAAGCTCATGGAGGCGATGGCCGAGGGCTACCCGCGGGTCTCCACCATGCTCACCGCCGATCAGCCCGAGCACACCCGCTACCGGCGGCTGGTGTCGAAGGCGTTCAGCCCGCGGGTCATCGCCGATCTCGAGCCCGAGATCCGACGCGTCACCGTCGCCCTGATCGACAGCTGGCTGCACGACGGCAGCTGCGAGTTCGTGTCGCAGTTCGCCGTGGGTCTGCCGGTGCGCGTCATCGCCCGGGCGTTGAACGTGCCCGACGACCGCCTCGACGACTTCAAGCGCTGGAGTGACGACTCCATCGCCGGCATCGGTACCAACATCACCATCGAGCAGCGCGTCGCCGCCGAGCACGGTGTGAACGAGTTCCAGCACTACTTCGCCGCCGAGCTGGACAAGCGCCGCACCGAGCCCCAGGACGACCTGCTGACCCACCTGCTGAACGCCCGAGTCGACGACGATGACGCCGATGTCAGCGACCGGCGGCCACTCGACATGCCCGAGATGCTCTCGATCGTGCAGCAGCTGCTGGTCGCGGGCAACGAGACCACCACGAAGATGCTCACCGAGATGATGAAGCTGCTCGGCGAGCACCCCGACCAGTGGGAGCGCGTGCGGCAGGATCCGTCGCGGGTGTCGGCCATCGTGGAGGAGACGTTGCGCCTGGCCACGCCCACGCAGGGGATGTTCCGGATCGTCAAGCGTGACGTGGAGCTGGGCGGGGTGAAGATCCCCGCTGGCGCCCGGATGGTGGTCGTGTACTCGTCGGCCAACCGTGACGAGGCCGTGTTCGGCGAGAACGTCGATGACTTCGACCCGGACCGTGACGCGTTGGGCGAGCACATCGCGTTCGGCAAGGGCATCCACTTCTGTGTGGGCGCCGCGCTGTCGCGGTTGGAGGGACGCATTGCGCTCACCGAGTTGGCCGCCCGCATCGCCTCGTACTCGTTGGCGCCCAGCAACGACTACGAGGTCTTCCCCAGCTTCATGCTGCGCGGCCTGAAGCAGCTGCACCTCGAGAACGTGGTGCCGGCATGAGCGGGTCGCCGTCGTTGACCGGCAAGGTCGCCGTGGTCACCGGGTCGTCGCGGGGCATCGGCCGCGGGGCGGCCATCGCGCTCGCCGAGCGGGGTGCCACCGTGTACGTGACCGGGCGCACCACCGGCGACGGCGAGCTGTCCATCGACACCACGGTGCGCATGGTCGAGGAGGCCGGCGGCAAGGGCATCGCCGTGCAGGTCGACCACGGGGTGGACGCCGAGATCGCCGCGCTGTTCGAGCAGGTGCGCGCCGAGCAGGGCAAGCTCGACATCCTCGTCAACAACGTCTACAAGATCCCCGACCCGCCGGCGTGGGGCGGCGGGTTCTGGGATCACCCGATCCAGGTGTGGGACGACCAGGTCGGCATCGGCCTGCGGGCCCACTACGTGGCGTCGTGGTACGCCGCGCCACTGCTGTTCGCCGCCGGGCCCGGTGGCTTCATCTGCAACGTGTCGTCGCCGGGCGGGCAGAGCTACCACTTCAGCTCGTCCTACGGCGCCGGCAAGGCCGGGCTCGACCGGTTGAGCAAGGACATGGCCGTCGAGCTCGAGCCCAAGGGCATCGCCTGCGTGTCGCTCTACCCGGGTTCGGTCGCCACCGAGTTCATCAAGGAGTGGTCGGCCAAGCGGGGCACCGATCTGTCGCAGTCGCAGACCACGCTGCTGGTGGGTCGCACCATCGTCGCGTTGGCGACCGCGCCCGACCTGATGGCGCGCAGCGGCTCGATCCAGTGGGTGGAGGACGTGTCCGAGGAGCTCGACGTGCGCGACGAGCTCGGCCACCTCGCCCCGAAGTACGCCAAGCGGGTGTAGTCAGCGCGGCGTCGTCAGATCTTGAGCAGGCCGCGCAGGTAGGCGGCCTGACCGCAGTGCCGGAGCTGGTCGTCGGCGATGCTGACGAGGCGCACGCCCATGGTGACGGGCGGGTCCCAGTGGGGGTCGACGACGCGATCGAGCGTGGTGGGGCCGATCACACGCAACGCGTCCTGCGTGGTGCGGGCCACGGCCCCGTAGTAGTCGCGCAGGGCCGGCACGCTGTCGGGTCGCACCTCGGCGACCTCGGCGGGCGAGTGGCCGTAGCCGTGGTTCGCTGGATCGGGTTCGAGGCCGAAGCGAGCGGGCCAGTCACCGGTCTCGTCGGCGATCCAGACCTGAGGCACGTCGAGCAGGTCGGCGACCTGGGCGTCCTCGATGCGGGCCAGGTGCCACACGAGCCAGCCGATGGGGTTGGATCCGTGCTCGGGCGGAGTGTTCAGCGTCTCGACATCGACGCCATCGACAGCCTCGTCGACGTGCTCGGAGATTCGCTCGAAGAGGTCGACCAGCAGCTCGGAAAGTTCCATTGACACCGATCTTCGCGCACCACGCCCCTGCCTAGACTGCGCCGTCGACGACGAGGGAGGACGTGGATGAAGGGGATTCGGATTGGCTTGATCGGCGCCGGGTTCATG
>JANMAT010000098.1:0-44569 GCA_031359995.1 Actinomycetes bacterium
CAGCCGCCCATCTGTTGCCATCCGTCGTGAACGAATGCGATCTGACCAGGCGCGACCGCTCGCGAGCGTTCGCACCCGATGGACACCCTCAATGGTTCTTGTAAGCGGGAGGTCGACGGTTCGATCCCGTCACTCGGCTCCACGTTTCCCCTGGTTCGAGCTCACCGTCCAATTCCGGACGGAAACCGGCTCGGATTCCGGAAGATGCCTGGTCAGCCGGACGCGATGGCGTACGCCGTTGTCGGTCGGTCGAAGCCGTGGCACAATTGTAGCCATGAGTACCGAGGCGCTCAGGACCGTGAAGGATCGCCTCTCCGACTACGTCGACCGGGTCGAGCGCGAGCACGAGCGGGTGATCGTGACGCGCAACGGGCGCCCGGCCGCCGTACTCATCAGTCCCGAGGACCTCGCCAGCCTCGAGGAGACGATCTCCGTCCTCAGCGACACGGAAGCCGTGCGGGCGCTCCACGCCGCCGAGCAGGCCGTCGCCGCCGGCGATGTCGTTCGCGGCGTGGACGCGGTCCACGCGCTTCGGCGTTCCCGCGGCGCGTGACCGAACCGTACGAACTGGTCGTCGCCACACCGGACGCACGAGCCATCAGCGACGAACCCTCCGAGGCCGTCGCGGCCGCCGTGATCGAGTTCATCACGACGGCGCTCATCGAGAACCCACAGCGCGTCGGCCGGGAGCTCCGCAACGAACTTGCGGGCATCAGGAGCGCTCGCCGCGGCACCTTCCGTGTCCTCTACCGCATCGACGACGCCCGCCACGAGGTCGTCGTGCTGCGGATCGATCACCGACGGGACGTCTACCACCCGTAGCGGCACTCAACGCCTTCGGCCGAGCCGATCGAGCTCTGATCTGACCGCGAGACCAGGGCTGCGGGGAGGCGCGCGACCGAATGGGGCGTGGCCACTCTTCCCGACAGCCGGCATCTGGTACGGGCGCGACTTCGCCGACGCCCACGACGCCGAAGCGGTCACCGTGGCCCACATGGCCCGGCAGGCCGGGCTGGCGCGCGGCCACTTCAGCGAGCGGTTTCGCATGGCGTTCGGCGAGTCGCCGCACCAGTACCTGCTGTCGCGCCGGCTCGAGCGGGCCGCCAGCCTGCTGCGCACCACCGACTGGTCGGTCGCCCGCGTCTGCCTGGCCGTCGGGCTGTCGAGCATCGGCTCGTTCACCACGAGCTTCCGCCGCATGTGTGCCACGACACCCACCGAGTACCGGCGCACGTTCCCGCCGGCCTCGGCTCTCGCCCGCGTGCCCTTGTGCGTGGTGAAGGCGTACACGCGCCCGAAGGTACGGACGTTTCGAGAAGACCCGCGCGAGCCGGTCGCGTAGAACGGTGAGCACCGACCGGCACCCGCCCGGCCCGCAATCGAGGAGTCACCGAGATGAAGATCGCCACCGCCCAGCTGTGGGTCCACGACCAGGACGAGGCGCTCGCGTTCTCCACGCAGAAGCTCGGCATGGAGGTCCGCAGTGATGTCACCGTGCCCGAGATGGGCAACTTCCGCTAGCTCACCGTCGGTGCCGTGGGCCAGCCCGACGTGCATGCCCGCGACGCCGAGCTGTCGGGCCGGGGCGTGCAGTTCATCGACCAGCCGACGCCGATGCTCTACGGCATCGACTCGTCGTTCCGCGACCCGTCGGGCAACCAGTTCCGCCTCGCCCAGCTCGACCGAACTTCGGGTAGCCGGTCGGCCACCTTCAGCCGGCGGGGAGGCGCACCATCCAACGGGCACGCTCGTCGTCGGTGAGCCCGATGTAGCCGAACTTCTCGTAGAGGGTGTGGGCGTCCTGGGTCACCAGCGCGTGAAGGCGAACGTGGCCCGGTCGGTCACGAAGCAGCAGAAGCCCGCCTGGCGACCGTCGGGTGAGTACAGCGTCGTCGCTGACGCAGTACCCGTCCTCCCGAGTCGCTTCCATCGGCGCAGGCTACCGAGGGCGCGCGGGCCGGCGCTGCGCAGAAAACGGGTTGCCGATCGAACGTATGTTCGGTACACTGGTGACCAATGGTTGATGCCTTGGGCAAGGCGATCGACACCATCACGGTGTCCCACAACCCAGATGATCTGGCCGAGCTGTTCGGCCTGTTCGACCGTCTGCGCGCCGTGCTCGTGCGCGCCGTCGGCGAGTTCGACGCGCACCAGTCGTGGCAGCTCGACGGCGCCACGTCGATGGCGAGCTGGTTGCGCCAGCACGCCCGCCAGACCGGCGCCACCGCCAGCGGGTTCGTGCACCAGGCGCGGCGGCTGCGCTCATTGCCCGTCACCGAAGCCGCCGCACTCGACGGCACGTTGTCCGCCGATCAGGTGAAGGTCATGCTGGCCAACGTCAGCGACACCACGGCCGCGCTGTACGCCGAGATGGAAGCCGACATGGTGCCGTTGCTGGCTGCGCTGAGCGTGCCCGACACGACCATCGTCGCCAAGGAGTGGGCCGCCCACGCCGACGCCGTGGTCGACGACGCCGCGCCCCGCGAGACCGAGGGTGCACACCTGTCACCGCTGGCGGACGGCACGTGGCGGCTCGACGCCCACCTCAGCGCCGAGGCCGGCGCCGTCGTGAAGAAGGCGATCGAAGGCGCCCTCACCCACGACGTCGATGGCGAGCCCGGCCGCACCGCCGCCCAGCGGCGCGCTGATGCCTTCGTCGACGTGTGCCGGTGGTTCCTCGACCATCGCGAGGAACCACCGGCCACCCGGAACCGTCCCCATCTCGACGTCGTGCAGTCGGCCGCTCAGTTCCTGCTCGGCGGCCCGGCCACCATCTCGGCCGTCACGCCCATCGCCGCCGCCATCGCGACGCGCATCGCCTGTGACGCCGCCGTGCACCGCCTGCTCGCCGACGGTCCGACCTACATCATCGAGTACGGCCTCGCGACGCGATCGGTGTCACCGGCGCTGTTCCGCCTCATCGTCGTGCGCGACCGGCACTGCCGGTTCCCGGGCTGCGACCGCCCACCCGACTGGTGCGAGGCCCACCACATCAAACCGGTGCACGCCCACGGGCCCACCTGCCAGGAGAACCTCGCCCTCTTCTGCGTGCGCCACCACCAGCTCCTCCACCAACCCGGTTGGCGCATGTCCATGAGCCGCGACGGCGTCATCACCATCACCACCCCAGCCGGGCGCCGCCTCATCAGTACGCCGCTGCCCCTGGTGGGCGCCATCCCGCTCCCCTTTCCCCAAGCCGTCGGAGCGGGGTAGCCCGATCGCGACGTACGACCTACTTGGCGAAGGCCAGGGTGTGGAGGTCGTCGACCGTGCGACCGACCGTGGTCATGGCGCCGGTGCGCAGGTTGGCGCTCACCAGCATCGTGGGCACGGCCGGGTTGAACGCCTCGAAGCTCAGGCCGTAGTAGCGGTCGTCGGCCGGGTTGAAGTCGCCCAGTGCGGCCACGGTCGGCGGCGTCAGTGCCACCGATCGGACGGGCTTGCCGGTGGCCGGATCGAGCCGGTACGCCGTCTGCGTGAGCGGGCCGCCGAGCGTGACCCGGCGCGTGGTGTCGATGTTCCACAGGCGGTCATCGTCGTCGAAGCTCACACCGTTCTGGGACGTGTCGATCCCAGTGTTGCCGAACTCGGTGGCCACGCCCGTCGCCTTGTCGATCGTCACGAACGTGTCGGTGACCCCGGGACCCGGCTTCTCGTCGTACCAGCCGACCATGTGACCGCGCGAGTCGATGGTGATCGAGTGGATCGGCGAGTCGGCGCCGGCGAGTCCGAAGTTGTGCACGGCCGGGTCAACCGGGGTGCCGTCACCCGTGCGCACGTCGATGGTGATCACGCCGTGGAAGGCGACGTCACCGATCGCCGTCGACGCGTACAACCGCTTCGTGCGGCGATCCCACGCCAACCCGTTCACGGTGAACCCGACCGGACCGATGGTGCGCACCAATGCGCCGGTGCGCACGTCGATCTGCACGAGCGTGCTCGTCTGCGTGCACGCCCCGCCGGGCTGCGTGTTGTTGCACGCGCCGGTGGTGCCGTAGACGACGAGCGGCTTGGCCGCCGCCGCCGGGTGGACACCGATCGTCGCCACGGCCAGCGCGGCGAGCAGCATCGTTCTTCCGAGTGCCTTCATGGGCTCGTTCCTTGTCGTTGCGAGGTGCCTGCGGTCCCTGCTGACAGCCGTGCGGACGCGACGGGGCCATCGGCCGCCATCTCGCTCCTACGCCCTTCGCCCCTTCGCCCATCTCCGACTGCTGTCTCCGCCAGTGGACTCCGAAATCGTCCGGCTTCCCAGGGTCTTGAGTCCTTCGCGGGGCGAATCCGGCAGCGGACCTGTCACCACCCGCGCAGGACGTAGAAGCAACGGTGATCGTCGACGAGACGACGGCCGCCGCCGGCGGGGTCGGCGTGCACGACGCTGCCCCCGACGGCGGCGCCCACGGGCTGCAGCGTCGGGCGCACGGCCGGCACCTCGGCCACGCCGTCGGGCTGCACGAAGCCGAGGTCGGCGTAGACCCGACGGGCGGCCCGGTTGCTGGCCCACGTCTCCAGCGACACGGCCGACGGGTCGGCCCCGCCGACGGCGACGGCGGTGGCCACCACCAGCTCGCCCAGCACCAGGCCGAGACGGAACTCGACGTGCGCCACCGCCCGCACGCGCCGGGCGAACGCCTGGCCCGCCGCCGTGACCCGGTACGCCGTCGTCACGTCGGCTCCGGGCACGTGGTCGTTGTGCTCCGGGCCGCTCCACCCGTAGGCCAGCAGGGTGCGGGCGCCGCGGTCGCCGGCGACCGTGATCCCCACGAAGGCGCGACCCTTGGCCGCCCACCGCCGGGCGGCGGGCACGTCGGCGAACCGGGTGCCGTCGTTGGGGCAGAACTCCACGATGCCGGGCTCGGTCGCCGCCGCGGCCACCACCGGCACCGTCGCCTCGTCGAGCCCCACCGCGGCCACGGCCCCGTGGGCACCGAGGACGACCAGGCCGTCACGGCCCCGCACGCCACGGCGCAGCAGCCGGTCGAGCGGCACCGGTTCCGACAGCTCGTTCGCGTAGGCCATGCCGTGAGTCTCGTGGCTGCACCGCGGCGCATTCCAACCACCGGCGCCCGGCTTAGGATCGGGCCGGGGGAATCGGGGGCATCACTTGCGAGCGTGGCGCGTGCACGAGTTGGGGCATCCATCGGTGTCGTTGCGGCTGGAGGACGTCGACCTGCCCGAACCGGGCCCGGGCGAGCTCGCCATCCGGGTCGAGGCCACCGTCGTGAACTTCGCCGACATCCTGCTGTGCCAGGGCATCTACCAGGACCGGCCCGGCGTGCCGATGACCCCCGGACTCGAGACGTGCGGCACCGTCGTCGCCACCGGTGAAGGCACCCCGTTCGCCGTCGGCACGCGGGTGGTCGGCATGGCCTCGCTGCCGTGGGGCGGCTTCGCCGAGGGCGCCTTCGTGAAGGCGCCCTCGGCGGCCGCCTCGCCACCCGACATCCCCGCGGCCGACGCCACCGTGCTGTGGGGCACGTACATGACCGCCCACACCGCATTGCACCGCCGGGCGAACCTGCAACCGGGCGAGACGCTGCTCGTGCACGGGGCGGCCGGAGGCGTGGGCTCGGCCGCCGTGCAGCTCGGCGCGGCCGCGGGCGCCACGGTGATCGCCACCGTCGGCGGGGCCGACAAGGTCGACGTGGCCCGCCGGCTCGGCGCCCACCACGTCATCGACCACACCACCACCGACGTGCGCACCGCGGTGAAGGACCTGACCGCCGGCCGCGGGGTGGACGTCGCCTACGACCCCGTCGGCGGCGCGCTCGGCGACACCACCCGCAGCCTGATGGCGTGGGAGGGCCGCCTGCTGGTGATCGGCTTCGCCTCCGGCGACATCCCGACGTATCCGGCCAACCACATCCTCGTGAAGAACTACTCGGTCATCGGCCTGCACTGGGGCGCCTACGCGGACCACGGCGGCCGGGCCGCCATCGACGAGGCCCACGCCGACCTCGAGCGCCTCTACCGCGGCGGCCTGGTGGACCCGCTGGTGACCGCCACCGTCGGGCTCGACGGGCTGCCCGACGCCCTCGACGCCCTCGAGCACCGCCGGGTCATCGGCCGGGTGGTCCTGACCCCGTGACGCAACGACCGGAGGGGACGACCTCGATGTTGCCCACCATCGCCGAGCGACGCCGCGCCGTCGCCGGCCGCGGAACGTCAATCGTGCCCGTGGTGGCCGCCGTGGGCGTCGACCGAGCGGGCCGCTGACGCGGACACGGTCGCGGTCGCCGCGACCGGGGCGGGGGCGGCGGCGGGCCTCGACGGGGTCGAGAGCCAGGTGGTGAACAGATCGTCGAGCTGGTGGCCCGACACCTTCTCGGCGAAGGCGATGAACTGGCGGGTCGAGACGTTGCCGTCGCGGTTCGTCTGGGCCCAGCGGCGCAGGATGCGGAAGAACGCGGTGTCGCCCACCTCGGTGCGCAGCGCCTGCAGCGTCATGGCGCCCCGCAGGTACACCGGCTCGCTGAACAGGTCGGCCGGCTCGGGCAGCGTGTCGGGGCCGGGCGCGACGGTCCAGAACGGATCGTCGGCCGGCTTGCTGTCGTAGGCCTCGTCGGCCAGCGCGGCCGGCGTGGGGCCGCCCTCGCGCTCCGACCACAGCCACTCCACGTAGGTGGCGAAGCCTTCGTTCAGCCACATCTCGGGCCACGCGGTGAGGGCGACGCTGTCACCGAACCACTGGTGGGCCAGCTCGTGCACCAGCGTCGAGTCGTCGACGGTGGACGTGAACACGGGACGGGTCTGCGTCTCCAGCGCGTAGCCCACGTCGGGCGCGTCCTTCACGATGGCGCCCACGCTCTCGAACGGGTACGGCCCGAACAGCGACGCCTCCCAGTCGGTCATCTCACCGATGCGGGCCAGCGACGCCGCCGAGTCGGCCGCCAACGCCTGGTCGACGCCCACGATGATGGGGAGCCCCGACGACGTGCGGCTCGTGGTCACGTCGAAGTGGCCGATGGCGATGGTGGCGAGGTACGCCGCCATCGGGCGCTTCTCCCGCCACGTGTAGGTCGTGAGCGGGCCCCGCCGCTGCGGCGACTCGGGCAGACCGTTGCCGAGCACGGTGAGGTCGCGCGGCACGGTGACCGACACCGTGAACGTGGCCTTGTCGGTCGGGTAGTCGTTCACCGGGAACCAGCTCGGCGAGCCCTGCGGCTCGGACAGCACGAGGGCGCCGTCATCGGTCGGGATCCAACCGTCGACCGCACCGTCGGGATCGATCACCGTCTCGGGCACGCCGCGGTAGCGCACCACCACCTCGAGCTCCTCACCCCTGCCGACCCGTCGAGCCGGCGTGATGGTGAGCTCTTGGCCCTCACGGGTGAAGCGGGCCGGTCGGTCGTTCACGGTGACCGACGTGACCGTGAAGGCCCGCAGGTCGAGGTTGAAGCGGTCGAGGCGCTGCGTGGCGGTCGCCTCGATGCCGGCCTCACCCCTCAGCTCACCCGAGGTGGGGTCCCACGACAGATCGAGGTCGTAGTGCGCCACGTCGTACCCGCCGTTGCCGGCGAGCGGGAAGAACCGGTCGCCCAGACCGGCGGAGCCGACCCCGACCACCGCCGTGCCGGACGCGTCGGCCCGCAGCGCGGGAAGCCCCAGCGTGAGGCCCATCACCGCAACGACTGCCACCACTCGAGTGCGCATGGCCGTACCTCTCTCACCCAAGCCCGTCAGACAAGGGTAGAGGACGATCGTCGCCCTGTCGCCGGGGAGCCTGTTCAGCCGTTGTTGCGGAGGTACGCCACCGTGTCGCCGAGCTTGGTCCAGTTCGACACCGGCTTTCTCGTACACGCCCTCGGCCCGGCGCGTCCTGCCGGTGGTGTTGCCCGAGACGAGCATCGGGTCGCCACCGACCGACGAGATGATCCCCATGTGCTGCCAGCCGCCGTACTTCTTGAAGGCCACGAGGTCGCCGACGCAGAGGTTGGCCGCGCTCACCAACGACATGCCGTAGCGACCGGCCGTGGCGGCGCGCAGCCAGTCACCGACGGTCGCGCTCCGGAACGGCGTGGGATCACCGGCCTGCAGTTCGACCCAGGTGACGAAGCTGGCACACCACGGCTCGCCGAGCGCGTTCAGCCACGTGACCTTGGCCCCGCAGTAGCCGCTCGGCATCCACTGATGGCTCGACGCCTGGTCCTGCACGGCCGGCTTGATGCTGCCCAGCCCCACGACCTGTCCCTGGGGCACGCACAGCGCCCAGCCACCGCGGGTGCCGCGCTCACTGGCCCCGTGCTCGTAGATGACGACGACGTTGCTTCGAACCCACCTACCCTCCGACGTCTCCCGCGGAAGGCGAACAGTAGCGGCCGACTCCGGGTTTTCCGTGGACCCGTCAGTCGCGGCCGAAGCGCCATTCGGTCATGCGGACCCGGCGCGGCGAGCCGACCATGTCGGCGAACGAGGCGACGTCGGCCCGGATCACCTCCTGGTCCTCCGGGCTCCCGAAGAACCGCTCGACCAGGTCCTGCTCCGACGCGAACGCGCAGAGGGCGACGCCGTCGAAGGCGCGGCCGTCGAGCACCTCGTCGATGCTCACCTGGTGGTAGTGCCACATGCCCGGATGGCAGCGCAGCGCCAGCGGCGCGTGCACGTCACGCCAGTGGGCGTCGGAGTCGCCATGGGCGAGGTCGGGGTGGCGCACCATGCCGAACGCCGCCGTGACACCGGGCGACGGCTCACCGGGCGCCCAGAAGCGACGCTGGTGGCGCATGCGCCGCACCTGCACCCGGTAGAGGCCGACATCGGCGACGGCGGCGAGCGCGTCGCGATCGTCGCCGATCACGAGCGACGTGAACACCGGATCACGCTGACCCTCGTTGGCCACGAAGGCCGAACCCGCGATGGACCGGGCCACCTCGACGGCGTCCGGTCCTCTGCTCCCCAAGGCTGCGAACATGCGCGCACGCTACCCGCGCCGGTCGGGCGCCTCGACCGGATCGGCACCGGCGTAGGCGTGGGCGAACCACGTGGCCAGCAACGGGTCGTGCTGCAGCGCGCTGACCCAGCCGTCGCGTGTGCGGGCGGCGAACAACGGCAGGCCCGGGCTGGCGGCGAACGAGGCCGCGTCACGGTTGGCGATCAGGATGCCGAGGAACCAGTACGAGAAGGCCTGGGTGCGCCAGATGTCGGCCAGGCGCGTCGTCGAGTACGCCGCCAAGCGGGCACCGTGGCCGCCGACGCGCTCGATGATGCCGTGGGCCAGTTCGACCGCGTCGCGGATGGCCAGGTTCATTCCCTTACCGCCGGCCGGGGTGACCAGGTGGGCGGCGTCACCGGCGACGAACAGCGGGCCCTGCTGCATCGGCTCGGTCACCCGCACCCGCAGGTCCACCAAGGTCATGTCGCCCAGCCGCACGTCGGCCAGCCGGCCGGGCACGCCGAGGCGTTCTTCGAGCTCGGCGCGAGCGCGGCCGGGGGGCCAGTCGGCGATGGTGTCGACGCGCGGCACCTCGAGGTAGTAGCGGGTCTGCTCGGGGCCACGTCGCATCTGCCCGGCGAAGCCGTGCGGATGGGCGCTGTAGACCGAGTGGGGCACCAGCGGCGCGGCGGCGGCGATCATCGCCAGCCACCGCACGGGCAGCTCGACCTCGGTCGTGCGGGCGTCGGTCAGCGCCCCCACCACCATGCTGCGGGCGCCGTCGCAGCCGACCACCACGTCGGCGTCGAGACGACGGGCGATGTCGTGCTCGTCGTCGTAGTGCACGGCGGCGCTCACCCCGAGGGAGTCGACCGAGCGCACGCGGCACCCGAACCGGATGTCGGCGCCACGGGCCAGCAGCGCGGCGCACAGGTCCTCGACCAACACGTGCTGGGGGTACACGTAGTGGGGCCGGTCGCCGGTGCGGGCGCCGTAGTCGAGCAGCATCGAGCTCCCGGGCGTGCGGAACTCGACAAGGCCGTTCTCGACGGTGAAGTGCACGTCGACGTCGCCGATGCCCTCGGCCCGCAGCAGCTCCACCGTGCGGTGCTCGACCATGCCCGCTTTGGGCGGGCCACCCACGTCGGCGCGGCGGCGCCGCTCCACGATCACGAACGGCACCCCCGCGCGCTGCAACAGGTGCCCGAGCACCAGCCCAGCCGGCCCGGCCCCCACGATCACCACCGTCACGTCCCCCACCGGCCCAGTCTCGCAGCCGGAACCGAGCGGGCCGGCCCGCTGGCCTACGATCCGGGCCATGCCTGGACGTCAACCTCCCGTGCGCTACATCGACCGGACGAGCGAGCAGTACCGCTCGCTCGGCTACGGCCAGTACGCGTGGGTGCACGAGCCCACCGTGCCGCCGTGGCAGCCGCTCACCAAGCCGCTGGCCGAGTGCCGGCTGGGGGTGGTCGCGTCGGGCGGCATCTACGCCCGGGGCCAGACCGCGTTCACGTTCAAGGACGACACGACCTACCGGGCCATCCCCACCGACATCGACACGGCCGAGCTGCGGGCCACCCACTTCGCCTACGACCTCACCGACGCCCGACGCGACATCAACTGCGTCTTCCCGCTCGACACGCTGCGCGGCCTGGTGGCCGACGGCACCGTGGGCGGCCTGGCCCCGACCTTCTCCACGTGCATGGGCGGCATCTACTCGGCCCGCCGCGTGCGCGAGGAGCTGGCGCCGACGATCGTGGAGCGGTGCTTGAACGACCGCATCGACGGGTTGCTGCTGGTGCCCGTTTGACCCGTGTGCCATCAGACGGTCGGTCTGATCGCCCGCCAGGCCGAAGCGGCCGGCATCCCCACGTTGTCGTTGTCGTGCGCCCGTGACATCACCGCCGCGGTGAACCCGCCGCGCGCCACCTACCTCGACTGGCCCCTCGGCCACACGTCGGGCCGGCCCCACGACGGCACGGGGAACACGGCGGTCATGCGGGCGACGCTGGCCGCGTTCGCGTCGATCGACACCCCCGGCACCATCGTCGATCTCGACGTCCCGTGGGCGGCCGACGACGATTGGAAGGACCGCGTCATGCGGCCCCGGCCGAAGGACGCGACGCCGACCGCGGCGATTGGGGCCGACGACGATCGCGTCGAACGCTTCCCCACCCCGCAGTACCAGTCGGCCGCCGACGCCGCCGCGGCCGCCGCCCGCCACGGCACCTCGGATTGCACGGTGTGCGCCGGGATCGACTACTGATCACCGCAACGGTCCGCAGGGGGCGGGTCGTGCCAGCACCACAGGGGGCCCTTCGATGGAGTTCGGTCTGCACCTCCCGCACATCGGCCGCAGCGCCACGCGCGACAACGTGCTGCAGTTCGCCCAGGTTGCCGAGGAGCTCGGCATGCACTCGGGCTGGGTGAGCGACCACGTGGCCTGGCCCCGCGTGGTGTCGTCGAAGTACCCGTACACCGACGACGGCTCGTTCCCCGGCGGTTTCAACATGCCGTGGCTCGACCCGATCGGCACCCTGTTCTTCGTGGCCGCCACCACCACGAAGCTGCAGCTCGGCATCACCGTGCTCATCCTCGGCTACCGGCCGCCGCTGCTCACCGCCAAGATGGCAGCCAGCCTCGCCGTGCTGTCGGAAGGCCGTCTGCTGCTCGGCGTGGGCGTCGGCTGGATGAAGGAGGAGTTCGACGCGCTGGGCATGCCGTATGACCACCGCGGCGCCCGCGCCGATGAGCAGCTCGAGCTGTTCCGCACCGTGTTCACCAGCGACACGCCGTCCTTCGACGGACGTTTCTCCTCGTTCCCCGAGGTCGGCTTCTCGCCCCTGCCGCCCGGGAACAGGGTGCCGGTGTGGGTGGGCGGCAGCTCCGACGCCGCCTTCCGCCGCACCGTGAAGTACGGCGACGCGTTCCACGCCGCGTTCCAGTCCACCGAGAAGGTGGCGTCGTCGTGGCAGCGCGTACTGGAGATCGCCGAGGAAGCGGGCCGCCCCGCCAGCGAGCTGCGCTGCTCGCTGCGGTGGTACCTGGACCCCGACTCGGCGATGAAGCCGGCGGTGTCGCTGCAGGGTTCGACCCAGCAGATGGTCGACCAGCTCGGCCAGCTCGCCGCGGTGGGCGTGGACCACCTGGTGCTCGACCCCACCGCCAAGGGCGGCCCCGCCGGCCGTCTCGACGCCGTGCGCCGCTTCATGACCGAGGTGGCGCCCCAGGTCGCCTAGACCTGGACCACGACCTTGCCGAGCACCTTGCGGTCGGCCAGGGCGCGGATGGCCTCGGGCGCCCGCTCCAGCGGGTAGGCCTCGTGCACGTAGGGCTTCAGCTCGCCCTTGGCCCACCAGTCGAGCAGCTCCCGCACGTTCTCGCGCTGCTTGGCCGGCTCACGGCCGCTCCACGCGCCATAGAACACGCCGACGATGGAGCAGCCCTTCAGCAGGGCCAGGTTCAGCGGGATCTTCGGGATCTCGCCGGCGGCGAAGCCGATGACGAGGAAGCGTCCGTCCCACGCCGTGGAGCGCAGCGCCGGCTCGGCGTAGGCGCCGCCGACGGCGTCGTACACGACGTCGGCACCCTTGCCGCCGGTGAGGTCGCGGATGGTGTTCTTCAGGTCGTCGGTCGAGTAGTTGATCGTGTCGGTCGCCCCGTAGGCCCGGCACAGCGCCAGCTTCTCCTCGCTGGACGCCGCCGCGATGACGCGGGCACCGGCACGGACGCCGAGCTCGACAGCGGCGAGGCCGACGCCACCGGCGGCGCCCAGCACCACGAGCGACTCGCCCGGCTGGATGTGGGCGCGGTCCTTGAGCGCGTGGTGCGACGTGCCGTACGCGTACAGGAAGCCAGGGGCGCTCACCAGGTCGATGCCGTCGGGCAGCCCGACGACCCCGTCGGCCTTGGCGACGACCTTCTCGGCCATGCCGCCCACGCCGACGCCGCTGAGCACGCGGTCGCCGACCTTCACGTTGGTGACGCCGTCACCGACCGCGCTGACGATGCCCGACACCTCGGAGCCCGGGCTGAACGGCAGCGCCGGCTTGAACTGGTACTTGTCCTGGATGACGAGGAAGTCGGGGAACGTGACCGACGACGCGACCACGTCGATCACGACCTCGCCCGCTCCGGCGACGGGATCGGGCACGTCTTCGACGACGAGCGACTCGGGAGGACCGAAGGCCTTGCAGACGACAGCGCGCATGCGCGGACCCTAGTCCGGCACCACCGGCGCGCCCGCCTAGAGTGCGGCCATGAGCGAGCGACAGCCCCTGCACACCGGCACCGACGATCTGATCGGCTGGGTCGAGGACGGTGTCGCCGTTCTCAGCTTCAACCGCCCGTCGGCGCGCAACGCCCTGAGCCAGCCCATGTACGGCGGCTTCGCCACCGCCCTGCCCGAGATCGCGTCACGGGCCGACATCGGCTGCCTGGTGCTCACCGGCGAGGGCGGTGCGTTCTGCGCCGGGGGCGACGTGAAGGGCTTCGCCGCCCGCAACGCCGGCGGCGAAGGAATGCGCCCGCCGCGCGAGGCGGCCATCGACGACCTGCGGGCGCGCCAGCGCGAGGTCAGCCTGGCCATCCACCGCTTCCCGAAGGTCACCATCGCCGCCATCCCCGGCGCCGCCGCCGGTGCCGGCCTGTCGATCGCGCTGTCGTGCGACCTGCGCGTCGCGTCAGAGAAGGCGATCATCACCACCGCGTTCGCCAAGATCGGCGCCAGCGGCGACTTCGGTGGCAGCTGGTTCCTGACCCAGCTCGTGGGCGTGTCACGGGCCAAGCAGCTGTACCTGTTGTCCGACCGCCTGAGCGCGGCCGAGGCCGAGCGCCTCGGCGTGGTCAACATGGTGATGCCCGACGACGACTTCGCCGGCGGGTGGATGGGGCTGGCCCGACGGGTCGCGGCGGGCCCGACGCTGGCCCATCGCTACATCAAGGAGAACATCAACCGGGCCCTGACCGGCGATCTGGCCACCTGCCTGGACGCCGAGGCGCCGGCCATGATGACCACGATGAGCTCGGCCGATCACAAGGAAGCGGCCGCCGCCTTCGTCGAGAAGCGGGCCGCCACCTTCACCGGGCGATGAGCTTCGGGGCCCGATGACGTACGTTGGGCCTCCACGACAGGGGGACCCATGCTCTACGAACTGCGCCAGTACCAGACCCAGCCCGGCACCCGTGATCGCCTCGTGCAGATCATGGAGGAGGACGTCATCCCCTTCCAGGTCGGCAAGGGCATGATCATCGTCGGCAGCTTCGTGGCCGAGGAGGACCCCAACGCGTACGTGTGGCTGCGCCGCTTCGACGACGACGAGCAGCGCAAGGCCCAGTACGCCGCCGTGTACGAGAGCGACCACTGGAAGCAGAACATCGCGCCCAAGTTCGCCGACGTGCTGATCCGCGAGACCATCAACGTGACCCGGCTCATCCCCACGGCGCTGTCGGTGCTGCGCTGAACGTCCGCTACCCGACGCTGCTCGTCGACCTCGATCACACGCTGTTCGATTCCGATGCGTCCGAACGCCTGGCGTTCGAGCGCACCATGCGCAGCGTCGGCGTCGACGATCCGCTCGCGCACCTCGACACCTACATCGCCATCAACCAGCCGTTGTGGGCGGCGGTGGAGCGCCACGAGATCACGCCCGACCAGGTCCGCCTGCTGCGCTTCCGACAACTGGTCGAGGCGCTGCACCTGGACGCCGACCCGGCGGCCATGGCCGACACGTTCGTGACCGGACTGGCCGAGTGCGGCGACCTGTATCCCGGGGCGCGGGCGGTGCTCGACACCCTGGCCGACATCGCCACGTTGGCGCTCGTCACCAACGGGCTCAGCGAGGTGCAGCGCACGCGCGTCGAACGGCTCGGGTTGCAGCCGCGCTTCGCCGCTATCGTGATCTCGGCCGAGGTCGGTTCGTCGAAGCCGGCCGGCGCCTTCTTCGACATCGCGTTCGAGCGCCTGGGCGCGCCGTCGCGCACGAACGCGCTGATGGTGGGCGACAGCTTGAGCGCCGACATCGGCGGCGGGGCCAGCTACGGCATGGCGACGTGCTGGTACAACCCGCACCGCCGCCCGGCACCGAACCCGGCCACGCCGCGCATCGACCACATGATCGCCGACCTCGCCGAACTGGCGGCCCTGATCGTGGACGACTGAGTCGTCGACGGCCGCTCAGTCGTCGCGGAAGCGGCCGTAGGCCTGCTGGGTGACGACGATGACGTGGCGATCGCACCCGTTCACGCGATGGTGGTTGGCCGCCTCGTACTCGGGCGATTCGATCATGGTGCGGAACGCCGCCTTCGACGGGTAGCGCACGAGGGCCACGTAGTCCCAGTCGCCGAACTCGGTCGGCCCGAACGACGCGCCGGCGGCCTCGCCCGACCAGACGATGGCGCCGCCGCGGGCCTTGATGAGCGGGTGCACCTGGCGCGAGTAGCGCAGGTACGCATCCCACCCGGTGCCGTCGCCGTCGCCGGAGACCGGCTTGAACTTCATGAGGTTCACCATCACCACGGCAACGCCGTCGGGAACCCGGGCCAGCACCTCGTCGTGCAACTCGTCACCTGCGCTCATGGGCGCTCTTCTAGCAGAGACGCTCGCCGGTAGCATCGCGACGTGAGCTTCCCGAACGCCGACCGCTTCCGCGGGTTCGCCGACCTCTACGACGCCAACCGGCCCCACCCGCCGATGGCGCTGGGGCCGCTGCTGTGCCACTACGCCGGCGCCACCGCACCCGACGTGGTCGACCTGGGTAGCGGTTCGGGACTGTCGAGCCGGTGGGCCGCGGGCTGGGCGGCCACCGTCGTGGGCGTGGAGCCGAGCGACGACATGCGGGCCACCGCCGTGAACCGCCCGCTCGCCGCGCTGGCGTACCGCGCCGGTACCTCCGACGCCACCGGCCTGCCCGACGCCTGCGCCGACGTGGTGCTCGCCGTGCAGGCGATGCATTGGATGGAGCCGGTCGGCACCCTGTCGGAGGTCGACCGCCTGCTGCGACCGGGCGGCATGTTCGCCACCGTCGACGCCGACTGGCCACCGGTGGCCGGCGTCGTCGGCGCCGAGGCGGCGTGGGCGGTGCTGCACCGCCGCATGCGCGTGTTCGAGGCGCGGGCGGCGCGCGGCGAGGACGCCGAGGCGTTGCGCCACACCATCGACGACGACGATCCCGCGCTCGTGGACGAGGACCTGCGCGACCCCCACCGCAACCGCCTCATCCCGGGTGGGGTGCGGTCGTGGCCGAAGGGCGAGCACCTGGCCAACATCGAGCGCAGCGGCCACTTCGCGTTCTGCCGCGAGCTCGTGTTCGACCAACCGGCCGACGACGACGATCCCGCCACCCGCTTCGTCGCCCTCATGCGCAGCCAGGGCAGCTACCAGGGCCTGCGGCGGGCCGGCCTCACCGATGCCGAGCTCGGCGCCGACGCCTTCGACGCGGCGGTGCACGCCGCGTTCACCGCTGCGGTTCCGACGCCGGCATCACTGTCGTTCTCGTGGCGCGTGCGCCTCGGTGTGAAGGGCCGCTGAGGCCGTCAGTTCGACGCGGCGCGGGCGACGGCGCGCTCGCGCACGAACCGTTCGATCTCGCTCGTGGGCATGGGCCGGGCGTACCAGTAGCCCTGGCCGTAGCGGCATCCGAGCGCCAGCGCGGCGGCGCCGTCGGCCGCGGTCTCGATGCCCTCGGCCAGGGCGTCACGGCCGAACGCGTTGGCCAGGCCCACCGCGGCGGCGACCACGGCACGCGAGCCGCCATCGGTGGTCATCGACGACACGAACTGGCGGTCGTACACGACGACCATGGCCCCGCCGTCGGCCTTGGCCCGGTACATGGCGCGGTCGGCCGCGTTCAGCAGCTCGCTCGGCTCGTCGGTCCCGTCGGCCGACAGTGCGATCCCGTGCCTCGGGCGAGCTCATCGCTTCCGTATCGTCAACCAAAGCACCCGCCCAAGCGAGTAGACATCAAGAACGACACGATGCTCGGACCCGATCCTGGCGGATCGACCCGGCGGATCGACCCGACGCGACGGTCAGTCGTCGAACTCGATGGGCTCACCCGCCCGCATCCGGGTCACCTCGTACAGGGCGAGGGCCCCGGCGTTCGACACGTTGAGCGAGCCGACCCGACCACGCATGGGGATCGACACGACCATGTCACAGCGCTCGCGGGCCAGGCGCGACAGGCCGGCGCCCTCGGCGCCGAGCACCATCACGACGCCCTCGCGGCCCAGTTCACCCAACTCGAACAAGCTGCGGTCAGATTCGTCGTCGAGCCCCACCACCCACAGGCCCTTCTCACGACAGGCGGCCAGCGCCGTCGGCAGGCCGGCCACCACCGCCATGCGCAGGTACTCGATGGCCCCGGCCGCCGCCTTGGCCACCGTGGGGGTGACGTGCACGCTGCGGTGGCGGGGCAGGATCACACCCGTGACACCGGCGCCCTCGGCGGTGCGCAACAGGGCGCCCAGGTTGCCCGGGTCGGTCACCCCGTCGACGGCCAGCAGGAACGGGGGCCGGCCGGGCCGGCGCCGCAGCAGCGCCTCGAGGGCGACCTCGGGCAACCCCGCCGCCTTGGCCAGCACCCCCTGGGGCGCCTCGCTGCGCGCCACCGTGTCGAGCCGGCGACGGTTCACCTCGACGACCGGCACGCGCTGGTCGGCGGCCAGCTCGACGATGTCGGACACGACCTCGTTGTCGTCGACATCGGTGGCGATCCAGATCTCATAGACCTTCCGGCGACCGGCCAGCAGCAGCTCGCGCACGGCCTGGCGCCCCTCGATCTGCTCACCGCCCAGGCTGCGGTCCGACGACTGGCGCGCCGGCTGGTACCGCTTCGGCCCCCGGGCTCCGGCGCTCCGCGGTCCGGTGCCCGTGGAGCCCGTGCCCTTCGAGGTGGCCGGCTTCGAGGCGGCCGACTTCGAGGCGGCGCGGCCCACGACCTTGCCCGCGGCCTTCGGGGCCGCCTTGGCGGGCTTGCGGGCGGCGGGGCCCTGGGCCTTGCCCGTGCGGCCACCCGACGGGCCGGGACCGCCCGAGCGACCGCTGATGCGGCGGGCCGGGCTCACGGAGCCGTCACCACGGCGACGGCGAAGCAGGCGATGCCCTCGCGTCGGCCGATGGCGCCCAGGCCCTCGGCCCGACGCCCCTTCACGCTGATGGGGGCACCGGCGACCGTGGACAAGCGTTCCTCCATCTCGGCGCGGCGGGGCGCGATCTTCGGGCGTTCGCACACCACGGCACAGTCGACGTTGCCCGGCTCCCATCCGGCGGCGCGCACCTTGGCCACCGCCTCGGCGAGCAGCACGAGCGAGTCGATGCCGGCGTAGCGCGGGTCGGTGTCGGGGAAGTGGGTCCCGATGTCGCCCAGCCCGGCCGCCGACAGCAGCGCGTCGGTGGCGGCATGGGCGATGACATCAGCGTCGCTGTGGCCGACCAGACCGGGCTCGCCCGGGAAGACGACGCCACCGAGCACGAGGGGGCGGGCGGGGTCGTCGCTCACGCGGTGGACGTCGAATCCCTGACCCACGCGGACCTTCACGAACCCACCACCCGACGACGGGCGCAGATCGGTCGGGCTCGGGCTGCAAACACGACAGCGCAGGGTAGTACCGTGGCCCCCACCATGGACGATGTCGAGGTGCTCGCTCGGTCAGAACTGTTCGCCGGTGTCCCCCGTGAGCGGTTGGCCACGCTCATGTCGGCGGCGAGCCGGCGATCGTTGATCCGCAACGACGTGCTGTTCGCCGAGGGCGACGCCCCCGACCAGCTCTACGTCGTGCTCAACGGGCGCATCGCCATCGCCAACCGTTCGGTCGACGGCCGCGAGAGCGTGATGGCCCTCATGGAGTCGGGCAACCTCTTCGGCGAGATGGGCCTGCTCGACGGCCTGCCCCGCTCGGCCGAGGCGCGGGCCCTGGAACCGTCCAGCGTGCTGGCCCTCCCGTACGCGCCGGTGCGCAGGCTCTTCGAAGACGACCCCACCCTGCTGTGGGGCGTCGTGCGGCTGCTCTCGGGCCGCCTGCGCGTGGTCGACGAGGCGTTGGCCGACTCGGTCTTCCTCGATGTCACGGGTCGGACCGCCAAGCGCCTCCTCGACCTGGCCGGCGACCGCACCGAGTTCGTCCTGCCCGTCACCCAGGAGGAGCTGGCCGGCATGGTCGGCGCGTCACGCGAGCGCGTGAACAAGGCCATCGCCCAGTTCATCCGCCTCGGGTGGCTCGAGCAGCAGGACCGCCGCTACCGCATCGTGCTGCGCGACCGCCTGGAGATGCGCTCGCGCTAGGTGGCCGACTCGTCGACCTTCACGAAGGTCACGACGTAGCGCTGGGCCACCGAGCCCGGCGGGTGGCAGGCGAAGATGGTGGCCACCGACCCGGTGGTCGACGCCAGGATCTCGACCGCGGTGGGCTCCACGATGAACGCGTTGTTGGCCACGTACACGTGGTCGAGCCCGAGGGCCGACAGCGTCATGGTGTCGCCGGTGCGCAACGAGTCGAGGTAGCGGAACGGCTTGCTGTGGCTGACCCGGTGACCGGCGATGACCGTGTTGCCCGCCTGCCCCGGCAGCGGTGTGCCCGGCCAGTGCCCGGGGCCCGCGTCCAGCACCCACAGGTCGATGCCCTCGTACAGGTTGTCGAACACCCCGAGCGCGGGGATGCTGAGCGAGCCGATGGCCTTGCCCAACGGGTACGGCGGGCGGGGCCGGAAGCCCTTGCGTCCCCGTCGGTCGGGCAGGTGCACCGAGCGACCGAAGCCGAGGCCCCGCTCCACGGCGACCAGCACCCCGGGAACCGGATCGTCGACGAATGCGGTGGCCCGCCGGGCGGCCAGCCCGAGTCCGGCGGCAGCGCCACCGAGCACCAGCAGCTCACGACGCGACAGGCCGGATCCCGGCCCGGCGGCAGCGTCGTGCGGCTCGGCGGTGTTGGTCACGTGTGCGATCTCCTGACGATCTCGAGCGGCCCGTCCGGCTCGACATGCTGGCCCCGTGTGCCCTTCGGTCACCCTATCCGACCACCACTGGGGGCGTGACCGGCTCCACCCGGGCCACCGCACGATGCGCGCCCGTCACGCATGGTGCTCACCGAGGGGTCGTCGACGACGAAGGGCGTCAGGAATCGGTCTGTCCATCGCGACGACTGACGATCGTCACTACCGTTGTTCGGGAACACGACCGAAGGGCAGGAGATGTTCGGCAAGTTGCGCCAGCAACACCTGACCGACGCCGCGAGGGACGTCCAGCGGCAGTTGGCCGGCATGACCGACCTCGACAAGGCCCCGATGCGCGCCGCGCTGGAGGGACCGCCGCCGAACCGTGCCGCGCTCCACTGGGCGCCCAAGCCGCCCAAGACCAACAAGCGCAAGGGTGGCGCCAACTCGCCCGCCCCCACCCGCCGGGCCGCCCCGGCCGCCACCGGCCGCCCGGCCAGCGCACTGGCCGCCTCGCCCAACGTGTGGCGCGAACCGCTGATCCCTGCCTCGTTCGAACCCCGGGCCGAGTCTGCCGCCCGCGCCGACGCGGCCGCGGTCGAGACGCCCGTGCCCGCATCCTCGCGGCCGTGGGCCCGGGCCTGGGCCAACGATCCCCGCCCCCTTCCCACGCCGGCCATGGCGGGCGGCGCCGCCGGCGACAGCACGCTGATCGCCGACCCCGACGACGCACCTATCGAGGTGCCAGCGGCGTCCCGGTACCTGCCCGTGCCGGTGTCGACCGACCTCACCAACCCTCAGGTCACCGACGACACCATGATCGTCACGGCGCCCCAGGCGTGGGACCTGTACCGACGCACCGCGGCCTACATCTGCGAACCGGGCCGGGCGTTCCGCCCCGTGCGCTACGTCGCCTTCTTCATGGGCAACACGCTCCAGCGCGAGGTGCCCCGCATCATCGCGGTGCGCGACGCCGTGCCGTTCCACGCCCGCGAGCAGCGTCGGCTCATGGACTCGGGCACCGAGCTCGATCTGCGCCTGGCCGAGGTCATCGCCCGCGCCCGCCAGTTCGGCGTCGACGGCGAGGTGCACCAGGTGTACCTGCTGACCGCGCCCGGCCAACCCGGCCACGTGCGGCTGGCGGGACCCGTCACCGTGCGGGAGGGTCGCCGCCGTCGCCGCGACTGGTTGTCACCGAAGCTGCGCTACACGTCGGTCGAGCGCCTCGGCCGGGTCCGTTCGCGCCGTTGACGGACGAACCCGGATCGGGCTGACGATCCCGCTCGCTCAGGCCGAGATCTTGCACTGCGCGACCATCTTGGCCCCGAACTCGTCGGCCTTGGTGGTATCGCTGAGGTCCTGCAGCTCGGTGGCCGTGAGCGACTTGAAGAACTCGGTGGCACACGTCTCCTGCTCGGCGGTGAGCGTGACCGTCTTCTTCAGCTCGTCGAGCATCTGCGTGGCCGCGGTGCCTTTCACGCACTCGACCGTCTTGTTCCGGAAGCCCTTGCCGAGATCGCTGGTGGGCGCATCGCTCTTGGTGAACTCGCCATCGAGCGTCTTGAGCTCCTTGTCGGAGTAGCCGTCGAGCAGCTTGGCCACGCACTGGGCGTCCTGGTCGGACACTCCCGACTTCTTCATCTCGTCGAGAATCAGCTTCTTGGTGCCCTCGCGGTCGACCTTCGACGAACACGCCGCGCCGACGAGCGACAGGGAGAGGGCGGACGCCGCGCACAACAGCGCGACGCGGGAGGGACGGAACATGGGGCGCCTTTCGTTGCGGGGGGGGGAGCCTATGGGCGCGGGTGAGATCGCGTGACGTTGCATCACGCGCTGCGCCAACTGGTGGCGACCTGCACGACCTGGATCCCCTGGTCATCGACCAGATACCCGTGACCCGGTCGTGACGCCAGGGCGCGCCGCCGCGGCAGCACCGCGCCGAGCAGGTCACCGTCGAGATCGGGTTGGGGCCGCAGCAGCACCCCTAACCGGCTGCGGCGCAGGAGCTGCGTCCACGAGCCGTAGGCGGCCCGCAGCGCCTCGGGCCGGCCCGAGGCCAGCACCAACGTGTCGGGGCGCGTGAGAAGCGCGGCCAGCACGCCGTGCGGGTCGTCGACGGTGTCGGCGTCGTCGATGGCCACCACCAAGGGCCCGCTCGGCCAGTGGTACGAGGCGAGCGCTTCGGGGGAGAGCAACTGCACGCCGGCCGGTGGCTCGCGCGCCAGCGGCCCGCGGCGGGCCACGAGCACGACGGCCGCGCCGGGCTCGGCGGCGCGGCGCTGGGCCACCAGCACCGCCAACGTGGTCGACTTGCCGGCGCGCGCCGGGCCGGCCACGAGCACGTGCTCGCCGTCGTGCACCCGGAGCACGGCGGGTTCGTGCCGGCGGCCGTCGGCCAGACCGAACGGCACCAACCACGCGTCGGCGACGCGTCGCGCCGACGGCAGCAGGCGGGCGTCGACGTGGGCCGCCAACGCGTCGATGGCCAGCGGGCGTTCGACGCCGGCGCGATCGACCGCGACCAGCGCCGCGAGGTCGGAGTCGCCCACCGCCGCCACCTGCGCGACCAGCTGCTCGCCGGCCACCACGATCCGCCCGGCGACGGGAGCGCCCGCCCCACGGGGGTGAGCCACGCCCCACAGCACCGCGTCGTGACCCTCGGCGCCAGCGGTGACCCACCGCCGCGGGAACGCCGGGGCCAACGCGCCGGGCAACGCCCCCACGCGGTCGACCGCCACCACCCCGTGGATCCCGGCGGCGCCACCGTCGCCCAGCACCGACTCGAACGACGCCCACACGTCGGCACCGGCCACGTCCTCGAGCGCGTCACGCAGCGATGCGAGGCCGTCGACGATCAGCACCAGTTCGGGGCGAGCGGCGTCGGGTCGGCGGCGACGCTCCTGCAGCTCGTCGTGCAGCACCACCGCCAATCGTTCGATGCGGTCGCGCTCGTGCACGGCGACGACGGCGCCCACCGCGGGTAGCCGTGCGGCGTCGGCCCAGCGGGCCGCGTCATGGGTGGCGATCACGTAGACGTGCCGACCGGTGGGCGGGGCCGACCGGACCGCGTCGACGGCGACGGCGAGCAGCAGCGACAAGGTCGCGGCGCCGGCGCCGAGCACGACGAGGTTCCCGGACCCGGCCACGCCCGGGAGGAGCACCCGTCGCTGGTGATCGGGATCGTCGACCCACCCGACGGTGCCGAGGGGCAGCGCGTCGAGGGCCAGTGCGTCGGGCAGCGGGTCGAGCCACGGGCGCCTCGGTGCGCCGCCGCCGAGGCGCCGGTGGGCGTCCTGCACCGTGGCGACGAGGAGGTCGAGCGCGGTGGCATCACCGGCCGGGGAGACGGCGGGCCGGGGCGCATCGCGGGCCACGACGGTGACGGCGCGCGGGTCGGCGGCCGACGGCCCGGTGCAGTGGGCGGTCTGGGCCACGAGGAGCTCGCCGGGACCCAGGCGCAGGGCGACGCGACCGGGACGAGACCGGTCGAACGTGGCGGCGACCCGATCGGCCACCAGGTCGAGCGACGAAGCGGCGTCCTGCATCCTCAAGGCGACCCGCAGGTTGGTGTTGGCCCGGATGTCGTCGGTGACGGCGCCCGCGGGCCGCTGGGTGGCCAGCACCAGGTGCACACCCAGGCTGCGGCCGCGCTGGGCCACGCCGACCAGCGCGCTCACGAAGCCGGGCAGCTCGGCCGCGAGGGTGGCGAACTCGTCCACGACCACCACGAGGCGGGGCAGCGGCTCGGCCCCCGGTGCCCCACCGGCACCGGCCCGGTAGGCCCGCAGGTCGGCCGCGCCCGCCTCGCGCAGGCTGCGCTCGCGCCGGCGCACCTCGGCGTCGAGCGAGCGCAGGGCGCGCTCGGCGAGTGCGTCGTCGAGGTCGGTGACCACGCCGACCACGTGGGGCAGCGACGCGCACGCGTCGAAGGCCGCTCCCCCCTTGTAGTCGATCAACAGGAACGTGAGGTCGTGCGGGGGGCAGCGCACCGCCAACCCCACGACCCACGACCGCAGCAGCTCGCTCTTGCCCGCGCCGGTGGTGCCGGCGACGAGCGCGTGCGGCCCGTCACGCTCGAGGTCCAGCTCGACCACGCCGTCGACGGCCACACCGATGGGCGCGCGAGGTGCCGGATCGGATCCGAGCGCGGTCCACGACGCGGCCAGGCGTGCCCCATCGGTGGCCTCGGGACCGAGCAGATCGCGCAGGGCGACCACGGCCGGCAGCGCGCCGGCGTCGACCCGCTCGGGATCCTCGAAGCGGGCCAACGCCCGGGCCACGACGGCGGCGGTGACCTCGCCGGCGCCGGCCGGCCGGAACGGCTGCCGGACCGACGGCGCCACGGTGTGGAGCACCGCGGTGCCGTCGACGCCGAGCCGCACCACGTGCGTGCACGCGGCGGGGAGCTCGTCCACCTGGTCGGCCACCACGAGCGCGACCGCGGGACCGCGACGCCCGGCCAGCACCGCCCGCGCCGCCGAGGTGCGCGCCGCGGCCAGGGCGGCGCCGTCCACCACCAGCACCAGCCCCGGACCACCGTCGATCGGGGCGGTCATCGCGTCGAGCAACCGGTCGGCCGCGGCCGCGCCGGCGGCGACGGCACCGTGGGCCGACCCCGGGCCGCCGGCGTGGGGCAGCCAGGTGACCCAGCGCCACGGACCGACGGCGTCGTCGGTGACGACGGCGACGCGCCGGTCGGCCGGCCCTTCGTGCACGACCAGTTGCAGCAGCATCGATCGGGCCAGGGCCCGGGCCGCCGGCCGGGCCCCCACGATGCCGACGACCGTGCCCGGCTCGAGCTGCACCATGACCGGGACGTCGGGCAACTCGGCGTGCCCGGCGACGAGGCGCGCCAGCTCCTCGTCGGCGCCGTCGCCCGGGACGAGCCAGCGGGCACCGGTCCACGCCACGTCGCCGCGGCCGAGGGCGACCCGCCCCGCATCGGGGTGGCGGCGGCGGCGCTCCCAGAGGCGGGCCGAGCGGCCGACGGAGCGTCTCACGGCGACGGCCAGCTCGGGTTGATCCTGCGCCGCGGCGCACGCGTCGGCATGGGCGAGCGCCACCGCCCGCGCCCGATCGGCGCGCGCCGACGCCAACTGGCGCTGATGGGTCTGGCGGGCCCGTCGGGCCACCCACCGCTGCTGCGCCGCGGTGATCAGGGTGGCGACGGCACCGACACCGGCGAGGACCAGGAAGAGCATCTGGTGCAGCACCAGCGCGGCCACGCCGGCCCCGAGCACGGACACGACGGTCGGCACGAGGCCCACGCCCGTGCGGGCCACGACCGCCCGAGCGGGCAGGGCCGGCAGAGCCGACAGGGGTGCCTCGTCGGGCCGGGCTGGTCGCGGCGGCCGGTTGACCGCGCGGGTCCACGGCGTGGCACCCGGCGCGGTGACGACCGGCGGTTCGGCCACCGGCGCGCCGGTGCGGACGACGGCGCGGTGGGGGCCGACCACGACGCCGCTGGTGCCCACCGTGGCGTCGGAGCCCAGCGGCGTCCCCGTCGTCGTGCCGTCGGGTGCCACCACCACCAGGGCGGACCGACGCACGAGGTGGTGGCCGGCCGAGAGGGGTTCGGTGGTGCCGGCATCAGGACCGGTGATCCCCACGAGGTGGGCGACCGGGGCGGCGGCCGACGCCGGCGGCCGGGCCGGGCCGACGGCGCTGCCCCGGCCGATGCCGGTGGCCTCGAGCACGGCGTCGGCCGGCCACCACCGGCCGTCGATGGCCAGGCCCACCCCATCGGGCCAGCCGAGCAGCGCAGCGAGCACGCCGACCGACGAGGCGGGGCCGAGCCCCTCGACCACCACCTCGTCGGCGACGTCGACCGGTCCGCCGACCGGACGAGCTGCACCGGTGCCGCCGGGGTCCAGGGGCACCACGCGCACCAGTTCGAGCGGCACGCTGGCCGCCACCGCCACCTGGGGTGCCACCACCACCTCGACCAGGCGACGGGCCCGGCCGACGTCACCTGCGGTCAGGAGCAGCGCCAGATCCCGAGCACGACCCCCGTCACCGCAGGTGACGCACCACCAGGTGGACGCGGCAACCCCCGCCAGCACGGAGGGTTCGTGCGAGCCCGGCGGGTGGCGGGGGCTCGGACACGGCCAGCGCCCGGCCGCGTCGGCCGGGCCGAGCACGGCGCTCAGCTCCGGACGGGCGAAGGGGGACGGGTCACGGACGGACATGTCCTCTCGTGTGCACGACGCCGCCGGAAACGGAAACGACACCGGAGGATCCTGCGCGGTGAGACCTCCGGTGAGACCGGCGGTGAGACCTCCGGTGAGGGTCGCCCGTCACGGTCACGGCATGACCACCATCGCTCCCACCGAGCCGACCGGCCGCCGTCCCGCGACCCGCCGGATCTCCACCGCCGGGGCCGACCTCCCCACCTTCACCATCGGCAACGTCGCCGCCGGACTCAACACCGACTGGCACCACCTGTGTGCCGACGCGGGCGTCGACCACCGGGTCGAGGTGTGGCCCGCCCCCTTCGGCGGACCAGGAGCCTCGCTGGAGCACACGCTGGCTCTGTGCGGCGGCGACCGGACCATCGACCTCGACGTGGCCGATGCCCACCTCGCCACGCTCGTGGCCCTCGCCGGCCACGACGACCTCGCCGCCCGCGTGGTCCTCCAGCGCATCGTGCCGGGGCTTGTGCGCGCCGCCCGTCGGCGTCGGCACCAGGGCGGCATGCGCCAGGCGTTCGACGACGTCGTGGCCAACGCGTGGGTCGTCATCCGCACCTACCCGCTGCAGCGTCGCCCGCGCCGCATCGCCGCCAACCTGTGCCGTGACGCCGAGTACCACGCCTTCGTCCGTCCCCACCGGCTCCGCTCGGGCGACGAGCAGCCGCAGGGGACGCTCCAGAGCGACCGGGCCGGTCGGCCAACGACGTCCGACCGGCCCGGCGCCCGCCGCACCAGCAGGACCGACGGGCGCGCCGCGGTCATGTGCACCGGCATGCCGGCGGCGGCCGACGAGGTCCGGGCCCTGCTGGCCGACGCCCTGCTGTCGGGCATCGATCCCGCCGCGGTCGCCCTCGTGGTGACCATGCACCTCGAGGGCCGCCACCCGCGCGTGCTGGCCACCGAGCTCGCCGTGAGCGAGCGCACCGTCCGCAACCGGCGTGACGCCGTGGTCCGCCAGCTCGCGTCACTGGCCGCGTGACCGGGCCGGTCGATCGTGCCCGCGTCATGCCTCCGACTTGCGCAGCAGCGCCCGGTCGTAGCTGGCCCGCAGGGCCGGGTTCGTCAGGGTCTCGTAGGCCACCCGCAGGCGGGCCACCAGCGCCAGGTTGCCGCTCGTGACGGCGGCCCGCATCGACTGTCCGTAGGCGGCGGCGAGCTCGTCGAGCGACGCCCGGCGGGGCACCGCCAGCAGGTCGTAGAAGCTGCCCAGGCTCGGCCCGTGGTTCGACGCGTGCACGTGCAGGTCCGACACCGTGCGGTCCTGCAACCAGGCGGTGATGGCGTCGCCCGCCGCCGGCCGGGCGTAGTACCAACCCTGCGCCGAGTCGCAGCCCAGGTCCACCAGCGCCTGGTGCGTCACCAGATCCTCCACGCCCTCGGCCACCACGCCCAGGCGCAGGTCGCGCGCCAGCCGGGTCAGGTTGCCCACGATGGCGTAGGCGTCGGCGTCGTGGCGCATGGCGCCCACGAACGACTTGTCGATCTTCAGCTCCTGAATGGGCAGATCGCGCAGCAAGCGGATCGACGAGTGACCGGTGCCGAAGTCGTCGAGCGCGATGCGCACCCCCAGCTGGAGCAGCCTGGCCAACGCGTCCCGGGCCAGGTTCGGGTTGGCCAACGCTGCGTTCTCGGTGAGCTCCAACGTCACCAGACCCGGCGGCAGGTGGTAGCGGCTCAACGCCTCGCTCACCACCACCGCCAGGTCCGGGTCGGCCAGGTTGCGGGCGCTCATGTTCACGGCCACGCCCAGCACCAGACCCTGGTTGTGCCAGGTGCGGGCCTGGGCCAGCGACAGGTTGAGCACCTCCTTGAACAGCGGGCCGGCCAGGCCCGAGTGCTCGGCCTGGCTGATGAACTTGTCGGGCGGCACCAGCTCGGCGTGGCCGCGGTTCCACCGCACCAACGCCTCCACCCCGGCCACCATGCCGGTCGCCAGGTCGATCTTGGGCTGGAAGTGCATCACCAGCTCGCCGGTCTGGATGCCGCGCTGCAGTGCCGCGGTCACGCTCAGCTGGTCGGGGCTGTGGGGGTCGAGCGCCGACACGTAGCGCACCAGGCGGGCGTGGTTGCGCTTGGCCTCGTACATGGCCACGTCGGCCCGGCGCAGCAGGCTGTCGATGTCGGCGCCGTCCTCGGGCGCGACCACCGCGCCCATCGACGCCTCCACCAGCACCTCCACGCCGTCCACCGAGAAGCGGTCCTGGAACGCGGCGGGCACCTGCTCGGCCAGCGCCATGGCGCCGGCGACGGAGCCGGCGGGCGGCAGCACCACCACGAACTCGTCGCCACCGAGCCGGGCCACCAGGCTGCCCAGCGGCAGGGCGCGGGCCATGCGGTTGGCCACGTGCACGAGCAGCCGGTCGCCGGCGGCGTGGCCCAGGGTGTCGTTCACCTCCTTGAAGCGGTCGAGGTCGATGAGCACCAGCGCCACCGACTCCAGCCGCTCGGCGGCGGCGCCGATCACGTCGGGCAGCAACCGCGCCAGCTGCCGACGGTTGGGCAGGCCGGTGAGGTCGTCGTGGTGGGCCTGGTGGTCGCGCATGTCGAGCTCGCGATGCAGGCGATCGGCCAGGTGGGCGCGCGTCAGCCACAGGCCGAGGTGCTGGGCCAGCGCCTCGCACAGCTCCAGATCGGGCGGCCCGAAGTTGTTCCCCTGCCCCGGTCGGTCGATCACGGTGAGCACGCCCACGGCCAGGCCGTCCTGGCCGAGCGGCACCTGGATCAGCTGGCGGGCCTCGTAGCGGGCCAGCTCGCCCACTGCCTCGGCGCCGTAGGCCGGCGTCACCAGCTCGGGGCCGCCCATCGGTCCCGACAGCAGCTGGCGCTCCAGCGGCGACAGGCCGCCGTTCACCGAGCCCTCGCCGTCGCTCGACAGGCGTACCACGTCACCGGCGTGGTTGTTCGTCTCCAGCACCAGGTCCACCCGCCGCGCGTTCAACAGCTCGGCCAGTTGCACCAGGATGTCGGCGGCACCGGTGTGGCCCACGTCGATCGTGCGTTCGAGCAACGACGAGAACGAGTACAGGCCCTTGGTGCGCTGGTAGCGCTGCTCCACCACGGTGTAGCGCCGCATGACGAACACGAGCCCGATGATGACCCCCGCCGGGCCGACGGTCAGCACCGGGTTGTGGACACCCAGGTCCACGATGGCCACGGCGACGATGGTGTTGAGCACCGCGGTGGTCAGCGAGCCGATCGCGGCCGCCTGGGTCGCCTTCCGATCGACCCGGGCGCCGCGGACCCGGCTCGCCACGATCACCATCGCCACGATCCCGAGACCACTGACGGCCGCGGTTGCGACCAGCACGGCCACCAGGTGCTGATCGCCGCGCGCCCACGAGAGGTGGTTGACCGCGCTGAACACGGCCAGCGCGGTGGTGGTCTCCCAAGCGCTCCAGGCCAGGTTCGCCGCCCGCAGTTCGGCTCCCGACTGGCTACGCATCTCGACGAGGAACGACGCGAGGAGTCGCACGGCAAGTAGCTGCCACGACCTCAGGGCCAGGAGACCGATGACGAGCGGGAGCTCGAGCATCATGAAGAACGCCGAAACACGACCGAACTCGACGACGGCGGGGAACTCGGTCACGAAGACGTACAGCACCCCGACGACCGCCATCATCCACCACGACGGTCGCTCGTTGGCGGCGTGGTGGGGGAGCGTGAACCAGGTGAGGCCGGCGAGAAGAGCGAACGCGACCGCGAGCCACCACGTGCCCCGCCTTATCTCACGCTCGGTTGCCACGTCGGGTCCATCGGCCCCTCCTCGCGGCCAACCAAGCGACCAGAACAGCTCTTGACCCCCACGCCACCAGCGCGGAACGTCAGGTAGGTCGAGCAGGCCCCGGTCGAGCACAATGGCGGCCCGCATGCGAGCCGCCGAGCAACCATCGTCCCGACGTCTCGACCGCGTGACGACACGGCTCGTGACGGCTACCGGGGTCTCGGCCGTGGGTGATGGCCTCGCCGATGTCGCGCTCGGCCTGTTCGCCTTGTCGCTCACCTCGGACGCCCGGCTGGTCACCGGGGTGTTCGTGGCATCCCGACTTCCGTGGCTGATCCTCGGTCACACCGTCGCCAACGCGGTCGACCGCGTGCGTCGGCCGGCCTACTTCATGCTCGCCGCCGACGCCGCCCGCGCGCTCCTGCTCGTCGTCACCACCGTGCTCGTGGCCTCCGGTCACGCCAACCTGCCCCTGCTCTACGTGACCGCGCTCGTCATCGGCACGGGCGAGATCGCCCACAGCGCAGCAGCCCAGGTGCTGCTCCCGGTCATCGCCTCGGGCGACGCGCTCGCCAAGGCCAACGGCTACATCGGCGCCTCGCTCAGCGCCGGCTACGGCATCGTCGGCCCGGCGCTCGGCGGGGTCATCTTCGGCGTCGGCCGAGCGCTGCCGTTCGGCGCCGACGCCGCCAGCTTCGCCGCATCGGGCGCATTGCTGCTCCCCCTGCGCTCGGTGCTCGTCGATCCGGCCACCGACGTCGCCACCCCCGACCGGGCGACGCCGGACGCCACGGAGCCGACGGCACGCGCCGCCCGCCCGATCCTCGGCAACCCGCTGCTACGGGTGCTGCTGGCGCAGCTCCTCGTGCTCGTGTTCGGACAGTCGATGGTGCTGAGCACCCTGCCGATCTTCGGGCGCGCCCACCTGGGACTCTCCAGCCTCGTGTACGGACTCGTCCTCGGCGCTTCGGCCATCGGCAACGTGGCGGGCAGCATGGCCGCACCGCGTCTGTGGGCCGGTCGCCGCCACACGGTGGCACTGCTGTTGACCAGCGGGCTGCTCACCGGCGGCACGTATGTCGTGATGGCCACCATCAGGAACCTCCCGGTGGCCATCGTCATGCTCACCCTCGAGGGTGTGGCCATCGGGGTGCTCAACACCGTCTCGCCGACCCTGCGCATGGAGCACGCTCCGGCCGCGACGCGGGCCAGGGTGGCGACGTCGTTCACCCAGCTGATCTTCATCATGCAACCCGTGGGCGCCGTGGTGGCCGGCCTCGTGACCAGCCAGTACGGCGTCACGGCGGCGTTTGGGCTGGCGGGGTCACTGATGATCCTGGTGATGCTGCTGACGGACCAGGCGTTGCGACGGGCGGTCGCCCTGGTCGGTGCGTGAGCCCCACGCTCGACGGTGGCACCGGTCGGGCCGCGGCCTAGGCTGGGCCCCTCATGACGTCGCCGACCGCCTCCGCTGGCCCGATCCAGTCGAACGATCCCTGCTGGTGCGACAGCGGGCGGAAGTACAAGCGGTGCCACAAGCCGCTCGAGGGCCGGGTGCAGCCCGGCGTGATCAGCCCCATGATGACGTGGCCGGCCCACCTCGAGCGGCCGCCCTACGCCGACTCCGGCCAGGTGAAGCGCGTGGCCGAACCGCGGGTGAAGTCGCCCGAGGTCATCGCGGCCATGCGCACCACCTGCCGCATCGCCGCAGAGATCCTGCAGCTCGCCGGTGCCCACGTGGCCGTCGGCATGACCACCGACGAGGTCGACCGCTACGTGCACCAACTGCACCTCGAGCGCGAGGCGTACCCGAGCCCGTTGAACTACTCGGGCTATCCCAAGAGCGTGTGCACGAGCGTCAACGAGATCATCTGCCACGGCATCCCCGACTCGCGCCCGCTGGCCGACGGTGACATCGTCAACCTCGACGTGACCGCCTTCAAGTTCGGCGTGCACGGCGACACCAACGCCACGTTCTGCGTCGGCGACGTCGACGACGAGAGCCGCGCGCTCATCGAGGTCACGCACGAGTGCCTGGAACGCGGCATCGAGGCGGTGAAGCCGGGCCGGCCCATCAACGAGATCGGGCGGGCCATCGAGGCCCATGCCGCCAAGCACCGTTACGGCGTCGTGCGCTCGTTCATCGGGCACGGCATCGGCGAGCAGTTCCACACCGATCTCCAGATCCCGCACTACTACGACCCGCGCGCCGACACGATCATGCGCACCGGCATGACGTTCACCATCGAGCCGATGATCACCCTCGGCCGTCACCAGCACGTGCTGTGGGACGACGACTGGACCGCGGCCACCATCGACGGCAAGCGCACCGCCCAGTTCGAGCACACCGTGCTCGTCACCGACGACGGTGTCGAGGTCCTCACCCGACTCGGTTGACCGCCCGCACCGCCCGGCGGCCACAGCCGAGCGCCCGGTCGGCCAGTGGCCGCCACCAGGCCAGCAGCGCCGCGCCGGCGGCCGGGTCGAGCCCGTACGACGCGCCCATGGCCGCGCCGAACGTGTCGAGATCGCCCGACCGCAACGCGGCGGTGGCCTCGGGCCACGGTCGGCTCGGCAGCGGCACGTCGGCCACCTGCGCGGCCCGCAACCGCAGCGCGGTGACCGACAGCCCGGTGCCGAGCGTGAGGCGTGCCGCCCACGCGCTGGCCACCGGCGAGCACAGGGCCGCGGTGATCGGCCACACGTCGTCGGGGTCCTGGGGCACGATCGTGATGAGCGGCACCGCCGGCAGCCAGCGGCCCTCGACATCGGCGCACGCCTCCAGCACCGAGGTCTGCGTGGCCAGCAGCACCTTGGGCACGAGCCGCCGTGCCACCCACGTCTGCAGCCCGGGCGCCAGCGCCCCCACCGCGACGCGAGGTGCCTCGTACCGGGCGCCGGCGAAGCGCACGGGGCGCCGCCCCCAGGCGCAGGTCCCGGGATCGACCAGGCCCGTCGTCACCAGCGGCGGCCCGTCGACGTCGTCGCCCACATGACCGACCAGGCCGTAGTACTGGTCGCGGAAGTCAGCCGTGGCCGCCGCCCGCTCGCCCAGCCGCGGGCCATCGGCGAGCTCGGACGCGGTGGCGAGGTCGGGCACGCCGCGCAGGTCGGCGACCAACGGGGACCAACTCGTCGAGGCCGGCATCACCACGGTGCTGCGGTCGGTGAACGACGATCCGGTCCACCGGTGCACGCGGGCCTGGCGTTGGCCCATCCGGCAAGCCAGCACCATCGTGTGCACGGCGGCGTCGAACACGGCCTCCTCGTCGAGCCACAGCCCACACACCGCGGCGCCGGCGGCCACCAGCGCCCGGACGGGTTCGGCGTCGCGCGCCGCCAGGATCGACTGGGGCAGCACCAGCGCGACCGTGCCGCCGGCCGGCGCGGCCAGCGCCAGGGCCCGGGCCAGGAACAGTGCGGCGGTGTCGGCGTACGGCCCGCCGCCCAGGTGCGAGCGCCCACCGCGGCTGGACCGGCGGGCCAGCTGGTTGAGGAACGGCGGGTTGCCCACGACGAGGTCGAACCCACCGGCGGTGGGCTCGACGAGGCCGTCAGCGTGCTGCAACCGGGCGCCCGGACCGAGGCGGCACCGGGCCGCCGTCAACGCGTCGACATCGATGTCGACGCCGTGCAGGCTGGCGTCGGGCCAGCGCGCCGCCGCCGCGGCCAGGAACCGCCCGTCGCCGCACGCCGGATCGAGCACCGACCGCGGTGTCGCTCCGTCGGCGAGCACGGTGTCGAGGATCCGGTCCACCAACCACTCGGGCGTGTACCACGCACCGAGCGAGCGGCGGTGCTCGCGTTCGGCGTGCGCTCCCATGGGTAGCCATCTTGGCCGTCGGGGGCGCCGGTCGTGGGGATCCGCTCGCCGCCGGGCCGATTGCCCGGGGCGCGCCGCCGCTGCCTAACCTCCCCATGATGGAGACGTCCCGGTATGTCGAGTTCTCGCGGGAGGAGTGGTCCGACCTCAAGGCGGCCACGCCCCTCACCATCCGGGAACGTGACCTCGAAGCGCTGCGGGGCATCAACGACCGGCTCGACCTCGACGAGGTGTCGGCCATCTACCTGCCGCTGACCCGGCTGCTGAACCTGTACGTGTCGGCCACGCAGAACCTGCACAAGGTGTCGTCCACGTTCCTCGGCACCATCGCCCCGAAGGTGCCGTACGTGATCGGCATCGCCGGTTCGGTCGCGGTGGGCAAGAGCACGTTCGCCCGTGTGATGCAGGCGCTGCTGTCACGCTGGCCCGACCATCCGCGCGTCGATCTCGTGACCACCGACGGGTTCCTCCACGCGAACGCGGAGCTCGAGGCGCGCGGCATCATGAACCGCAAGGGCTTCCCCGAGAGCTATGACACCAAGCGCCTGCTGAGCTTCATGCGCGAGCTCAAGTCGGGCGCCGCCGAGGCGATGGCGCCGGTGTACAGCCACGTCGAGTACGACGTGGTGCCGGGCGAGTTCATCATGGTGCGTCAGCCCGACATCGTGATCCTCGAGGGCATCAACGTGCTGCAGGTGTCGAACGAAGGCAACGAGTTCGTGTCCGACTACTTCGACTTCTCGATCTACATCGACGCGGACGAGGAAGACATCGAGTCGTGGTTCCTGGCCCGCTTCCGCACCCTGCGCGACACGGTGTTCCGCAACCCCGACTCGTTCTTCCGGCGCTACGCGGAGATGAGCGACGACGAGGCCATGACGTTCGCCCACGACGTGTGGATGCACATCAACGGCAAGAACCTGCGCGAGAACATCACACCCACCCGTGAACGGGCGTCGCTCATCGTGCGCAAAGGCGCCGACCACCTCGTGCAGTCCGTGGCCCTGCGCAAGATCTGATGGCGGGCACCGCGCCCCTGGCCGTGCTGCTGCCGCCGTCCGAAGGCAAGGCCCTCGGTGGTGAGGGCGCACCGTGGGACCCGGCCAGCGGCACCTTCGCCGCCTTGGCCCCGCACCGCACGAAGGTGGCGGCCGCACTGCGCAAGGCCAAAGGGGGCGACGCCAAGCTGCTCGGCGTGGGCGGCGCCCACCTGAGCCGGGCCCAGGATGCCAACCGCACCGTGATCGGTGCGCCCGCGCTACCCGCCGCCCAGCGCTACACGGGCGTCGTGTACGACCACCTCGGTCTGGCCACGTTGCCGGCGGCCGCACGCCGCCGGGCGTCGTCGTCGATCGTGGTGCTGTCGGGACTGCTCGGTGCGGTGGGCATCGATGATCCCACCCCTGACTACCGCCTGAAGATGGGGGCGCGCCTGGCGCCCCTCGGCACGATGCAGCGCTGGTGGAAGCCGGCGTTGTCCGACGCGCTCAACGAGTGGCTGACCGGACGCGTGGTCATCGACCTGCTCCCCAACGAGCACGCCGCGGCGTGGGCGCCGTCACCGCCCGACTACGCCGCGTTCCTGCGCGTCAGCTTCGTGGAGCGCGCCGCGGACCGACCGGGCAAGGTGGTCGGCCATGACGCCAAGGCGGCGAAGGGGGCGCTGGTGCGGCACCTGCTCACCAGCCGGGCCGCGCCAGCGCGCGCCCTCGCCTCGTTCGAGCACGAGCGCTTCGTGCTGCAGATCACCGCCTGACGCGGCGACGCCGAAGTTTGACCACTCGCAGAACTACGCTCCCGACCATGGGGAACTCGCTCACGCTCACGTCCGCCGACGGCTTCGAACTGGGGGCCTACCGGGCCGATCCGGTCGGCACCCCGAAGGGGGCCGTCGTCGTCATCCAGGAGATCTTCGGGGTCAACAGCCACATCCGTTCGGTCGTCGACGGCTACGCCACCAACGGCTACGTCGCCATCGCGCCGGCCCTGTTCGACCGGGTCCAGAAGGACGTCGAGCTCGGCTACACCGAGGCTGACATCGGCGTCGGCATCGACCTGGCCCGGGGCAAGACCGACATGGCCAACGCCCTGGCCGATGTCCGGGCCGCGGCCGCCGCCGTGGCCGACACCGGCAAGGTCGGCGTGGTCGGCTACTGCTGGGGTGGGCTGCTCACCGCCCTGTGCGCCATCGACGGCGCCGACGTGTTCTCGGCGGCGGCGGCGTACTACGGCGGCGGCACCCCGACGCTGGCCGACCGGACCCCCGTGGCGCCGATGATCATGCACTACGGCGAACACGACCACGCCATCCCGCTGGCCGACGTCGAGAAGCTGAAAGCGGCCTGGCCCGGGGTCACGTTCTTCATCTACGACGCCCAGCACGGGTTCAACTGCGACCAGCGCGGCAGCTACGACAAGGCCGCCGCCGACCTGGCCCAGGAGCGCACCCTCACCTTCTTCGGCGAGACCCTGGCCTGACGATCGGGTCGGGCTCGCCGCCCGAACCCCTCAAGAAGCAGAGCACCCGAGCCGAAACAGAGGAGGCGGACATTCCACCGCGCGCCTTCTCTCCGAGGTCTCCATGCTCACCGATCGCCATACCCGCCGCGGGTTCCTGGGCTTGTCCGGGCTCTCCGCCCTCAGCGTCCTGCTCGCCGCCTGTGGCGGCGGTGACGCCGCGCCGGCGGCCGAGACCGCCATCGAGTCCCCGGAAGAGGCCCTCGAGCGCCTCTTGCAGGGCAACGCCCGGTACGTGGCCGACAAGAGCCTGCCGATCAACGAGGGCAAGGCCCGCCGCGAGAAGGTGGCGACGCGCCAGCGCCCGTTCGCCACCATCTTCAGCTGCGTCGACTCCCGTGTGCCCCCGGAGCTGGTCTTCGACCGTGGCCTCGGCGACCTGTTCGTCGTCCGCACCGCCGGGGAGGTCGTCGACACCGCGGTGCTGGGCAGCATCGAGTACGGCATCGGCGAGTTGGAGATCCCGCTCGTCGTGGTGCTCGGCCATTCGGCCTGTGGTGCGGTGAAGGCGACCGTGGCGTCGCTGGCCACCGGCGAGAAGCCGGAGGCCGAGATCGCCTACCTGGTGGACGGCATCGCCCCCGCCGTCACCAAGGCCAAGGAGAAGCTGAAGCCGGCGCCATCGACCAAGAAGAAGAAGACCGCGGCCACCACGACCACGGTCGCCGAAGGTGAGGCCGCCGCCTCGAAGGAGTCGCCCACCACCACCGTGGCCGCCGCCGATGCCGACCCCAACGCCGCGCTGGTGACCGCCACCATCGAGGTCAACGTCGAACTGGTGGTGGAGCGCCTGAAGGCCCTCCCGATGCTGGCCGAGAAGATCAAGAAGGAGCGCCTGCTCATCGCCGGCGGCGTGTACGACCTGGAGTCGGGCGAGGTGAAGATCACCGTCGGCATGCCCGAGGAGCTGCAGAAGAAGCTCGACGAAGCGGCGGCCAAGAAGTCCGGCGCCAAGGAGGGCGAGGCCACCACCGTGGCCGAAGGGTCCAGCAAGGAAGCGACGACGACCACCAAGAAGGAAGGCTGACCCGCCGGTCACCGTGTTCGGCGCACCGCATCGATCGTGACACGATGCGGCCATGGCCGAGCTGACGATCGTGACCGACGGACTGCAGTTCCCCGAAGGACCGGTGTGGATGCCCGACCGCACGGTGCTGGTGGGCGAGATCGCCACCGGCACGCTGACGCGCGTGCACCCCGACGGGCGCCGGGAGACGGTCGCCGTGTGCGGGGGCGGCGTGAACGGCGTGGCCATCGGGCCCGATGGCGCCGCCTACGTGTGCAACAACGGTGGCAACACCCACACGCTGGTGGCGTCGCGCGGTTGGCTGCTGCCCGGCGACCAGGCCGCCGACTACGCCGGCGGGGGCATCCAGCGCGTCGACCTGGCCACCGGCGAGGTCACGTGGCTGTACACCCACGTGGGCGAGCACCGCCTGAAGGGCCCGAACGACATCGTCTTCGACACGAGCGGCGGCTTCTGGTTCACCGACCACGGCAAGGGCCGCGGACGCGAACGCGACCGAGGCGGCCTGTACTACGCCAAGGCCGACGGGTCCGAGGTGCGCGAGGTGCTCTACCCGCTCGATGGCCCCAACGGCGTGGGCCTCGCCCCCGACGGCTCGCGGGTGTACGTGGCCGAGACGTTCGCCGGCCGGCTGTGGGCGTGGGACGTCGTGGCGCCGGGGCAGCTGAACGCCAAGCCCCACGGGCGGGTCTTCGGTGGTCAGCTGCTGGTGGGCCTGCCCGGCTACGACCTGTTCGACAGCCTCGCCGTGGACGCCACCGGCAACGTGTGCGTGGCCACCATCGGCGACCACGGCGGCATCACCGTGGTGGCGCCCGACGGGTCGGGCTACGAGCACGTGCCCATGCCCGACCCGATCACCACGAACATCTGCTTCGGCGGGCCCGGGCTGCGCACGGCCTACATCACGCTGTCGGCGACCGGCCGCCTGGCCGCCACCGAGTGGCCCACGGCGGGCGCGGCACTGGCCTACTGAGCTCTGTCTCGCCAGGCCTGCTCGATGAGCAGCAGGCACGTGCCGCAAGCCACGCAGTCACCCGAGCCGGCCACGGTGCCGTCCACCCGCATCGACCGGATGCAGCACGCTCCGGTGGGCGTCAGGTAGCGCCGCGTCGACGGATCGGGCGGTGGCCACACGGCAGGCGCTGATGCGGTCCCCATGACTGCACGGTACGCACCCCACCCCGTCGGCGCAGCGGGCCGTGCGACGGCCAGCACGTGGGACCTCTGGCCCCCACGGGCCTGCCGTTGGACACGGCCGCGCGGTACACCGCCGGTGCGACCATGGCGGGCGAGTGGTGGAAGGAGCGCCCATGGTCAGCCACCCCAACGAGGAGCACGCCACCCTCGACGGCAACGAAGCAGCGGCCCGCATCGCCTACAAGGTGAGCGAGGTCATCGCCATCTACCCCATCACCCCGGCGTCGGGCATGGGTGAGCTGAGCGACGCGTGGTCGGCGGCGGGCAACACCAACGTGTGGGGGTCGGTCCCCGAGGTCATCGAACTGCAGAGCGAAGCCGGCGCGGCGGGCAGCCTGCACGGCGCGCTGCAGGCCGGCGCGCTGGCCACCACGTTCACCGCGTCGCAGGGCCTGCTGCTGATGCTGCCCAACATGTACAAGATCGCCGGCGAGCTCACGCCGGCCGTCATCCACGTGGCCGCCCGCTCCATCGCCACCCATGCGCTGTCGATCTTCGGCGACCACTCCGACGTGATGGCCGCCCGCCCCACCGGCTTCGCCCTGCTGTCGTCGGCCACGGTGCAGGAGGCCCAGGACCTGGCCCTCGTGGCGCATGCGGCCACCCTGCGGGCCCGGGTGCCGTTCCTGCACTTCTTCGACGGCTTCCGCACCTCGCACGAGGTGGCCAAGATCGCCCTGGTCGACGACGACACCATCCGCGCGATGATCGACGACGACGCCGTGGCCGCCCACCGTGGCCGTGCCCTGCACCCCACCCACCCGGTGCTGCGCGGCTCGGCCCAGAACCCCGATGTGTTCTTCCAGGCCCGCGAGGCGGGCAACCCCTACTACCTCGCGCTGCCCGGCCTGGTGCAGGCCGAGATGGACCGCTTCGCCGCCCTGACCGGCCGCCAGTACCACCTGTTCGACTACTTCGGTGCGCCCGACGCCGAGCGCGTCATCGTGCTCATGGGCTCGGGCAGCGGCCCCACCCGCGAGGTCGTGGCCCACCTGACCGCGCAGGGCGACAAGGTCGGCGTGCTCGTGGTGCACCTGTACCGGCCGTTCGACACCGCGGCGTTCGTGGCCGCCCTGCCGGCCACCGCCCGCACCATCGCCGTGCTCGACCGCACGAAGGAGCCCGGTGCCATCGGCGACCCGCTCTACACCGACGTGGTCACCGCACTGGTGGAGCAGCGGCCCGACGCCATGCCCCGCGTGATCGGCGGCCGCTACGGCCTGTCGTCGAAGGAGTTCACGCCGGCGATGGTGCTGACCATCTTCGACGAGCTCGCCGCGCCGACGCCCCGCAACCACTTCACCATCGGCATCGTCGACGACGTGACCCACACCAGCCTGGCCGTCGACGAGAGCCGCTGGCACGAGCCCGACTCGGTCGTGCGGGCGGTGTTCTACGGCCTCGGCGCCGACGGCACCGTGGGGGCCAACAAGAACTCGGTGAAGATCATCGGTGACTTCACCGACCTGTACGCCCAGGGCTACTTCGTCTACGACTCGAAGAAGTCGGGGTCGATGACCACCTCGCACCTGCGCTTCGGTCCCGACGAGATCCTGTCGAGCTACCTCATCACCGAGGCCAGCATCGTGGCCTGCCACCAGTTCGGTTTCGTCGAGAAGGTCGACGTGCTGCGCGAGGCCCGCCACGGGGCCACGTTCCTGCTCAACAGCCCGTTCGGACCCGACGAGGTGTGGGACCACCTGCCGGTCGAGGTGCAGCAGCAGATCATCGACAAGGGCCTGCACGTCTGGGTCGTCGACGGGGCCCTCGTGGCCCGCGAGTCGGGTCTGGGCGGTCGCATCAACACCGTGCTGCAGACGTGCTTCTTCGCGCTGTCGGGCGTACTCGAGCGCGACGCCGCCATCCAGGCCATCAAGGACGCCATCGCCAAGAGCTACGGCAAGCGGGGCGAGATCGTGCTGCAGCGCAACTTCGACGCGGTCGACGCGTCCATCGCCGCCCTGCACGAGGTGACGGTGCCGGCCGCGGTGACCGGCGCGCGCCACATGGTGGGCGCCCTGGCCGCCGGCGCGCCCGACTTCGTGGCCCGTGTGACCGCCATGATTGTGGCCGGCGACGGCGACCGGCTGCCGGTGAGCGCCATGCCGGTCGACGGCACGTTCCCCACGGGCACGGCCCAGTGGGAGAAGCGATCGATCGCCGCCGAGATCCCCGTGTGGGACCCGGCCATCTGCATCGACTGCGGCCGCTGCGCGCTGGTGTGCCCCCATGCCGCCATCCGCATGAAGGTCTACGAGCCGGCGCTGCTCGGCGCCGCCCCCGACGGGTTCCTGTCGAAGGACTGGGCCGACAAGGAGCACCCGGGCCAGCGCATGACCATCCAGGTCGCGCCCGACGACTGCACCGGCTGCGCCGTGTGCGTGAGCGTGTGCCCGGCCAAGAGCAAGGAGCAGGTGAAGCACCGGGCCATCGACATGGCCCCGAAGGACGACCACCTCATCCAGGAGCGCGTCAGCTTCGACTTCTTCCTGTCGCTGCCCGAGGCCGACCGGCGCATGCTGAAGCTCGACTCGATCAAGGGCTCGCAGCTGGCCCAGCCGCTGTTCGAGTTCTCGGGCGCCTGCAGCGGCTGCGGCGAGACGCCGTACCTGAAGCTGCTGTCGCAGATGTTCGGCGAGCGCATCATGATCGCCAACGCCACGGGCTGCTCGTCGATCTACGGCGGCAACCTGCCCACGACCCCGTGGTCGCAGAACGCGGCCGGGCGCGGCCCGGCGTGGGCCAACTCGCTGTTCGAGGACAACGCCGAGTTCGGCCTGGGCATGCGGCTCGCCCTCGACGCCCACACCGCCGAGGCCCGCCGGCTGGTCACCGAACTGGCGCCGCAGCTCGGCCCGCTGGCCGCCGCCATCCTGGACGCCGACCAGGCCACCGAGGCCGGCGTGGAGGACCAGCGCGACCGCGTGGGCTCGCTGCGCGAACGGCTCGACCAGCTCGGCACGCCGGTGGCCAACCGGCTGGCCACCATCGCCGAGCAACTCGTTCGCACCGGCGTGTGGATCGTGGGCGGCGACGGCTGGGCCTACGACATCGGCTTCGGCGGCCTCGACCACGTGTTCGCCAGCGGGCGCGACGTGAACATCCTGGTGCTCGACACCGAGGTGTACTCCAACACCGGCGGCCAGACGTCGAAGGCGACGCCGCGCGGGGCCATCGCCAAGTTCTCGGCCAGCGGCAAGACGACCGGCAAGAAGGACCTCGGCCAGATCGCCATGGCCTACGGCAACGTGTACGTGGCCCAGGTGGCCATGGGCGCCAACATGACGCAGGTCATCAAGGCCTTCGCCGAGGCCGAAGCCCACCACGGGCCGTCGCTCATCATCGCCTACAGCCCGTGCATCGCCCACGGCATCGACATGGCCGACCAGATCAACCACCAGAAGATGGCGGCCGAGTCGGGCTACTGGCCGCTCTACCGCTACGACCCGGCCGCCGACGCCAGCAGCGGCCACGGCTTCCGCCTCGACTCGGGCAAGCCCAAGATCGCCTTCCGCGACTTCGCCACCACCGAGGCGCGGTTCGGGATGCTGGCCCGGTCCAAGCCCGGCCACAGCAACGATCTGCTCAATCAGGCCCAACACGACATCGACAACCGCTGGCAGCTCTACGAGCAGATGGTCGACGTGCACCGCACCGCCACCGACGACGAGGAGACCGAGTGATGGCCACCGATCTGCGCACCCGGTACCTCGGCCTGGCGCTGCCGCACCCGCTGGTGGCGTCGGCCTCTCCGCTCACCGGTGACCCCGACACGCTGCTCGCCCTGCAGGAGGCCGGCATCGCCGCCGTCGTGATGCCGTCGCTGTTCGAGGAGCAGATCGAGCACGACGCGATGGCCGTGCACGACGTGCTCGACTTCGGCGCCGAGATCTCGCCCGAGTCGGCCGGCGGGTACTTCCCCGAGCTCGACACGTACAACACCGGGCCCGAGCGCTACGTCGAGTCGCTGCGGCGAGCCAAGGCGGCGCTGCGCATCCCGGTGATCGCCAGCCTGAACGGCACCACCGCGGGTGGGTGGACGCGCTACGCGCACCTGCTGGCCGACGCCGGCGCCGACGCGCTGGAGCTGAACATCTACCTGGTGGCCGCCGACGTCGATCGCACGTCGCTCGAGGTGGAGGAGCAGTACCTGCAGCTCGTCACGCGGGTGCGCTCGGCCATCGACATCCCCCTTGCCGTGAAGATCGGGCCGTACTTCAGCTCGCTCGGTTCCATGGCCCGCCGCCTGGTCGACGCCGGCGCCGACGGGCTGGTGCTGTTCAACCGGTACTACCTGCCCGACATCGACCTCGACGAGCTCGACGTGGTGCCCGACCTGGAGCTGTCCGCGCCGGGCGCCATCCGCCTGTCGCTGCGGTGGATGGCGATCCTTCGCGACCGCGTGCAGGCGTCGCTGGCCGCGTCGACCGGCGTGCACGCCGCCGAGGACGCGGTGAAGCTGATCCTGGCCGGCGCCGACGTGGTCATGATGACGTCGGCCCTGCTGCAGCGCGGGCCGGCCCACGCCGGCGTGGTGCTGGCCGGCCTGCAGCGGTGGTTCGACGAGCGCGACTACACCTCGCTCACCCAGGCCCGTGGCAGCCTGAGCCAGATCCACGCCCCCGACCCCGTCGCCTTCGAGCGCTCGAACTACATGCGGGCCCTCACCAGCTACACGCCGACCTACCGCTGACCCGGTCCGGGCGCTCGCCGGACCCGGCGTGGCGTTCTCGGCCCCTTTCGCCGTTCTGGGCAGCGAAAGCGTTACCTGGTAACGCCTTCGCTGCCCAGAACGCATCTCCGCAATCGGGTGGATGGAGCTGAGCCGGTCAGCTCGAGGTTGGCGTAGAAGGCGGCGAACGTCTCGACGTACGGAGGGAGCGACCGTTCGTCGGGCTGGACGTCGGTCGGCGCGTCGTTCATGTCTGTTCTCTCGCCGCACCACCCCGCACGGACGACATGCCGACGAAGTCGACCACAGGCCCGGGCCGGGGCGGCCGGGTCAGGGCATCATCGGAGATGCGTTCAGCTGGCCGGGCGCGAACGTGGCCAGCACGGCGGCATCGGCGCCGAACGCCAACGTCCACGTGTCACGGGCCAGACCGATCGGCGTGCTGGCCGGCACGCGCCAGTTGGCCACGGCCAGGTTCCACAGGTCGGCCACGACCTTCTCGTTGTAGGTCGACTGCAAGCCCTGGAAGTTGGCGCCCTGCGACTGGGCCCGGGTCAGGTAGCGCGCCAGCTGGTGCAGCTTGGCCGACACGATGAAGGTGTTCACGTGGTCGGCCAGCGAGAGCCCGGCGCCCGACAGGGCCTGACCGAACGCGTTCTCCCACTCCATCTCCAGCACGTAGGCGTTCACCTCCCACAGCTGTGACTCGAAGCCCTGGTTGGCGATGCCGGGCACGGTGGTGTTGGTCAGGTACAGGTCGGACACGGTGCGGGCCGACGACAGCAGGAACGGGTCGGTCACCAGCGCGTCGATGCGGCCGTCGACATCGGCCTTGATCAGGCTCTGGGCGAACCCGCCGTACACCCAGCGGTGACCGCCGGCCGGCGCCATCGGCAGGCAGTTCACGCCGGCGCCGAAGCGGTTCGACGACTGCACCGTGTGGATGACCTCGTGGTAGGCCATGGCGAACGCGTCGAACACGTCGGCCACGGCGAGCGAGCCGTTCTTGGACGTGAACGTGTTGTCGACCCAGGTGTCCCACTCGGCGATGCTGGCCACGATGGCGGGGAACGGACCACTGTTCACGGCGGTCGTGTAGACGACGTCGCGGAACGCCTGCGGGTCCATGCTGGGTGTGACCGTGGCCTTCAGGAACGGGATGAGACCGGGGTTGATGTCGACCCGCACCTGACCGACGCCGTTCACCTCGTTGCAGGCGAACGCCTCGGGCGTGGGCGGCCGGCGCAACAGCGCCACCGATGTCGCCTCGGCCGGCACCGCCGCCCCCAGGAAGTAGCCGGCCACGTCGACCACGAGGTGCGTGCCCTGCTGCGAGTACAGCCGCACTGCGTCGCCCGAACCGAGCGACGAGAACGAGGCGTTCGCAACCGTCGCACCGGCTGCCGGCAGGTTCAGGTTCGACGCCAGCGGGATGTTCGTCTGCGCCGGGTAGACGGTCACATAGCCGGCGGCGCGAGCTTCGGTGCCCGTGAGGTTCAGCACCACGGCGCCGACGCCGCCGGCCGGGACGCCCCCGGTGCCGCCGACCGGCAGCAGACGGCTCTGGGTGGCGGCCACGAACGCCGAGGGCCGCGTGTCGAGGATCCGTGAGGGCGAGAGCG
>JANMAT010000134.1:0-9849 GCA_031359995.1 Actinomycetes bacterium
GCGCCGGCTCGGTCACGACGTCGCCATCACCCCCGCCGCCTGACCACCAACAACATCGGGCTCCGCCCGAACGGGGCTGCCGCCCCGCACCCCGCGCGCGCCCGAGCACTCAGACCTAAAGGGGATTCTCGTGTCAGAGGGGGTGCGCTTCGACCGGTGCTCGCGTCAGTCGCGTTCCATCCCGCGTTTTTCCCGCGCGTCCAGCCGCACCGGTGCCGGTCTTCACCGGCACCAGGTCGAGGCGGCGTTCGGCGTTCATGCCGAGGGCTTCGGCGACGTGGATGGTGCGGTGGAGGAGGTCGACGCGGTGGCGGCGCAGGCCGGCGAGCTCACCCAGCGCAGGCCGCAGTAGGCGCCGACGAGCACCAAGGCGCGGTAGCGCTCGTCGATGGTGTCGGCGAGGGCGGTGACCTCGTCGGCGGTGAGGAAGCGCATCTCGCGCCGTTCGACCTTGGGTGGCTTGATGCCGGCGGGTTGCGCACGAGCACCTCGCCCCCGACGGCGGCACCGAGCACGCGACGCCGGCAGCGGTAGGCCTGGTGGACGCTGGCCGGCGCCAGGTCGCCGGCCGACAACTCGGCGAGCCAGCGCCAAAGGTCGGTCTTGGTGAGCTTGCCGAGCGGCACCGCGCCAAGGCTCGGCAGGACGTGCAGCCTCAGGTTGTCCTCGTAGATGCGCCGGGTCGAGGGGCGCAGGTGGACGATCGTGCGCAGCCACTCGTGCGACCACGCGGCCAGCGTCAGGCGGGACGCACGCGGGTCGACCCAGCCGCCGTGCTCGCGCAGGTTCCGGTGGTCGCGCTCGTACGCCTCGGCCGCCTTGCGCGTGCGGAAGGAGGGCTCACGCCCGTCCGGCCCCCGGTACCGCACCTTCTACCGTGGCTCCCCCTTGGCCGTCAGCGTCCGTTCGATCGCCATGCGAGCACGCTACGACGACGGTGTGACGCGGATGTCCGCGGCAGCGGTCGTGGAACGCCCGTTGCGATGCCTCAGCCTCGCCAGATCACCGGAATATCTACAGTCACGCGAGACCCGCCCGGGACATCGGGCCACGACTTCGGCGTTTACCTGTGGTCCGGCCGGCGGGATCGCGCCTGCACGATGGCGATCAGGCCGCAGTGTCCTTGCCGAGCGTGATCGGCACGCGGCGGTTCTCGTCGTCGAACACGGCCACGAGCTCGAGTCGGGCGCCGAGCGCTTCGAGGTACTCGCGCAGGGTCGACACGCGGACGTCGTCGGCGTGCTCGAACTTCGAGATGGCACCCTGCGTCACCTCGAGGCGGCCAGCGAGTTCTGCTTGGCTCACCGCTTCAGCATGGCGGAGCTCATAGAGACGGATCTCCTCCGCCAGTTCGGCGCGGGCGCGATCGAGCGCCTCGGCACCACCCGGCTTCGCGAGCAACTCGTCACGGAGCTTCGAGAACTTGGTATGTCGGCTCATAGCAATCCTTCCCCGCGCAGCTCATCGAGGTACACGTCGTAGAGGTCGTCAGCCACGGGAACGGCCCACTCGTACCATTCGTTCCATCGACTCGAGGGACTTGTCGCCACCCAGCAGCAGGATCGCCTGGCGACGAGGATCGAACATGAACAGGACACGCAACGCGCCCTCCTGAGCCGCTCGCAGTTCCTTCATGTTGTGACGGCGTGACGTGTGGATACGGTCGACGGTCGGTCGGCCCAACGCCGGCCCCCGCTCGGCCAGCAGCTCCACCGCTGCCGCCAACGCGGCTTGCTGCTCCACGCTGAGCGACGCCCACCACTCCTCGAACTCGCCGGTGAACTCCACCTCCCACACCCAACCAGTATGAACCATCACTCATCATGAAGCAACACTCATACCGCAACGAGAAGGCCACTTCGAACACAGATCCAGGTGCGGCGCCGGCCGCCACCGAGCATCCAGGTCCACGAGGACGCGGACCAAGCCCAGTAGCGCCGATCGGCAGATGTGGCGCGGTCCGAATGCGGGAAGTCATACCGCAGACCGGCTGTCCTGTCGTGCGGTCCTTGGGGCAATCTCGCACGCGCCTCGCGGCGCTGAAAGGTCGCGCCGCTACCGGTACCAGACCTGGTAGCGGCGGAGCACGATCGGGCGATCTGCTCCGACGACGACAAGTGCGCCTGCAATGTCCTGGCTCTCCTCGAGCGCGACGACGTCGATTGGCCCGCGAATCCACCGGCTGCCTGGCACGATGCCCGGAAAGGACACCCCACGCGCATCGACGAGCACGACCGGTTCTCGAATCACGACTCCCATGAGCACTCTGGCGATGGGCAGGAAGCACAGAAGGAAGAAGACCTGAACCGCCTGCTTGCTCCCCTGCTTGCCGACTGCAGCTTCGAAAGGAAACTGCGACGCGCGTGCATTCAGTACAAGGCCGTACACCACCCCACCACCAGCGATCAGAGCCGCAGCGACGCGCACGCCATCGAACATGCCCCGCACCTCGGCGCGACCATCCACGACGTCCGCCTTCAGCTCGGCCCATCGTGCCTCTCCACGCAGCTTCTTCCACCCTCGCGCCAACGCCTCGCCTTTCAGACCTACGAACGGTGCTGACGTCACCCGAGCCTGGGTTCTCGTCGGTGAGCGCACCGGGTCCTCCGGTTGACCGCTGCCGCCCAGAATGCCTGATGCCAGCGCCCCGGTCGAGCGAATCCGATCGGCCGATCGGAGCGGCGGCGCCGGCTACGTGTCTGAGGGCTGGCTCGGCGCGGCCTGACCGCTGCACGGCGTCCCAACACCAACTTGCACGACGGTCGAGCTTGATCCTCGTGCGACCTTCAATGACAGACATGCCGGGCGGCTGACGATGAAGCCACCAACGATGTGACTCCACTCGCGGTCACCGGAGTCACAGCCCTTGGGGGTTACGACCCGACCGGCACGAGCCTCCCAGTTGAGGAGCGACGAAGCGGAGTTGACCACCTCGACGGAGACCGCCTTTGTGCCTCGGAAGAAGATCGGTGCCTTGCTGAAGTACTCGACCGACCCGTCCTCGCTGTCCCGCCTGTTTGTCTGCAGCGCCTGCTTTCGGCCGGGTGCCGTGGGAAGCGCTACCGAGTCGAAGTACGCCGTGTAGCCATCCGGCAGCTGCTGGCCTTGGATCGGGTTGCAGGCGAACGTGGCCGCCTCCGGACGAGGGCTCGACCCGCAGCCGCCAAGCACGAGAAGGAGGACCGCAGCACCGAACCCGGTGCGGATGGAGGGCGACCTGCGAGCGGCGTAGGCACGCCCCTTCTTCGATAGCCGAGGGCCGACTGGCACAGCACAAGTGTACGTAGCCTCACGAGGCCCTGGGAGCGACGACAGGTAGCGCCGAATGCCCGCTCGGGGAGCGTTATGCCAGGGCGTTCACAGGCTCAGAGGTCGAGCTCGACTCCGTCGGCGGAGCCCCGGCCAGGACGCATGTTCCGCAGCTCCTTGTCGAGCACTTGATCGATCGCTGAGACCTTCGCCTCGCTGCGGGCGATGCGGTGAAGGCGGTGATGAGGTCGGCGACCACGCGGTGGCCGTGGCGGTCGACGTCGGGCTCGGGCTGGGAGAGGTAGGGCTGGTTGCGGCTGCGGCCCCGGGTGAGGCTCGTGTAGGCCGTCTCGATGCTGAACCTGTCGTCGCCGAGCACGAGCAGGCGGTCACACGTCGTCCCCTGGGCCTCGTGCACCGTGGTGACGTAGCCGTGCGTCAGGTGGCCGGCCTCGGTGTAGGTGTGCGGGATGCGGCGGCGCACGCCGTTGGCCCATCTCGACGGCAAGGCCGTGCGCGCTGGCGCCGAGCACCACGGCCCGGTCGCCGTTGCAGACGCCGAGGCGGTAGTCGTTGTGATGGGCGAGCACCCGGTCACCGCGCGCGGAGCCCAGCCCGCCGACCTCAGCGATGTCGTCGCCGAGCGCGCCCGCATCGCGGAGCGCTCGGCGGGCCCGGAGGTTCAGGTCATCGACCGTGGCCCAACGAGCCGCGATCATCAGTGTGTCGTCGCCGGCCCGGCGGTGGCGGAGCCAGTCCCCCACCATCACCGTGCGGACCTTGTCGGCGGTCGGCGCCGTGGTGATGCGACCGTGGCGTTGCATGGCGCCGACGGCCTCGTGGTTCGCCCGCTCGCGCAGCATCAGCGCGATGCGCCGCTCCTCGGGGTCGTGCTGGCGACGGTTCTCGGTCAGTTCGATCGGGCGGAGGCGGCTGGCCAGGCACTCGCCGCAAGTTCACGCACGACGTCACGCCGCTCGAACGTGGCCGTCGTGTCGGTGACGCGTCGGGCGAGCACCTCGTCGGTCAGCGGCACCGCGGCGGGCGGTTCCGTCCTCGGCACGTTGGCCAGCGTGAAGGCGTGGCCGGCGGCCTGCTGGGTCCAGCGCGTGCGGAGCTCGTCCTCGGTGAGGTGGCCGCTCTTCGCCGTACGGGTGTCGAGCGCGGCGGCCTGGGTGCCGCGGGCGCTGTGGGCCTCGCGTTCGGCCATGGCGGCCACGATCTGGCGTCGGCGGGTCGACATGGCGATGCGGAGCGCGACGGGCACACCGAGCACGTCGGCGTAGCCCTTGGTCACCTCGCCGAACACGAGACCGAGCCCGGTGGACAGCTCGTGGCGCAGGCGGGTCTGATAGACGAACCCGGCGGTGCGGGCGTGCTGGTAGATGATGCGCCCGTCGAGCGCTGTCCAGCGGCCGTCGGGACCATCGGTCTTGTTGGCCACGAGCACGTGGGTGTGGAGGTCGGGATCGCCGGCCCGGCTCGTGCGGTGCCGGAAGGCGGCGGCCAGGAGCCCGTTGCCGTCGGCCCGGTCGACGCCGCCGTGGCCGCGCCGCACGTGGCAGGCGGCGGCCTCGAGGTAGGCGAGGGCGTCGTCGACGGCCCGCTCGTGAGCGGCGACCACGGCTCGGGCCGTGTCGGCGTCACCGAGTCCCCAGATGAGCGACACGCACTTCGGCGCCGACAGCGTGAGGTCGTAGCCGGGGAGCGACGCCGCGGTCGCTCGCAGCTTGTAGGTGCCGGTCGGGTCGTGGCCGGCGAGCACAGCCCGCAGCGGGGGTCGGGCTCCACGGCGCCGATGAGGCCGAGCCGGTCGGCCAGACGGCCGGCCCAGCGGCCCGGTGCCTCGCCGGCGGACAGGTAGTAGTCCTCGCGGCCGTCGAGGACCCCGTCGAGGTAGTACGCCTCCTGGCCGATGCTGAGCTTGCCGGTGCTCATCATCGGCGGGGACACCTGGCACTCGGCCGGGACCACACCCTGCACCGTGGTGCAAGTGATGTGGACCTGTTCCCGGGGTGCTCGCGGGGCGAGCGCGCGCGGTGTCCCGAGTGGTGTCGGGACACGATGAGTGTGTGGTCAGTCGGTCGTCGGGACCGGCTCGGGATCGGGGTGGTCGGCGCGCATCCAGGCGTCGAGCTCGGTCTGGCGCACGCGCTAGCTGGCGCCGACCTTGCGAGCCGGGAAGCCGTTGTCGGCGCGCTGGCTGATGAGCGTGTAGACGGTGGTGCGGCAGACGCGCAGCTGCTCCGCGACCTCCTCGACGGTCAGGTAGACCGGCGCTGCTTCGGACAGGTTGGGCACGAGTTCCTCCTTGGTCAGTTGCGTTCGGATCCCTTAGGACGCGCTCACGGCCACTTCGCGACGCGTTTCCTCGGTTTCCTTGCGACGGAGGCATTCGCGGGCGGCCGTGAACCGGTGTCCTCTCTTCCAACTGGAGTGGCACAGGCGCGAAAGGATGAATCTCGGTGGAGATTCATCGCTCGCTCGACCGCGGCCGGCGCCCAGCGACGCGTGGCCAGTGCGGCCGCGATGGACTGGCCCGGCACGAGAGCCGTGCGGACCGGGCTACGTTTCGCCGATGGCCGCCTACCTCGTTGCCCATCTCAGGATGATCGACCCGGCATGGACCGAGTCGGAGTACACGGCGCTGCTGCCGTCGCTCATGGAGAAGCACGACGGGGTGTACATTGCCGGCGGCGCCCACGAGCAGGTCGAAGGCGAGCCGCTCGGCGAGTGGACGTCGCTCGTTCGCTTCCCGAGCTTGGAAGCCGCCCAGGCGTTCTGGAACGACCCCGAGTACCAGCGTGTCGCTCCGCTCCGTCGCAGCGGCTCGGAGTCGCAGGTCGTCCTGATCGACGGCGTGCCCGCCGAGTAGCGACAGCGGTACGCGCGACGCGTAACGACGCGGTGAGAGTCTCCTCTTCGCGTTGGCTCGCGGACCGCCAGTGTCCCCTCAAATTCCGGAAGAAACCTGCCTCAAATTCCGGAACAAACTGGCCTCAGATTCCGGAACTTCTGGCATGCTGGGACCGTGGACGGTCCCCTGAACTCCCTGGTCGAGCGGCGCCTCCAGGCGATCATCGACCAGCGCCTGGCCGAGGAACCGGCCATCGGGCTGCAGGGCGCCCGCTCGGTCGGCAAGTCGACGCTGCTGAGGGTCGTCGCCGACCAGGCCGGCACGACGGTCATCGATCTCGACGACCTCGATCAGCGGGCCGCCGTAGCCAGCGACCCGATGCTGTTCGCCCGCGGTGCCTCGCCGGTGTGCATCGACGAGTTCCAGCACGTCCCCGAGATCCTCGACGCCGTGAAGGCCGAGCTCAACCTCCGGCTCGATCCCGGCCGGTTCGTGCTCACCGGCTCGACCCGCTACGAGGGCATCCCTCGCGCTGCCCAGTCGCTCACCGGCCGGCTGCACCTGCTGACCGTGTGGCCCCTTTCGCAAGGCGAGATCGACGGGACCCATGAGCGGTTCGTCGAGACGTTGCTGGGCGCCCCGGCTGATCTCGCCGCGGGCACCTCGACGACCCAGCGCGACGAGTACGTGCGCCGGGTCCTCGCCGGCGGCCTTCCCGTGGCGCTCCGACGCACCGGTGCCGGGCGGGCGCGCTGGTTCGACGACTACGTGAAGCTCGTCATCGAACGCGACGTCCTCGAGCTCAGCCGCGTCCGCCAGCGCGAGCTGCTCCCCCGGCTCCTCGCCCGGCTCGCCGGCCAGACCGCACAGCTCCTCAACGTCGTGAACGCCGCCCGCGCCGTCGGCCTGGAGCCGTCCACCGCCGAGAACTACACGAGCCTGCTCGAAACGGTCTTCCTCCTCCACCGCTTGCCGGCGTGGGGTCGCACGCTGCGCGCCCGCTCCGTGGCCAAGCCCAAGGTCCACGTCGTCGACACCGGGCTCGGCGGACGACTCCTCGGTCTGACAGAACGGAAGCTGGCGAGCAACGACGCCGCCACCCTCGTCGAGTTCGGGCACCTCCTCGAAACGTTCTGCGTCAACGAGATCATCAAGCAGCTCAGCTGGCTCGACGAGCGCTACACCATCGGGCATTGGCGCACCCACGACGGCGCCGAGGTCGACCTCGTCCTCGAAGAACCCGGCGGCCGCGTCACCGGCGTCGAGATCAAGGCCTCCGGCCGCGTCACCAACTCCGACGCCGCAGGCCTCCGAGTCCTACGCGACGCGCTCGGCGACTCGTTCGGCGCCGGTGTCGTGCTCTACCTCGGCACCCAGGCCCACACCCTCGACGACAGGATCTACGCCGTCCCCGTCGACCGCCTCTGGGCGCCGTAGCCCGCGGGGCGAGACGCTCACCGGAACGAATCCCGAGCGGACGCTCCTACGTTGACCTCAGTGGGACTTCTCGATCGATGGCGCAGGACTACGGAGCCGACGTCCGGGCTCGCTGCACCCACCGGCGCGCCCCTGCCACCGCCGAACGCGATCCCGGCACCCTTCCCGCCCCCTCCGCCGATCCCGGCGACCTTCCCGCCTCCTGTCCCAGCCACGGCACCGCTGCCGCCCCCGTCATTGCCGTCGACGATGGCCACCCTGCCGAGGGGTGGCACCGTGCACGCAGTAGGCGAGAGCCACTACCAGGACGCCCTGCTGGCAGTCGTGGGCGGTCGGACAAGGCACAGCGTCGAGCACACCTGCCTCGCCGAGCTGTGCCCGGAGCCGACGAACCCGTACGACGACGAGGCCATCGCAGTTCAGATCGGCGGCCAGTGCGTCGGCTACCTGAGCCGCGCCGAACGCTCGAACGTTCAGGCCGCTGGTCGACAGCGCCATTGCGTCCGCTGGCCGGGCCACGGTTGAAGCTTGCGTCCGCGGCGGCTGGGACCGAGGTGCGGGCGATGTCGGCCACTTGGGCGTCGTGCTCTTCTTCTCGGACCGCCCCGACGGCGAGGACGAGTACCAGCCACCGCCTCAGCTTCCCGAACCGGGGGAGGACGAGATCCGCCTCCGCGGCAGCGCAACCGTCAGCGTCTCCAACGAGGAGCACTACCAGGAAGCGCTCGTGGCCGCGTACGACGTCAGCAGGTACACCACCTCGGTGCTCGCCGAACTGACCGAGGTCCCGGCGAACCCGCACGCCAAGAAGGACTCGGGCCCAGTGCTCCAGGTCAGCATCAACCGCGTCACCGTCGGACACCTCACGCCGGCGATGACCGAACGTCTCCGCCGGATGACCAACCGAGCGCAGGCCGAAGGCCGACGCCTCACGTGCTCCGCCCAGATCTTCCGGGGTGAGAAGCGCGGCCAACCCCTGCTCGAGATCCGCCTGAGCGCAGTGCCCCACGCACACGACGAGACCGTCGTCGTCGACCCGTACTTCCAGATCGCACTCGACCTCGTCCGCATCCATCGATCATCCAAGGTCCATCGCATCAGCACGACCGACCAGACCGGCAACTACCGAACGGCGTGCGGCGTCACCATCGCCGCCCACGACGGGAGGTTGATGGGTTCGACGAAACCGTGGGTCGGAGACATCGACCCGACCACCCGAGCGATCATCGCCGACGCCGAGCACTGCTCCCGTTGCCAGTAGGGGCAGAGCCTCTCGGCACCGTCGACCGGCGCTGAGGGTCACGGCCGCCCCGTGGCGCGACCCGCGGGCATGAGTGGTCGTGGCGGCGCGTCCCTAGCGCGGCTTGGGCCGATGAAACCGGGCGACGAGGTTCGGGTCGTCGTCGTCGCTCCACCACACGCTTTCCATGGCGCCACCGAGGTCTGGGTGGCGCCGTGCAGCGGCATCGAGCTCGTCGAGCAGCCGCGAAGACGGAGGCTGCGCCGAGTGGCGCAGCAGTGTTTCGATCGGACCTGCGCCGAGGTATGCGAGCGCGCCTGCGTCACCCTGCACGGCCTCAGCCAACGCGACGAGCAGCGATACAAGTCCGGGGTCTTGGCTGCTTACGGCGTCCTCGACTGCCTCCCAGGCGTCGAAGCCATCGTCAGCGGAAAGTGCGGCATCGGCATCGAAACCGCCAGGCGTGGAAGACGTGTGGCGGTAGTAGTCCCAGTAGCCGACCACCAACCGACTGCGCACGGAGTCGACGTGCTCTGGACCATCCCCCGCGCTGCCGCCCGCCGACCGATCATGCCCACCCGTCGCTCGGGCGCTCATGAGCCCAGTGCCGCCGCGAACGCGTCGTCCTCGGCAGCGGTGAGACCGTCGACAAGCAAGTCATCCGCCGACCCGAGGACGGGCGCAAGCGCGAGCTCCTCCACCGTCAGCGGGGGCGGGAGTAGGGCGGTGCCTCGACCCCCGCGTAGGTGCTCATCGCGCCGCCGACTCATGGTGCGCAGCGTAGGCGTCGGACGCGACTTAGCGATCTGGCTTAACCGGACCCGCCGAGGCGCACCGCGGGGCGTCAGGCGCTCGCCGAGACGGCGCGAACGAGGCGATTCCATCCCGCGTTTTTCGCGCGCGTCCCGCGAATTTCCCGCGCCCGCAGCCGCCCATCTGTTGCCATCCGTCGTGAACGAATGCGATCTGACCAGGCGCGACCGCTCGCGAGCGTTCGCACCCGATGGACACCCTCAATGGTTCTTGTAAGCGGGAGGTCGACGGTTCGATCCCGTCACTCGGCTCC
>JANMAT010000157.1:0-17046 GCA_031359995.1 Actinomycetes bacterium
AACGCTTCGCCCACGTCCGCAGCTACCTCTCCACCACCCGCAAACACGACATCCCCGCCATCGACGCCCTCACCCGACTCTTCAACAACGACCCCTGGCTACCAACCCACACCGCCGCCTGACGGCACGTGAATGGTTACCGCCTGGCGGGCGGCTAGAGCGTGCGAGGTGACGCGCGCCTGGCGGGATCCGAGGGCGACGCCGACGATCTGCGACACCCGGGCCACGTCGGTGGGCTTGGTGCCGACCTGCTCGGCGATCTGTTCGGCGCGTTCGCGATAGCGGGCCAGGCGCTCCTCGCCGTCGATGCGGCAGAGGCGATCGACCCACGCTTCGAGCTCGCCCGCGTCGAGGGTGCGGCGTTCCTTGCCTCTGGCGGCGCGCGAGGACTGCGCATTCTCGGCCAGGGCCCGGCCGCGGGACGCCTGGTGGAGGCCGCCGGGGATGCTGATGTCGTCGGGCAGGGGGCCGGCGCCGGTGCGGCCGCTGATCGTGAGGCCAGGCAGGACGGTGTCACGCCGGCGCGCCGGGTGGGCCAGGTAGAGGTGCCCGCCGGTGATGCCGCCGGCCGGGGCGGAACGGTCGGTGATCACACCCTCGGGGTAGAGGCGGCCCGCGATGACGTAGGCGTGCCGACGCATGACGTCCCCGGGCGGCGAGGTGGTGTCGGTCGCGTAGATGCCGGTGGCGAGCCTCCGCAGGTCACCGCGCTTCACCCGCCCCGATATCGTGGTGGGTGGCAGGTCTGCTGCGAAGATGATTTCGTCGGTCGGCATCGGAATCTCGGTTCGGGGGCCGCGCCCGTTCAGCGAAGAAAAGCGTGGACGGTGTAGCACTGATCGAAGAAAATCGTCTTTAGGCTATTCGAGCGCGAAGAAATCCGTCGTTAGTTTGCGGCTCGTCGAGACCTAGAGCGCCTGAGCCAACACACGCGCACCCGGTCCTCGAGCCGGCCGCAAGGACCGGGTGACCACCCTGCGCGCTGGCACGTGCCGGACACCCGCGTCAGGCCGAACGAGCGCGCAACGAGGTCGAGTCCGCGACCGCGACGAGGCCTCTGTCGACCTCGCCGTCAGACCCGCAAGAGCCCGACGGTCGTCATCGAACGCTCGGTCAGGAGCCGGCTGAGATCGTCGATGTCGCGCGTCAAGACCACGTCAGCGGGGTCGCACAACGCGGCCAGCGCGGCGTCGCAGACATCCGCGGTTCTCGTGGCGGCGAGGAGCAAGCCGGCCGCGTGGGCCAACCGCTCGTCGAGAGGTCGTACGTCGACCGCCTTGAGAGCGGCGACGAGTCGCGCTTGGCGCGCCGGGCGCCGCCACACCTGGCCAACGATGCCCGCATGGGTGACGAGGCTCTGCTCGGCGCGGTGGGCGTTCACGATCCGCGCCCACACGGCCCGATCGTCGCGATCGAGAGCGATGAGAGCGCCGGCATCGAGAACGAGTCGGGTCACGCGGCCGTCGATCGTCGCTTCTTGCGCGGGTACACGAGGCCGGCTCGATCAGCCGCCGCCTGCTCGTCGAGCTCCGCCTGCGTGAACGACCCCGAATCCGCAGCGTACGCCTCGATCGCCTCCCCAAGAGCGTCATGGCGAGCCAGCTCGGCCAGACGCGCGTCAAGCGCCTCCTGCAGGACACCCGACACGTTCAACCGCGCCCCCTGAGCCTTCACGCGTTCGTACAGCGGGTCAGGGAGGTAGACCTGCATCTTGGGCATGCCCCCAAACATACGCCCATAGCCAAGAGGCGGCAAGCGGGCAGGCGAGGCCCGGTCATGCCGCCGCCCGAGGGTCCGAGCTCCTTCATTGGCCGGTTCGCCGATCCGGTCGACGTCGACGCCGACGCCGGCGCCGTCACGTGCGGTGGATCACGCGCAGGCGTTGCTCCAACGCCGACGGCATGTTGTCGACCTTGTCCACCTGCACCGGGGGCGACAACACCTCGCGCTGCTCGAAGCGCAGGCTGACCGTCACCGAGGCGTCGGCCGCCAGTGAGCTGAAGGTGAGGTGCTCACCGTCGACGGCCATCTGGGGCCGGGCCAACCAGTTGGCGCCGGTGAGCATGGAGAGCAGGTCGCCGAGCGCACGCTCGTCGGGCGGTGGGCCATCGACCCCCTTCGTCGCGGTGCGGACCAGACGCACGATGGTGGCCACACTGGGGATCCGGTACGCGCTCTCGGTCGCCGCCGCCGGCAGGCCGACGAACTGGTTGCTGAACGGCGCGCTCTCGACCATCACCTGACCGCCGGCGCGGATGATGGCCGAGCCCGTCACGCCGAGCCGCGCCGCGAAGTCGCCACTGACGCCGTCGAAGTTCGCCAGGTACCGCTCGGTGCCGCTGCCGATCGTGACCTGCACGCGCCACGCGTCGCCCTTCGGGGCATTGGCTCCGCACGCGGACGCGACGCCCACGAGCACCAGCATCACCACGACCAGCCCGCGCTTCACGAGCCCGATGGTACCGAGACAGCTCTGTTCACGAGCAGGCGTCGCGGTTGTCGACCCTGCACACCAGATCGTTCGAAGAGCTCCGGTCGATCCACTTCGCCGTCCAGTCGCCGTGGGGGCCGTCGTGGCTCATGGCGTAGGCGTTGGCCCGGTTCGGGTCACCGGCCACCGCGATCAGGATCTTGTCGGGCGCGGTCACGATGGGCACCAGCCGCTCGGGATCGTCCGACACACCGAACACCGGCGGCACCAGGCCCTCGCCGGCCAGGTCGACCAAGCGGCGGCGACCCGAGGTCAGGTTCGACCACTCGCCGATGAGCCGCTCGAACTTCCACGCCGGCAGGCGGGCATGCTCGAACAGGGCGTGGCGCACGTGGTCCTTGCCCCAGCCGGCGCGACCGAACACGCGCGCCAGCACGGGCGACAGCACGAGCAGGGGCCGGTAGCGACCCTGGCCCAGCCCGTACACGTGGGTCAGGTCCCACCCGGTCACCCGCACCAGGCCGTCAGCCAGGTACGGCACGATCTCCTCCGGCGACGAGCCGAACACGCTGCCGATGATGAGGCCGCTGTTGATGCGACCGATGGTGACCACATCGTCGCCGCGGGCGAACCCGAAGTCGGCGCTCAACGGCGCCCAGCCGATCTCCGCGAGCGCGGCCTCGTCCTCGGCCAGCACCACGTGGGCGGCGTTGCCGAACGTGGCCTTGTCGTGCTCGTCGGCGGTGAAACCGCACACGTTGCGCAGGAACAGCCGCAGCCACCGGCCCACGGTCGTGTTGGCCGGGGCGCCCTCACGGAGCGCGCCCGGCCCGTGGTTGAAGCCGAGCTCGGTGACGATGGGGCCGTTCAGGATGATCTGGGCGTCGGCACCCGTGGTGTTGCCCGAGTGCTCCACGCCGTAGTGCGGGTCGATCAGCGCGTCGGCCAACGCCAGCAGCACGGGCAGGTCGTCGGGCCGGCAACCGGCCATCACACCATTCACCGCGATCGACCACACCGTGATGTCGCGCCCTGACGGCCGGGCCGGGCCCAGCACCCGGAACGGGTCGTGCCCCGACGGCGCCAGGAACGCCTCGACGCGCCCTCGGGTGGGCGGCAGGAACGGCAGGCCGTCCGACCAGCCCCGCTCGCGGAACGCGGCGTTGACCTCGTCGATGGTGCCGCGCACGGCCACGTCGAGGGCGGCCGGTTCGGCGTCGACGTCGCCGTCGTCGACCGCGATGGGCGAGGTGAGCCCGGCCACCACCTCGTCGACCGTGTGTTCCAGGAGCGAGGCGACCATCTGCTCGTAGGGCTGGGCGTCGACATGGCCCTTCATCACCGCCAACGGCAGACCGTCGAACCCGAGACCCCGCGCCGTGGCCGTGGCCTGGCGCTCGAACCCCTCGCACACGAGGGACACCGACGGCACCCCGCCGGCTTCAGCAGCAACGGATGCCCGCAACACGGCGGGCGTGCAGCTGCCTCAACACCCGTTGCCGACGACGACCGCGTCCACCCGGTGGGCGCGGGCCGTATCGGCCAGGCCGGCGACGAGGGCGTGCTCGTCGGGCCCGTGGATGTTGCCGAACGTCTCGTAGCCGACGACCTCGAGACCAGGGTACCGGCGCTGCAGCTCGGCGGCCAGCACGGGGAAGATCTCGTCGCCGCGGAACAGGTAGTCCCACACGAAGCCGATGCGGGCACCGTCCAGGGTGGTGAGCCGCTCGGCGGCCCGGCGGCCCTGCACCCCCCGGGGGGACTTGGGCCAGACGACGTCGTAGACAGGTTCGCTCACGCCACCATCCTGCCCCGTGGGGCGCCGGCCCGCCTTCGCTGGCGCTCAGTCGGTCGGCTTGTACATGCGGATCGGGGCCGGCTCGGTGATGATGGGCGACAGCTTCCGCCAGGGCCGGCCGAGCAGCAGGCCGCCGTCCACCACGTGCTCCTGGCCGGTGATCCACTGCGACTCGTCGCTGGCCAGGAACAGGGCCATGTTGGCGATGTCCTCGGGCTCGCCGGCCCGGTCGAGCGGCTGGGTGTCGGCCATGCGCTCGCGGGCCCGACCACGGCGGCGGTCGGCCTCGGTCTCGTCGACCTCCGACAGGGCCCGGCCCGCGGTCAGCTGCGTCGTGATGTAGCCGGGGCAGATGCAGTTGACCCGCACGTGGTGCTCGGCCAGTTCCAGCGCCGCCGTCTTCGTGAGCATGATCACGCCGGCCTTGGCCACCGTGTAGATGTGGGCGCCGATCGCCGGCGACAGGCCGCACACCGACGCCGTCGAGATGATCGACCCCGAACCCTGCGCCTTCATCACCGGCGCCACGTGCTTGATGCCGAGGAACACGCTCTTGAGCAGCACGTCCATCGTCAGGTCGTAGTCCTCGACCGACGTGTCCTCGATCGGGCCGGGCACGCCACCGAAGCCGGCGTTGTTGTACAGCACGTCGATGCGACCCCAACGGTCGACCGCATCGCCGACGAGCGCTTTCACCTGGTCCTCGCGCGCCACGTTGCAGTGGCGGTAGGCGACGTCGTTCCCCAGCAAGGCGGCGAACTTCTCGCCCACGTCGTCCTGCAGATCGCCGATGAGCACCTTGGCGCCCTCGCGCACGAACGTGCGGGCGGTACCCGCGCCGATGCCCGACGCACCACCGGTGATGATCGCGACCTTGCCCGCCAACCTGCCTGTCGCCATGCGTCCCCCTCGGATCGATGACCAGGGCGAAGTTAGTGCGCACGCCCATCTTCTTCCGGATCCGGTGATCCACACGGCGGCGGGCTGCGGATGAGTGGTCGATGGAACCCGAGCGCGGCGCCGAGAGCGATGCCCAGCTCGTCGTGGCCGTCGCCCGCTACGACGAGGGGGCGATGGGCGAGCTCTATCGCCGCTACGGGCCGGCCGTCTACGGCCTGGCGCTGCGGGTGATCGGCGACGCCACCATGGCCGAAGAGGTCCTGCAGGACGTGTTCGTGCGCCTGTGGCGCCAGCCGACCCGGTTCGATCCGGCGCGCGCCGAACTGAAGGCGTTCCTGCTGCGCGAAGCCCGCAGCCGCTCGATCGACCGCGTGCGGGCCAACGAAGCCCGAAAGCGCCGCGAAGACCGACACGGCCGCGACGACGACCGCGCCGGTGAGGACCTGGAGCGCCAGGTGTGGGAGATGATCCGTTCCGAGAAGGTCAAGGAGGCGATGGCTCACCTGCTGCCCGGCGAGCGCCAGGCCATCACCATGGCCTACTTCGAGGGACACACCTATCGTGAGGTCGCCCAACTGCTGGGTGAGCCCGAGGGCACCATCAAGAGCCGCATCCGGTTGGGGCTGCGCAAGTTGGCCGACGCCCTCGAACGGGCCGGCCTGGGAGTCCAGTCATGACCGACGAGCACCTCGAGGAGCTGTTGGGCGCCTACGCGCTGGGTGCCGTCGACGACGGCGAGCGCACCGAGGTCGAGGCACTCCTGGCCCGCTCACCGGCGACCCGCCGCGAGCTGGCCCGCCTCGAGCACGCCCTGGGCGCCCTGACCGACGCCGAAGCCACCCGGATGCCGCCCGCGGGCGCCTACGACCGCCTGCTCGGCACGCTGCGCGCCGACGCCGGCCTCGACGCCGGCCCCGCCCCGACCGCGCTCCCGCTGCTCCGGCTTCCCCCGCCGGACGGCGGTGAGCGGGTCGTGCCCGCGCCGCCCGATGCGCCCATCGCGCCCGTGGTCCCCTTGCGGCGGCGCTGGCGTCAGCCCGTGCTCGTCGCTGCCGCCGCCGTGGTGGTGGCCGCCCTGGCCGGCACCGTGGTCGTGCAGCAGCGGCGGCTCGGGCAACGCAACGACGCCTCGCTCGGCGACCTAGCCCAGCAGGCCCTCACCACACCCGGCTCCCGGCGGGGTACCCTCGCCTCGGCCGACGGCGCCGTGCAGGTCCGCGCCGTGGTGGACCCGGCCGGCACGGGCTACCTGTTCGCCGACCAGCTCCCGGCCCTGACCGACGGCCGGGTGTACCAGCTGTGGACGGTCGACGGCGCCGCGCCCGTCTCGCTCGGCATCTTGGGCGGCCGTCCCCAGGTGGTCACGTTCCCCACCGGGGGCAGCAGTCAAACCCGGACCCTCGCCATCACGGCCGAGCAGGCGCCCGGGGCCACGGCGCCGACCGGCACGCCGCTGGTCGTGGGCGAACTGGCCGGCTGAGCGCTGCGTCAGCGCTTGCGCCTGCTCGCCGCTTCCAGCCGCTGGCGCTCTTCCTTGGTGAGGCTGGCCAGCCCAGTGGCCGCCACCTTGTCGAGGAGGCGGTCGATCTCCTCCTGGTCGACGAAGTCGGGCACGTTGCCCGGCCACGGACCGGCCACGACCGTGTCGCCGCGCGACTCGCCCCGACGGGCCTTGATCGCCTTGGGCCGCTTCGGACCCCGGTCGAGCCGCACGCCGGGCAGCGCCGGGATCCAGGTGGCCTCCTCGGCATGGCCCATGGCCCGCACGAGCAGCAGCGCCACCGCGATGGCCAGCAGCTCGAACAGGATCAGGAACCAGGACCGTTCCCGGAGGAACTGGAGCAGGTCGATGCCCACGAACACCAGGGCGATGACCCAGCCGGGGATGCCGAAGAAGAAACGGGCCATCGGCATGCGGGCCACGAAGGCGCAGAACACGGCCACCTCGACGAAGCGCAGGCCGGCCACGCCCCCGGCGAAGCCCGAGATGGTGAGGGCGGCGATGGTGCAGATGACGGCCGGGACCACGGCCACGGCCACGAGGAACCACGAGTAGCGGATCCGGCCCATCACCCGCTCGAGCTCGCGGCCCAGCCACCAGAAGATGGCGATGGTGATGACGGCGCTCAGGCTGGCCGAGGCGATGAGCGGCCAGCTGGCGATGCGCCACACCTCACCGTCGCGGACCTTCTCGGGAAGCAGGGCCAGCCGCGCCAACAGGGTCGGGAAGACCGAGTCCAGCAACATGGAGATGACGCTGATCGCCGCGATCAGCGTGGTCGTGCCGACGTCGAAGGTGCCGACACGGAACCAGCCATCGTCGGGATCCCGGCGGCCGGGGACGGAGAACTGGAAGCGTGACATCGCCACCAGGTTATCGCCCACCTACCGGCGAGTTGCTGGCGAACGCTACGGTCCGCCCGTGGTCTCTCCCCTCTTCGACCCCGCCGCCTGGGCGACGGTGCCCGGGTTCGACTTCACCGACATCACCTACCACCGCGCCGTCGACCAGGGCACGGTGCGTGTCGCGTTCGACCGGCCCGAGATCCTGAACGCCTTCCGACCCCACACGGTCGACGAGCTGTTCCAGGCCCTGGACCACGCCCGGCAGACCTCCGACGTCGGTTGTGTCCTGCTCACCGGGAACGGCCCGTCGCCCAAGGACGGCAAGTGGGCCTTCTGCTCGGGTGGCGACCAGCGCATCCGGGGCCGGGACGGCTACCGCTACGCCGAGGGCGATTCGGTCGCCTCGGCCGACCCGGCCCGCAGTGGCCGGCTCCACATCCTCGAGGTCCAGCGCCTCATCCGGTTCATGCCCAAGGTCGTCATCTGCGTGGTGCCGGGCTGGGCCGCCGGCGGCGGGCACTCGCTCCACGTCACGTGCGACCTCACCATCGCCAGCCGACAGCACGCCCGGTTCAAGCAGACCGACGCCGACGTGGCCAGCTTCGACGGCGGCTTCGGCTCGGCCTACCTGGCCCGCATGGTCGGCCAGAAGTTCGCCCGCGAGATCTTCTTCCTCGGCCGCGAGTACTCGGCCGAGGAGATGCACGCCATGGGCGCGGTGAACGCCGTGGCCGACCACGACGAGCTCGAGACCGTCGCCCTGCAGTGGGCGCGCGAGATCAACGGCAAGAGCCCCATGGCCCAGCGCATGTTGAAGTACGCCTTCAACCTGGTCGACGACGGGCTCGTGGGCCAGCAGCTGTTCGCCGGCGAGGCCACCCGCCTCGCCTACATGACCGACGAAGCGGCCGAAGGCCGCGACTCGTTCCTCGAGAAGCGCCCGAAGGACTGGTCGCGCTTCCCCTGGTACTACTGACCCCGGAGGAGAACCCGTGCTGAACGTGGAGCGCAAGGGCCAGGTCCTGGTGGCCACCCTCGACGACGGCAAGGCCAACGCCCTGTCGCACGCCCTCATCGACGCCCTCCGCGGCGCCGTGGCCGAGGCCGAGGCCGACCCCGAGGTGCGGGCCCTGGCCATCGTGGGCCGGCCCGGGCGCTTCAGCGCCGGCTTCGATCTGAGCGTCATCCAGAGCGGTGACCCCAACGCCGTCGCCCGCCTCATCGCCGACGGCGGCGACCTGGTCCGCACCGTCTACGCCGCCGGCGTGCCCGTGGTGGCCGCCTGCACCGGGCACGCCCTGGCCGCCGGCGCCCTGCTGCTGCTGGCCTGTGACCGGCGCATCGGCGCCGACGCCGAGGTGAAGATCGGCCTCAACGAGGTCGCCATCGGCCTGGCCCTGCCCCGCTGGGCCGTGGCCCTCGCGGCGGCCCGCCTGGCACCGACCCACCTGCAGGCCTCGGTCGCCACCGGCCAGCTCTACAACGGCAAGAGTGCGGTCGCCGCCGGCTACCTGGACCGCGTGGTCGAGCCCGACCAGGTGGTCGAGGCCGCGCTGCAGGAGGCGGCCGAGCTCGCCTCGACCCTGGACCTGGCCAGCTACGCCCTCACCATCAAGGCGCTGCGCCGCGGCACCATCGAACTGATGAGCTAACCGGTCACCCCGGCCACCAGCACGCTGCGCTGCACCTTGCCCAGGGCGGTGCGGGGCAGCTCGGCCACCAGCTCCAGCCGGCGGGGCGCACACCACGGGGCCAGCTCGGCCCTGGCCGCGTCGCGTAGCGCGTCCAACGACGGAGGGGTGGCCGGGTCGGCCGGCACCACGAACGCGGTGACCACCTGGCCCCACTCGGGGTCGGGCACGCCGGCCACGGCCACCTCGGCCACGCCGGCGGCCCGGGCCAGCACCAGCTCCACCGGATCGGGCCACACGTTCTCGCCCCCCGTGATGATCAGGTCGCCCTCACGGCCCTGGATGAAGAGGCGGCCCTCTTCCTTCCAGGCGCCGATGTCGCCGGTGCGGAACCAGCCGTCGGCATCGAAGGGCCGGGCGCCGTCGCGGTAGCCGCGCAGCAGCATCGGGCCCCGCAGGTGCACGGCGCCCGTGCCGTCGATGCGGATCTCGACCCCGTCGAGCGGTCGACCGTCGTACACGCAGCCGCTGCCGGTCTCGGTGAGGCCGTAGGTGGTGATCACGTTGGGCGCCGGGTTCGCCGGGGGCCGGGCGCCCCCGAGCACGATCACCCGGAACCAGGCCGGGTCGATCCGGGCGTACGCGGTGGGCACGAGGGAGGTCAGGTTGGCCCCGCCGGCACACGCGGCCCGCACCGCGTCGAGATCGAACCCGTGGTGCACGGTGAGCCCGGTGCCCGACGCCAGCGCCCGCATCACCACGGCCAGACCGCCGATGTGGGCCAACGGCAGGCACGCCAGCCAGTGGTCGTCGGACGTGGCGCCGATGCGGGCGCTCGTCGCCCGCGCCGACGCGGCCACGGCGTCGTGGGTGAGCACCACGCCCTTGGGCGTGCCGGTGGTGCCCGAGGTGGCCACGACCACCGCATCGCCCGGCTCGGTCGGGCGGCCACCGTTGCGCTCGTGGGTCTCGCCGCGCTCGTCGACGATGCGCGACGGCGCCATGGCCGCCAGCACCCGCTCCTGCTGGGGCGCCGGCAGGCGCAGATCGAGCGGGAAGGCCGCATCGCCCGCGTCCCACGTGCGGCGCAGCGCGTCGACGAACGTCGGGCCACCGGGCAGGGCGAGGGCGACGAGCTCGGGCACACCGGGCACGCTACGAGGTGCGCGAGGCTGTCGCCCCAGTCATGGACCTCTCCGCCTTCCAACAGCTGATGGCCGACACCTACGGCGAGCGTGACGCGGCACGAGGCACATCGGCCACCGTCGCCTGGTTGGCCGAGGAACTGGGCGAGCTGGCCCAGGCGGTGCGCAAGGGCACCCGCGCCCAGCAGGTGCACGAGCTCGGCGACGTGCTGGCGTGGTTGGCCAGCCTGGCCAACCAGCTCGACATCCCCCTCGCCGAAGGGGTGGCCCGGTACGCCGGTGGCTGCCCGCGGTGCGGCGCCGTTCCGTGCCACTGCGGCTGACGGCCGGACACCGCGTCGCGCGACGCGACGCGGCCTCGTGTCCCGCTCGTCGACCGACGTAAGGTCCCGACATGCCTGGCTCCATCCTCGGTACCTCCGTCGTCCGTGTCGAAGACCCCGACCTCCTGCGCGGTCTGGGCACCTACATCGACAACATGCGCATCGACGGTCTGCTGCACCTCGTGTTCGTGCGCTCGCCCCATGCCCATGCCCGCATCGTGTCGATCGACACGACCGACGCCGAGGCCCTGCCCGGCGTGGTCGGCGTGTTCACCGGCGCGTCGCTGGGCCTGCCCCGCTTCCACGCCTTCGGCTCCGCCCTGAACGAGGCGTGCGCCCGCCCGCCGCTGGCCGACGACAAGGCCCGCTTCGTCGGTGACCCCGTCGCCGTGGTCGCCGCCCGCACCAAGGCCCAGGCGGTGGACGCGGCCGAGGCCGTGCTCGTCGACTGGGAGCCGCTCGGCGCCGCCATCGACATGGAGAAGGCGCTGGCGACCGACGCGCCCCAGCAGTTCGAGGCCATCGGCTCCAACCTGGCTGCCGGCCTGCAGGACCCCGCCAGCGTGGATCCGTTGGCCAGCGCCGACGTGGTCGTGCGCGGCCGCTTCGAGAACCAGCGCATCGCCGTGGTGCCGCTCGAGGGCAACGCCATCCTCGTGCAGCCGTCCGACGACGGCGACGGCCACGAGCTCACCGTGCACGTGTCCACCCAGATGCCGCACCTGTTCGGCATGCTCGCCGCCCGGCTGTTCGGGTTGAAGCCCCGCCAGATGCGGGTGGTCGCGCCCCACGTGGGCGGCGGCTTCGGCGGCAAGGCCGGCATCACCGCCGAGCACGTCGTGGCCATCGGCGTGGCCCGGGCGCTCGGCGCCCCGGTCGTGTGGGTCGAGACCCGCAGCGAGAACATGCTGGCCCTGCCCCACGGCCGCGGCCAGGTGCAGTACATCGAGATGGGCTTCACCCGCGACGGCCACATCACCGGCATGGCCTGCCGCGTGGTCGGCGATGCCGGCGCCTACGGGGGCTTCGGTGGCGGCCTGGCCATGGGCCCCACCCGCAACATGTCGCAGGGCGTCTACAAGATCCCGGCCATCCGCTACGACGTGGCCGTCGCCCTCACCAACACCACACCCGTCGGCGCGTTCCGCGGTGCCGGCCGACCCGAAGCAGCCGCGTTCCTGGAGCGCATCATGGACATGGCCGCCGACGAGCTCGGCATCGACCCGGTCGAGCTGCGCCGCCGCAACTTCCTGACGCCCGACCAGTTCCCGTACACCACCGTCACCGGCATGAACTACGACGTGGGCGACTACGACAAGGCCCTCACCGCGCTGGTGGAGGCGGCCGACTACGAGAGCCTGCTGCGCCAGCAGGCCGAGCGGCGCGCCTCGGGCTCGGCCGTGCAGCTCGGCATCGGCATCAGCGCCTATGTGGAGATCACCGCCGGCGGCATGAGCACCGAGTTCGGTTCCGTCGAGGTGCACGAGGACGGCACCGCCACGGTCATGTGTGGCACCTCGTCCCACGGCCAGGGCCACGCCACCGCCTTCGGCATGATCGTGTCGAACAAGCTCGGCATCGACCTGGAGAAGATCAACTTCATCCAGAGCGACACCGCCATCGTGCCGCGCGGGTCGGGAACCGGTGGCTCCCGCTCGCTGCAGGTGGGCGGCAGCGCCGTGGCCAACGCCGCCGACGGCGTGCTCGAGCGGGCCAAGCAGATCGCCGCGACCCACCTGGAGGCCGACCCGGCCGACATCGTCGTCACGCCCGAGGGTCGCCTCGGGGTGGCCGGCGTACCGGCCAAGGCACTGGAGTGGGGCGAGATCGCCGCGGCGGCGCGCATCGACGGAGGCGAGTCGCTGGCCGTCGCCCTCGACTTCTCCCAGACCGGCGCCACGTTCCCGTTCGGCGCCCACCTCGCCGTGGTCGAGGTCGACACCGGCACCGGTGGCGTGCGCCTCATCCGACACGTCGCCATGGACGACTGTGGCCGCATCCTCAACCCGCTCCTCGTCACCGGCCAACAGCACGGCGGCATCGCCCAGGGCGTGGCCCAGGCCCTGTGGGAGCACTTCGTCTATGACGAGCACGGCAACCCACTCACGTCGACCCTGGCCGAGTACGCCATGCCGTCGGCCGCCGAGCTGCCCTCGTTCGAGGCCCTCAACACCGAGACACCCACCCACCTGAACCCGTGGGGGGCCAAGGGCATCGGCGAGTCGGGCACCATCGGCTCGATGCCGGCGGTGCAGAACGCCGTGGTCGACGCGCTCAGCCACCTCGGGGTGCGCCACATCGACATGCCGTGCACACCCGAGCGCATCTGGCGGGCCGTCGACCAGGCCGGCCGGGGCGAGCTGCCGGACCCGTGGCGCGAGCCGCCGGCGTTCTTCGCCACGCTGCCCGTGCGGGGCGCGGCCAAGGCTCCGGCCGCGGCCGACATCGACGTGTGACGGCGCCCGGCGAGATCGCCATCCGGGCGTTGTCGATCGCCGACCACGCCTACGTGATCGAACGCATCGACGACTGGTGGGGCGGTCGGCCCATGGCCGACATGCTCCCCCGGCTGTTCTTCGAGCACTTCCCGCGGACGAGCTTCGCGGCCACCGACGATGCCGGTGCCCTCGTCGGCTTCCTGTGTGGCTTCGTGTCACAGGCCGACCCCACGGTGGCCTACATCCACTTCGTGGGTGTCGACCCTGGGGCGCGCTCGACCGGACTCGGTCGCCGGCTGTACGAGACGTTCTTCGAGCGTGTCCGCACGCTCGGCTGCACGTCGGTGGGGTGCGCGACGTCGCCGGTGAACATCGGCTCGATCGCCTTCCACACGCGGATGGGGTTCCGCTCGAAGGTGGTGCCCGCCTACGACGGACACGGCGGCGACCGCGTGGTCTTCCACCGCCTCCTGTAGGCCGGCACCGTGCCGACCATCACGCGGCCTCGGCCAGTTTCCCGCCGGAAACTCCGGAGAAGTTCGACAGCAGCCAGAGCGTGAGGTCCAGATCGAGGTGCTCGCCGGCCCAGTTGGGCACGGGCGTCCCGGTGGGGTCGGGCTCGCGCACGGCGATGGGGTCGATGGTGCGGCCGACGGGCTGACCGTTCGGCCACAGCAGCTCGTACTTCCCGTTCGGCAACCGTTCGAGCTGCAGATCGTGGAGGTGGATCAGCCGGTGATGGCTGGTGCACGGGTACGCCAGGTTCTTGCCCTTCGTCTTGCCGCCGTGGGCGTCGTGCACGATGTGGTGCGCGTGCAGCCGACCCCGGTTGTCGCACCCGTTGACATCGCATGCCTTGGCGTTGGCCTGGGCAGCACGCCGCTGGGCCGGTGATGCGAACCGACGCCGCTCGCTTACGGCCTTCACCTCCTCGCCGTCGTGCATGAAGAGCTGCACGGTGCCCTCGCACAGGGCGAGGCGGGCGATCTCGGGCGCGATGGGGACCCCTGACGCGGTGGCACACACCCCTTCCTCGCCCAGCAGCGCCGGCGCGTCGACGTGGATGGACACCTCGGGCGTGACGGTCGCATCGCTGGTGACGAGGCGCACGAAGGTGTCGGCCAGCGAGGCGGCGTACGGCACGCCGCGCTCGGGCGTGGTGGCCTTGCGAACCGCCTCCATGATGCCGTCGCCGACTTCGGCCGGGAGCTTCACCGACAGGATCACCGACCCGTCGTCGGCCACGGTTGACCACATGCGCCGGTCGGCGTGCTGGTGCTCGACCTGCGCCGGCGTGATGCGGCGGAAGGCGCGCACGACCTTCTCCACGTGGGCGGCGGTGCCGTCGAGGGCGATGGTGAGCCACTTCTCCTCGCTCTCCGGCGTGGCGACGCGGGTGACCTCGCGCACCTTGGTCCACGACAACTTGCCTTCGCCCATCGCCGCCGCGATCGCCGGGAGCGTCTCGAGGGCGAGCGCCACGCGCAGGTGCTCGTGGGCGGCGACGGAGCCGAGGCCGCACTTCCAGCTGAGCCACTGCGCGGGGGACACACACTCCCAGGCCTCCCATCCGCGGCGGCGGTACCAGACCGCCAGCGTGGCCAGGAAGCGAGCCCGGACCGACGCCTCACGGGCGGCCCAGGAAACGAGGAGCGTCTCCACCTCGGTGGTGGAGACGCCCGACCAGTCACGGTTCAGGACGTCATCATCCATGCCCGACGACCCTACGGAAAGGGTGTGACGAGGTTCTCGCGAGCCAACCGCTGCCAATCGTGTATGTTCTCGATTCGTGAACATTGACGGGATGAGGTTCTCGATCCTCACCGCCCTCGCGGCCGGTCCCCAGCACGGCTACGGCATCCTCCAGGACGTCACCGATCTGTCCGACGACGGCACCGCGCCGCCGGTGGGCTCGCTCTACCGCGTGCTCGACCGGCTGGCCGAGGACGGCCTGGTGCGCGCCGCCGGCGAGGATGTCGTCGACGGACGGTTCCGGCGCTACTACGAGATCACCGACGACGGCATCGTGGCGCTCGCCGAGGCCGCCGCGACCCGCCTCCGCACGGCCCGCGCCGCCCAGGCCCGCCTGAAGCGCCGAGCGGCGCCGACCCGCAAGGGAGCCCTCGCATGAACCGCTTGGAGCGGACCTACCGCCTGCTGCTGACCGCCTACCCGCCCGACTACCTCGCCGACCGCGAGGAGGAGCTGGTGGGCACGCTGCTGGCGGCGGCGCCCGTTGGTGCTACCCGGCCGCCGTGGCGCGAGATGGTGTCGCTGGTGCGCAGCGGCATCACCGAGCGAAGCCGACGCTTCGGCGCGCCGACACGACGCCATGGCCTGGCTGCGGCAAGCGGGGTGGCCGCCGGTGCCCTCGCCGCGTCGGTCACCTACCACGTCGGGCTCCAGCTGACGCCCACGTGGTCGGCGGCCTACCCGACGGCCTTCTTCCCGTACTGGACCGTCCTCACCCTGGTGGCGATGGCCGGCCACCTCGCCCGCGGACGAGGCCGTGACAGCGCCCGCGTCGTGCTCGTCCTGGTCGGCGCCGTGGGGATGGTCGCCGGCCGGCGTCGGTGCTGGCGTGGCGCTCGGCCATCGCCGCGTCGGTGCTGTTCGGCCTGATCGCCACGCTGCGCCCGGACGTGTCCGGCTGGTGGCCGACGCTCACAGCTGCGGCCCTCGGCGTGGCCGTCGGCGTCAGCGGCGTCCACCACCAACTCGGCAAGATCCCCGGCGGGCCGTATCCGTCCCGCAGCGCGTTCTTCGCCATTCTCCAGATCGGGATCGAGCTGCGATGGCTCGTGCCGATCGTGCTCGGGGCGGCCGTCGTGTGGGCGTGGGTCGCTCCCCACCTCGGCCTCGCGCTGGGCATGAACGCGCCGCCGGCGAGTCTGGCCGCGCTGGCACTGGACGGTCCGGGCCAGAGCCGCTGGGATCGGGCGATCGGTGGTGTACCGGTCATCGTGCTGGTCACCACCGCCGGCCTCGCCGCCTGCGCACTGGCGCTGGCGTCGACCCTGCGCGCCCGCCCCCGTAGCCGGCGCCTCGCCCGCTGAACGTCCGCGCTGGGTCGTTGCGGAGCGACCCTGCGCGCCGCGATGACCCAGCGCCAGGGCCGACCACTGCGTCGGGCCACCGCGGAACACCCGCAACGACCCAGCGCGACGGGTGCTCAGGGCGTGCGCAGGCGGCCCAGCAGCCCGGGGACCCAGCGGTCCTGCACGAACCACACGTGCTGGATCAGGGCGCGGGCACACATCCACACGATCAGCCCGCCCCACAGGAACCCGAGCCCGAGCGAGTGGTTCATCAGCACCAGCACGAACACCGGCACCATCACCACCGTCGCCCCCACCGCCTGGCGTTGCAGGAAGTCATACGCGCCGAGCCCGAGGCACAGCCCGTCGTACAGGAACGCCACCGCCCCCGGGATCACCAGCACGCCGAGCAGCACCACCAACCCGGTCGCCGTGTGGCGCACGTCGGCGTCGGCCGTGAACGGCCGGGGCAGCAGCCACGACAGCGCCGCCACCACCGCGCCCAGCGCGGTGCCCACGATCACCGAGCGACCGACCAGGTGGCGGCCGACCCGGCGGGCGTCGTCCAGGTCGCCGGCCCCCACCGCCTCGCCCACCAGCACCTGGGCCGCCACGGCCAGCGCGTCGAGCGACAGGGCCAGCAGGTTGAACAGCTTCTCGCCGATCTGGTGGGCGGCCAGCTCGCGCGTCCCCAGCCGAGCCGCCGTTGCCACTGACGTGGCGAACACGCCGACGATGCAGAGCGTGCGCACGGTGAAGCGGCGGGCGTCGCCCAGGAACGACCGAAGCTCGGGCCCGCCCACGCCGTGCCACGGCATGACCCGGCCGGCCCGGCGCACGTCGAGGGCGAGCAGCGACGCCTGCGTCCACTGGGCGATCACCGTGCCCCACGCCGAGCCGCCCAGGCCCCAGTGGAACGCGTACACGAACAGCACCTCGAGCACGATGTTCACCACGTTGCCGATCACCACCACCACGAGGGTGCGCCGCGTGCGG
>JANMAT010000104.1:0-10077 GCA_031359995.1 Actinomycetes bacterium
CTCGCCTTCGGCGTGCCGTCGCGCGGCCTCGGCTCGCACCGGTTCGACCCGGCCCTCGTCCAGGCTGCGTCCTGACCCGGCGGGCTCGCGGCCCGCCCGCTCCTCGATCCTCGGGTCGGTGGCGCGAAACTCTGTCGCACCCCTTCTCTACGGTGGACGCCATGAGGGCCGCCATCACTCTCGAGATTTCGTGTCACAGCCGGCCTTGCGCGGGGTCGAAAGAAGGCATGCGACCCGCCCACCTTCTCTGCGATCTCTCGGTCGATGACGGGAAACTCTGTCGCACCCCTTCCCTATGGTGGACGCCATGAAGGCCTCACTCGAACCTGTCCTCGAACGCCTGAGCGCGCTCGACTGCACGGCGGCGAGTGCCGATGAGCTGCGGGCCGCCCTCGCGGATGTGAAGCGCCTGCGGTCATGGACCGACGCCCGCGAAGCCGCCGTGGTCGCCGCGCTCGAAACGGCGGTGTCGTTCCCCGAGCGGGCCATCACCGACACCCAACAAGTCCCCTTCCGCGACGCCGAACGCGCCCTCGCCCGGGCCCAGTTCCTGCGCGACGCACCCGCGTTCGCCACGGCGCTCGAGACCGGGGCGATCACCGTCGGACACGTCGACGTCGTCATGCGCGCCGCCAAGAAGCTCGAGCCCGCCGCCCGGGCCATGTTGCTCGGCGAGGCCGACCGCCTCGTCGCGCTGGCCGCCTCACTCGATGTCGACACGTTCACCCGGCGCGTGAAGCAACGCTGCGCACTGCTGCGTTCCGACGAGGACGACCTGGCCCGCCTGGAACGGCAACGCCAGGCCACCAGCCTGCGGTCCTGGGTCGACCAGATCACCGGCATGTGGTGCATCCACGCCGAATTCGACCCCGTCACCGGCCTCCAACTCGACCAAGCCCTCCGCGCCCAACTCGAACGGCTCTTCCACGACAAGCCCCCCGACACCGCACCATCCGATCCGCTCGCCCGCCAACAACACCTCGCGGCGTTGGCGTTCGCCGACCTCATCCTCAAACCGGGCGGCGCCTCCCGCGTGCGGCCCGAAGTCGTGGCCGTCATCGACCTCAGCGACGGGCCCGCCCACATCGAATGGAACCTCCCCATCGAAGTCCCCCAGCGGGTCACCGACGCCCTGTTGGGGCAGGCCGACCTGTCCGTGGTCGTGGTCCGCAACGGGGTCGTCCTCCACGCCCCCGGTTGTCTCGACGAGGGGCGCCACAAACGCACCGCCAACCGGGCCCAACGGCGCGCGTTGCGCGGGTTCTACCGGTGCTGCGCCATCCCCGGCTGCAGCGTCCCCTTCGACCGGTGCAAGATCCACCACCTGCGCTACTGGGAGAACAACGGCGACACCGACCTCGCGAACTTGTTGCCCGTTTGCAGCAAACACCACCACTGCATCCACGACCGCGGCTGGAACATCACCATGAAACCCGACCGCTCGTTGCGCATCGATCTGCCCGACGGCACCACCATGACCACCGGACCACCCCAACGACGCGCCACCGGCTGACCCCGGCCGACGGCCACCTCCGGCCGGCGGCCAGCACCCGTGATCAGCGGCGTTGCCCCACCGAACGTCGCAGCCCCAGACCACGCCCCTTGACAACCGAACCTGCCGCGGCGAGCACGCACGGGCCCGCGGCCGCACCGCGGTCGCTAGTCAGCTCATGAGTACCATGCGGCGGTGCCCCCATTGCCCCTTTCGCCGAGCCCCTCGCGCCGACGCCGGGTGGGGCGCGAGCGACTGCCGGCTCCGGTCCTGGTCCTGGCCGGCGTGGGCGTGGCGTTCTTCGCCCTGCCCTTCGTGGGCATCGTGGTGCGGGCGCCGTGGTCGTCGGCGTGGCACACGTTGAGCGCACCCGCCTCGCGCCAGGCCCTGCGCCTTTCGCTCATCTGCTCGATCTGGGCCACGGCGCTGGCGGTGCTGTTCGGTGTGCCCATCGCGTGGCTGCTGGCCCGCGTGCCCTTCCCCGGACGCGGCGTGGCCCGGGCGCTGTGCACGCTGTCGATGGTGCTGCCGCCCGTGGTCGGCGGCGTCGCCCTGTTCTACGCGCTGGGCCGGCGCGGTCTGGTGGGCCAGTACCTGGACCGTTGGTTCGGGATCACCCTGCCGTTCACCACCGCGGGCGTGGTGGTGGCCCAGACGTTCGTGGCCATGCCGTTCCTGGTGCTCACGGTGGAGGCGGCGTTCCGCCAGCAGGACGTGCGCTTCGAGGAAGCGGCCCGCACGCTCGGCGCGTCGCGCTGGTACGTGTTCCGGCGCGTCACACTGCCCGCCATCCGACCCGGGGTGGTCGCCGGCGCCGTGCTGGCGTGGGCCCGTGCACTGGGCGAGTTCGGCGCCACCATCACCTTCGCCGGCAACTTCCCGCGGCGCACCCAGACGATGCCGCTGCTCATCTACCTGACCAACGAGAGCAACCCCGACGAGGCACTCGTGCTCAGCCTGGTGCTCGTGGTCGTATCGTTCGCGGTGCTCGTCGCGCTGCGCGATCGCTACCTGCGCACCGGCCGTGCGGCGGCACCGTGAGCCTGGACGCCCACGTGGTCGTCACCCTCGGCTCGCTCGCGCTCGACATCGAGCTCCACGCCGAGCCCGGCGACGTCGTGGCGCTGCTGGGCCCGAACGGCGCGGGCAAGAGCACGGTGTTGCGGTGCCTGGCCGGGTTGCGCCCCCTCGACGCCGGCCACGTGCGTCTCGACCACGTCACGCTCGACGCGCCCGGCGCCGCGCCGGGCGACCGCGACGTGTTCGTGCCGCCCGATCGGAGGCCGGTGGGCGTGGTGTTCCAGGACTACCTGCTTTTCCCCAACCTCACCGCGGTCGAGAACGTGGCCTTCGGGTTGCGGGCCCGCGGTGTGGCCAAGGCCGAGGCGCGGCGGCGCTCCCGTGAGTGGCTCGAACGCGTCGGGCTGGCCGACCACGCCGGTCACCGCCCATCGGCGCTGTCGGGCGGGCAGTCCCAGCGGGTCGCGCTGGCCCGGGCCATGGCGACCGAGCCCCGGCTGCTGCTGCTCGACGAGCCGCTGGCCGCGCTCGACGCCGGCACGCGCGGGTCGGTGCGGCGCGACCTGCGCCAGCAGCTGGCCACGTTCCCGGGCATCCGCCTCCTGGTGACCCACGATCCGGTCGATGCCTATGCCCTCGCCGATCGTGTCGTCATCCTCGAGTCGGGCCGCATCGCCCAGCAGGGCACGCTGGCCGACGTGACCGCCCAGCCCCGCTCCCGCTACATCGCCGATCTCGTCGGCGTGAACCTGCTGACCGGCACGGCCGAGGACGGCACGCTGGTGACCGACCGGGGTGGGCGCATCGTGCCCGCCGACCCGGTGGACGGCACCACGTTCGCGGTGATCCAACCGCACGCGGTCGCGCTCTATCGCACGCCCCCCGACGGCAGCCCCCGCAACGTGTGGCGGCTCATGGTCACCGACATCGACCGCCACGACGACCGCATCCGGGTGCGGCTCGACGGCGAGGTGCCACTGGTAGCCGAGATCACGACCGGCGCGCTCGACGCGCTGGGCCTGCTCCCGGGCGACGAGGTGTGGGCGTCGGTGAAGGCGACCGAGATCACCACCTACCCGGCGTAGGCGGCCATGCGCCCGGCGCGAGGTACCTAGGCACTTCGGGCCTGGACGGTGACCGGCGTCGGCGCCGATTATCGATGCGCGCGCCCGTGGCCGCCCGGATGATGCAGATGGGGATCGGGCAAGGGTGCCATGCCACCCAAGACACCACCGGCGGGCCAAGACACCAGCACTTGGACGGTGCACTCCTGTGGCTCGATCCCTGACCATCGACCACAGGAGGAAGCACCATGAAGAGACGACTCACCATGGCCATCGGGCTGAGCGCCACGACGGGGCTCATCGGGTTCGGCACGACCGCGGCCCACGCCAACGGGCCCGGCAAGCTGGCCCGACTGGCCGCCGAGCAGTCGCAGGCCTGGGAGAACGACATCGCGACCACGCCCGGCCTGTCGCCGACCACCTGCGTGCGATCGCGCGCCGAGGACGACATCGTGATGCTCCCGGTGCTCACCGGCTTCGTCGACTCGCCGCTCGCGGTGTCGTGCACCGTGAAGCACGGCGACCACCTCCTGCTCGACGTCGGCGGCTCGATCCTGTGGGAAGACGCCAACGTGTGCGGCACCGTCCCTGATCCGTGCTACACGGTGAACGGCACGCCGACACCGTTCCGCCCGGCGACGCTGCCGGCCATCGCCGCACAGATCATCCAGGACTTCAGCCCGTTCGGCCAGGCCACCCTCGACGGGCGCACCGTGAAGTACCGCACGCTGCGGACGACGTTCACGATGAAGGTGCCCACCGACGCCTTCAACTACGCCGACTCCGAAGCGGTGGGGCACCCGGGCACGCTCGCCGCCGACCGGGACCGGTGGGAGGTACGGCTCGCTCACCCCCTCTTCGGCGACGCGATCCAGGCGGCCATGAGCGCGACACGACGCCGGGAGCGGGCGCTCGTGATCGCCGAGCGCATCGAGCGGTGGGGCATGCGACGCAGCGACGACGCGCTGCGCGTGGCGCTGGCCCGCCACACCGCGGGCGCAGCGGTGTCGGCCCCGCTCGCGGTCGAGGCCGCCCAGACCGCTCACGGACGCGGTGCCCACGCGCTGGCCGAGCAGTTCGCCCGCATGGCGTTCCACGACGCACCCACGGTCACCAGTGGAGTCCTGCTCGCCTACGCGCTCATGTACCAGGGGCGTGCGGCCGACGCCGACACGCTGCTGAACTCGCTCGAGCCGATCATCGGTGGCGCCGAGGACCGCGCGCTCGTCGCCACCACGCAGTCCTTGAACGCCATGCACGGACTCATCGACATCGAACGGGCCGAGGAGATCCTGGCCCACCACACCCCCCTCGTGGAGGGCCCCTGGCGGTGGGAGATCTCGGGCCCGGCGATGGGGTCGACCTGTACGCCGGCCGCATCGGCGCCGCCGTCGCCGCGGTCGACGCCGCTCTCGCCGATCCGGAGCTGCCCCCGCGTGCGCAGTTCGCCGTGCTCATCACCGGGCTCATCCCGATGTACCTCGGCGGCCGGGCCACCGACGCGGTGACCCTCGGCCGACAGCTGCGGCAGGACTTCCTCCGATTCTCCGGCGGAGTACCGACCTTGCGAGTCCAGGCCGAGCTCGAACTGGCCGAGGCCCTGGCCTGGGCCGGTGACCTGCAGGGCGCACGGGCGCTCTGCTCGTCGCTGCGAGCGCGGGCCGAAGAGGAGGGCGATGGCGCCGGCCTCGTGATCATCACCATCGTGACCGGTCTCGTGGCCACGCATGCCGGCGCCCACCGCGAGGCGGCCGACGCGCTCGTCGCCCTGGGGTCGTTGGAGCAGTCGGCCTACCGGCCATGGCCGCCGTACCTGTACGGGCGGCTGGCGGCCGTGGCCCACCGCATCGGCGACGGGCGGGCCGGCGACGACTATCTCGAACGGTGCGCGACCTGGGAGCGGCCGGGGTTGCGGCTGCACGAGCTGTGCACCGCACGTGCCCGGGCCGAGGCCCACGCGGCCCGCGGCGGGCGCCGGGGAGCGGTCGCCGCGCTCCACGCCGTGACGGCACGAGCCCTCGCGCTGGGCAACCGCACCGAGGCGCTGTACGCCGCCGTGCGCGCCGCAGCCCTGTCCGCCGACACCCACGACCTCCGGGCGGCCCTCGCCGTGGCGTCGACGTTCCAGGGGGTTCTCGGCGAGACGGTCGCCGCCGGTCTGGATGCCTGTCTCCACGATGACAGTCGTGCGCTGGCGGGTGCGGCGAACCGGCTCCACGGTCGCGGCTTCGTGCTGCTCGCCGACGACCTCGACCTCCTTGCTCAGGCTCGACCGACCGCGGACACCGCCGAGCCACGCACGCCGGTGTCGCCGGCGCGCCTGACCGACCGTGAGCAGGAGATCGCCCACCTCGTCGAGCAGGGTCGGTCCGATGCCGAGATCGCGCAGCAGCTCGGCATCTCGGTGCGGACGGTGCACGCCCACGTCCGTTCGATCTTCGCCAAGCTGGGCGTGAGCCGTCGTCGGGACGTGCGCGGCGACGCCGGGCCGGACTGACCGCCGACGAACGGACGGAGGGCGCTTCGACCAGTCCCTCGTGGTGAAGACGTTGCCCTCGACGTCGGTGTCGTCGACACCACCCCAGCCGCGCCGCAGCACGACCCCGACCAGCGCCTCGACGGGTGCCGGAACGCCACCGACGCGTCGAGGTCCTTCACGAACAGCGCCACCTGGTGCAGTGCCATGGCGAGCGACCGTAGGCCGTCAGGGGTCGACGCTGCTGAGGAACGCGTCGAGGTGACCGAGGTAGGCGGCCAGCGTGACCTCCGCGTGGATCGTGTGGGCCGAACCCGGCACATCGATCACGTGGGCGTGCGGGTTCACCGCGGCGAACGTGACGGCGTCCTCGGGCGTGAACACCGCGCCCACCGCGGGGTCGGCCCGCAGCACCATGACGGGCACGGCGAGGTGCACCGTGGGGTCGAAGCCGCGCCACACGGTGCCGTCGAGCGCGGCATCCATCGTGGCGGGGTCCCACGACTGCAAGGCCCGGCAGCGGGCGTCGATCTCGGCCTCGCTGTCGCCGGGCGTGGTGAACACCCGGTACGCGTCCAGCGGCGCGCCGGCCGCCTGCAACTGGCGCACGCCAGCCACCATGGCCGGGAAGAACTTCGCGGCCGGGCTGGCGGCGCGCCGCACTGCGTCACCCTCGAAGAAGGGCGGGTCCTCCAGGAACAAAGCCCGCACCAGATCGGGACGCGCCGTCGCCAGCGCGCCGGCGACGACACCGCCCAGCGAGTGCCCGGCCACGATGGCCGGCGCGAGGCCCAGCGTCTCGATCAGCGCGGCGATGTCGGCGGCGTAGCTCGGCGCGTCGTAGGCGTCGGGGGCGGCGCGGGTCGACTCACCGTGGCCGCGCTGGTCGACGGCAACGATCTGCACGTCGGCCCGGGCGGCGAGGTGGACGACCACCGGACCGTACGAGAGGCGGCTCGACGACAGGCCGTGCAGGAGCACGACCGCCGGCGAACCGGGAGGCCCGACACGTTCGATGGCGAGGGACTGACCGGTGGCGAGCTCGATGTTCATCAGCCGAAGACGTACGGTTCCATCGTCTCCTGGGCCTGGCGCCGGATCTTGTGCCAGTTGCCGCCGCCGTAGTACGCCAGGCTGCCGGGCGCGGCGTCGCCGTGACCGTTGTAGTACGAGAGGCAGTCGCGCAACGGCGCGGTGGCGATGTCGGCCATGCGGCAGTGCTCGGCGTAGTCCTCTTCGGGCTGCTGGGCCACGTCGACCTTCTGCTGCTTGTCGGCCCGCATCGTCTCGAGCATCCACACGATGTAGTCGCCGTGGGCGTCGATGGCGTCGGTGAAGTTGAAGCTGCCGCCGCCGCCCTGCGGGCCGGTCACGATGAACAGGTTCGGGAAGCCGCGGCTGTGGATGCCGAGAAACGTGCGGGTCCCGTCGGTCTGCCACTTCTCGCTCAGGGTGCGGCCGTTGCGGCCCACGATCATGTTGAACGTGGACGTGGCCATCCACTGGAAACCGGTGGCGTAGATGAGCACGTCGAGCGGGTACTCGACGCCGTCGTGCACGATGCCCCGTTCGTTGATCTCCTTCACACCCAAGGGCGCGGTGTCCACCAGGTGCACGTTGGGCTTGTTGAACGACGGCAGGAACTCGTCGTGGAAGGTGGGTCGCTTGCAGCCGTAGGGGTAGTAGGGCTTGAGCGCGGCGGCCGTCGTCGGATCCTCGACGATGGCGTCCACCCGGGCGCGGATCTGCTCCATGATGCGGAAGTTCGTGCCGAGCTGACGCTGCACGAGGTCCTCCTGCGAGAGACGTTCCTGGTGCTCCTTGCGCTCGCGGTAGTCGGCGACCTTGCCGGCCAGGTAGTCGTCGTTGGCCTTGATGGCGGTGCGACCCTCGGAGATCTTGGCGAAGCGGGCCCGCCGGGCGCGCGCCCAGCCCGGCTCCTTCGACCACTCCTCGATCTCCTCGGGCGTGGTGGCCCGCTGGTCGCGCACGTCGACGGTGGACGGGGTGCGCTGGAACACGTAGAGGTCCTTTACGATCCTGGCCAGCTCGGGCACGACCTGCACGGCAGTGGCGCCGGTGCCGATGATGCCGACGCGCTTGTCGTTCAGGTCGATGTTGTAGTTCCACCGCGACGTGTGGAACGCGTCGCCCTGGAACTTCTCCATGCCCTCGATGCGGGCCAGCTTCGGGCTGGTGAGGATGCCGTTGGCCAGCACGACGAAACGGGCGCGCATCGTGTCGCCGCGGTCGGTGTACACGGTCCAGCGACCTGTCTCCTCGTCCCACTCGGAACGCTGGACGGTGGTGTGGAACAGGCAGTGGTCGTAGAAGCGGAACTTGTCGGCCATGGTCTGGCAGTACTCGAGGATCTCGAATCCTGAAGCGAACTTCATCGTCGGGATGTAGCCCGTCTCCTCGAGCAGCGGGAAGTAGCTGTAGGCCTCCACGTCGCAGGCGATGCCCGGGTACCGGTTCCAGTACCAGGTGCCGCCGACGTCGCCGCCCTTCTCGCAGAAGCGCACGTCGTCGAAGCCGGCCTGGCTGAGCTTGTACCACAGGAGCAGACCGGCGAAGCCGGCGCCGATCACCAGCACGTCGCACTCGTCGGTGAGCGACTCGCGCGGAACGGGCGGCTCGGAGTACACGTCTTCGAGGTACTTGGCGAACTCGCCGTCCATGGGCATGTAGTCGGCGGCACCGCGGCGCGCCTCCTTGAACTCCAGGTACTTCGCCTGCTCCTCGGCGTTGAACACCGCACCCACCGGCGCGGGCGGCAGCACCTTCAGCGCCTCGTCGGAGATGACCGAGTAGCCCTTGCCGACGATCTTCTCGGTGGCCTTGGCCGCCTTGGTGTGGAAGATCTTCCGCCCGCTGACCGGATCGACCTCGATGGCGTCAGCCATGTCCCCTGTCCCCCTGCTCACGTGCTCCCGGCCGCCGGCGCACCCCAGCCACGGCCGAGCCGACCCCCTGTCGTGGACCCACCGTATCCGGTGCGGCCGAAAGTCGCCTTTTCGGGCACGCTCCCCGCCCAGCGGGACCGTGGGCGGCCGGGTCGGGCTCGTTACGCTGTCTCTGACCGACGAGGAGCCCATGACCGCCGCCGCCCACACGCGCGTGTACCGCAACGGAGTGCTCGAAGCCGAGGGCTTCGACGTGGCCCATGTGTCCGAGTACCTCGACCAGCCCGACACCATCGTGTGGGTCGACTTCTGCGCGCCGTCGAAGGACCAGCTGCACGAGCTGGCCGCCGAGCTCGGCCTGCACGAGCTCGCCGTCGAGGACGCCCTCGGTCCGCACCAGCGGCCCAAGCTCGACCACTACGACTCGCACCTCTTCCTGTCGGCCCACGCCGTCGAGGTCAGCACGGCCACGGGCGGTCTGGAAGAAACCGAGATCGACGCGTTCATCAACGCCCGGTGGATGATCACCGTCCGCAAGAACGAGGGCTTCCCGATCGCCCAGGTGATGCAACGCTGGGACCGGTCGCCCGACCTGGCCAAGCACGGCGTGAGCTTTCTGCTGTACGGGCTGCTCGATCTGGTGGTCGACGGCTACTTCGATGCGGTGCAGACGTTCGACGACTTCTACGACGAGGTGAGCGAGGGCATCTTCGCCGAGCAGCCGCTCGACCCGTCGCAGCAGCGCGACTGGTTCAAGATGCGTCAGGCCCTCGTGCGCTTCCACCGTCTCGTCGTGCCGATGCGCGAGGCGGTGAGCGCACTGATGCGCCGCGAGCAGTCGGCGGTGGCCGAGCCGCTGTACCCGTACTTCCAGGACGTGTACGACCACGTCCTGCGCGTCAGCGAGTCCACCGACGCGCTGCGCGACCTGGTGAGCACCATCGTCGAGACCAACATCAGCCTGCGCGACTACCGCCAGAACCAGGTGATGAAGAAGGTCACGAGCTGGGCAGCCATCGTCGCGGTCCCCACGCTCATCACCGGCTTCTACGGCATGAACGTGCCGTATCCGGGCGCAGGCCAGCGATCGGGGTTCCTCCTGTCGCTGGCGCTCATCGT
>JANMAT010000179.1:0-60957 GCA_031359995.1 Actinomycetes bacterium
GACGCATGTCTCGCCGCGCTTGACGAACTCACCCTGCCCTTGGTGACGACCTGGCCGGCGTTCACCGAGGCGATGTACCTGCTCGGCCAAGCCGGAGGCATCACCGCTCAACGCGCGCTCTGGAAGCTGGTTCACACCGGCCGCCTCAACCTTGCTGACCTGTCGACCAAGACAGTCGAGCGATCAGCTCAGTTGATGGACAAGTACGCGGACCGACCGATGGATCTCGCCGACGCCACCCTTGTGGCATTCGCTGAGGACCAAGGCCATCGCAGGGTCTTCACTCTCGACTCCGACTTCCACATCTACCGACTCCTTGGACGACAACGCTTCGATGTCGTGCCCCGACGCTGACCAGCCCAGCCACAACTCAGGACGCCCCGCGCAACGGGCGCCTGGGCGTAGCAAGTCGCCAGTCGAAGCCACCCGCTATCACTGAAGACGGGCAACCTCGACACGCCCGACTTCCGGCGATCTGCGGTGCGGCCCGTGCGCGGGATCGGCGATCAGAACGTGATCACGGCCTGCGTGCAGTCGCGGCGCGGGCGGCGATTGTCGGTCGCTTGGGCTGGGGCCGGACATTTGAAGGTTCAGCTGATCACAGCCGTGGTCGAGGCGCCCGAGTGCCGCGATCAGGCGACGTTGGGGGTCGGTCGGCAATGGTCCATCCGGTTCAGGTCCGAACATGCGTCTGGTGCGGAAGGCAGCGAGTTGTGGCGCGACGATCTCCCAGCAGGCCTCGGCCAGGTGGGGGTCGCGCTGGGGGTTCTGGCCGGTGGCGACGGCGATGTCGTAGCCGTGAACGAGGCCCCCTGTCCTGGGGACAGGGGGTCGTACAGCGCCGCGGTCACACCCGTGTCAGCCAGTCGACGGAGCAACGCCGCCTCATGACGTATCCAGTCGCGTGGGCTCGAGCCGTCCGCCGCCGGCGAGTGGCGGTCCATGCCACGCTTGACCACGAACGGCCGGAGCTCGACGAGATCGAACGCCAGCTGCACGAGCGATCGCGGTGACCGGTGGACCGTCGCCACGGGCGCGTCATCTTGGCCAGACCGGCAAGCGTGCTGCACACCTTGAACGAGGCGCCTTCCGCCAACAGGACGGGCACGCATCGATCGAGCACCTCCAGGCCGTTCGACCGCCACGGCGACACGTGCAGCTTCCAGCCTTGCGCAGGGGCCGGAACCGACGACACCCGGACCCACGGTCCATCGACGACCGGGGCAGCGTCGGCACCGGCATCCTCACACGCGGCACTCAACCGCTCGACGATGACGGCACCGAACGGATCAACCCTGTCGTTCATCGACCACTCCTACCCCGACGCGCGCCAGACGACGGCATCGTGACAGTCCCGACGGTCAGGCCATCGCCCGGTTCCAGACCCCGATCACCGGGCTCGATGTTCACCACCTTCGTCTCGCCTACGCGGGTGGGGTGGCTGCGCCCGTCGGCGGCGGATCTGCCATCGCACCTGTGGTGCGAGCTCTCGTCGCCGGTGACGGCACCATCGGAGCGGTGCCGACGCCCTGCCCCTCGACCGACGGCCTGGACGGCGCGTCGGCCACCTCGAAGATCTGGGGAAGGTAGACCCGCGACCAGAGGTAGAAGAACAGGAAACCGCAGATTGCGGTCAGCAACAGCAGACCCATCGCCAACGCCTCCTCGTTCCCGGTCGGCCGGCCGTGGACCAGTCCTGTCGCGAGGCGACGAGCGACGTCGCTGACCCACCCGCCGATGGCTCGGAACTGAGTGAGGCCGGCACCGACGATGATCTTCGTCAACCAGTCGGAGATCTGTTCCAGATTGGTGTTCGCCGAGTACTTGTCGTCCTGTCCTGAAACCGCCGGATCCGACGCGTACCGAGGGATGCCGAAGAGGAAGCCGAGGAACCCACCCACCATGAACGAGGCGATGCCGGCCACCGCACCGACCGCAGCCCCCCCACCGACCCGTGGCCAGGCCGGCGGCGACGACCCCGATCACGCTGATGTTGACGAACGTGATCAGATAGAACCCCGGCGCGTAGGGCGTCCAGTTCACGAGAGGACGCGCGCTGTTCCACGCCGTGGTGTCGGGCTTCTTCCTCGTCCTCGCCACCGGCACGTCCCTTCCGATCGAGCGGGCGTAGCAGCGGTTCCGGCAGGTCGCCCGCACCTCACCGCTCCCCCGACCGATGTGGTGCTGTCCCGAACAGTAGGGCACGAGCTCGACCCTTGTGCGCGAAGACGCTCGGCACGTGGGTCACGGCTGAGTGCAGTAGATCGCGCGTGTCTCGTGCTCATGCGTGCGCCGACGTTGGTTAGGGGAACCCCGGCGTGGGGCCTCGCGGGGACCGTTCGTATCGTGTTCCGCAAGGCCGGATCGCAGTGTCAGGGCCGATGGCGTGCTTCGAGCGGGCCGGCGAGCGATAGGACGCTCGCCCCAGGGCCGGGCAGCGTTGGTGGGTAGTCTTGGTGAATGAGAGGTCCACTTCAGAGTGCCCTACGCAAGTTGACGCAGATCACGCGTCCTTTGGCGTTGAGGTCGGCCGGCGGTGCTCGTTCCGCCACTTCGGTCGTTGGTCACGTGGGTCGACGCTCCGGTAGGAGCTACCGGACCCCGGTCGTGGCCGTCGAGGCTGAGCGCAGCGTCTACATCGCTCTCCCGTACGGCGAGCGCACGGACTGGGCCAAGAACGTCCTCGCCAACGGCACGGCGGACATCTCAACCAGCGGCCGGACGTACGCCGTCGATCGTCCCCGGGTCGTTCCGATGGCCGAGGTGACGCGGTTCTTCGGTCCGAAGGAACAGCGGCTGCACCGCCGGTTCCACGTCGAGACGGCCATGCAGTTGTACCTTCAGGCCGGTCCGCCCTCCGGGGCGGCCGACGAGGCCGGGTAGTGGTGATGAAGGACCGATTGGTCCTGGCGTTGCTCCGCAGCGCCGCACCGGGCGCTGTCGCCGTCGGGTGGAAGTAACCCGCTACCGCGGTCGGCGCACGGACCGGACGTCTCGTGACACCGGCCCAGTACGAGCGTCTCGACGATGACGTGGTCATCCTGGTCGGACGGCCGGGCTCCAGGAACTGGTGGCGCAACCTCCGCGGCGGCCACGACCGCGACGCCCACGACGCCGCCGTCCTGCTGGATCGACGGTGAGTTTCGGTGCGCAGGCAGGTCGTGGTGGGCGACGAATCGGCCGAGACGATCTCACCGCTGCTCGACACCTACCTCGAACGGTTCCCATCGGCCCGTCGCAGCCTCACCGGCGGCGCACGCTCCGCCGTGTATCCCGGCTGCGACAGACGAGACCGGCCACCGACAGCCACAGGCACTCGATATCACCAACGACCCGAACCGTAGCGACCCGCCCAGGTTCCGGCGCAACGCCGTGCCGAAGTCGCTCGGGATCTGCGAGCGGAAAGTGAAGACGTGGTGCGACCCTATGGCGATCAGGTCGGCGGTCCGGGCTTCGTCTGCTCGGCCTGGAGGGCCGTCCGATCCGGGGCCGCTGCCGACGCCCGCGACCGAGATCCGGCGCATCGGATGGATGCCCGACGTAGCGTCACCTCGACTGGCGACCGGCCTGAGCCGACGGCGAGTTCACACGACCCGATCAAGATAGGCGTGAACGATCTTGGGATCGCCCTCGACAACCACGGGACCGGTCGGTCGTCGCCACAGGAACATCAGCAGATCACGCGCCGACGCACGCAGCACGGCCTGCGGTTGACCCTCGCCCGCGACGACGTCGACAGGTGCGTCGTCTGCGACAAGGCGAAGCCCGGGCGGCCGATCCCACGACCGGTTCGCCTCGACGGTCGGCTGAAGATACTCGAGGAGCCAGCCAATGAGGTCGCCCGCTCGCTCGGCGGTCAGCGAAGGCGGGCTTCCGAGAGCAAGCTCAACGTCGTGGCGATGTATGCCCCAGTCCCCGGTCGCGTGCCACACCTGCTTGCCGAGCGACACGCGCTCGTCGAACAGAAAGGTCTCAGCATGCTCGTCGCGCGATTCGATCAACTCCACGTAGCGCATCAGCGACGGCGTCAGCTCGGCAAGGGGCGCCGCTCCGGCGAGACCGTGACTCTCGTGAAGGACCGCCACGGCGTCGAGGGTGGGGTCGCCAGCCCGCTCGACCCACTCACACACGGTCAGCGCGCCGCCCGAAACGTGACGCAACACGTCCTCGACCGTCCATTCGGGACAGGTCGGAATCGCGGCTCCGTGCTGGGAGGGATCCAACGCCAAGAAGAACTCGACGTGCTCTCGAACGGCCTGAACGCCGCGTTCTTCGCCGCCCAGTCGAGCGCCAGTTGGCCGGTGTGGATCAGCCCGCACGAACGCGATGCCTACCGCTGGTTCGACGCTGAGCTCGCCAACCTGCGGGCGGCGTTCCGGTGGGCCGCCGACCACGGTCACCTCGACACCGCCGCCACGATCGCCGTCACTGCGGCGTACCTCGGCTTCTTCCGCTTGTCCCCGGAAGCGGCCGGCTGGTGCGAAGAACTCGTCCCGATCGCGGAACAGACGCACCATCGGCTCTTACGGTGGCTGTACGCCGGAGCGGGGACGTGTTGCCTGGCGGGACGTCCCGGCGACGCCATGCGCTACGGCGAAGCGGCGCTCGCTCTGGCTGACGACCCCGCGATGGAACCGTTCCCGGAGGAATCCCTCACCGTGATCGGTCAGATGCTGGGCTACCTGTTCTCCGGCCGACCGGAGGACTACCTCCCTTTGATGCGTCACATCATCGACACGACCGCTGACGAACTAGCCGTCGGACGAACGAGTGAGGTGTGGATCCTCGCCACGATGGGCCGCTACGACGAGGCCATCGCACTCGCCGAGAACATGCTCGCCGCCGCGGTCAACTCGCCGGTGCCGACGTACGTGGCGTACGGCTACTCCGCCTACGGCAAGGCCTACACCCACGCCGATCCGACCAGAGCCCTCGCCGCACACCGCACCGCCGTGCAACTCACCAGAGCCCACGGGAACAGGGTCTTCGAAGCCGCGTTCAGCCGCGACCCCGCATCCATCGAGGCCACCAACGGCGATCGGGCCGTCGCGTTGATCTCGTTCGAGCGCACCCTCGACGCGTTGCACCAGGCCGGCGACATCGCCAACCTGACCGCCACCCTCGCCCACCTCGTCGTGTTCTTCACCCTCACCGACCGCACGAGTGAGGCCGCCACACTCGCCGCCGCCATCGCGCACCGCCCCGAAGCGGCCATGGTCCCCGACCTCGACACCACCCGCGCCCAGCTCCACCACACCCCCGACCCGGCCACCCTCGCCCGCTGCGAACAACTCGGCGCCCACATGACCCTCGGCGACGCCACACGCTTCGCACGCGACACCATCCACCACGCCCAGACCATCAGCAACGACACGTGACGATCCCTCCGCAGCATCGGCAACCATCGACGAGCACACCCGACGCCCGACGGCAGGCCTGACAGTCCATGACGAGCCGCCTGATGTCGCTCGCCATCACGGTCGCGTCGGCAGCACTTGCGGGTGATATCGGGTGCTCCAGGCCGCGACGGGACGGGGCAGGGAACAGCTCGACAGGCGCGGTCCAGACCATACCGTTGGTTGCGTCCATGGGGAGTGGAAGGCGCGATCCGGAACGCGACCACGGCGCCGGTGCCGACGAGTCGCGTCGGCGGAGCGCAAAGGTGACAGACTTGTTTCTATGGTGGATGACCGTCATCCGACTTGGCTGCGGAGGTTCCTCGACCAGGGCACGACGTGGCAGAAGTTGCTCCTTGCGTTCGGAGCGATTGCCGGCGCGCTGCTGGCCATCGGCAGTCTCGCCGTAGCGATCAACAAACTGGTCGGCGGCGACGACCGCCCGACGAGTTCCGAACTGGCGACGACCTCGAACTCCGGCGGCGCGCAGATGTTCGGAACGGCCGATCCGCTCAGGAGCGAGACCGCTGACGTCAACAGGCTGGTGGCGCTGCTCACGTTGGCCGCTCGCACCTATGCGGCGGAGCCCAACTCTCCGGACTCCCGCGTCACGCTCGACTTTCGCGTTGACGCTGAGCCCCAGGACAGCGGGAGGATCAAGTTGAACTACGGCTGTCCGAACGAGCCACCCTGCGAGGCCCAGCTCCAGGCGTGGGAACCAACGATGTTCGAGGTCAATCAGGGTGCGACTCTCTTCAAGGGTGTCTACATCGTGAGGATCCAACGAGGTCAGCCGGACCGGAACATCGAATTCGGCCTTCGCAAGGTCGCCGAACTGACAGGCTGAGATCACAGGTTCGGGTCCTCCAGATCCGTAGCACCCGTGTCCTTCCCGACCTCGTGAGGCGCCGCCAACGTCCAAGGCGACTAGCACTCCAAATCGCCGTCCGGAACAGTGTGCAACGTGTCGTGCACGATCACCTCAACGACCGTAGTGTGGATCGCTTTCTGTTCTTGCCGGTGGTTGCAGGTTCAACCTGTCAGCCGCCTGCCGTGGCCATACCGTCAGCCGGGTCCCCGGCGCCTTGACATGCCAAGCAGGAGGACCGAACCCCCACGGTCCTCTCGGAGCCCGCCGTTCATGAGGTGCGTCGCAGCCGCAGTGCCGTGAGTCGCAGCCGCAGCGCCGTGCGCCGTGCGGGGTCGATGGACCCGCCGCGTTGGATCGCGATGGCCACGGCGAGGATGACGATGAGTTGTCGGGCAGCGTCGGGGGCGGCGGGGTCGCCCGGGACGAGTTGGAGTGAGCGCTCGGGGAGGAATGCGGTGCCGAAGCAGATGATGACCGCGAGCGCTCCGATGGTCCCTCCCCGTGCGCGGTCGCTGTCGACCCTCGAAGTCGTGGATGCACCTGCGAGTCCGATGCCAACGAGCGTGACGAATTGCAGCGTGTGCGCGGCCAGCGGCAGGTGGACGGTCGAGCGTGAGACAGTTGTGAGGGCGAGCGCCCACCACGCGGCGAGCAACGGCAGAATCAGTGCCACTCGGTGTGCCCGGCGTTGGCGAAGGGTGGCGGGCGACGATTGGAGCGTCGCGGCGGCAGTGTCGTCGAGAACGAACGGTGTTGCTGCGGCGATGGCGGCGGCCGCGGCCGAGAGCAGCACGAGGGACGGACGTTCGCTGAGGGCGAGCCAGGTGGCCGTGCCGACGGCTGTTGCGGCGAGAGGCTTCCAGGTGAGCACCGCGGCGAGGTGGCGACTGGCGGAGATCATGGGCAGGTCGCCGCTGCGGTTGTGGTGGGTGGTGCGGCAAGTCCGAGATGCCGTGCGAGGTCGGTCGAGGGTGTGGCCGGGTTGACCCAGCGTGGCCAGTCCCTGGCGAGCGCGCCCGCTATCTGGCGAGCGGGCGGTTCGAGCATCGCGATCGCGAGGCTTGCGTCGGAGGCGGCGTAGATCACCCCCCACATTGGCGGGTTGTCCCACTCGTCGAAGGTCAGCGCCCCGCTCGACGATGCTCCTTCCAATGACAGGTCGCCGAGGAGTGCGGCGCCGTCTGGGGTGGCGGCGGCAGCGAGCCAGAGCGCGACCACGGCGCGGGCTTGTCCGTCGGCGGTGCAGCGCTGGTCGTCGTCGTGGGGTGCAGGTGGCAGCCCGACAACCCACGCGCCGGCTTGCACGGCAGTGAACAGCTGGTTGGTTGGGCGGTCGTTGCACGGGAACGAGCCGTTGCCGAGGTCGGGGTGCAGGTTCCCGTCGTCGGGCCAGATCGTGTGCGGGCTGAGCTGGTCGGCGACCTTCGCAGGGAGACCGGCGAGGAACGGTTGGGGCCCACAACCGGAGTTGCCGATCGTTGTCGGAATCCGTTGGATGACCTCGACCGGTCGTTGCGCGATCGACGGTGGCAGGAGCGCGAGCACGCCGGTGACGCGGGCTTCCCACACGTCCATCAGATGTCGGGACGGCGGGTAGGCGCAGTATCGGACAGTCTGGCGTTGCTCGCAGGTCTGATGATCGGTCGGTTGGGTGATGTAGCTCACCATCGCGGCCACCTGGTCGTCCGACAACGGTCGGGTCTGCACCCAGCCCACGCCCAAAGCGACACCGATGGCGGCGACGATCACCGCGCCGAGGCGGCGCCGGACGCCGTCACGAGCGAGCGCGACGGCGCACATGAGCGCGATCAACGCGGCGAGGTAGACGAGATGCCACCAGGCCGGCCTGATCTCGAGCGCAGGGTCGCCGACCGCGGTTGGTTCGGCGAGAAACCCGAGGAAACGCACCGGGTGGCTGTGGGGCATGTTCCACGGCCACGTCGTGTCGTCGAAGAAACGTGCTTGGATGACGCTCACGGCGACGACGGCGACGACGCCGAACGCCGCGAACGGCAACCAGCGACCGACGGCGACACCGACGGTCACTGCTCCGGCGACCACGAGGACGCCGGCGCCGATCTCAGCCCAGTGAGGCGAGCCGACCACGCCGCCACGTGCGCCGAGGAGGATGACCCAACCGGTGGCGAACAGCACAGCCGCCGTGACCGCGGTGGCCATGGCCGAGAGCGCGCCCGCGGTGCGGACGGGTTGAGGTGCGGGTAAGGCCGCAAACAGCTCGACGGTCCCCGTGCGGTTGGGTCGCACCGCGACAAGATTGGAGGCGACGATGGTGAACCAGCCGAGAGGGACGAGCGCCAACGCGACGTCGGTTGACAGCCCACGCCAATGTTCACCCGAGGTGTGATCGACGATGGTGGCGGCCCACAGCATCAGCGGGGTCAGGGCGATCCCGGTGATGAACACTGGGTGGCGGACCAGCCGTCGGTTCTCGGCTCGTGCCAGTGGCACCAGGGTCCGCCAACGTGTCCCGGTCGTCCAGCCGACCGGGCCGCGCTCGGGCGGCGGGCCCGACTCGCGTCGGCGACGCACCGAGCGCACGACCGACCAAACACCGAACGCTGCGAAGATCAGGAAGATCGGCATCGAGGTCAGCTCGCCCGTGAGGTGTCGGTGTCGGGGGCCGGGCCGATCAGCAGCAGGTAGGCATCCTCGAGCGCCGGGTCGGCGAGCGTCGCGCCCGGCGGAGGATCCCCGATCAGCCGATGGTGCCCGAGCCCGGTCCGCCACGACAGCCGGGCCCGGGCGTCGGGTTGGTCGCTGACCCACACCCGGCCGCGGGCTGCTTCGATCATCGCCTCGGCTGTGCCGTCGAACAACACCCGGCCGGCGTCGATCACCACGACGCGATGGCACAGGGCGGCGACGTCCTCGGTCTGGTGGGTCGACAACAGCACCGGATGCGTCTCGGCGACCCCCGAGACCAGCTCACGGAACCGCAACCGCTGCTCGGGGTCGAGCCCCACGGTCGGCTCGTCGAGCACCAACACCCCCGGGTCGTTCAGCAACGCCTGGGCGACGATCACCCGGCGGCGCATCCCACCGGACAGGCTCTTGATCCGCTTGTGCATCACATCGGTGAGCCCGACGAGTCCGAGCACTCGGGCCACCTCGTCATGGCGTGCACGCCGATCGGTGATCTCCTTGAGAATCGCCAGGTAGTCGACGAAGTCGAACGCCGACAGATTCGAGTAGTAGCCGGGTTCCTGAGGGAAGAAGCCGAGCCGTCGTCGGATCGCAAGGCGACCATCGGTCAGTGCCGGGTCGTGTCCGAGCACGCGGACGTCACCGCTGTCGGGCGCGAGCACCGTCGCGGCGATCCGCAGCAACGTCGTCTTGCCGGCGCCGTTCGGGCCGAGCAGACCAGTGACACCCGGACCGACCGACAACGTCACGTCATCGAGTGCCAGTGTCGACCGGAACGACTTGGACACCCCAACCATCTCAACCGAGTTCACGTGAGTCCTCCCGACGTCCATCCCGTTTCGAACCGTTCGCGACGCATGACGAGCACCACACCTGCGGCGACAGCGACAATCCCCAGCGCGGCCTGGCCCGCCGGGCGGAACGCGGCGAACCGTTCGATCAGCTCGTCGGGTGCCGTGCCGCGTGCGCTCCAACCGGCCGCGGCGATCCACACGCCGCCCACCGCGGCGGCGACACCACGCACGGGCAGCCAACTGGCGGCCGTCATCGTCACCGCGGCCATGCACACCGACGGAAGCAACCACGCCATCGCGGTCCAGCCGACGTCGGGCACCGCGATCGCGAACAGTCCAGTCAGGGCGAACGCCGGCACGACCACCGAAGCCCAGCGGACGAGCAGCAGCTCGAGACCCCTCATCGGCGTTGCCACGATGACCTCGCGTGCTGGGTCGTCGCGGGTCGCGAACACCGCGGCGACCGCGGCCACCGCGAGCAACGGAGCGGACACCAGGAACAGATAGGTCTCTCGTGTACTCCCAGCGAACATCGCCGCCGACGCCGCCAGCACGAGCACGATGGCGACCGAGGCAAACCACGGGTCGCGTGCCCCCGGCACGATCGCGACGAGCCGAGCGTGCCGATCGCTGACTCCGCAGCGCACGAGGAATCGTTCGGGCCAGCGGCGAGCGGGTTGGTCGACGACGGCGATGATCGCAGTCAGGTTGCGGTCGAGCCGATCCACGTCGGCCATCGCCGCGAGCTCAGCCCGGCACGTGGCGCACATCATCAGATGGGCCTCGACCGAGGACGCCTGTGCCCGCCCCAGCCGGCCGCTTGCGTAGCCGGTGAGCAAGTCGGGGTCTGCGTGCCAGCTCATGCCAATGCCTCCCTCATCTCGAGTCGCGCCCGCGACATCCGGCTCTTCACGGTCCCCGGTGGGATCCCCAAGACGCTCGCTGCCTCCCGCGTCGTCAGCCCGTCCAACAGTGTCGCTTGCACGACCCCAACCAGTTCCGGTGACAAGCGGTCGATCACGCTCCCCAGGTCCCCGTATCGCACAGCGAGCAGCACCTCGTCCTCGGCCGACACCCGGGCATCGCCCTCCGACGTCGGGGACCATGCGATCCCGGGTCGCCGGCGGAGCTGGTCGATCAACCGCCGGATGCCGATGCCCCACAACCACGCCGCCACCTCGCCCCGGGCGGTGTACGCCGACGGCTTGCGCCACACCGCGAGAAAGGCGTCCTGCACCGCCTGGTCGACGACATCGGTGTCGCGGCACCGGTGCAGCAGCCGAATCGTCAGCCACGGAGCATGACGCCGGTACAGCACCGTGAACGCACCCCGATCACGGTCACCGATCGCGACGAGCAGCTCCACGTCACTGCGGTCGTCGCCTGAATCGGTCATCACCACCTTGTCGTAACACAAGCCGTCAGCGGTTCACCGTCGGTAGTCGGCCCGCCAGCGGTCGCTACCGGTCTCCGGGCAGACCGGCAACCTGTGCGACCCGGCGATCGTTCGGGACGCCGGCCATACGTTCGGGCGCTGCGTGGCGACGACCCGGGGATCGGCCGCGTGTCACGGCGGTGATGCGTCCGCGGTGAACCGATCCGAGCCGCCGGAACGACACACCGTGAGGACCGGCGGTCAGCACCGCCGAACGAGGGGATCGGTGAGTGACGCACCAGTGGAGCGGATGTCACCCGGTGCGACCCGGCTGAACGTCAGTCCGAAACACGGATGAGATTCCGGCGCCCGACCCTCGGGGGCCCGTCAACTGACAGGAGCAGGTCATGACGATCAGAAGTGGGCGAGTTGCGATGGTGGGGGCGGTGACGGTCTCGGCCGTTGCGATGGGGATGGCTGGTACCGCCTCGGCTGGTACCGAGCGCGCTCGTTCGTTCCATGGGGTGTTCACCGAGACGCCGGCGGGTTCGGTGGCCGGCTACGACATCCATGGTTTTGTCAAGATGACGATCCGTTCGGCCGGAACGGTGGTCAGGGTGAAGGTGTCGGGGCTGGATCCCGAGAAGGTGTACGGGTCGCATCTGCACAACGGGACCTGCGCGTCCGGTGGTGGCGGTCACTACCAGGACATCGCCGGTGGGGCTGTCACCCCGCCGAACGAGTTGTGGCTGAGCTCGAACGGGGCCGGATTGGTTCCGAACCGCGGTGGGGTCGCCCGTGGTGAGGGCTGGGCGACGTGGAGGGCCCGTGTCTCGGGCGATTCGACGAACGCGCGATCGGTCGTGGTGCACGAGCCGGGGAGCGGCGCCAGGATCGCGTGCGCCGATCTGCAATGAGCCGATTGTCGCGGGTCGGGGCGGCGCGTGTCTGTCTGGGACCGGTCGGGCTGTTCACGCTGCCGGCCGGTCGGCAGGCGGCGTTCGCGCCCCGGTCGTTCTTCGACGACTTCCCGATCGGTCGGGGCTGGATCGCCGCGGAGGGCGGATCGTACGACGAACATCTCGTGCGCCATGTCGGCGTGCTGTTCCTGGCGTTGATCATCGTCACGCTGTGGGTGGCGTGGCGCGGCGAGTTCCTGGTGCCGGTCGCGGCGGCGTGGCTGGTGCAAGGTGTCGGGCACTTCGCGTATCACGTCGGTCACCTCGGCGGGGTGGCTGGCATCGACTGCGTCGGGCTCGTCGTGTCGCTGGTGCTGATCCCGACCTTGGCGGCGCTGGCGTTCGGCGCGATGGTGACGTCGCCTCGGTGGCCGGTGCCGTGATGGCCTCGACGGACGGGCGCGTCGCCCGGACACCCCGGTCGGTTCGCAGCGACGTCTCGGAGCGGCTGTGGGTGCTGATCGTGGCCGGCATACCGACCGGTGTGCTCGTTGCTGGGGTGGGAAGCCGGTTGGCGATGCTGACGCTTCGGTTGACCTCACCCGACGCAGTCGTCGGAGTGACCAGTGACGACGGTTTCGAGATCGGGCGGTTCACCCTCGGCGGGACCTACAGCCTGTTGATGCTGGGTGCAGGGGTCGGTGTGATCGGTGCGGCCGCCTACCGCGCGGTCCAACCTTGGCTGCTGGGCCCCACCTGGTTCCGTCGACTCACTGTCGCGGCCGGGTCGGGGGCAGTTGTGGGATCGATGCTGATCCACGCCGATGGGATCGACTTCCGGGTCTTGAAACCAACGTGGCTCGCTGTCGGCCTGTTCGTGGCGCTGCCTGCACTCTTCGGCGCCGTCATCGCGGTCGCCGTGGATCGTGTTTCCGCCAACGTGGCCGAACACGGGTGGTGGCGTTGGGTCTTGCCGACCGTGTTGGTTGTGGCGTTCCCGCCGGCGATCGTGGTGGTGGGGATCGCCGCGGTCGTACTGGCTGCGTGGGTGCCGGTTCGGCGTGGGTTGGAGTCGACGGGAGGGCTGCCGAAGGCTGCGCGTCTCGGGGTTCGGGCCGCGTGGTTGATGATCGCGTTGCTCGGCCTGGCGGCGCTGGTGGGCGACGTGCGAGCGTTGGCGTGACCGGCACCCGCAGGTCCAACGGGGTGCTGACGATGAGCTCCGATGCGGCATACCGCGTGCTCAAGGTCGGCCCGAATGTGGAATCGAGCGAAGCTTCAGGCCGCCAACTGCGGTTCTCGGTCGATTCTTCACAGTCAGGACGGTGATCGACGATGTCCGGAGCGCCACTTCCTGCTCCCGCCCGACGTCGCGCCTCGGTGCAGACCGCGTTCAGTCGACGCCGGCTCAACGGGTGGATCCCCACGATCGTGGAACGAACCGACCAGACGATCGACCGGCTCGTGCAGTCGCTCACCGGCGAAGAACGCGACGTCGACCTGTACCCGCTCGGTCGAGCACTGGTCCTCGAGATCGTCGTGCGATCGATGTTCGGCGAACCCCTCGGCGCCCGATCGACCGAGATCGGCGAGCTCTTCGAGCGACCCCAGGCCTATCTGGAATCACCCGCCATCCGGCAGCTCCCGCACCCGTTCCCGGCCACGGCACGATCGAGGGCCCGGGCCGACCGCCGGGCCCTCGATGCGATCATCGACAGCCAGATCTCGACCCTTCGCGCGCAGGAGTCAACGGACCCGCTCGACGTGCTGGCCGCCCTCGTGGCCGACGGCACGCTCAGCGACGGCGAGATCCGCGACCAGGTCGTCACCCTGATCGGGGCAGGCTATGACACGACCTCCGCGTCACTGTCGTGGATGTTCTGGTGCATCTCGCACGAACCGGGGCTGTGGCAGCGCCTCCGGAACGAGGCAGACGAGGTGTTCGGACCGCTCGGGCATGTCCCCGCCGCCGACGCGCACACTCTCACCCGGCTCGATCTCGCCAACCGGGTGATGCGCGAGACGACCCGCCTCCACCCGGCCGGCGTGCTGTCCCCACGTGAAGCGGCCCGCGACGTCACCGTCGGCGGCTACCGCATCCCAAAGGGAACGCTCATCCTGTGGTCGGCGCACCTCGCCGGCCGCGACCCCCGGGCCTGGGCCGAGCCACTGCGATTCGACCCCGACCGGTTCCTCGCGCCCTCCGATGACCAGAAGACGCTGGCCGACATCGCGTGGGTACCGTTCGGTCGCGGCGCCCGCAACTGCATCGGCTTTGCGCTCGCCCAAATGGAACTCACACTCATCATCGCCCGCATCGCCCAACGGCTCGACATCACGTCGACCGCGAGCGAGATCCCACGACCAATCGGCATGGTCGTCAACCGGCCCGCCGGTGGTGCCCCCATGCGCGTGTCGGCCCGATGAACGGCCACCGGTCTGACGGTGTGACCGCTGGTCATCGGGTCTACACGTCACGCTTCCTCAGCATCTACGACCCGGTCGTCCTCGGCTGGTTCTCGAACACCGCTTGGCGCTGCCCGGCCGCGGTGCTGACGAGCCACTACGACGCACACGTCTCCGCCAATCACCTCGATGTCGGCGTCGGCAGGGCGAGTCGAGGTCGTGGCGTGGGAAACGTGCAGTGATCGAGGAAGTAGCCGGTCCTACCCGAGATTCACACCGCCAACGTGCTCGAACCCCTGGCAGCCCAACTCGGGACCGACATCCCCGGTTTCGATTCGATCGGGATGACCTGTCTTCTGCACTGCCTCCCCGGAAACCTCTCGACGAAGTCAGCGGTCTTCGAAAGCCTGCTCGCATTGGCAAACCCCGGCGCGACCGTCTTCGGTGCCACGCTGCTGAATGGCGGCGTCACCAGGAACTGGTACGCCCGCCGCGTCATGGCCTTCAACAACGACCGCGGGATCTTCTCGAACACCGCCGACGATCTCGTCGGCCTCGAGTCCTTGCTGAGCAAGCACCTCGACCAATCGTCGGTTCGGATCATGGGCTGTGTCGCCCTCTTCTCCGGCGAGGTCGGACGAGGCGTAGCGAGCTATGCCGGGATCTCGCCACGTAGAACGCCGCCGATCGGCCCGCCTCGATAGAGCAATGGCCCGACTCGCACCCCTCGGGCGCGACCCCGGCGCAAGCGAGCAGCGCGGATGCGGGGCGGACCGAGTGCACGGTATCGTCGCGTGGGATCGCGTCGCTCGCGCCCGGCGTCCCGCCCGAGTACGGCCCGAGGAGGGTGCACTGGATCAGCGGCGACTGGGTGGGTGGCGTTCAGGTTGACAGCGTTGCTAGCATTGCAGGTAAAAGTGTGGAAGGGGAGTTGATGGCGACGCTGACGATCCGTGATCTCGATGACGAGCTGCGAGCCCAGTTGCGGGTTCGAGCCGCTCGCCATGGTCGTTCGATGGAGGCCGAGGTGCGCGCCATCCTTCGCGACGCATTGGTCAGGCCGCCCGCCCTGGAGCGTCTCGGTAGCCGCGTGCACCAGCGGTTCGCTGCGGTCGGTGGCGCCGAGTTGGAGCTGCCGTCACGGCGAGACGCTCCGCGCTCGGCGCAGCTGCCGAAGTGATCGTTCTGGACACCAACGTCGTGTCGGAGCTGATGCGTGGTGAGCCGGCGGGCGCGGTTGTCGATTGGGTCGATGCTCAGCCTGGCGATGAGGTGTTCCTGACGGCGGTGACGTTGGCCGAGCTGTTGTACGGCATTGCCCGTTTGCCTGATGGCCGTCGCAAGACGACGTTGGCCGGGCTGCTCGAGGCGATGGTCGTCGAGGACTTCGAGCACCGGATCGCCTCGTTCGACGAGACGGCCGCTGGGCACCATGTGGACATCGTCGTTCGACGAGAACGCGCTGGTCGGCCGATCAGCACCGCCGACGTGCAGATCGCCGCGATCTGCCGCAGCCACGACGCGGTGCTGGCCACCCGCAACACGAGCGACTTCACCGACACAGGCGTCATCGTCGTCAATCCGTGGACCGAGGGCTGACCCGTTGGTAGCGCGCCTACCAACGGCCCGGATTGGCTGGACAAGACGGACGAACCGGCGGACGGAACCGCACGTCAGCGTCAACGTGGTGCTGGGGGTGCCGCCGTCCGAGCTGGTCGTGTTCGGGGAGGAGCGCGACGCGGCGTGAGCTGTGGAGCGTCCTGTGCGACCTCGCCGACCGACACGACCGCGACTGGTATCGGCGGCGGGGGCTCGCGGCGGACCGACCCGACTGCGGTCGTTGTAGCGCGGCTTGGGACGGCGCGGGGAGCGGAGGTCCCAGGGGGGTTGCCCTACGACGTCGTTACATGTAACGTATCGTGGTGAGTCGGAACCCGAAGTCCACGCCCGCCCCGCTCGCGCAACGGGTCCGAGATCACCGCCAGCGTCTACGCGCTCAGGGCCTGCGGCCGGTGCAGATCTGGGTTCCCGATGTTCGTGCGCCGCAGTTCGCCGTCCAGGCGCACGAGCAGTCGCGCGCCGTGGCGGTCAGCGGGCACGCGGGTGAGGATCAGGCTTTCATCGACGCCCTCGGCGCGGACGAGGAGTGAGACGGGGCGAGATCTGGACGGCGGCGGCCGGATCGGGGTACGTCGGTACGCCCCGTCCGGTCGTCGTCATCCAAGACGACCGTTTCGATGGCACGGGCTCGGTGACCGTTGTGGCGTTCACGACCGACCCCACCAGCGCCCCGTTGATCCGTCTGCCGCTGGTCCCCGATGCGGACAACGGGCTGCACGAACCGTGCTCGCTGATGGTCGACAAGATCACCACGGTGCCCCGCGACAAGCTCGGGCAGCACCTCGGGCGGCTCGCTGACGATGACCTGGTTCGACTGGCGCGCTCGGTTGTCGTGTTCCTCGGCCTGGCCGGCTGAACCGAGACGCCCTTCGGGTTCGGGGCCTGAACCCTGGCTTCGGGGATCCACCTGGTGGGGGGTGGAGCGTGCTACGACGCAGTCGTGGTGGAACTCGATGGGGAACTCGTCCGACAGGTACAGCTCTTGCGGGCCGAGGGCTGCTCGCCGAAGCAGATCGCGCGACGGTTGGGGCTCGCGCCCGCCCGGGTGGTCCCGCTCGTGCGGGCCGCCGCCGCGCAGACCGCAACGACTGCGGCGGAGCCCGGGCTCGTCGGGTGCTGGGTGAGCCCGGGTTGGAGCGCCGGGTTGACCATCCTCGACCGCCCGGGGTGGACCGACCGGTCGGGGTGTGACCCGACCACATCGGGTTTGGTCGGGATCGTCGTGGCCCGTGAAGGGGCCGCCCGGCGTGTGGTGGTGTGTGGCTACCTCGTCGACACCTACTGCCTCGGTGTGAAGAACGTCATCGGTCCCCGGGTCATGACGCGACGCGAGCTGGACCGGTTCGTCGAGTCGTTCTTCAGCCCCTTCGACGGTGCACCCTTGCCGTCACCGATCGACCTCGCACGCGCGCTGATATGGGGCGCCATCGACTACGCCCGCGGACTCGGTTTCGAACCAGCCGTGGACTTCGACCAGACAACAGGCCACCTCGGTCCCTTCGACGGTCCGAACCCCATCAGCTTCGGACGCAACGGAGTGCCGTTCTACGTCCAGGGCCCCTACGACGACATCGACGCCGTCGTCGGCACCCTGAACGCATCGACCGGCACCCCCAACCCCCACGTCGCCAGGCCGCGCCCGACGGCCGCGGGTCTCGTCGCAGGCACCCTCGGGGTGACCCCCACCACCCTTCCGGGCGCACCCGACCCGGCGGAGCGCGGAGCCCAACCGCCCGCCATGACGGTCGTCGCTGCGTCGGCCGCGGTGGCGTGCGAGCACTGACCAGCGCCAACGGCAAGGCGATCCGCTACAAGACCAGGTTCTGCTACATCGACGCCCGCCTCGAACCCGCAGAACCGCCTGCTTCAACGAACTCCCTGGGGCTCTGTCGACTCCGCCACCTCGATCATGACCGGTGGTCGCTCGCCGCCTTCCAGCTCCCGACCCGGTAGGACAGAATTCAGCCGGGTCGTCGTACCGGCACCCCAGGCAAGTCGTCGAAGCCGAGCCGGTCCGAGGTGACCACGACACGGCCGGTCGCCAGCGCAGTGGCGGCGATGATGAGGTCGTGGGCTGCACGCAGTCGGCCGGCCTTGCGCACCGCCACGAGCAGCTGGGTGTGCGTCCGGGCGACGTCGATGTCGTAGCTCATGACGGGCAGTGTCTCGACGATGTCGTCGAGGAACGCCTTTCGTGCTTGTCGGCGCTTGCCCGTGGCGACCTCGACACCGACGCCGAGCTCGGCGATCGTGATGGCCGCAATGGCGGGCTCGTCATCGTCGGCGATGAGTTCGTCCAGGTCCAGCGCTGATCCTTCGGCGTCGATGAGGACGTTGGTGTCCAGCAGGAGGAGCGTCAGAACCTCTCCTGCACGGTCAGGTCGTTGCGCAGGGCGTCGACCTCCTCGCCCCAGGCTCGATCGACGCGGTGGCGTCGCAACAGGGCCTTTGCCTCGGCGCCAGCGGTACCGGTGGCGGGTTCGAGCTGGGCGATGACCCGGCCGCGGCGCACGATCGTGTAGCGCTCCCCACGATGCTCGACGCCGTCGAGCAGGTCAGCGAAGCGCCTCGAGGCCTCGGTAGCAGTCACTTCGGTCACGACATCAGATTATCAGACCGCGAGCGCGACAGCAACGGTGAGTTGCGAGCGCCGGGCGCGCCGACGCCGGTCTGCTCGGCAGCGGCGTACGGCCCCGCGAGCATTCCGGCTGGAAGGACGGGTGGCCAATCGCGCCGCGCGGCGTGTCAGATCTGTAGATCGGAGTGGTTGCCAGAATGGTATCAGTCCGATACCATCGATTGTATGGCCATGACCCTTCGGCTCACCGACGAAGAGCAAGACGCACTGCGCGGCCGTGCCGAGGCCGAAGGCATCTCCATGCAGGAAGCCGCTCGCAAGGCCGTCCGAGAGTTCGTGGCCCGCGGTCAGCACCGCGACCGAGTTGGTGCCGCGGCGCGCCTGGTCATGGACAAGCACGCCGACGCCCTGCATCGCCTCGGCCAGTGACCACGCCGGTCGAGTACCTCGACCTCGATGACCTCATCGATCTCGCCCGCGCGTTGCTCGGCAACCCGCCACCCATCCGCGACCTCGGACTGCTCGGCTCCGCCGTCGCCCGCCCACAGACGACCCTGTTCGGCGAGGACGCCTACCCGGACCTGATGACGAAGGCCGCGGCCCTGCTGCAGTCCATCGTCAACAATCACGCGCTCGTCGACGGCAACAAGCGCCTTGGCTGGCTCGCCACCGCTGTGTTCCTCGAGATCAACGGCACAAAGGCCTCACGAGCCCTCAACGACGACGTCTACGACCTCGTCTTGCACGTCGCCTCGACGAACCCACCGCTCGACGAGATCGCCACCCGCCTGAAGCACATCGTCACCACACCAGGCAGCTGACGGCCAGATCGCGGCAGACCGGGAGCGCCACCGTCGCCGTGCGCTGATGCGAATGACTCGTCGACCGTCTGCTGTTGTGCCGTCGCGCCGGCCCGCTCGGCGGCGCTGCGGGCGCGGCCCCGGGCCCGGCGGAGGCGGCGGCCGTACGACTGGCCGCCGGTGACTCGCTTGGTGCGGACGTTCCAGACGTCATCATCGGCGTCGTGGTGCTGACCTCGAGCCGCCGTGCGGCAGCACATCTGCGGCACGACGTTCTCGCCTCAGACGACGGTCAGGCTGTACGTCATGTCGATGGTGAACCCGAAGGCCGGGAAGGTTTCCCCGAACTCCAGCCGGTGCACGCCCTTCGGCGGTTGCACCAATGCCCACCAGCCCACGGAGACCGACGTGCCCCGGACCGGACCGGACACGCCGAGCACGTTGTCGGCCGGCGCGGCGAACCGGAACTGGGGCGACACGACGTAGGTGAGCGCCACCCGTCGCCCGTCGAGCGTGATGTACGGCTCGGTCAACTCGAACGCCCTGGCGCACGCCCGTTGCTTCGCTTCGGTCTTGCCGAAGTACGGGGCGGCCTCCACGTTGGAGCACTCGACGTTGATGGCGGGCACCAGCAGGCTCGTGCCGCGGGGAACCGTGCAGTTCCTCGCGGCGATGCCGGTGGCGTTGAACACGCCACCGAGGAACCACGTGCGGCCCGACTGCCCGTACGCGCAGTCGTGGGCGGGCGGATCGTTGAACGGATGATCGGCCAGTGGGATTGCGATCGACCACTGCTACCACTGCGCGGTCAGCTGCGCCAGGGTCGCACCTGGTCGATGCTCGGACGGGCGGGCCGGCGGCGTCGCGACCGCCCCTGCCGTCCGGGCCGACCCGAGCAGCATCGATCCGGCCATCCCTGCGACGACGACGATCTTGCGGGTTCTCGTGAACATCGAGACCACCACCTTTCGCCGCTCCCGCGGAGCGTCACCACGATCGTCCGAGCAACGACGGCGATCGACCAGGGCCGCAGGTCCTCGCGAATCGGCACCCACGGGTGGCGGCGGACGCGCAAGCGGTCGCCCACGCCGCCACCCAGCAAGTCGTGACAGCAGCCGAAGAGCGGCACCGCGCTGAGCAGGAGGAACTCGCCGCCGAGAAGGCGCAGGTGACCGCGGCGACGGCGAGCCTCGTGGATCTCGTCGAATCCGTCGCCAACGCGTAGACCGCGACGTGGCACCGACCTGACGGCGGCGGCCTCACCGCTCGAGGCTGAACTCCACCCGGCGGTTGAGGGCGTCGTCGTCGGCGGCCGGACGCGTCTTGCCCACGTAGCTCGTGGTGATCCGGCCCGGATCGATGCCCCGCTGGATGAGGGCGTCACGGACGCCGTCGGCACGGAGTTGGCTGAGCGCGAGGTTGTACTCGTCGCTGCCGTTCACATCGGTGTTGCCGTTCACGCTCACGTGGACAGCCGGATTCGACTGCATCACGTCGGCGACAGCATCGATCGTGGCCTCGGCCTGGGGACCGATCGCGGCGGAGTCGGATCCGAAGTACACGACCGCGTTGGCCAGAGTGTCGGCCACGTCGGCGGCCGGAGCCGCGGTGGTCGCTGACGGCGCTGCGGTGGTCGCCACCGGCGCGGCGCTCGTGGCCGGCGTGGCCGTGGCGGGCGCGGTGGCTGGCGCGGTGGTGGCGGGTGTCGTCGTGGTGGCGGGCGCGGTCGTGGCGACCGAGGTCGCCGCGGTTGGCGTGGCGACCTGCAACTGGTTCACCACGTTGGCCGCGCCGCCGACCAGCGCGGAGGCGTCGATGGCCGCCTTGCTCTTCACGGCCTCGGTCGGCACGGTGCCGGTGAGCATGAGCCGCCCGGTGCGCCACTGCGCAGTGCCGCCGCTGATGCCATTCCTGGCCAACCCGGCCAGCAGCGTGGCCAGTGCGGCCTGCGGGTCGGCGACCCCGGCGACGACCGTCAGCCGGTTGTCGACGTTGGCGGCACCGACCACGTCGGCGGCCGCCTGGCCGAGGGCGGTCTTCGCCGCATCGGTCGGTACGACGCCTTCGAGGACGATGCGGCCGCCGTCGAGCGTGGAGGTGATGCCGGTCGTGGTGGCGGCTCCGGCGGCGACGGTGAGACGGTCGGTCACGTGCCGCACCCCGGTGCGCTCGCGCACGAGGTCGTGCGCCCCGGCGATGTCGGCCTCGGTGGGCACGACGCCGGTGAGAGTCGCGTCACGCCCCTTGAACGAGGCATCGACGCCCGACAAGCCGTTCTGCGCCAACGCGCCGCGTGAGCGGTCGCGCAGCGTGTCCTGGACGCTGCCGTGGTGCAGCGCGACGCCGCCCAGCCACAGCGCCGCCGTACCGATCACGCCGACGGCGATCGGCAGTGCCCGCCGGGGCGGAAGCACGTCCTGCGTCGTCGTGGTGGTCGTGGTGGTGATGGTCTCCATCAACGATCGGTCCCGGGCTCGCGGCCGGCCACCAGGCGGTCGACGTAGGCCTGGAAGGCGGCCCGGTCACCGGTGGCGAGGAGGTCGGCCTGGCGGGCCCACGTCGGGATGCTCGGCGCGAACGACAGCCCGGCGGCCTTCACCGCGGCGCGCAGCGCGTCCTCGGTCGACGCCGCCAGTGCCGCGAACGTGTGGATGCCGGCGTCGTGCAAGGCGGTCGCCATCTTGGGGCCGATGCCCTCGACGACGGTGAGGTCGTCGGCACCGGAATCGGTCGTGAGCCGGAGCGGCGTCGCCGCCGGCGATCCGGCCGCAGCGAGGGCCATCAACCGGTCGGTCGCCCGGAAGCGCGTGCGCACCGGGTCGACGCTGCCGTCGGTGGGCGGCACGCCGGCGACGAGCCACGCGGTGTACGTCGCGAACCCGTCGTCGTCTCCGCGGGCGAGCAGTGCCGCCTGCTTGGCCCAGGTGGGGATGCTCGGGGCGAACGGCAGCCCAGCGGCCTCGACCGCGGTGTGGAGCTCGGGTTCGGTGGTGTTGCTGAGCTGCGCGAAGGTGGTGATGCCGGCGGCGCGCAGCGCGGCGGCCATCTTCGGTCCGATGCCCTCGACCCGCTCGAGCTCGTCCTCGCGGCCGTCGGCCGGCACGCGCTCGCCGATCGGCGGTAGGACGAACGACGGGCGTCCCAGCAGCTCGGCGTGCGCCGTCGCGAGCTGATCGTGCTCGGCCCGGAGGCTGGCGAGCTGGCTGGCGTGCTCGTCGGCACGGGCGGTGGCCGCAACCAGCGCCCCCTCGAGCTCGCCCAGCCGGGGCGTGTGGTCGGGCGCCGCGGTCGACGCCGACCTCGCGTCGACCAGCTGGCGCTTCGTCGCGTCGTGTTCTGTCGCCAGCGCGTCAGCCCGGGCCCGTTCGGCGAGCAGTTCGCGGCGAACGTCCTGGGTGACGGTGGTCGTGCGCTTCAGCCGCCGGCCCCACCACAGCCAGCCCACGAGGACGCCGAGCGCGAGTGCGGCGAGGAGGTACCAGAGGTACTGCACGAACAACCAGAACACGATGGGCTCCTCCTGGGCGCGGGATGGCGGCGGAACCCTAGGGCCGGCGGCGAGGCGAGGGAAGGTTCTTTGGAGGTCGTCGCCCAGAGTTCGCATTCATTTAGGTATCGGACCGACGTTGCGTGACGTGCACCGGTCACACGGCGCCCATCGACAATCAATGACCTCGGCATTGAAGGCGCCAATTCATTGAAATGGGTCGCCGACATTCGAGCAGTCCGACTGCCACGACGTCGCCCGGTCAGTGGATCTCGGCGGCGCGACCCTGGGCGGCGCGCAGGGCGTGGATGTCGAAGCCGGGCTCGCGGGCGGCGTCGATGATGACGCGCTCGCGCCGGATGATCTGCTGGGCGGCCTCGTGGACGCCGGCGGCGACGGCGTGGGGGATGACCACGGCACCGTGCATGTCGGCGTGGATGATGTCGCCGTGGCGTACGCGCATGCCCGCCACGTTCACGGGTCGCCCGAAGTCGACCACGTGGACGTAGGCGTGCGACGGGATGACCCGCCCGGCCAGCATCTGGAAGCCTTGGGCGATGTCGGGCAGGTCGCGCACGCCGCCGTCGGTGACCAGGCCGGCGCAGCCGAGCCCCTTGTGGATCGCGCTGTTCACCTCGCCCCAGAACGAGCCGTAGCCGCGCTGCTCGTCGAGGTCCTGCATCACGATCACGCTCGGCTTGGCGCCGTCGTCGATGTAGGCGTAGTACGCGTCCGACAGGGCGCGGGCGTCGGCGCCGGCCAGGTCGCTCGGGTGGGCACTGCGGATGGTGGCGGTACGGGCGATGCCCACCATCGGCGTCAACTGCGGCCGGGTGCACACGAGCGGCGCCGTCGTGAACCCGTACCCGCGGCGTTCGGGCACCAGCAGTTCGAGTGCGTTGCACACCGTGGGCGTGTCGTAGCGCTGCAGCTCCGCGAGGAGGGTGGGGGTGAGCTCGAAGCCGGCCATCGTTCAGATGCCGAGGTCGCGCAGGTTGTAGTCCTTCAGCCCGGCGCGGGCCGCGGGCGTGAAGCGCAGTTCGTCTTCGCGGCCGACGAACGGCCGGTACGCGTAGCGGGTCTCGTCAGGGTAGCGCTGAGCGCGGGCGTCGATGGCCAGTGCGATCACCTTCGAGCGCTCCTCGATGTAGGCGTCGTCGTAGACCGATACCGGGTTGTGCACGCCGCCGCTCTCCACGCCCTGCACCGAGCGGCGGCGGTGGAATCCGAAGTTGATGGTGACGCGGATGTTCGGGCTGGTGTTGGCGAACGAACCGTGCACCGCCTGACGGTTCGTGATCGCCACGTCGCCCGCGTTGCACACGAGCGGCACCGCGTCGGGGAGGCGGTCGGAACCGGCGGCAGCGACCAGGGCCCTGATGTCGGCCTTGCCGATGCGGTGCGAGCCGGGCACGATCCAGAGGCCGTTGGCCGAGTCGCAGCCGTACAGCTGGGCCATGAAGTTGAACCCGTGGGTGCCCTCGTCGAGCTCGGGGCTGTCCCAGTGCGTCCACCCGTCCTGGTGCCACGCGACCGAGCCACCGAGGCCGGCCTGCTTGATCCAGATCGCCTCGTTGAACGGCGTGAAGTCGGGGCCGTTCACCGCCTCGGCCACGGCGAGCAGCTGCGGGTGGCCGTACACCCGTAGGCACGCGTCCGAGAACTGGAGCGAGCCGAGCACTAGCTGCACCACGTGCTCGGGCGCCTCCTGCGGAGGGGTCGGCTCGTTCATCTTGGCCGGGTGGCGGCCGTGGGCGAACGAGGTGCCGCCCAACGGGTCCGACAACGGGCGCACCCACGACACGTTGTGGGCCGTGCAGTCCACACCGAGGGCGGGGCGGCCGTGGCGGTCGATGGTGGCGTCCTTGGCCACGGGCACCCGGTCGAGCACGTCGATCACGTCGCGCTCGATGTCGGCCAGTTCCTCGGCGCCGAGCACGCCCTGGAAGATGTAGAAGCCGTGCTCGACGTACTTGGCGAGGATCGCCGGGTCGAGTCGGCCGTCGGCGGTGAAGCGGAGCGGCCCGCGATTGCCCAGTCGGGCGGCGCGCTCCTCACCGGCGCGGCGGTAGGCGACCATGGCCGCCTCGTCGGCGCCGTAGTCGACGATCGGAACTTCCAGCAACGGCAGCTTGGCCATCTGCTCCACCCCCATGGTGCGTGCGGCTGCGTGCAGCGTACGCACCGTGGACATGGTCCACAACGAGGAGCGGGCGGTAGGGTCGCCCGGACATCGCTGAGCACGTGGGGGTGCGACATGCCGTATGCCGAGGGGCGAACCTTCTTCGACGCCGACAGCCACATCATGGAGCTGCCGAACTTCCTGGTCGACCAGGCCGATCCGGGCCTGCGCGACCGCATCCCGCCGCTGTCGGTCAGCTCGGGTGGGCCCATGGCCGTGAAGATGCAGCAGTACGCCCTTGCCGGCGGCCATTCCGTCGACGAGCTGGCCGAGCTCGAGCGCGACGTCATCGCCGGACCGAAGAACTACGAAGCGCTGGGCGCCTTCAACGCCGTCGAGCGCACGCGGGCCCTCGACCTCCTCGGTTTTCACGCCCAGTGGGTGTTCTCCACGTTCTCGCCGGGCCAGGTGCTGTTCGGGCACGACCCCGTGGTGAAGTACGGCGCCTGCCGGGCCCACAACCGGGCCATGGTCGAGTTCTGTGGCGCCGATCCCCGGCTGTTGGCCGTGGGCCTGCTCTCGCTCGACGATCCGGCGCTGGCCGCCGTCGAGCTCGATGCCGCCATCGCCATGGGCTGCCGGGCGTTCTGGATCCCCGCCGTGCCGTGCGGCGGTCGCTCACCCGGTCACGACGACCTCGACCCGATCTGGGCCCGCATGGCCGAGGCGGGCACGCCGTTCCTGTTGCACGTCGGCGGCCAGACGATCCAGATCCGCAGCGAGTACATGAACACCGGGCGCGCCGAGCCCAAGGACTGGCTCGGCGGCGCCGAGAACGTGCGCTCGAAGGACCTGACCGTGCTGCACCAGTCGGCCGAGGAGTTCCTGTCGGTCATGGTGCTCGATGGCGTGCTCGAACGGCATCGGGGCCTGCGCGGTGGGGCCATCGAGCTCGGTGCCACGTGGGTGCCGGGCATGCTGCGCCGGCTCGATCACGCCGCGAGCATCTGGGCCCGCTCCGAGCCCGAGCTGCGCACGTTCACCCGCAGCCCGTCAGAGATGGTGCGCGAGCAGCTCGGGTTCACGCCGTACCCGTTCGAGGACGTGGGCGCGCTCATCCGTGACTCGGCGCCCGAGCTGTACCTGTTCTCGTCCGACTACCCCCACACCGAGGGCGGCCGGAACCCGATCGGTCGGTTCGAGCAGAGCCTGGGCGACCTGAGCGAGTCGGTGCGCCGGGCCTTCTACTGCGAGAACTTCGCCAAGCTCCAGCCCTCGGTGCTGGACCTGGCCCCCGTCGGCTGAGAGGAAAGCAGAGCATCATGGAGATCAAGGACCGCGTGGCCGTCGTGACCGGTGGCGGCGGGGGCATCGGCTCGGCCGTGGCCCGCCACTGGATGGGCCTGGGGGCGCGCCACGTGGTGGTGGCCGACCGCAACGGCGAGGCAGCCCGGGCCGTGGGTGCCGAGATCGGCTGCCTCGGCGTGGAGCTCGATGTCACCGACGAGGCGGCCATCGTCGCCCTCGTGGAGAAGGTCGAGCGCGAGATCGGGCCCATCGACATCTTCTTCTCCAACGCCGGTGCCGGCGGCGCCACCGGCGGGGTCGAGGCCCCCGACGACGCCTGGCAGATGCAGTGGGAGCTGCACGTCATGGCCCACGTGTACGCGGCACGCGCCGTGCTGCCGTCGATGCTGGCCCGCAAGGAGGGCTATCTGGTGCACACCGCCAGCGCCGCCGGCCTGCTCGCCGCGGTGGGCTCGGCGCCCTACAGCGTGACCAAGGCGGCGTGCATCAAGCTGGCCGAGACGCTGGCCATCGCTCACGGCGACGACGGCATCGGCGTGTCGGTGCTGTGCCCGCAGGGCGTCAACACGGCCATGGCGCCGCGCCAGCTCGGCGACGGCGGCACCGACGGCATCGTGGAACCCGAGTACGTGGCCGAGGTCGTCACCGCCGCGGTGCGCGACGGGAAGTTCCTGATCCTGCCCCACCCCGAGGTGCAGACCTACGTGGAGCGCAAGGCCGCCGATCCCGACCGCTGGCTCAACGGCATGCGCAAGCTCCGCCGCCGCTCCCAGGAGCTGCTCGGCGGCTGAGCACCAGCGAGCTGAGCGCCGCTTTCGGGCCGCGGCAGGGGGCGCGGGTATGGTCCTTTCACGGGAACGCTCTACGGGAGGAACCACATGACAGGTGGCGCGCTGAAGTCGGCGAGCATGGACGACCTCGATCTGCGGATGTCGCAGGGGGTGCGGCCGCTGTACGACGCGGTGAAGGAGTTCATCGCCACCGAGGTGGACCCGATCACCGAGGAGTTCCACCGGTTGGGTGAGGGTCGGGCCGAGCGCTGGAGCTGGGCTCCCGGCCAGCTCGAGCTGCTCGAAGGGGCCAAGGCCAAGGCCAAGTCCAGCGGTCTGTGGAACTTCTTCCTCCCCAACGCCGAGACCGGACAGGGCCTCAGCAACCTCGACTACGCCTACATCGGCAACGAGCTCGGCAAGAACCGGCTGGCGTCGGAGTGCCTGAACTGCTCGGCCCCCGATACCGGCAACATGGAGGTCCTCGAGCGGGTGGGCACGCCCGAGCAGAAGCAGCAGTGGCTGGAGCCGTTGCTGAACGGCGAGATCCGGTCGGCCTACGCCATGACCGAGCCCGGCGTCATGAGCTCCGACGCCAAGCAGATCCAGACGCGGGCCACGCTCGACGGTGACGAGTGGGTCATCAGCGGCGAGAAGTTCTACATCTCCGGTGCCGGCGACCCCCGCTGCAAGATCATGATCACCATGGTGCGCACCAACCCGGATGCCGACACCTACAAGCAGCAGTCGCAGATCCTGGTACCGGTCGACGCCCCCGGCGTCGAGATCGTCGGCCCGATGTACGTGTTCGGCGCCGACGACGCGCCCCACGGCCACATGCACATCCGCTTCAACGACGTGCGCGTCCCCAAGAGCAACATCCTGTGGGGCGAGGGACGCGGTTTCGAGATCTCCCAGGTCCGCTTGGGCCCAGGCCGCATCCACCACTGCATGCGCTCCATCGGTGCCGCCGAGCGGGCCATCGAGCTCATGGTCGACCGTGGTCTCACCCGTGAGGGCTTCGGCAAGAAGCTCATCAACCTGGGCAAGAACATGGAAGTCGTGTCGCGCTCGCGCATCGAGGTCGAGGCCATGCGCCTGATGGTGCTCCGGGCCGCCAAGGCCATGGACACCCTCGGCAACGCCGAGGCCCGCGTGTGGGTCAGCGCCGTGAAGGCCATGGTCCCCGAGAAGTGCTGCGACATCATCAACGAGGCGATCCAGATGCACGGCGCCGCCGGCATCTCGCAGTGGTTCCCGCTGGCCGAGATGTGGCACAGCCAGCGCACGCTGCGCCTGGCCGACGGCCCCGACGAGGTCCACCACCAGGTGGTCGGCCGGGCCGAGGTCAAGAACCGCGAGTCCGACCGGGTCCGGGGCATCGGCCTGGAGCACGGCGCCAAGGGCTCGCTCTTCACCGGTCCGTAGTCAGTAGGTGTGCGTGTCGGTCCGCCCGGGCTCGTCCCGGGCGGACCGCTGCTACCGTCGCCGCCATGGGGGCATTGAGCGGCAAGGTGGCATTGGTGACGGGGGCAGGTTCGGGGATCGGTCGGTCGACCGCGCTGGCGTTGGCGGGCGCCGGGGCCACGGTCGTCGTGAACGGTCGACGGCGGGGTCCGCTCGACGAGGTCGTGGCCGAGATCGGTGGTGACGCGTGGGCGTGCCCGGCCGACCTCATCGGCGCGACCGAGGCCGACCGGCTGGCCGCCGCGTGCCTGGAGCGGCACGGGCGCGTCGACGTGCTGGTGAACAACGCCGGGTTCTCGTCGAAGGTGCGTTCGGCGTTGCACCTGGACGCGGAGGAGTGGACGGCGGTGTGGCAGGTGAACGTGCTCGGCGTGGCCATGCTCACCAAGGCACTGGTGCCGACGATGATGGCCGCGGGGGAGGGGACCGTGATCACCATCTCGTCCATCGGTGGGTTGCGTCCGAACGTGATGGCCGGCAGCGCCTACTGCTCGGCCAAGGCCGCGGTGGCCGCCTACATGACCGAGCTGGCGTCCGAGGTCCGCAACCGGGGCGTGCGTTGCACCACGGTGTACCCGGGCGAGATCGACACGCCCATCCTCGACAACCGGGCCTTGAACCCGGGGGAGCAGGAACGGTCACGCATGGCCCACCCCGACGACGTGGCCGCCGCCATCCTCATGGTCGCATCGCTGCCCCAGCGGGCCACCGTCGAGGAGCTCATGATCGCCCCCACCCACCAGCGCGACCTCAGCGCCGACATGAAGGCGGCCCGGGCCAAGACCACCGCGTAGCCGGTTTCGCGCTTGCCTTCGCCGGCCGCTGCTATCAGAATGCAAGCATGCCGAACGTGCTGGTTCGCGATCTTCCCGATGACGTCCACGCCGACCTTCTCCGCCGCGCCGACGCGGCGGGCCAGTCGCTCCAGCAGTACCTGTCGGCCGAGCTCACGAAGCTCGCCCGCCGCCCGTCGTTGGACGATGTGCTCGCCGGCATCGGACGCCACCGCGGGGGACGGGTCCCGTCGCGTGTTGCGGTGACGGATCTCGACGAGGACCGCTCGGCGCGTTGATCGTCCTCGATGCGTCCGTCCTGGCCGTCGTCGTCGGCGACGACGCACACGACGGACCCGTGGCCCGCGCCAGGCTGGCGGCAGAAGGCGCGGCCGCGGTGCCCGACCTCGCCGACGTCGAGACCGTGTCGGTACTTCGCCGACGGTGGCGGGCCGGTGATCTCACCGACGTCCGCTTCCGTGACGCGGTCGACGATCTCCTGCGATTGCCGCTCGATCGTTACCCGGTCGGAAGGCTCATGATGCGAGCGTTCGAGCTCCGTCACAACGTCACGCCGTACGACGCGTGCTACATCGCCCTGGCCGAAGGGCTCGGCTGTGTGCTCCTCACGGCCGATGCACGCCTGAGCCGTGCGCCTGGGATCGCCTGTCGGGTCGAGGTCTTCGCGCCCTAGGTCGCGATGCGCGGAGAACGGCGATGGCCCGGACCCTGTCGGGTCCGGGCCATCGACAATGCGGGAGACGGTCGGATCAGCTGAAGATCTCGAACAGGCCGGCGGCGCCCTGGCCACCGCCGATGCACATCGTCACGACGCCCCACTTGGCCCCCCGACGCTGGCCCTCCTGCAGGACGTGGCCGGCGCAACGGGCGCCGGTCATGCCGAAGGGGTGGCCGACGGCGATGGAGCCACCGTTGACGTTGTACTTGGCCGGGTCGATGCCGAGGCGGTCACGCGAGTACAGGCACTGGCTGGCGAAGGCCTCGTTCAGCTCCCAAAGGTCGATGTCCTCGACGGTGAGGCCGTGGCGCTTCAGCAGCTTCGGCACGGCGAAGACCGGGCCGATTCCCATCTCGTCGGGCTCGCAGCCGGCCACGGCCCAGCCGCGGAACGCGCCCATGGGCGTCAAGCCGCGCTTGTCGGCTTCCTTGGCCTCCATGAGCACGACGGCGGCGGCGCCGTCGGACAGCTGGCTGGCGTTGCCGGCGGTGATGAAGTTGCCCTCGCCGCGGACGGGCTTCAGCTTGGCCAGGCCCTCGATGGTGGTGTCGGGCCGGTTGCAGTCGTCGTGGTCGACGACGGCGTCGACGATGCTCTCTTCACCCGTCTCCTTGTTCACGAGCTTCTGCTTGGTGTTCATGGGCACGATCTCGTCGGCGAACAGGCCGTTGGCCTGGGCCGCGGCCATGCGCTTCTGCGACTCGAGCGAGTACTCGTCCTGGTACTCACGGGTCACGCCGTAGCGCTGGGCGACGATGTCGGCCGTCTCGATCATGGCCATGTAGATGGCCGGGTACATGGTGCTCAGCTCGGGGTCCATGTTGGAGGGGCCACCGAAGCCGGGGTTCGGCATGGAGATGGACTCGACGCCACCGGCGACGACCACGTCGGCGCCGTCTTCCTTGATGTAGTTCGCGGCGAGGGCGATGGCGTTCAGGCCCGACGAGCAGTGACGCTGGATGGTGGCGCCGCCCGTGGTGACGGGAAGGCCGGCGAGCAGGCCGGCGAGGCGGGCCAGGTTGCCGGCGCCGTGGGCGCCGTTGCCCAGGTACAGGTCCTCGACATCGGCCGGGTCGACACCCGACTTCTTCACGGCGTGCTTGATGGCGTGGGCGGCCATCGTCATGGCCGGCGTGTTGTTGAACCCACCGCGGGCCGACTTGGCCAGACCGGTGCGGGCATAGGAGACGACGACTGCTTCGCGCATCTGGTGCTTTCCCCCTGGGAGACGCCGGCCCGCAGACCGGCAGTAGATGCGGCCATTGTGCGGCGGGGCGGCCGAAACGTGCAAGATTCCCTGCATGGCAGCCATCAACGAGGTCACCGATCTCACCCTGGACGGCGACGTCGCCGTCATCACGCTCAACTCGCCGCCCGTGAACGCGCTCAGCTTCAACGTGCGCGACGGCCTCTACGAGGGCTTCAAGGCGGCCATCGCCGATCCGGCGGCTGCGGCCATCGTCCTGATCTGCGCCGGCCGCACCTTCATCGCCGGGGCCGACATCTCCGAGTTCGGGGGCGCGGCCAAGGGCGCCAGCCTGTTCGAGGTGCAGGAGATGATGGAGAGCTCCACCAAGCCGGTGGTGGCCGCCATCCACGGCACCGCCCTGGGCGGTGGCCTCGAGGTGGCCCTGTGCGCCCACTACCGCATCGCCGTGCCCAGCGCGAAGTGCGGACTGCCCGAGGTCAACCTGGGCCTGCTGCCCGGTGCCGGCGGCACCCAGCGCCTGCCCCGCATCGCCGGCCCCCAGCGGGCGCTCGACATGATGCTCTCGGGTGCCCACGTGCCGGCCGCGGAGTGCCTGGCCATGGGCCTGGTCGACGAGCTGGCCACCGAAGGGGCCCTACGGGCCGACGCGGTCGCCTTCGCCCGCCGTCTTGCCGCCGCCGGGGCCGCGCTCACCAAGATCAGCGACCGTCCGGTGGCGCCCATGTCGGCCGACGAGTTCACCGCCTTCCGGGCCGCCAACGCCAAGAAGATCCGGGGCTTCAAGGCGCCCGAGGCCATCATCCAGACCGTCGAGGCGGCGGTGAACCTGCCCTTCGCCGAGGGCATCCAGGCCGAGCGCCGCCTGTTCGGCACGCTCGTCACCAGCCCCGAGTCGGCCGCCCAGCGCTACGTGTTCTTCGCCGAGCGCGAGGTGTGGAAGGTCCCCGACGTGCCTGCCGACACGGCCACGATCCCGGTGAAGACGGTGGGCATCATCGGTGCCGGCACGATGGGCGGCGGCATCGCCATGAACTTCGTGAACGCCGGCATCGCGGTGACGATCGTGGAGACGGCGCAGGAGGCGCTCGACCGCGGCCTCGGTGTGGTGCGGGCCAACTACGAGCGCAGCGCCAGGAACGGTCGCTTCCCGCTGGCCGATGTCGACCGGCGCATGGGCCTCATCACGCCGGCGCTGTCGCTCGACGCGCTGGCCGACGCCGACCTGATCATCGAGGCGGTGTTCGAGCGCATGGACATCAAGAAGGACGTGTTCACCAGGCTCGACGCCATCTGCAAGCCCGGCGCCATCCTGGCCACCAACACCAGCGCGCTGAACATCGACGAGATCGCTTCGGTCACCAAGCGGCCCGAGGCGGTCATCGGCCTGCACTTCTTCTCGCCGGCCAACGTGATGCGCCTGCTCGAAGTGGTGCGAGCCGATCACACGTCGAAGGAGGTGATCAACACCTCCATGCAGATCGCCAAGAAGGTCGGCAAGATCGCCGCCCTCGTGGGCGTGTGCCCCGGGTTCGTCGGCAATCGCATGCTGGCCCAGCGCGGCCGCGAGGCCCAGGCCCTCATCGAGGAGGGCGCCATGCCATGGGACGTGGACCGCGCCCTGTACGAGTTCGGCTTCGCCATGGGCCCGTTCCAGATGAGCGATCTGGCCGGCCTCGACATCGGCTGGGTGAAGGAGACGTCCAAGGGCGCCACCATCCGCGATCGGCTGTGCGAGCTCGACCGTCGCGGCCAGAAGACCAGCGCCGGCTACTACGACTACGACGCCAATCGCAACGGGTCACCGTCGTCGGTGACCGAGGCCATCGTGAAGGAGTTCGCCGCCAGGAGCGGCAAGCCGGCTCGCACCTTCACCGAGGACGAGATCGTCGAGCGTCTCGTGCTGCCCATGATCAACGAGGGCGCCAAGATCCTGGAGGAGCGCAAGGCGATCCGCGGCAGTGACATCGACATCATCTGGATCAACGGCTACAACTGGCCCGCCTACCGCGGTGGGCCGATGTTCTACGCCGACCAGCTCGGCCTGGCGAACGTGCTGGCACGCTTGCAGAAGCTGGAGGCCGAGCAGGGCCCGCAGTGGAAGCCGGCCGCGCTGCTGGAGCGCCTGGTGGTCGAAGGCAAGACCTTCGCCCAGTACCGGGGCTGAACGGGGCTGACCCCGGGCCGGGCGCGGCGGCCCGCCCGCACGGAAGGAGACGTCAGTCCCCACCGACCAGGGTGGGGACGGCCTCGTCGCGCAGCTGGCGCTTGAGGATCTTGCCCGACGCCGTGCGGGGCAGCGGCTCGGTCGCCACGGTGATGTACCGCGGCACCTCGAAGCGGGCCAGGTGCTGGCCGAGGAACGCGCGCAGCTCGTCCACGTCGAGCTCGGTGCTGCCGTACACGGTCGCCCCGACCTCCTCACCGAGACGCTCGTCGGGCACGGCGTAGACCGCGGCTTCGTGCACGTCGGGGTGCAGCAGCAGGGCGGACTCGACGCCACCGCAGCCGATGTTCTCGCCGCCGCGGATGATCAGGTCCTTGATGCGGTCGACGATGTACAGGTAGCGGTCGGCGTCCAGATAGGCGACGTCGCCGGTGCGGAACCAGTCACCGTCCAGGTGGCCCGTGGCGGTGACCTCGGGCTGGTTCCAGTAGCCGCGGAACATCGCCGCGCCGCGTACGAGCAGCTCGCCGCGCTCGCCCGTGGGGAGCTCGTTCCCCTCGTCGTCGACGACCTTCAGCTCCATGACGGCGGGGCAGCGGCCCGAGCTGGCCGGGTGGTCGAGGTAGTCCTGGCCGCCGATGCCGGCGCCGATGGCGTTCGTCTCGGTCATGCCCCAGCCGGTGTTGGGCAGCGCAGAGGTGATCGTGGCGTCGATCTGGCGGACCTGCTCGGGGGCGCGGGCCGCGCCACCGCCGCCGACCGTGCGCAGCGACGACAGGTCGTACTCGGTGGTGTGGGCCACCCGCACGAGGTCGTGGGTCATGGCCGGCGGGGCCACCACCGAGTTGATGTGCTCGCGCTCGATGAGCGCGGCGGCCTGCTCGGGGTCCCACTTGTACATGCACACGAGCTTGCGCTGCAGGCGGTACGACATCAGGAACACCGCGTTCGAGCCGGTCACGTGGAACAGCGGCACGGCCATGAGCGTGGCCGCCTGGTGCACGGGCGCCTCGGCCACGATGCCAGCGACCATGGCCATGGCGGTGGCGTCGAGCTCCCACGACAGCAGCGCGCTGAGCACGGCGCGGTGATCGGACAGCACGCCCTTGGGGTGCCCGGTGGAACCCGAGGTGTAGAAGATCATGGCCGCGTCGGTGGGCTCCACGTCGACCGTTGGCACGGGCACGTCGCCCACCGTGGCCAGCCGGTCGGCCAGCACCACGGTGCCCGGCACCACGCCGGCATCGGTGGGCCGCACGACGTACACGGCCAGGTCGGGGAACGGCTCGCCCGCGGCCAGGCGGTCGAGGCGCTCCTGGTCGACGAAGGCGACCTCGGCGCCGCAGTCGCGCAGGCCGTAACCCATCTCGTCGGTCTGCCACATGGCGTTCAACGCCACGGCGACCGCACCGATGGACGTGGCGGCCATGAAGCACAGCACCCACTCCGGGTAGTTCCGCATGGAGATGGCGACCCGGTCGCCCTTGGCCACGCCGTGGTCGTGCACGAGCACGTGGGCGATGCGGCCGGCGGCGGCCCACGCCTCGGAGAAGGTGAGCTGCTCGTCGCCGTAGACCAGGAACGGCAGGTCCGACGCGGTGCCCGCGAACAGCTCGCGCAGCGAACGTGGCGCGTTGGTGAAGACCTTGATCGGACGCCCGGCGTGATTCGTCGCGGTCTGCAGCTCGTAGGGCTGGCCGGGCGCGGTGAGGGCGGCGAGTGCGTCGCTTCGGGTCATCGTCACGGCGGGCATCTTGCCATCCGGCGTGGGCCCGGTCTCGGGTCAGCGGGCGGGGTGCAGCACCACCTGGCTGATGATGTCGCCGGTGAACGCGGGCTGCACCCGCGCCCCGGCCCAGTCGGGCGTCTGGTCGCGGAAGTGGGGGCTGGCCGGGTGGCCCGACGCGCCCAGCGGCACCGTCCACCCGCTGCGCGACCGGTCGGCCAGGTCCCACACGTAGCGGGCGGTGGAGCCGCTCATGGCGTTGGTGGTGATGCCACCCATCTGGTTCATGGCCATCACGCAGTCGGCCGCGCCGGCCAGCGGGCCCGAGGTGGGCCGCACCAGCGCGTCGAGGGTGGGGTCGAGGCCACGGGCCGGATGCAGCGGCGTGGCCTCGTGGAGGGCGCCCCAGCCCTGGCCGTCGGCCAGCGCCGCCCGGGCGAGCGCGGTGGCCTCGGCCACCAGCGGCGGCCACGGGCGCCCGTCGAGCACGCGGCGGTCGTCGTCGGCGATCCAGTGGCCGATGGCGTTGGCGACGCGCAGCTCCACCGGGAGCGCGGTGGCCGGTGGCTCCCATGCGGCGAACGGGTTCGTGCGCAGGGCCGCCGGCAGCGCGGCGGCCACCAGCGCGCACAGGTGGTGCCGCGCGAGGGCGACGAGCGCGGCGGCGGGGGAGTCGGCGCCCATGGTGCCGTCCCAGCCGGCGAGCACCGTGGCGGCATCGGGGTCGACCTCGCCCATGACCGCGGCCAGCGCGAGGCCGGGCCGGTTCACCGAGTCGCCGTGGATGGCGGCCTGGTCGGCGACGGTCAGCCCGGTGCGGTCGCCGAGGCGCGTCCAGATGCGGTCGGCGCGGTGCCCGGCGTAGGCGTCGTCGTTGAGCAGGTGCGGGTAGTCGCGGGTGGTGACGCGCTGGTTGGCGGTGACGATGGCGCCCGTGGCCGGGTCGGCGGCGCGGGGCAGCTCGCCGTCGGGGATGAAGCCGTGCCAGTCGTGCTCGGTGGTCCACCCCGGCACCGGGAGCACCTGGTTCAGCGGATGGCGCACCGGGATGCGCCCGGCCGTGCGGTACGCGATGTGGCCGGCGTCGTCGGCCAGCACGAAGTTGTTGGCCGGCTCCACCCAGTCGGCCAGCGCGCGGTCGAGCTCGACCGCGCTGCGGGCCTGCAGCATCGGCACGATCGTGCGCAGGCTGCCACCCGCCTCCACCAGGCCGCTCGAGGCCAGGGCCACGCCTACGCCGTGGGCGACGCTGCCGAGCACCACCGGGCCGTGCCGCGTGACCGCGCACTCGACGTCGACGTCGTGGCCATCGCGCACCAGCACCCGCTCGGTGCGCACGTCGGTGAGGGCATCGGGCAGGCGCTCCACGAACAGGTCCTGGTAGTCGGCCATGGCGTTGGTGACCGCCCACGCCGCGTGGGCGGTCTGGGCGAAGTGCAGCAGGCCGGGCACGCCCGGGAAGGAGAAGCCGGCGGCGTCGACGCCCGGGCCGGTGAGGCGCAACTGGTAGTAGACGTTGGGCACCTCGAACGGTCGGTGCGGGTCGCCGGCGATGAGCGGTAGGCCGCTGGCGGTGCGCGACCCGTGCACCGCCCACGCGTTCGAGCCCGACTGCTGCAGGCCCAGCGGCTCCAGGCCGGCGAGGGCGGCGGTGGCCGAATCGCCGTCGAACAGGCCGGCGTCCACCAGCGCGCCCACCGCGGCCCGCGTGCCGGGCGGCACGATCACGGGCGTGTCGCGGCGGCCGCCCTCGAGGCGGAACGCCGGCACCGCGTCAGGCCCCAGTGCCGCGAGCACGCGGGCGTTCCACAGCTTCGTCTGCCACGTGGCGAAGGTGACGTGGCGCACCAGGAAGATGGCCACCGCGTGCCATCCCTCCCACGGCTCGTCGGGCACGCCCAGCGCCTGGAACTCGATCGGGCGCGCCGACGTGGCTGCCACGAACGCGTTGATGCCGGCGGCGTGGGCGTCCAGCACGGCGCGCGTGGTCCCGTCGAGCAGGGCGTACCCGAGGCGGGCGGCCTCGGCCAGGCGGGCCCGCCGCTGGAACCCGTCGGTCACCACCATCGCCGGCGCACCGATCAGCTCGGCCGTGCGCCCGAGGGCCTTGCGGCGGTCCCACTCGAGGTGCCACAGACGGTCGTGGGCGGTGGCGAAGCCCTGCCCGAAGCAGAGGTCCTCGATGCTGGCGGCCGTCACGTGGGGGATGCCGAGACCGTCGCGTGTGATGCGCACTGGCGCGCCCGGACCGGCCACGGTCAGCTCGGCGGGAAGGTCGGCGAGAGCGGCGGCGGCGTCGAAGCGGTGCAGGGTCACCGCGTGATTCTTGCCGTCGTCGCCCGTGGGCGACGACACTCGTTGCCGGGCACCACGCGGCGAACCGTCGTCGCGTCGGATCGAGGGGACACAGCATGACCCGTGAGTTCTGCGTGGTCGACAAGACCGACCACATCCTGACCGTGACCATCAACCGGCCCGAGCGCCTGAATGCGCTGCACCCGCCGGCCAACGCCGAGCTCGGCGCGGTGTTCGACGAGTTCGCCGCCGACGACGACGCGTGGGTCGCCATCGTCACCGGCGCCGGCCGGGGCTTCAGCGCCGGCAACGACCTGCGGTACCAGGCCGAGGGGGGCAAGCGGGTGCCCACGCCGAGCGGCTTCGGCGGTCTCACGTCGCGGTTCGACCTCACCAAGCCGGTCATCGCCGCGGTGAACGGGGTGGCCATGGGCGGCGGCTTCGAGATCGCGCTGGCCTGTGACCTCATCGTCGCCTCCGACAAGGCCATGTTCGCCCTGCCGGAGCCGAAGGTGGGCCTGGCGGCCTTGGCCGGTGGGCTGCAGCGGTTGTCGCGCCAGATCGGCTCGAAGCGAGCGCTGGGGATGATCCTCACCGGGCGCCACGTGACCCCGCAGGAGGGCCGTGAGCTCGGATTCGTCAACGAGGTCGTGCCCCACGACGAGCTCATGGACCGCACGCTCGAGTGGGCTCGTCAGATCCTGGCGTGCTCCCCCCTGTCGATCCGCGCCAGCAAGGACGTGGTCTACCGCAGCCTGTCCGCGGCGTCGCTGCAGGAGTCGATGGAGGCCGACTACGAATCGGTCCGCCGGCTCGTGAAGAGCGAGGACTTCATCGAAGGTCCGAAGGCCTTCGCCGAGAAGCGGGCGCCGAACTGGAAGGGGCGGTAGTCGCTCCGGACCCCCATGGAGGCATAACGTCACCGGGGAAGGTGATGCGGTGAACGCCGACGAGGTCCCCGAGTCCGAACTGACCATCAGCGACGAGGAGTCGCGGGTCGCCATGCGGGCCTTCCTCCAGCGCTGCGAGGTGCGGCTGTCCACCATCCACCGCGTCGCCCAGGCCCTGCTCGGTGGCTCGGCGCTGGTCCTGCTGCTGCCCCTGTTCCTGCGCGACGCGTTCCCGAAGATGATGACGTTGGTGATCTCGGCCTACGACGCCCACCAGGCACCGTTGCCGACCTTGGCGGTGGGCGCCTCGGCGACCATCGTGATCCTGCTGCCGATCCCGGCCATCTTCCTGCTGGTGGGTGACCTGCTCGGCTTCTACTTCACCTCGAACACGTTCGGGGCCCAGCCCGACGGCCCCGGTGCGCCCACTCGCGAGGTGTTCAACCCGCGGTTCATCCTGCCCGGCATCGGCTTCAACAACGACGAGCTGAGCGTCCGCACCCGTCAGTTGCTGACTGAGGGACGCGACGAGCCCTGGACCCGCGGCCTGCTCGTGCCGCGCAGCACCGACGACGACGGCTGGCGCGATCGCTTCGACACCCGCTCCTACGAGGTGTGGGGCGTCCTGGCCGAGGAAGGGACCGCGGGCGACACCGAGCGGGTCCGCCAGGCGTTCCGGTTGGCCGGTCTGAACCGCGACCGGACCCTGGCCCGCGACGTGGCCCGCACCGAGGCGCTCATCGCCCGCCACGTGCTGGCCATCCGCACCGTCGTGCTGCGCTACAGCAAGGCCCTGCTCCTGCTCATCGCCACCACGGTGGTCACGCTGGCCGCGTCGGGCCTGGTGGACCAGGCCATGCGGGAGGATCCCGGCAACGGCACCTTCGCCCGTGGTTTCCCGAACAAGTACCTGTTCCTGGTGGCCCTCACCTACGTGGTGTGGGCACCGCTGGCCGCCCGGGCCGTCACCTCACCGCTGCGCATGATCCAGCGCCACACGCCCGGCGTGGGTGAGCACGCCGATGTGTACCGAGACAAGCACTCCACCCAGTTCGAGGCGGCCACGATCCTCATCACCCTCCTGGTGCTGGTGGCCTCCAGCGGCGGCATGATCTACGCCGGTTGGCAGGCCAGCGGTGGACGGGGTCTCACGATCGGCATCGCCTGCGTCGTCGCCGGCGTGGCCGCATGGATCGCCGTGCTCCACGACTACCGGGCCAGCCCGCGCGACACGGTCGACGCGCTCCGTCAGTTCGTGCGCGGGCAGAACGGGCCGCGCCCGTCGACGGCGATGCGCGACGCACGAGCGGCACGACGCACGTCCACCGATCCGGCCCCGACCTGAGCGTTTCCTGAGCGGAATCGGAGGTGAACGCGAACCGCTGTCCCCGACCGCCGCGGGTGAGGGGTCGATACGATGCTTCCCGTGACCCAGGCCCATCAGGCCCCCCGCTCGCCTGGGTGGCTCCGAGCGACCCGCGTGTTCGGGTTGTCGTCGCGTCGCGAACGTGACGCGTGGACGTCACCCGAGGCCATGACCGCGACCGGCTCCTCGTCGACCGTGATCGACCTGGTCCTGCTCGTCAACGATCTGAGCGGGGGAACGTACGGCAACCAGGCCAACCGCCTGGCGGTGGGGCTGGCCAGCGACCCGCGGTGCCACACCACGCTCCTCGGCTACGGCGGCGAGCGGGTGGCGTGGCTGCCAGCCGAGATCGTGACCGAGCACCTCGGGGCCAAGCGGGCGCTGTCGAGCGGTCCGGCACTCGTGCGCTACCTGCTGGAGCGGCAGCCCGACGTGCTCGTCACCCGTCAGGTCCACATGAACCTCATCGGCGTGGTGGCGGCCAAGATCGCCCGCTGGCGCGGGTGGCGCGGCCGTCACGTGGTCGGTCACGACCACCCGGTGGCGCTGTCGCACCGCGAGAACAAGCAGGACAACAAGTACCTCGCCCGGCTCCTCTACCCGCGTGCCGATCTGGTCGCCGCGGTGTCGCCCACCGTCGCCGAGGACGCGGTGCACGGATGCGGGGTGCCGCCGTCGCGCGTCATCCAGGTGCCGAACGTCATCAACGGCTACGAGCCGATGCCCAAGCCCGACCACCGGTGGATCCGCGAGGGGAACCCGGTGTTCCTCACCGTGGCCCGCCTGGTCGCGTACAAGGGCTTCGACCTCGTCATCGATGCACTTCGTGACGTGGACCAGGACGCCCGCCTGCTCATCGTCGGGCGCGGCCCGGCCCACGACGACATCCAGGTCCACATCCGCAAGCGGGGCATGGAAGATCGCGTCGAGCTCCTCGGCTTCGTCGACGAGCCGCGCCAGTACATGCAGTACAGCTGCGGCTTCGTGCTCGCCTCCGAAGAGGAGGGCTTCTCGCAGGTTCTCATCGAGTCCATGAGCACCGGCTGCCCGGTGATCAGCGCCGACTCCCACGGCGGCGGTCCCCGGTTCGTGACCGACGACGGCCGCTACGGCTTCCTCGTCGACCGGGGCGACATCCCCGCGCTGGCGGTGGCCATGAATGCGCTGCTCGACCCGGCCACGCGCGCCGACTGGTCGGTGCGCGCCGTCGAGCGGGCGGCGGCGTTCACGCCCGAGGCGTGCGCCACCGACATGATCGACCAGCTGCTCGCCCGCGGCTTCGACGTGCCGACGCGCTGACGGCTCGCTCGTCCCGACGGCGTCGTCTCGCCGCGCTCGCCTCTCATCCAATACGGTGCCCGTTCGACGGTCCCGGCAGCGCGCCGGCCCACCGTCGCTGGGGGAACCATGCGGTTCGGCTACGTGTCGATGAACTCGGCGGTGGGCATCCGTCCCGACGTGCTCGGGCGCGAGCTCGAAGACCGCGGGTTCGAGTCGATGTGGGTGCCCGAGCACAGCCACATCCCGGTGGCCCGCACGTCGCCCTACCCGAGCGGCGGTGAGCTGCCCATCGGCTACCTGCACATGATGGACCCGCTCGTGTCGCTCACCGCGGCGGCGGTGGCCACCACCCGTCTGGTCGTGGCCACTGGTGTGTGCCTGCTGCTCGAGCACGGCCTCGCGGAGTTCGCCGGCGCCGCGGCGACGCTCGACCAGCTGAGCAACGGCCGGTTGCTGCTCGGCGTGGGTGTGGGCTGGAACCGTGAGGAGCTGGCCGACCATCGGCCCGAGCTGCCCTTCGCCCAGCGCTACTCGGCCCTGATCGAGCGCATGGACGCGCTGCGCACCATCTGGGGGAACGACGAGCCGGTCATCGACGGCACGTGGGACAAGCTGTCGCCGTCGTGGCTGTACCCGAAGCCGGTGCACGGTCGCATCCCGTTCGCCATGGGCAACGCCGGGCCCGTGGGCATGGCGTTGGCGGCGCGCCACGCCGACCAGTGGTGCCCCATCGACACCGCCCTGCCGTTGCGCGACGGCAAGCCCGACGTGGCCGGCGCCGTGGAGCAGTTCCGCACCATGGTGGCCGATGCCGGCCGTGACCCGGCATCGGTGCCGATCACCGTCTTCTCGTTCTCGCGGCCCACGCCGGCCCGCATGGCCCGCTACGCCGCGCTCGACCTGGAGCGGGTCGTGCTGGCCTTCCCCCATGCCGAGCTCAGCGAGCCCGACGACACCGTGCGCCACCTCGACGACCTGACGCCCATACTCGCCGAGTTCGGTGGTTGAGCGCGGTGGGGCGCTTCGCCGAACGGGTCGCCGTGGTCGTGGGCGGTACCTCGGGCATCGGGTTGGCCACCGCGCGCCGGCTGCGCGACGAGGGCGCCACCGTGGTCATCGCCGGGCGACGTGACGGTGGCGCCGAGGCCGCGTCATCGATCGGTGAGCGGGTGTCGTTCCAGCGGGCCGATGTGGTCGACCGCGAGCAGATCGACGCGCTCTTCACCGATTGCGTGGCCAGGCACGGTCGGCTCGACGTGGTCGTGAACAGTGCCGGCTTCGTCGTGGTGGCGCCCACCATGTCGTTGAAGGATCGCCACTGGCAGCGGGTCATCGACGTCAACCTCACCGGCGTGTTCCACGTGTGCCAGTCGGCGGTGCCGCACCTGCGGGCCACGGTGGCGGGCGGTCTCGCCCGCGACACGGCCATCGTGAACGTCCTGTCGATCGACGCGGTGGCCGCCGACATCGGCATGGCCGCCTACAACGCGGCCAAGGCCGGCGCGCTGAACTTCACCCGCTCGTTCGCGCTCGAGGTGATCGGCGACGGCATCCGCATCAATGCCGTGTCGCCCGCGCTGGTGGACACGCCCATGGCATCGACCATGACCGGCAACCCCGAGGCGTCAGCTGCGTTCCTGGCCGCCATCCCCGCCGGTCGCTTCGGCCGTCCCGACGACGTGGCCGCGGCCATTGCCTTCCTCGCCGCCGAGGAGGCCAGCTTCATCGTGGGCGAGAACCTGATGGTCGACGGCGGTGTCACCCTGCGCACGGGCCACCCCAGCATGCTGGCGTTCCTGCCGCCGCGCTGATCGTGAGACCGCTCGCCTGCTGACCTACGCTTCCGTCAGGGTTTGCGACGATCGAGGGGGACGGCAATGCTCGACTACGTGATCCGCGGGGGCACCGTGGTGGACGGAACCGGCACGGCAGCGACGGCGGGCGACGTGGGCGTGCGCGACGGCGTCATCGTCGAGGTCGGTGGGTCCATCACCGACGCGACGCGCGAGGTGATCGACGCCGGTGGTGCGCTGGTGACGCCGGGCTGGGTCGACGTGCACACGCACTACGACGGTCAGGTCAGCTGGGACGACGTCATGGACCCGTCGGCCGGCAACGGGGCCACCACGATCGTCATGGGCAACTGCGGCGTGGGCTTCGCCCCGGTTCGCCCGGGCCAGGAGAAGACCCTCGTCGAGCTGATGGAAGGGGTGGAGGACATCCCCGGAACCGCGCTGTACGAGGGCATCGAGTGGGGTCGCTGGGAGACGTTCGCCGACTACATGGACTACATCGCGTCGCGGCGGTACTCGCTCGACATCGGTGCCCAGATCGCCCATGGCGCGGCGCGCTTCTACGTGATGGGCGAGCGCGGCGTGGCCAACGAGGACGCCACCCCTGACGAGGTTCGCGGCATGGCGGCTGTGGTGGCCGATGCCATCCGCGCCGGCGCCCTCGGGTTCAGCACATCACGCACGATCGGCCACCGGTCGCTGTGGGGCGCGCCGGTACCGGGTACGTTCGCGGCTGAAGACGAGCTCATGGCCATCGGCCGGGCCATGGGCGACGTGGGCCGGGGTGTGTTCGAGATGATCCCCGCCGGCACCGTCGGGAACCTCGCGTCGCTCGGCGGTGAGCGTTTCACTCTGCACGAGGAGCTGGCCCTCATGGACCGCGTGTCCCGGGCCAGCGGCCGGCCGGTCACGTTCACGCTCGTGCAGTCGCCGGACTACCCCCGCGACACCTGGAGGGAGCTGCTGGCCGCCACGCGCGAAGCCAACGCCACGGGGTCGCAACTTCGCCCCCAGGTGTCGTCGCGGCCCATCGGTCTCGTGACCGGTCTGTCGGGCTACCACGCCTTCCAACGGCGGCCCACGTACATGGCACTCGCCGGCCTGCCGTTGGCTGAGCAGGCGCGCGAGATGGCCCGGCCCGAGGTCAAGGCGGCGATCCTGTCGGAGCCCGACACGCGGGTGGCCGAGCCCGGCTCCATGGCCAACGTGTACGGCCTCATGCAGCGGGCGGCGCCGCTCGTGTACCCGCTGTCGGACCCGGTCGACTACGAGCCGGACGCGTCCGAGTGCCTCGGTGCCCGTGCCGCGGCACGCGGCGAAGACATCCTCAGCGTGCTCTACGACTTCCTGCTCGAGGGCGAGGGCACGGCCATGGGCTCGCTCATGGGTGGCGCCGACGTGAACGCGGCGCAGGAGGTGCTGCGCGAGATGCTGCTGCACCCCGACACGGTCACCGGCCTCAGCGACGCCGGCGCCCACGTGACGCTGATCTGCGACGCGTCCATGCCCACCACCCAGCTCACGTTCTGGGCGCGCGACCGCCGCAAGGGCGAGCGCCTGCCGGTGGAGCTCCTGGTGCACAAGCAGACGGGGCGCAACGCCGACCTGTACGGCCTGAGCGATCGTGGGCGGCTGCGGCCCGGCCTGCGGGCCGACATCAACGTGATCGACCTCGACAACCTGTCGGTGGCGCCGCCCAAGGCCTTCCGCGACCTGCCCGCCGGCGGTACGCGGCTCATCCAGCCCGTGCGCGGGTACGTGGCGACCATGGTCAACGGTGTCGTCACCCGCCGCCACGATGCCGACACCGGGGCTCGCCCGGGCCGCCTCGTGCGCAGCCGCTGAGGTCGGTTCATGGCCTCGGGCATCACCGACCGCGACACGCTCGTGCTCGCGGTCGAGGGCTACGCCGACCAGCGCAGCTACGTCGCCGGCGACGACGTCGTGTTCTGCTGCTCGTCGCGCGTGCCCACCTTCTCGGTCGAGGTGGCGCGCGTGGGCGCATCGCGTGACGTCGTGTTCACGCGCCACGGCCTGATCGGTACGGAGCAGCCCGTGCCGGACGACGCCTACGCCAACGGGTGCGGGTGGGCCGAGACGTTCCGCTTCCCGGTGCCCGCCTCGTGGCGCTCGGGGTTCTACGAGGTGGTGCTGCGCGGCGACGGCGTGGGCGGTGGCGAGGGCGAGAGCCACGCCTTCTTCGTGGTGCGTTCGCCGGCGCCAGGCCGTGACGCCCACATCGTGCTGGGCCTGGCCACCAACACCTACAACGCCTACAACAAGTGGGGCGGCGCCTGCCTGTACACGGGTGCCACCCGGGTCTCGTTCCGGCGGCCGATGAACCGCGGGTTCGTGCACCGGCCCGACGAGGCCTACGACGGGCGCGTGGCCAGCATCGAACCGGGCGGTGACCCCGGGCACCACCGGCTGCTCGACTACCTGGAGGCCCATCGGTACCCGCTGTGGTGCACGTCGTCGGGGTTCGTGTGCTGGGAGCGCCGCTTCGTGCGCTGGGCCGAGCGCAACGGCTACGCCGTCGACCTCGTGGTGAACAGCGACCTGGAACGGGCCGACGCGCTCGACGGCTACCGGCTGCTGATCAGCGTCGGCCACGACGAGTACTGGACCTGGCCCATGCGCGACACCATCGACGCGTTCGTCGACGGCGGCGGCAACCACGCCATCTTCTCGGGCAACACCGCCTTCTGGCAGGTGCGCCTGGAGGACGACGGCCAGACGATGGTCGCCTACAAGGGGAGCGCGGCGGCGCTCGACCCCGTGATCGGCACCGACCGCGAGCACCTGCGTACGAGCTTCTGGTCCGACCCGGCCATCGGCCGGCCCGAGACGGGCACCACCGGGCTCACGTTCACGCGCGGCGGCTACGCCCGCATGGGCTGGGGCACACCCCGCAGCTCGGGCGGCTACACCGTGCACCGGCCGCGGCACTGGGCCTTCGCCGGCACCGATCTCCGCTACGGCGACGAGCTCGGCGCGGCGGCGTGCGTGGTGGCCTACGAGGTCGACGGGTGCGCGCTCACGCTGCAGGACGGCCTGCCGGTGCCCACCCACGAGGACGGGGCGCCCGACACGCTCGAGGTGCTGGCCAGCGCGCCGGCCCGGCTGCTGTCGAACACCCCGACCTACAGCGAGCTGCCCAAGGCCCTGTGGGCCGAGACCGACGGCCCCGGCGACCTGGAAGGTGTGGCCGCCGGCCTGTTCGGCCGCGCGTCACCCGAGAACGTGGCCCGCATCGCCCACGGCCGCTGCGTGATGGCCTCGTTCACGCGCGGCGCCGGCACCGTGTTCAACGCGGGTTCCACCGACTGGACGTACGGCCTGGACGGCGACCCGCTGGTGCAACTGGTCACCCGCAACGTGCTCGACCACCTGTCGCAGTAGACGACCGCGTCAGTCAGCCTGGGCGAGCTCGTCGACGAAGACCGTGATGTCGTCGTTGCGCCGCTCGATGTCGCCGATGACCTTCACCTTGTCGTGGGTGCCCCGCAGCAGAGACAGCGGGTCCTGCTGGTCGCCCACGTAGCCGAGCGCAAACGCGCCCTGCTGATAGCCCATCATCTTGAGCAGGTCGTCGTCGAGGGTGCGGGCCACGTCGGGCGGGCAGGCCAGGAACTGGTTCTCCTCCTGGCGGACCCAGCCGACGGCGTAGGTGATGTTCACGCCGCGGCGCACGGCGGTGCTGCGGTTGGCGCCGCCGCCGTGCAGCACCTTGCCGTCGTAGAAGAGCACGCTGCCCCGCCGCATCTCGGCCTGCAGGTGCGGCACCCGCATCGCCTCGTCGTCGGGCCGGCCCGACGTGCCCGGCAGGATGTGGGTGGCCCCGTTCGCAGCGGTGAAGTCGGTGAGGGCCCAGATCGTGTTGCACTGCACGTGGTAGTCGGCCGGGAACGGGAAGAAGTCGAAGGCCATCTGGTCGCGATGGACCTTCTGCCGGGACTCGCCCGGCTCGATCGAGATGATCTGGGTGAGGTGGAGCTGCACGGCGGTCACGTGCGACAGGAAGTGCTTCACAGTGCCGACCACGAGGGGGTGCATCACCATCGTGCGCGCCGCGGGGCAGCGGGCCACGAGCATGCCGGTGCGGCGCGTGTGGCGCCCGTCGTACTCGTCGCGCCCGGCGGCCGACGCCTCGATGTAGGGCAGGGCCTCGCCCTCGAGCTGGTCGAGCAGGCCGGTGTCGGCCACGTCGTCGACGATGGCGTACCCGTGCTGGCGCAGGTGGGCACTGACCTCGGCCGGTTCGACCGTGGGTGGGAAGTGCGTGAGGCTCACGCCCCGAGCCTACGCGGAGCGGGGTGATCGCTCCGTCCGGGCTACCGTCAGAGCGAGGGGGAACCACCATGAGCTTCTACACCGATGCCCAGCGCGATCTGCAGGACCAGTTCGAGACCAGGGCGCTGGCCGACCGTCTCGGCGACACGATCGTCACCGATGCGATCGACCCCGAGCTGCACGAGCCGTTCATCGCCTCGCGCGACTACTTCTTCCTGTCGACGGTGAGCAGCGAGGGTGAGCCGACCGTGTCGTACAAGGGTGGTGGCGTCGGCATCGTCACCGTCGTGGACCCAACCACCATCGCCTTTCCCATCTACGACGGCAACGGCATGTTCCTGTCGGCCGGCAACGTGGCCAGCAGCGCCAAGATCGGCCTGCTGTTCATCGACTTCGAGACGCCGAACCGGGTGCGGGTGCAGGCCACCGCCACGGTCAGCGCCGACGATCCGCTGATGGCGCGCTACCCGGGGGCACTGCTCGTGGTGCGCGGCCACGTCGACCGGGTCTTCCTGAACTGCGCTCGCTACATCCACACCCACACTCGGGTCGCGGCGTCGCCGTACGTGCCCGACGCCGCCGGCGCCCAGCCCTACCCGTGCTGGAAGCGGATCGACTTCGTGCAGGACGTGTTGCCGCCCCACGACCAGGGCCGGGCCGAGCGCGAAGGTGGCCTCATCACCGTCGACGAGTACGGGGCCAGGCTCGCCGCCGGCGAGTCCTGAGGCGGCGTCGCACCCAGCGCCCGTGGCGTGCTCAGTCGGCGAGGGGTTCGGCCAGCAGATCGGCCGAGAGGGCCAGGGCGCGGGCCACGGCGGCGGCCCGTTCGGCGACGGCGTTGAAGTAGTGGCCGGCGGCGGTGCCTCCGGTCATGGGCGGGTCGCCCAGCGAGCGCAGCAGGGCACCGACCTCCGACGCCACCACCACGGGCCGCACGCCGGGCAGCGGGGCCGGCTTGCGCCAGATGTCGACCGGCTTGGGTCGGTTCTGGTTCTTGCGTCGCTGGTTGTTCGGACGCTTGCCCGGCTGCGGTCGGTTGGCGTTCATGTGTCGTCCTCGGTGAGGAGCTCGGCAGGCCGCAGGCCCAGAGCGATGCGGAGCTGGTCGGTGCTCAGATCGGCGATGGAGCTGGCCTTGGGCAGCACCAGTTCGGCGATGCGGCGCTTGCCGGCCACGACCTCTTCCACCCTTTCGTCGACGGTGCCGGGACACACGAGGCGGTGGGAGATGACGGTGCGGGCCTGGCCGATGCGCCAGGCCCGGTCACGGGCCTGGTCCTCCACGGCGGGGTTCCACCAGCGGTCGTAGAGCACCACGTGGTTGGCGCCCGTGAGGTTCAAGCCGGTGCCACCGGCCTTCAGCGACAGCACCATCACACCGGGACCCTCGGCCTTCTGGAAGTCCTCGACCATCTTGTCGCGCACGCCGCGGGCGAGGCTGCCGTCGTAGCAGGTGACACGGGTGCCGGTGACCTTCGTGAGGTGCTCGGCCAGGCGGCGACCCCACGTGGCGAAGTGGGTGAACACCAGGATCCGCTCGCCGGCGGCGAACACCGATTCGACGATCTCCTCCAGGCGGGCGAGCTTGCCCGAGCGCCCCTCCAGCGGCTGGCCGTCGTCGCGGTAGGCCGCGGGATGGTTGCAGATCTGCTTGAGCGCGGTGATGGCGGCCAGGATGGCGCCCTGCTTCTTCTCGCCACCGTCCTCGCCGGACGCCACGTCGAGCACGAGCTGGTCGAGCACGGCCTGGTACAGGCCGATCTGCTCGGTGGTCATGGTGCAGTGGTCGAGCTCGTCGATCTTGTCGGGCAGCTCGGCGGCGACCTCGGGCTCGGTCTTGGTGCGCCGGAACAGCAGGATGCCGTTGAGCGCCTTGAGGGCCGCCTCGCCGTCGCCCGACATCTGGGAGATGAACGCCGGGCGCGTGCCGACCAGGCCGGGGTTCGTGAAGTCGAGGATGGCCCACAGGTCACCGAGGCCGTTCTCGATGGGCGTGCCCGTGAGGGCGAGGCGCGACCGGGTGGGGATGCGGCGCAACTGCTGCGAGGTCTCGTTGGCCGGGTTCTTGATGGCCTGGGCCTCGTCGAGCACGATGCGGCCCCACGACAGGCCAGCCAGCGCCTCCACGTCGCGCACGGCGGTGGCGTAGGTGGTGATGACGATGTCGGCACCGGCGATGGCGCCGGCCAGTTCGTCGTCATCGGCGCGCGACGCGCCGTGGTGGACCACGACCTTCAGCTGCCCGGCGAAGCGGGCCGCCTCGGCCGCCCAGTTGCCGACGACGGCGGCGGGGGCGACGACCAGCGCGGTGCCGTTGCCGGCGGTGCGGGCCAGATGGGCGAGCACCGTGGGGGTCTTGCCGAGGCCCATGTCGAGGGCCAGGCAGCCGCCGAGCTCGGCGGCGTCCAGGAAGCCCAGCCACGCCAGCGCCTCGGCCTGGTACGTGCGCAGCTCGCCCGTGAACCCCTCAGGCCGGGTGGTCAGCTCGCGTGACGCGCTGCCGGCCTTGTGCACGATGTCGAGCGCCCAGTTGTTGCCCTGCACCACCACGCCGCCGGCCAGCCCGGCGCCGTCGAGGCCGATCGACTGGCGCAGGATCTCGGCGCCGGTGAGCTGGGTGATGTTCTCGCGTTCGGCCAGCGCGGCGGCGGCCTTGACCAGGTCGACGCGGTCGACCTCGATCCACTTGCCGTTCGACTGCACCAGCGGGCGGGCCTGGCGGGCCAGGCGGGCGACCTCGGCCGCCGTGAGCTCGACGTCGTCGAACAGCACCGACCAGGCCACGTTGCTCAGCTGGTGTGCCCCCACCACCGAGCTGGTCTGCTCGGCGAACAGGCGCAGCGACGGGGTGGCCTTGCGTCGCGACAGCGCCGGCACGCGCACGTCGAAGCCGACGAGGGCGAGCGTGGGGCCGTCGGTGGTCATGAAGCGCCACGCCTCGTCCTGGCTGAGCGCGACCTGACCACGGCGGCGCACGGCAGCACGGTCGAGCGACGGCAGCAGGCGGCCGAGGCGGTTCCACTCGGCGGCCACGGGGCGCGTGGCCCGCTCGGCCTGCAGCGCGGCGTCGATGGGCACGAGCTTGCCCTTGCCCGCCGACAGCAGCACCGACACGAGCCACACACCGCCCGGCCCGGGCGGGTCGAGCTGCACCACCAGGCGCGGCCGCGCCATGGTGGTGACGGTGCGCGACCAGTCGTCGAGCCGGCGGGACAGGTCGTGGGCGAGCCCGGCGTGCACGTGGAACGGCGAGCCGTCCATGTGGGCGATGACGGCATCGGCCAGGTCGACCGGTGTGGTCGCGTTGGGCGGCGCCGCCGGCAGCTCCATGCGCTCGATCACCTGGGCGACGATGGCTTCGATGACCGCGGTGATGATCGACACCGCGGTGGCCCGCCCGTCGCCGCCACCGAGGGCGATGACCGGTCCGGGCATCGCCGCGGCGAGCGCCTCGATCTCGGGGGTGTCGACCAGGGCCGGCACCCACTGCACGCTGGCGTCCACGAGGCGACCGTCGGGCCGCTTGCCGACGCGCACGGTGGGCACCATGCCGCCGCGGGCCGCGGCGCGCACGCCCTCGACCGCCACGCGGCCGAGCCACACGACGCTGGGACCGACCCCTTCGCCGACCTCGCTGTCGGCCACGGCCACCAGCCAGCCGAGCGCGTGGTTCATGCCGATGGCGACGGCCTCGGCCTTCGTGCCGCTGGGCAGGTTGACGCCGGCGTGGGGCTGCCACCCGAGCGGCGGACCGCCGACGGCTTCGAGCCGGTTGGCCAGTGCCTCGTTGGGCTCGGGCTCACTGCCGCGACCGGCGGCCCACACGACGACCTGCCCGTTGGCCCACGAGGCCTGCAGGCGGATCTCGGTGGACTCCTGCTCCTCGGGTGTCGGCGCCGGAGTGGAGCCGTTGAGGCTCGGCGCGGCGCGCACCGGTTCGGGGCGCAGGATCGCCGCGGTGGCCCGCAGGCTGTCGAGGGTGTCGACGAAGTCGGCGATCGCCTGCTCGCGCTCTTCGCCGGTGATGGTCCTCACCGACGCGAGGTCGTCTTCGATCTCCCAGATCAGGCGGTCGAGGATCGACAGCGATGCCTTGGCATCGGCGCTGAACCGCGCCATGTCGTCCCCTGACCCGCGGCCGTCGGCGAGCGACCAGATCACCGTTTCGAGTTGTCGTACGTCGAGCATCCGTGTCCGTCCCGGGCCACCGCATCCCGCCGTCCGGGCCGGCCCTGGCCCCTGACGTCGGTGGTCGCCGCTCCGCCCACGTGTCGTCAGGCGTCCCGCGCCTCCCCACGTGCTCGCGTCGACGAAACCTCGTCGACGGTCGACGACCATGCCCGCCTCCGTCGCACCCCTCGCAGGGCTGGGCGGGCTCGGCGCGGCTCGCCTCTCGAGCGTGCGCCGGACGACATGCTACCCGAACCCGGGCGCAGATGAGCGAAGTGGGCCGACCGGATGTCTCAGGACGGGCCCAGGCTGGCCCAGCCGGTGCGCAGCCCGGCAGCCAGACCACCGTCGACGGGCAGGTCGACGCCGTTCACCCAGGTGGCGTCGCCCACCAACAGCCAGGCGACGGCCCGGGCCAGGTCCTCGGGGGTGCCGGCCCGGCCGATCTGGTCGTTCATCCACTCCAGCACGCCCTCGCCGGCGTCCTGCTTGAAGTAGGGGAGCAGCGGCGTGTCGACCGGACCCGGGCTGACGCTGTTCACCCGGATGCCGGCGGACAGGAGCTCGCCGGCCAGGCGCTGGGTGTAGGCGGCGACCCACTCCTTGGACAGCACGTAGGCCGACGGCCCGCTGCGGTCGTACGCCGCGGCGAGGGCGATGCCGGCGGTCATGTCGGCGGCCTCGTCGAGCGGCGCCCACCGGTCGGCGTGGCGGTCCCACAGGCGCCCGGCCAGCGAGGCGATGTTCACGATCGACCCGCCGCGGGCGATGAGCCCCTTGGCCAGCAGCCGCTGGGTGAGGTGGCGCAGGCCGAAGACGTTCACGCGCAGCACGAGCTCGGCGCCCATGGAGCCGGCCACACCGGCGATGTTGCCGAGGGCGTCGAAGGGACCGGCCAGCTGGTCGACGACGGCGTCGATGGATGCCGGGTCGCTCAGGTCGCAGTGGTGGTGAGCGGCGGCGCCGGCCGGGGCGTCCTTCACGTCGAGCGTGGTCACCCGGTGGCCTTCGGCCAGCAGGCGCTGCAGCGTGGCGTGGCCGATCCCGGTGGATGCCCCGGTGAGCATCACGTGCTTGGTCATCGCGTCCCCCCTCGTCCCGACCGGTGGTCGGTATGTCCCCGGGCGCAGTCTGTCAGGCGGTGGGGAGGTAGGGCAGCGCCGTCTCCAGCCAGGTGGTGAGGGTGTCGTCGAGCGTGTCGAGCTCGTGCTCCAGCACGAACAGGCCGCGCGTGGGCACGGTGGCGCCGATCTCGACGAGGAGCGGGCGCAGGTGCACCTCCACGGCCAGGGCGTGCTGGGGCGCCGCGCCGACCATCACCGGGATGGCGGTCACGCCGGCCAGGCCCGTCTGGCCGAACCAGTCGAGGAACGCCTTGAGCAGACCGGTGTAGGTGGCCTTGTAGACCGGCGTGGCGATGACCGCGATGCGGCTGGCGGCGAGGGTGCCCACGCCCGCCTTCACCGCCGCCGACGACCAGTCGAACAGGTGCGGTCCCAGGTCGGCCAACTCGATGACCTCGGGTTCGTCGGCGGCCAGGCCGGTGGCGGCGATCACGCGACGGGCGACGGTCTCGCCGACGGTGCGCGTACGTGACGCGGCCTTGGGGTTACCGACGACGACGGCGACGCGAGCGCTCTCGACCATGGGCCGCACGCTAGTGCGACCCCGGCTCCGGGGGTCGGGCCACGAGCACGTCGACCATCGCTCGCGTCGTGAAGCCGAGCCGCTCGTAGACGCGTCGGGCGTTGTGGTTGTCGGCCGCCACGTGCAGGAAGGCCCGCTCGCCGCGCTCGGCGATGCCGGCGGCCACGGCGTGGGTCACGGCGGCACCGAGGCCGCGCCCCTGGGCGTCGGGATGGGTGCACACCGCCGACACCTCGGTGTGGCCGTCGAGGTGGATGCGTTCGCCCGCCATGGCCACCAGGCGACCGTCGGTGAACACCCCCAGGTATCGGCCCAGCTCGATGGTGCGGGCCTCGAACGGCCCCGGCTTCGTGAGGGCGACGAGGGCGAGCATCTCGGGCACGTGGGTCGCGTCGAGCGGACGCACGTCGGCCGGTGCGACGACGGTGAGGTGGCCCGGTTCGGCCACCATCTGGTGGGCCCGGGCCCGCATGAGCATCTTCCACCCGGCGGGTGGATCGGGTGCCTCACGGCGGAACAGGCACACGAAGCGCGCCTCGCCGCCCAGTGCGGCGAGATCGGTCCACGCCGCGCCGGTGAGCGCGTCGGCCGCGGCGAACACCGACACGTCGGGCGCGTAGCGGCGGGCGACGCCGACGGTTTGGGCGTAGGCGGCGTGGTGCGTGCCCAGCGCGTGCCACGCCGCGTTGTCGAGCAGTTCGGCGCTCACAGCAGCACCTCGGCGACCGCGGCGATCACCGGAGCCGCCAGCGCGGTGGCGAGGTCGACGACGGCGGTGCGATGGGTGGCGCCCACGGCGACGGCCACACCGGCAGCCGGGAAGAACCACTCCCGGGTGCCCCAGAAGCCGCCGTGGCCCCAGAGCTCGTGGCCGCCGACGGTCACGTGGAACATGCCGCGACCCATGGCCTCGCCGGCGCCGAACGGTGTGCCGTCGGGGGCCGCGGTGGGCACGAGGGGTGCCTGCTGCTGGTCGAGGTGGCGGTGCACACGGCCGGCGAACAGCAGCGACCAGTAGCGGGCCTGGTCGCTCGGTGTCGCCACCAGGCCGCCACCGCCGTACAGGTCCAGGCTCGGGTCCCAGTCGAAGGTGTCGACGCCCTCGAACAGTTGGTGGGCGCGGGGCACGTCGGGTGGCGGGTCCTCGAACGTCTCCCACCACGTGGCCTCGAGACCGAGTCGGTCGAGTGCGAGCGCGTCGCGCACGGCCCGGTGCAGAGGCTGTCGCGCCACGTGCTCGATGATGGCGCCGAGGAGCACGTAGCCCGTGTCGCTGTAGGAGAAGCGCGTGCCCGGCGCCCACAGCGTCGGCTGCCCGATGCCGATGCGGAGCTGCTCGATCGCCGTCCAGCGCCGGCCCGGCACCTGGCCCATGAACGCGTCGAAGGCGGTGTGATCGACCAGGCCGCTCGTGTGCTGCAAGAGGTGGTCGACGGTGATGGCGCGGCCGTGGGGGTGGGCGCGCAGCAGGTCGGCCACGGCCGCCGGCACCAGGTCGAGCACGGGGGCGTTGAGCCCCAGCGCACCCCGACCGACGAGCACGAGCGTGGTGCCGGCCACGTAGGGCTTCGTGCTCGAGGCGAGCCGCAGCGCGTGCCGGGGGGTGAGCGACTCACCCGTGGCCGGGTCGGCCGAGCCGCGGGCGATGGCCACGACGTGGTCATCGGTGGCGACGGCCACACTGGTGCCCGGGACCGTCGGGTGCTCGCCCAGGAAGCGGTCGAGCACCTCGGCCAGGGCGGACGTGAGGTGGTCGCTGTGCCGCGTGAGCCCGCTCATGGGACCGCCAACGTACTCGCACCACCTCGTCAGGTGCGCGACAGCCGGCGCCGTGCTCGGCGCGGTCGATCACGTTCGCGACGCCGCCGGCGAGGCGCGCATCGGCGCCGAGCACACCCGTGCCGCCGCCACCGACCTGACCCGCATGGCCCACGACATCCACGCCCAGCTGGCCCAGTTCCGCTTCTGAGACGGTCGGGGGGCCGCGCCCGGCGATCAGGCGAGCACCTGGCGGCCCCCGATCACCGCCCACATGTCGGGCTGGGGTCCGATGGGCACGTGGATGAGCGCGGGGCCGCCGCGCTCGATGGCGTCGGCGACGGCCCGGCCCAGCGACACGGCGTCGGGCGCGAAGGTGCCGGCGATGCCGAAGGCCAACGCCAGCCCGACCCAGTCGGGATTGGTGAGCGACGAGCCGACCTCGCGGCCGTAGGTACGCTGCTGGATGCCCCGCACGTTGCCGTAGGCCCCGTCGTCGAACACCACCGCGATCACGTCGATGCCGTGCTGGTGGGCAGTGGCCAGTTCGGCGGCGGTGAACAGGAACCCGCCGTCACCGTTGATCGACACCACGACGCGATCGGGGTTCGCCACCTTCGCGCCGAGCGAGGTGGCAAAGCCCGATCCGAGCGTGCCCTGGTAGCCCGAGCCGATGTAGGTGCGGGGCGCGTACACGGGATGGCCGCTGCGAGCCCAGTAGCCGACCTGGGTCATCTCGTCGACGAGGATGCCGTCGTCGGGCAGCGCGGCACGGATGGCGTCGGCCATGGCCGCGACCTCGGGCCAGCCCTGGTGCAACCCGTCGGCCACCGCAGCACGCACGCGGGCGATGTCGGCGGCCACGTCGGGCCGCGGTCCGGTGCCCGGCCCGGCCACCTTCAGCGCGGCGAGCAGATCGAGCGTGCCTGCGGTGGCGTCGGCCAGCAGCGACACGGTGCCGGCGGGGGAGCGGATCAGCTGCTCGGCGTCGGCGTCGATGCGCACCACCGCAGTGCCCTCGGCCAGGCGCAGCGGACCGAGGCTGCCGAAGAAGCGCGACCCGATGGCGACCACGGCGTCGACGGTGGGCAGCAATGCGAACGCCGCGGCGGGCGGGAGCACGCGCGGCAAGCGGTCCGACAGGGTGCCGCGGCCGTTGTAGGTGAGCACGACCGGCGCATCCAGGTGGTCGGCCAGCGCGGCCACAGCGGGGCCGGCGTCGAGGGCGCCACCGCCGGCGTACACGAGCGGCCGCTGGGCGACGGCCAGCGCGGCCACGGCCTGGTCGAGCGCGGTGGCGCTGGGACGTGCCGGCTCGCGCCCGAGCGGGCGGGGCCCATAGACGGCTTCGGTGGGGGCGCCCAGCACGTCGGGCCCGACCTCGAGTGCGTACGGCCGGCGCCGGCCCGGTGCGGTCAACGCCACGAAGGCCTCGTCGACGATGCCCGGCACCTCGTCGGCGGTGCGGGCCCGGGCGCTGCGGCGGATCACCGCGTTGATGGCGGCGGTCTGGTCGGGCAGCTCGTGCAGGGCGCCCGTGCCGTTCACGGCGTCGCCGCCGAACACGTGCCCCGTGATGCACAGCACGGGCGAGTTCGTGGCGTAGGCGGTGCACAGGGCGGCGAGCGCGTTCAGCACGCCCGGCCCGGGCACCACCGCGCAGACGCCGACCCGGCCGGTGGAGCGGGCGTAGCCGTCGGCCATGTAGGCGGCTCCCTGCTCGTGGCGCGTGTGCACGACCTCGATCGAGCCGTCCTCGGCGATGGCGTCGAAGAACCAGTCGAGCTGGACGCCCGGGATGCCGAACAGCACCTCCACGCCCCAGCGCCTGAGCCCTTCCACGAGCAGCTGTCCACCGGTGCGGGTCATGGTCGGCGAACCTACTCGGAGGGGTCGACGGCGACAATCGACGGTGGCGCCGCGGGCACGTGGCCGACGATGCGTCGATCGACGATCTCGACCCGGTGCACCCCGAGGGGTTCGCGTGCCGGCCGCCGGCACGCGGCGCCGGTGGCCAACTCGAAGCGGCCGTTGTGCTTAGGGCACTCGATGGTCGCGCCCCGCAGCACGCCCGCGCCGAGGTGGGCGTGGCCGTGCGTGCACCACCCGTCCAGCAGCGCGACGGCGCCGTCCGCGGCTCGGCACAGCACGAAGGTCTGCCCGCCGAGATCGATGCGACGCAGGGCGCCGCGGGCCAGGCCGTCGACGGGGCCGAGGTTGACGCTGCCGTCATCGCTCACCACCAGCGACGCCTCGCCCCCGGCCGTGGCGTCGGCCACCGCCGGGGTGTCGATGCCAGGGATGCCGCGGTCGGAGATCTCCCACGTGGGGTCGACCGACTGGTGGCGGATGGCCCGCAGCACCTCGCGATACGCGGCGAAGATGTTCGGCATGATCGGCGGCAGGTGGTCCTTGACCTCCTCGTGCAGCGCCGGCAGCGAGCGGTACGGGATCGTCGGGAACATGTGGTGCTCGACGTGGTAGTTCATGTTCAGGTAGAGGAAGCGGAACACCGGGTTCATGCGCACCGAGCGGGTGTTCTGGCGGTGGTCGAGCACGTTCTCGCGCAGGCCGTAGTGCTGGGTGAAGCCGAAGAGCACCATGAGCCAACCGCCGTACACGGTGGGCAGGCCCACGAGCAGCGCGGGCAGCAGGCTGCGGGTCACCACGCAGGTGACCACGACGGCCAGCAGGATCACCACGTACACCCGTGAGCTGCGCACGACCTTGCCCCGCTCGTCGGCCGGTGTGTAATCGGCCACGTCGCCCGATACCCGGCCGGCGGCCTGGGCCGCGATCTCGCGCACCGCGTTCCACGTCGGCACCACGTGCACGAACGCACCGATGAAGGAGCGCAAGCTCGGCGGTCTCGGTGCGGCGATCTCGGGGTCGCGACCCACGATGATCGTGTCGGTGTGGTGGCGCACGTGCGACCACCGCCACTGCGTGGGGTTGCGCAGCACCATGAACGAGGCGATCGGATAGACCACGTCATTGGCCCGGGCGTTGGCGAACGCGGTGCCGTGGCCGCACTCGTGCCAGCGCGAGTCGGCGGCGCCGCCGTAGAGCGCGCCGTAGACCAGGAACGCGGGCACGCACCACCAGGTGGGGTAGGTGAGGGCGGCGACGGCGCCGCTGGCGACGAGCAGCGCGACCCAGAGCGCGGTGTCGCGGGCAGCCCGACCGTTCGTGCGCCGGGCCAGTTGCTGCAGGCGTTCGGGGGGCACGGGTGCCTGGTACCAGGTGGCGTCGGCCAGCCCGCGCCGGCGGGCCTCGGCCGCGGACGCACCGGTGAGCGAGTAGTCGCGGGCGGCGCCCTTCACCGCTGCACCCTTGCGCTCACGACGACCACCGCCGCTCCCCTCCGTCGATCGTTCCCCGACCGCCGATGGTAGGCGGTGGCGGTTCCGGGAAGCGGCACGAGCAGACGTAGCCTTGGCCGCCGTGGACCACGTGCTGCGCACCGACCTCGGTGGGCGAGCGCCGCTGGACCGGGGTGAGTGCGTCGCCGCGCTGGTGCACCTGAGCGACCTGCACGTGGTGGACCCCGTCTCGCCGGCGCGGGCCGAGTGGATCGAGCTGCGGGCTCTCGACCCGCGCTGGAACCCGCTGTTGCACATGCACCGACCCCAGGAGGCGATGGCCCACTGGGCGTTGGCCGCCCATGTGGCCGCCCTGGCCGCGGCGCCGGTGGCGCCGTGGTCAGGCGCGCGGTACGACCTGGTGCTCAGCACGGGCGACAACATCGACAACGGACAGTTCAACGAGCTCGACGCCTACCTCGCCATCGTGCTCGGCGGTCGCACCCGTCTGAGCGCGGCCGGTGGGCCCCATGACCCGAGCGGTGCCGCGCTCGGGTCGCCGTGGCCGTTCTGGGCGCCCGAGCCCGGCGTGGCCGACACGTGGAAGGCGCAGGGCTACCCCGCGGTGCCCGACTTCCTTGCGCGCGTCGGCGCCGAGGTGATCTCGTCCGGCTTGGGGGTGCCGTTCGCCAGCCTGCCCGGCAACCACGACATCATGCGCCAGGGCACCGCGTTCAGCCCGCCCGCGCTGGAGGCGCTGGCCGTGGGGGCGGCCAAGTCGCTGCACTCCCCGGCGGGCTTCGAGCCGCCCGATCCGCTGTCGCTGTACGTCGATCGCCCCGACCTGTTCAGCCTGGGGGCGACCCATGCCATCACACCCGACGCCGGTCGTCGGCTCGTCGATCGGTCCGGCTGGATCGAACGCCACGCCGTCGCCGGGGTGCGGGGCTACGGCCCGAGCTCGGCGCTGACGCCGAGCGGTGACACGGTGGTCGATCTGGAGCACGTGCGCCTGGTGCTGCTGGACACCAATCATCCCGAGGGCGACTACCAGGGAAGCATCGGCCTCGATCAACTGGCGTGGCTCGATGCCCGCCTCGGCGAGGTCGGCGACGGCCGCGTCACGCTGGTGGCCAGCCACCACGGGACCGACACGTTGGTGAACACGCGTGGCGACCGGGCCGACCGGGTGCTGGCCGCCGCGTTCCACGCCGTCGTGCAGCGGCACCCGCGCGTGCTGGCCTGGCTCGTGGGCCACCGCCACATCCACCGCGTCGCGGCCCGCGTCGGCCCGTACGGCGGCCATTGGGAGATCACCACCGGGTCGGTGATCGACTGGCCCTCGCAGGGCCGCGCCGTCGAGGTGGTGCGCCACGCCGACGGCTCGTTCGAACTGGTGTGCACGATGCTCGATCACGGGGCGCCGGCCGGCAGCCTGGCCGCCCTGCACCGCGAGGTCGCCCACCGCTTCGCCGGCCCGGCGGTGGCCGCCATGATCGAGGGCGCCCCGACCGATCGAGACGTCCGCCTGGTCTGCCCGCTCCGCTAGCCCCAATACCGTTCAGTTAGTGTTGCAGTGGTGTAGTTTGGTGGTGTGCCTCGTGCGGGTTGGACCAAGCCGTTGTCGTCGTGTCGGTTGTCGGATCTGGTGTCGGTGGGGGTGTTGACGCGGACGTTCCCGCCCGGGCTGGTGGATGAGGTGATCGCCGGGTGCGGGCGGACCGAGCAGCGGCATCGGTCGTTGCCGGCGCGGGTGATGGCCTACTTCGCGATCGGGATGGCGTTGCATTCGGAGGGCTCGTATGAGGATGTGCTCGGGTTGCTGACTGATGGCTTGTCGTGGGTCATGGGTGACGAGCCGGTGCGGTTGCCATCGAAGTCGGCGATCTTCCAGGCGCGCCAGCGTTTGGGGGCCGAACCTGTGGCGGCGTTGTTCGGGCGGGTCGCTCGCCCGTTGGCCCGACCGGGTGCTCGGGGGGCGTGGCTGGCCGGGCGTCGCGTAGTGGCCATCGATGGCACGTGTCTGGACGTGGCCGACACGCCCGAGAACACCGCGTGGTTCGGGCGGCCGGGCGTGAACAAAGGAGAGCAGGCCGCGTTCCCCCAAGCGCGTCTGGTCGCGGTCGCCGAGTGCGGCACCCACGCCATCTTCGACGCGGTGATCGGCGCGTACACCACGGCAGAGAACACCCTGGCTCGTGATCTGATCGACCGGTTGGGCCCGGGCATGCTGGTGCTCGCCGATCGCGGGTTCTGCGGGTTCCCCCTGTGGTCGCGGGCGGTGGCGACCGGCGCCGACTTGTTGTGGCGGGCTATGTCGAACATGAAACCACGTCATGTCGAGACCCTCCCGGACGGGTCGTGGCTGGCCGAACTGCGCCCCTCGGGCAACGCCGGACGGCGCACCGAAGGGCTGCCGATCCGGGTGATCGACTACCGGATCGACGACGGACGCTCGAACGAAGAGACCTACCGGCTGTTCACCACGATCCTCGACCCCGACGAAGCGTCCGCCATCGACCTCGCGTTCGCGTACGCCGAGCGGTGGGAGATCGAGAGCGTCTACGACGAACTCAAGACCCACCAGCGGGGCGCTCGTACCGTGCTGCGCTCGAAGTCACCCGAGCTCGTACTGCAAGAGATCTGGGGCCACCTGTGCTGCCACTACGCCATCCGCACCCTCATGCACGAAGCAGCCCACGACGCCGGCGTCGACCCCGACCGGGTCAGCTACGTTGCTGCCCTGCGCATCGCGCGCCGCTCCATCTCGGGAGCGCGCGCTTTTTCCCCCTCGGCGCACTGACCACGGCTGGCGTCACGCCATCGTGCTGCTCGTGCGACGACTCAACCCCGCCCGACGCCCCAGAGCCAACCCCCGACTCATCAAACGCAAGTACGTCAAATGGCACGTCAAACGAGCCCGACACCGCAACTGGCCCCAACCCACCGGACCACCCACAGCCACCATCACCCAACACTAACTGAACGGTATTG
>JANMAT010000056.1:0-31840 GCA_031359995.1 Actinomycetes bacterium
GGCCGGCGAGCGCGTAGGCCTCGGCGAACAGCTCGGGCGGGCCCGAGTCCTCGTCGTCGTCCATGCCGATGCCGACCACGTACGGCGACGGGTGGGCCAGCACGGTCTCCACCAGCTCGAGCGCCACGGCCGGGGTGTGGCGCCGGTTGATGTCGGCGATCATGCGGCCGCGCACCCCGAAGTCGGCCTCGGCGGCCTCGATGCCGGCGGTGAGACCGGTCACCATCGCGGCGTAGTCGAGGTGGGGGTGGTTCGTCGGGCTGAAGAACATCTCCCGGTAGCGCACGTTGCCCGTCTTCACGCCGTGGGCCAGCGAGTCGTACACCGCCCGTTCGAAGTCGTGGGCGTCGCGCATCGACTCGCACACCAGGTAGAGCAGTTCGAGGAAGCCGAGGAACGACGTGAAGTCGTAGGCGTGGTCGGGGTCGCGGGTCGGCAGCACCACCTTGTGGCGCGCCGAAAGGTCGAGGAACGTGTCCACCGGGACGGCGCCCTCGAGGTGGCAGTGCAGCTCCACCTTGGGCAGGGCCCGCAGGAACGTCTCGTCGATCATCCGTTCGAGGCTAGGGCAGGCGTGTTTCGAACGTGTTCCGCGCCGGTCACGGCTGGGCGGGTGGCGCCACGATCTGCCCGGGGGCGAACGCCGCGATCGTGGCGGCGTCGGCGCCGAAGGCCAGCGTCCACGTCTGGTTCGACAGCGATTGGGAGGCGAACACCGGCATGCGCCAGTTGGCCGACGCGATGTTCCACAGGTCGGCCACCACCGCGCGGTGATAGGCGGTCTGGAGGCCCGAGAAGTCGGCGGGCGCCAGCACCTGCGCCCGGAACAGGTAGCGGGCCAGCTGGTGCATCTTGGCCGACACGACGACGACGTTGATGTTGTCGGCGCTCGACAGGCCGTGGGCCGCGAGGTGCTGGCCGAACCGGTTCTCCCACTCGAGCTCGAGCACGTAGGCGTTCATCTCCCACAGCTGCGACTCGAAGCCCTGGTCAGCGATACCAGGCGTCAGCTCGTTCGACAGGTAGATGCGGGCCACATCGTGCGCGGTCTGGCGCACGACGGTGTCGGTGACGAGCGCGTCGATGCGGGTGTCGACGTCGGCACGCGTGGCGATCTGGTCGAAGCCCACGAACGTCCAACGGTGGCCGCCCGCCGGGGCCATCGGCAGGCACCGGACCCCGGCCCCGAACCGGTCGGTGTTCTGCATGAAGTGGATCACCTCGTGGTAGGCGGTGGCGACCGCGCTGCCCACGTCGGCCACGGTGATGCTCTGGCCGTTCTTGGCCGTCCACTTGTCGTCGACCCAACGGTCCCAGTCGGGCTGGCTGGCCACGATCGCCGGGAACGGCCCGCTGTGGTAGGCGACCGTGTAGGTGATGTCACGGAAGGCCTGCTTGGTCATCGTGGGCGTCACCGCCGTGCGCAGGTGGTCGGCCAGGCCCGGGTTGATGTCGATGCGCTCCGCTCCGGCGCCGTTGACCTCGGTGCACGAGAACGGCTCCGGCGTGGCGGGTCGCGTGCGGGTGACGACCGGCTGCACCTCCTGCGCCACGGGCTGGCCGAGGTAGTAGCCGGCCACGTCGACCACGAGGTGGGTGCCGTTCTGGGAGAACAGCCGGATGCTCTCGCCCTCGCCCAGGGTCACGAAGGCGGCGTTGGCGACGGTGGACCCCGGGCCGGGCAGGTTCAGGTTCGACGCCAGCGGCATCGCCGTCTGCGCCGGGTAGGCGGTCACGTAGCCGGCGACCAGCGCCTCGGCGCCGGTCAGGTTCACCACCACGGAACCCACGCCCGTGGCCGGCACGCCACCGGCGCCGCCGAGGGGCAGGAGCCGGTTCTGGCCCGCGCCGACGATGCCCGAGTCGCGCGTGTCGAGCACGCGGGCCGGCGCCAGCGGCACGAACAGGCCTTCGGTGCCCGACGGCGAGGACGAGCTGGTGAACCAGCCGGCCACGTCCGCGATGAGGTCGACCGGGTTCTGCGAGAAGAGCGAGATGCGCCCGCCGGCGCCGAGCGGCACCACCACCAGGTTGGGCACGGTGGCGTTGCGGCCGGGCAGGTTCAGCACCGACGCCACCGGCCGGGTACCACCCGTCGGCCAGGCCGTCACGAAGCCGGTGGTGGTCGAGTCGGTGGCGGTCAGGTTGAGCACCACCGCCGACGCACCGGTCGCCGGCACGCTGCCCCGCCCGGCCACCTGCACGTCGATCGAGGAGCCGGGGCCCACCGGGCCCACGGCGCCGTTGCCTTCGCGCGTGTCGAGGATGCGGGCCGGCTTGAGCGGCACGAACCGCCCGTCGGTGGCAGCGGCCGCCTCGGTCCAGTAGCCGGCGACGTCGATGATGGCGTCGCCGCCGCTCTGGCTGAACAGGTCGACGGCGCCGCCGGCGCCCAGGCGCACCACGACCAGGTTGGCGACGGTCTGCCCGCGCGCCGTCACGTTCAGGTTCGACACGACCGGGCGCGCCGCGCCCGTCGGCGAGACGGTGAAGTAACCAGCGGCGGCCACATCGACCGCGGTGAGGTTGAAGGCCACCGCCACCGCGCCGCCGGCCGGTACCCCGCCGTGGGCGGCGACCGGCACGGCGACCGAGGCGCCCGCACCGAGGCGGCCACCCCCGCCGCCCGTGCCGTCACGGGTGTCGAGGATGCGCGCCGGCGGCAACGGGACGAAGCGCGCCGTGCTGACGGCGGCCGAGGCGCCCGTGGGCGCCACGGTGACGCCGAGCCCGGCCAGCCCGAGGCCCACCGCCAGCAGCGACGCGACCCGGATGCCACCCGCCTGGCGCTGCCCACGCTCGGTGGCGAGACGCGGGCGCGTCAGGAACGACAGGTGGGGCATCGGGCAACCTCCGTGAGGCGGGCGCGGGGGACCGAGTTGTTCTAGTGCCTCCCGCCACGAACGGTGCTGATCTCACGGGTTTTTGTCGACTTTTGTGGTCGGACCCGTGCTGGCACCATGGTCTGGCCTCAGTCGGGGCGGGACTTCAGACCTGGATGCGCAGCCAGTCCGGGAGTTCACGGATCGTGGCCAGCGTCGCCACATCGCCGGGGTGCTCGACGTGCTCGTGGGCCCAGGTCAGGGCATACGGGATGTGGACCGCCCGCCCGCCGATGGCCAGCACGGGGAGCACATCGGAGCGCAGCGCGTTCCCGACCATCACGAAGCGCTCCACCGGTATGCGGTTGCGCCGGAGGATGTGCCGGTACGTGGCTTCGTCCTTCTCGTTGACGATCTCGACGACGTGGACGTGCTCGAGCAGGCCCGACCGTTGGAGCTTGTGCTCCTGGTGCACCAGGTCGCCCTTGGTGATCACCACCAGCTGGTAGCGCCCGGCCAGCTCGCGCACCACGTCGGCCACGCCGTCGAGCAGGTCGACCGGATGCTGCAGCATCTGCTTGCCCCGGTCGACCAGATCGGCCAGCACGATGGCCGGCACCCGACCCTCGGTGACCTCCACGGCGGCCTCCACCATCGACAAGGTGAAGGCTTTGACGCCGTAGCCGAGCAGGGGGATGTTGCGGCGCTCCACGTCATCGAGGCGGCCGACCAGGTTGGTGTCGGGGTCGCAGAACGGCTCGAGCAGGTCACAGAACCAGGCCTGGGTGTCCTGGAAGACCCCCTCGGAGTGCCACAGGGTGTCGTCGGCGTCGAGGCCGACCCAGTCGATCGTCACGCGGTCAGCTCCTTGGCCAAGAACACGAGGCCGTGGCCCCGAGGGTACGGGGCCCACTCGCCGCACGGCCGGTAGCCCTGTCGCTCGTAGAACGCCACGGCCTGGAACGTATGCGTGCTCAGGTACATGTTGCGGCCGCCGTGGGCCTGCACGTGACCCTCGGCCGCCCTGAGCAGCTTCGTGCCGAGCCCGCGGTGGCGCTCGGCCTCGTGCACCCACAGCACGTGCACCTCGCCCGCGCCGCCCCACACGGTGCCGCTCAGCGCGCCGATGATGACCCCCAGGTCGTCGCGCACGAACGCGGCCCACTCCTGCCCGTCGGCGATGCCGGTGGCGGCCACGTTGAACCCGTAGAGCAGCTCGTGCAGTCGGGCCAGATCGGCGGGGTGGGGGTCGGCGACGACGACGGGGTCATCGACGCGCCGGCGCCACGTGGCCGTGGTGAGCCCGAACAGCACCTCGTCGGCATAGGTGCCGTCGCCCCGCGCGAACGACGCCGCCAAGTGGCCTTCGCGGCGGAAGCCGAGGCCGTCGAACAGGGCCAGGCTGGGTGCGTTGCGCACGTCGACGTAGGCGATGGCCTTCACGACGCTGCCCCCGGCGAAGGTGGCATCGAGCACGGCGGTGACCGCCTCGGCCGCCAGACCCCACCCCTGGGCCCACGGCGCCAGCGTGATGCCCATCTCCATGGCGTGCGGCGATGCCGCCAGCACGTGGACGTACACGTCACCCGCGAGACGACCGCCGTGGCGCAGGGCCAGGTTCACCTGGTGACCGGGCTGCCCGGCCACGTCGTCGGCCATGGACGCGATGGTCGCGGCGGCCCGCTCGACGGAGTAGGGCCGGGTCCACGACTGCCAGCGGGCCACCGTCTCGTCGTCGCGGTACGCGGCGAGCGCGGGCGCGTCGTCGGCCGCGAGGCGGCCGATGCGGAGGCGGGGAGAGAGGAGAGGGAGCTCGAGCATGGGCGCAGACGGGCAGGGGACGCCACGGTAGCGCCACCTGCCCGCCCACGGCGGGCGTCATTCGCCGTCCGGGAGGGGGTGGAGGAGAACGGCGAGCGCCCAAGAGGTCATCCGTTGGCCATGGCCACCCGCAGGCCCTGGGCCCGCACGACGCAGTCCTGGCCGGCCACCTCGAACGCCTGGTTCAACCGGGTCAGCGCGGTGGTGAAGCTGCCGTTCCAGTCGGTGACGAACTGCTCGCGCGCCGGCCCCGACCACGCCGTGTTGGCGAGGCAGGCGTTCACCGCACCCATGACCGCGGTGATGCCCTCGATCTGGCGCTTCAGGGTGAGCCCGAGCTGGTTGAGCTGATCGGGGTCGGCGCCCCACATGCCTGCGGCCATGGTTGGTGTCCTCTCGTGCGGGCCCGTCGGCGACGGGCGGCTTCTCACGAGGTACGTGTGCGCAGCGAGGCCGTGTGTGGAAGGAGGATCTCGGGCGAATCCTCCACGAAGGGCCGATCGCGCACCACGGCGGGCAGGTCGTCGGCGCTCACCCACTCCACGCCGATCACCTCGCCGTCGGAGAAGGCGAACGGTCCGTCGTGCACCACGCGATAGGCGCGGCCGTGCACGTGCAGCGTGTCGCTGGCGTAGCGGCACGGGCCCAACGCGTCGATGGTGGCGTCGTGCACGCCGAGCTCCTCGGCCAGCTCCCGCCGGGCGGCCTCGTCATAGGCCTCGCCGGCGCCGACCACCCCGCCGGCGCCGATGTCCCAGCAACCCGGCGCAACGTCCTTGGTGGGGCTGCGCTGTTGCAGCAGGACGCGACCACGCCGATCGACCACCAGCACGTACACGGCGCGGTGCGCCAGCGTGCGGGCCCGCACCACGGCGCGGGTCACCACGCCGATGACGCGGTCGTGGTCGTCGACGTGGTCGACGAGCTCCTCAGCCGCCACCGACGACCTCGACGGCGTCGCCCACGTGGATGGGTCCGGGTTGGTGCACCATGCAGCCCACGCCAAGATCGCCGCCCGTGCGCAGGATCGATCGCAGCACGTCCTGGTCGCGCTCGATGCCACCGGGCTGGGCGCGGGTGGTGAGCACGCAACGGTCGGTCGTCTTCACGACCTCGAGCACGGCGCCACCGATGCGCAGCGTGGACCCCACGAGCGCGATCTCGTCGGCACCGTCGACGACGATGTTCGGACGGAAGCGGCGAACGTCCCAGTCGGCGATGGAGCCGACCGACAGCAGGTGGGCCATGGTGCGGTTCGAGTCGTGGAAGCTGCCCTTCGGGCCGTTCCACGTGAGCAGCTTGCTGTCGTCGTCGAAGAAGTCCTCGGCGATCTCGTAGGTGCCGCGCCCGTCGGGCTCGGCCTCGACCAGCGCGACGTCACGGTCGAGCCACGCCGCGAGGTCGGCGTGGTCGCCGGGCAGCGTGATGACCGGGCGACCCTCGACCCACCGGGCGGCGGCGTACAGCAGCTCGGGCACACGCTTGGCCGTGAGCACCTTCCCCGTGGCCCGGTCGAGCACGCCCCAGTGGCGATCGCCCTCGATACCGAGGGGTGTCATGACGGCGGCGTCGAGCCGCTCGCCCTGCATGGACTTCACCGGATAGCGCCACAGCTGCACGACTCGCATGACGCGATCCAATCAGATGCCGGACCCACCGTCGGACCGACGGACAGCTGTAGCAGTGATTTGCGTGGGTTCCGGGAACGGTTGCAATTCCATTTCGAGCACCGGAATCGATCGTGCCGTACCGAGCCACTGGGCGCTCCGACGCCACTTGGTCGCCGCCAGACCTTGCTGACGCCTGGCCGTTCGATGGCCCTGAGCTGGGCCTCCTACCGCGCACGGCGCGAACAATTCCACCCAGCGCATCCCTCACCCTCTGGTTGAGCATCATAGAAATGCTAAGCAGTACATCGCGTCACCCTAAATGACGATTGCTGGCAACCAACTATCTGGTGCGCTCGGACCGTTCGGTGTAGCTCTTTGGAGACCACCTATCCAGTGCAGCGGGCGGCATCATCCGAGCATTCGGCGGAGCAGTCTCTCGCGCCCATCGACCTTGGGGAGCCGATGTACCGACGCATTCTCTACGCGCTCGCGGCCATGGCCATGGCCATGAGCCTGTTCGCGCTCGTCATGATCTCGTCGTCGTCCGATGTCGCATCGGCGGCCACGATCGCCGATCCCCACACGCCGGACTGGTCAGGGCTCCCGCCCGCGAACACCGCGGGCGTACCCCAGGTGGTGGCCGGCGTGACGTTCACGGTCACGTCGCTGGTTCCCGACCCCTACCTCGTGACGATCACCGCTTCGGGGACGTGTGAGGTCGTCGGCGACGGCGCCGGCGCGCCCGTCTCGAAGACGATCACGATTCGAGGCATCGCGCCGGGCACGTGCACGCTGCGATCGGTCTGCTCCGGTGAGGCGAGCGGGGCCTCCGTCGCCGGTGCCGGTCGAGCGGCCCTCGCCGGCACCGCGTCGTCGTCCTCATCGTCGGCTTCGTCGGTCGGGACGAGCACCTCTCTGCCGCGGTCGAGCACCTCCCAGCCGCGCAGTTCGACCTCGCGCCCCAGCACGCCCACGACCGGCCCGACGACGACACCCACCACCGGTCCGACCACCACCGGTCCGACCACCACGCCCACCACGGTCCCGGACGTGCTCGCCTGCGTCGGGTCGAACAACATCGACATCCTCGTCGTGGCATCCACGCCTCCCGAGTACGTCCCGGTCGTGCCCACCCGCGTGCTCGAGACACGCACCATCCCCGGCCGCGGCATCACGTCGATCAACTATCCCGCAGCCACCACGCCCAAGGACGGCGAGCGGGTGCGCTTCAAGGTCGCCGGTACCGTGCCGGTCGACGGTGACCGGACCCGAACCGTGCCCCTTCAGGCCGAAGCCGTCGTGCTGAACGTGACCGGTGTCGACGTGAGCGCCGACGGGTTCGTCACGGCATGGGACTGTGCGACCGATCGTCCGGTCGTGTCCAACCTGAACCTCACGCACCTCGACCCGGCCACGACCACCGGGCTCATCGACCCCGACGCTCGCGCCAACCTCGTCGTGACGAGGATGGATGCCGAGGGCTACGTGTGCCTCTACGCGCAGCACGCCACCGACCTGGTGGCCGACCTCAATGGCTACTTCCCGCCCGGCGCACCGTATGCCGCCACGGTCCCACCCGAGCGCGTGCTGGAGACACGGCCGGGCGAGGTCGGCTTCATCAACACCAAGCCCCTCGTGGGCGCCCGGGTCGAGGTGACGCTCTCGAGCATCGAAGACACGACCAAGGCGGTGATGCTCAACATCACCGGCGTGAACACCGACGCCAGCGGCTTCGTGACCGTGTGGGACTGCGCGGGCGACCCGCCGGCCACGTCGAACCTGAACCTGCTGGCGGGCCTGCACGCCACGCCCAACCTCGTCGTCAGCCGCGTCGGAGCGGGCAAGAAGATCTGCCTGACCACGAGCGTGTCCACCGACCTCGTCGTCGACCTCTTCGGCCGGTTCGCCGCCATCTCGAAGTTCACCGCCACCGCGCCGATCCGCGTGCTCGAGACCCGCACGGAGGACACCACGACGGCCACGCCCACACCGGTCGCCCAGGTGAACTACCGCGGTGGCCGACCCGGTGCCGAGTCGGTGATCCGCCTCCAGTTCCCCAACGCCGTCGGCGGACCCACCGCCGAGCCCGACGCCGTGGTGCTGAACGTGACCGGCACCGACCCGGCCGGGCCCGGGTTCGTCACCATCTGGCCGTGTGCCGAACAGCGACCGCTGGCGTCGAACGTGAACATGGCCCAGCTGGGAGCACAGGGCACGTTCCCGGCGGTCAGCAACCTGGTGATCGCCAAGACCGACATCACGGGGTCCGTGTGCCTGTTCACCCAACGCGGGACCCATCTGGTGGCCGACCTGTACGGCTACTTCCCGTTGGGAGCGGCCGGCTGACCGGGCTACCGGCCGACGTGCTTGAGCGCCTCGCGCACCGACAGCGGCTGCAGCGTCGGCCGCCCACGAGCTCGACTGCACGGGTGAGAGTCTGGCCTGCGTTCGCCGCTCCGGCGGCGCGTCGTAGTGTCGGGCCATGACCGACACCGCGCCTTCCCCCTTCGGCCCGCTGCTCGAGGAAGCCCGCGAGCTGCAGAGCGCGGCCGTGCAGGTGCGGCGCGATCTGCACCTGCGGCCCGAGATCGGTCTGCAGCTCCCCCGCACGCAGGAGCGCATCCTGGCCGCCCTCGACGGCCTGGCGTTGCAGGTCCGCACCGGCGAGCAGGTGTCGAGCGTGGTGGCGGTGCTCGATGGCGGCCGCCCCGGGCCCACCATGGTGCTGCGCGGCGACATGGACGCCCTGCCCATGCCCGAGGACACCGGTCTGGGCTACGCCAGCGAGGTCGACAACGCCATGCACGCCTGCGGGCACGACACCCACGTGGCCATGCTGGCCGGCGCGGCCAAGCTGCTCAGCGACCGACGCGACGAGCTGGCCGGGCGCGTGCTGTTCATGTTCCAGCCCGGCGAAGAGGGCTACCACGGCGCCAGGTACATGCTGGAAGAGGGCATGCTCGACGGCGTCGGCGAGGTCACCCGCGCGTTCGCACTGCACATCACGACCGCCGCACCCACCGGCACGGTGAACCTGCGCGGCGGCACGATGATGGCCTCGAGCGACACGATGCGCATCAGGGTCATCGGGCGCGGCGGGCACGCGTCGGCCCCCCACAACGCGCTGGACCCCATCCCGATCGCCTGCGAGATCGTGCAGGCCCTGCAGATCATGATCACCCGCCAGGTCGACGTGTTCGACCCGGCCGTCGTGACCGTGGCCCGGATCACCGCCGGCACCACCTCGAACGTGATCCCCGAGCACGCCGACATCCTCGGCACCATCCGTGCCGTCAGCGAGCGCACGCGCTCACTGGTTCACGACGCCATCAAGCGGGTGGCCGAGGGCATCGCCGCCGCCCACAGCGCCGAGGCCCGCGTCGAGGTCGAGCTCGGCTACCCGGTCACCGTCAACGACATGGGCTACGCCGGCACGGTGCTCGACACCGCCACGCAGCTGCTCGGTGAGCACCGGGTCAACGCCATGCGCAGCCCGATCATGGGCGCCGAGGACTTCAGCTACGTGCTGCAGCGCGTGCCCGGCGCCCTGGCGTTCCTCGGTGCGTGCCCGCCCGGGCTCGACCCGCGCACGGCGGCACCGAACCACTCGAACCGGGTCGTGTTCGACGAGGCGGCCATGAGCACCGGCATCGCCACCTACGCGGCGATGGCCCTGCAGCACCTGGCCGGCTGATCGCCGCGACGCCAGGGCTGCGCAGCCGTGGCCGTCAGTCGACGGCGGTGGCCATCGGCGCGGCCGGCTGCGGGTGCAGGAACCACTCCCGCCCGGCCAGCACGCCGGCCAGCGTCACCAGGACGACCATGGCGATCGCCGAGCTCGTGTAGGCCGGCGCCCGGCCGTGGTGCTCGTACAGCCAGCCCGCGCCCAGAGCGGTGATGCCGGCCACGATCGTCTGCACCCCGCCGAGCAGTCCCTGGGCGCCGCCCTGCCGCTCCGGCGCAACCGTGAGGCCCACGGCCACGCCGTTGCTCGACACGGTGAACCCGTCGTTGATGGAGTGCACCACGCCGATGGCCATCATCGCTCCGCCACTGGGCATGAACCCGTAGCAGAAGATGAAGACCGACCCGATCAACAACCCGACGGTGCCCAGGCGGAACGGGCCGACGCGCTGGGCCAGGCGACCACCCGTGGGACCGAGCACGAGGATCGGCAGGGCGAACAGCGTGATGCCGATGTTGGCGATCCAGTCGCTCGTCCTCAGGTCGTCGAGCACGAGCACCCACAGCGCGTCGAACGTGCCGATCATGATGAACACCGCGGCACCCATCGCCAGCGCGCCGAGGTACGGCCGCACGCGCAACAGGTCGAACGCGAACCGGGCGTCGTCGGCCTCGGCCTCGCTCTCCTCCACGTGGGTGCGCATCACGACGGGCAGGCAGGCGACCGTGGCCACGGCGATCACCAGGAACGGCACCGCCAGACCGAACGGACCCACCAGCACCGCCGACAGCGCCGGCCCGGCGGCGAAGCCGCCGACGTCACACGTGAGCAGCAGACCGAGGTTGCGGCCCATGTGGTCGGGGGCCGCGATGATCACGATGCGCCGGGCGGCGGGGATGGCCATGCCGGCACCGACGCCCATCACGAAGCGCGACACGAGCAGCGTCCACTCGGTCGTGCTGAAGGCCATGCCGACCATGCCGGCCACGTTGCCGATGAGGCCGAGGAACACCAGGCGGCGGGCGTGGCCGCGATCGGCCAGTGGTGCCAGCAGCACCTGGGCCAGGAACGACGAGAAGAAGCCCATGGCGACGACGAGCCCGAGGGCACTGGCGCTGATGCCGTACTTGTCACGGAAGTCGTCGAGCACCGTGAACATGACGCCGTAGCCGGCGGCGAACAGGGCGGTCAGGAGCCCGAAGGTGAGAACGAGACGGCGGCCGGGCACGGGAGGCGATGGTACCGGTCGACATCGACGATCCCTGGATCGATTCTGACGTTCTGACGCGTGTCACAGCCGCACTGCGTCGGGGTCGACAGGAGGTCATCGCACCGTCTGGTTTCCACGCGGGGCGGGCTCGTGCACACGTACCCGACGTGCGTCTCGCGCCCCCGCCGCCTCTGCCCGCTGCCCGCCCCTCCCGCCGGGGGGAGGTCGCTCGCGGGCTCCTGGCCCTTGCGACGCTCGTCGTGCTGTTCGGGCTGGTGCCCCTGCAGCTCGTCACCATCGGCGGGGCACCGTGGCGCTGGGTGGCGGCGTGGCCGGGCTGGCCCACCGTGCGGCGCGCGCTGGTGCGCGACGGCATCCCCGAGTCGGCCTATCCCTCGCTGCTCACCGGGGTGGCGTGGCTGCTGCTCGCGCACCTCGCCCTCAGCGCCGGCCACGAGGTGGGCCGGGTGGTGCGCCAACGGCCGCCGCGCCCGGACCGCACCGGGCCATCGCGCCGCGCCGGCCCGATGCCCACACCCGCCGCGGGTGTGCGCCACCTGGTGCGCTCGGCGGCACTGCTCGTGACCACGCTGGCACCCGCCGCCCCGCTCGCCACGCCCGGGCCGGCCGCCCGCCCGGTCGCCGTGGTGCGGCCCGCTCGACCGGCGCCGTCGCGCGCCGCCCCTCCCCTTCGTGTCGTGACCCGGCACGCGACGGCGCCGGTCGTGGCCGGGCGCTGGGACACGCCCTACTCGCTGGCCGTCGGCCACCTGGGCGACGGGTCGCGCCGCGACGAGATCATCGCCCTCAACCAGGGTCGGGTGCTGCCCGACGGATCCCCGTTCCGCGGCGAGCTGCAAGCCGGGTTCGAGGTGCTCCTGCCCGCCGCCGGCCCGACCCCGCCGACCCCGCCGACCCCGCCGGCACCCGCCCCCACCGACGGCACCGCCGCCCGAGCCGACGACACCGGCCGCTCGTGGGAACTGCCGGCCGCCGTGGCCCGCAGCACCATCGTGGCCACCGGCATGGCCGGGCTGCTGCTCGCCCGTCGCCGGCGCCGCGTGCGATCGATGCGGGCCGATCAGGCCCTACCGCCTACCGACCCCGATCTGGCCCCCACCGAGACCGCGGTGCACCACGGCGCCGACGCGCTCGGCCTGGCCCGGCTCGACCTCGCTCTGCGCAGCCTCGCCGGGGCGGCGTCCCCGGCCCGGCCCCAGTGGGCCCTGCGTCACCGCGACGGCCGGCTCGGCGTGGGCTTCGCCGCCACCGCGCCGGCGCCGCCCGCGCCCTGGTCGGCCGACGCCGCCGGCGATCGCTGGGAGCTGCCGGCGACCATCGGTCTGGCCGAGCTGGCCACCCTCGCACCACTCGGTGCGGCACCCTGTCCGGCGCTGGTGCTGCTGGGAACCGTCACCGCCGGACCGCACCGGGGCAGCGAGCTGTACGTCGACCTCGAAGCGATCGGCGTGCTCGTCCTGGACGGCACCCCGGCCCAGACCGCGGCGTTGGCCCGCGCCATGGTGGCCACCCTCACCGTCAGCCCGCTGGCCGACGTGATCGAGCTCGTCGTCGTGGGCATCGACTGCTACGGCCTGGCCCACGAACCTCGCGTCCATCACGTCGGCACCATCGACGACGCCGTGAGCGCGGCCCGGGCCCTCACCGTCGGACCCCTCGCCACCGGTCCGCTCCCCTGGACCGGGCGCCCGGGCACGGGTGCCGACACGTGGGCGCCGGCGGTGGTCATCGCCGTGCGCCAGGCGCTGCACGGCGACCACGCCGACCGACTCGCCGCGCTGGCCCGCGGCCGCGCCGGCGGCGGCGCCATCGCCGTCGTCACCGACCAGCGCGTCCCCGACGCCGCCTGGCGGCTGCACCCCGCCGGTGCCGGCCGCTGGCGGGTGGCACCGCTCGACCTCGAGCTCGAACCGTGCGAGCTGGCCGCCGACGAGCTGGCCGACCTGGGGGCCCTGCTGATCGATGCGGCCGCCCCGCCGGTGGCCGCCGCCCTGCCACCGCCGTCGGCCGTCGCGAGGCCGGCGTTCGTGGAGCCCGACTGGACGTTCATGGTCCGCCTGCTCGGCCCGGTCGACGTCGTCACCCGCCACGCGACCCCCGTCGCCTTCGCCCGGGGCAAGGCGCTGGAGCTCGTGGCCTGGCTCGGTCTGCATCGCGGCAACGCCACCCGCATCGGGGCCCGCACCGCCCTGTGGGAGACCGATGTGCAGCACAGCACCTTCGCCAACGTCGTGTCCGACGCCCGCGGCGCCCTGGCCCGAACGGTCACGCCGCTCGACGACCACGGCTGGATCGCCCGCACCTACGACGAGCGGCTCCCGTTGCACCCGGGCGTGGTCACCGACGTCGGCCTCCTGCGGGCCCGGCTCGACGCCGCCCGCACCCAGCCGGTCACGACCGCCATCGCCACGCTGCGACCCGCACTGGCCCTCGTGCGCGACCTGCCGTTCAGCGGCACGTCGTGGCTGTGGCCCGATGCCGAAGCGCTGCCCTCGGCCCTCACCCATCTGGTCACCAGCGCCGCCGCCCACCTGACCCACCTGCTGCTCCAGGCGGGCGACCCCGAGGGTGCGCTGTGGGCCACGGCCCAGGGGCTGCGGGCCCTGCCCGGCCACGAGGAGCTCGTGTGCCTGCGCATGCGCGTCCACGCGTCCACCGGCGACCTGGCCGGTGTGCGCCACGAGTTCCAGAGCTACGAGCGGGCGGTGGCCAACGACCCGTTCGGCGACGGTGACGTGGCGCCCAAGGTGGCCGGCGTGCGCAACGAGCTGCTGGCCGTCGGGCGCGATCAGCGCTTGCGCAGCGCGCCCGACGCCCACAGGGTGGCGCGTTCGTCGTCGCTGTAGCCGACCTCGGCCAGCACCTCGTCGCCGTCCTGGCCGATGAGCGGTGCGTGGCGGCGCACGTTGGCCGGCGTGGCCGAGAAGCGCACCGGCGACGGCGTCTGCCGGTACGACCCGGCGATCGGGTGCTCCACCACCGGCAGCTCCTGCACGAGCTGCTCCAGCGTGCGCACCTCGCTGGCGGGGATCTTGTGCGTGCCGCAGAACGCCAACCAGTGGGCGGTGGTGTTCGTGGCCAGCACGGTGGCGATGTCGCGGTAGAGCGAGTCGCTGTTGGCGATGCGGGCCCGGCCGGTGGCCACGCGCTCGTCGCCGACCATGTCGTCGCGACCACCGGCGCGGAACAGGTCCTCGTAGTGCTGCTGGCTGTACGGCAGCACGTTCACGTACCCGTCGGTGGTCTGCTGCGGACGCCGGTTCGGGGTGAGGATGCGCACGTACCCGGGCGGTCCGAGGGGCGGCTCGGCGATGGCGGCCGAGCCGTGCTCCACGAGCAGGAACGCCCGCACCGCGTCGACCATGGGCACCTCGACGTGCTGGCCCTGGCCACGCACGTCACGGTGGTGCAGCGCGGCGAGCACGGCGTAGGTGATGGTGAGGCCCGACACCTTGTCGGCGATGATGCTGGGCACGAGCATCGGCCGTCCATTGGCCCGGCCGAGCACGTCGGCGATGCCGGTGGCCGCTTGGATGATGTCGTCGTAGGCGGGGTCCTCGGCCCGGTCGCTGTCGGACGGCCAGCCGTGGGCCGTGCACAGGATCACCTTCGGGTTGCGGGCCCTCAGGTCGTCGTAGGTGAGGCGCAGCCGGTCCAGCGGTCCGGGCCGCAGGTTGGTCACGACGATGTCGGCCCGCTCGGCCAGGCGCAGGAACGCCTCACGCCCGTCGGCCAACTTCAGGTCGAGCGAGATGTTCCGCTTGTTGCGCAACAGGTTCATGCTGGTGCCCGACAGCTGCGGGTGCGGTCCGGCGCCCATCACGCGGTTCGTGTCGCCACCGATGTCCTCCACCGACACCACGTCGGCGCCGAGGTCGCCCAGGATCTGGGTGGCGAAGGGCCCCATGATCACCGAGGTCAGATCGAGCACGCGCACACCGGCCAGTGGACCGGTGGCGGCGGGCACGGATGTGGCGCCGTCAGCAACTTCCCCCATCGGGCCATCATGCCCGATGGGTGCCGAGCCCTAGCATCTGAGCGTGAACCCGACCGCGGCCATCGACCTGAACGCCGACCTGGGGGAAGGGTTCGGGCTCTGGACCATGGGCGACGACGACGCCCTGCTCGACGTGGTCACCAGCGCCAACGTCGCCTGCGGCTTCCACGCCGGCGACCCGGCCATCATGCGCCGCACGTGCGCGCGGGCGGCCGAGCGCGGCGTGGTGATCGGCGCCCACGTCTCCTACCGCGATCTGGTCGGCTTCGGGCGCCGCGACGTGGAGATCGCACCCGACGATCTGGAGGCCGACGTGCTCTACCAGCTCGGCGCGCTCGACGCCTGCTGCCGGGCCGTCGGCACCAGGGTGCGCTACGTGAAGCCGCATGGCGCGCTGTACAACCGCGGTCACCACGACGATGCCCAAGCCGGCGCCGTGGTGCGGGCCATCGTGGCCTTCCGGGGCGACGTGGCCCTGCTCGGCGCGCCCGGTTCACGGTTGGTCGCGCTGGCCCAGGGGGCCGGCCTGGTCACGGTGGCCGAGGGCTTCGCCGACCGGGCCTACCGGGCCGACGGCACCCTGGTGCCGCGAACCGAACCGGGCGCGGTGCACCACGCGGTCGCCACGGTCGCGGCCCAAGCGCTATCCCTCGCGGTGGACGGCACCGCGCGCACACTCGAAGGTGCCTCGGTGGCCGTGCCCGTGCGGTCGTTGTGCGTGCACGGCGACTCGCCCGGCGCGGTGGCCATGGCCCGTGCCGTACGGGCCGCCCTCGCCGACGCGGGCGTGCGCGTGGCGCCGTTCCGGTGAGCGTGCGGCTGCTGCCCTACGGCGACGACGCCGCGCTCGTGGAGCTCGACGACCTCGCCGCGGTGCTCGGCTACCACCGTGCGCTCGCCGCCGCCGCGCTGCCGGGCGTGACCGAGCTCGTGCCCGCGGCGCGCACGGTTCTGGTGCGCTTCGACCAGGCTCGCACCACGGTCACCGCGCTGCGTGCCGCGCTGGCGGCCATCGAGCCGACTCCGGCCACCACGGACACCGGACCGCTGGTGACGATCGACGTCGTGTACGACGGTGCCGACCTGGCCGCGGTGGCCATCGAGCTCGACACCGACCCGACCGAGGTCGTGGCCCGCCACACGTCGCCCACCTACACGGTGGCGTTCTGCGGGTTCACGCCCGGCTTCGGCTACCTCGTGGGCGGCGATGCGCTCCTGCGGGTGCCCCGCCTGGCCACGCCCCGGCCGCGCGTGCCCGCCGGTTCGGTGGCGGTGGCCGACGGGTTCAGCGCGGTCTACCCCACGGCCACGCCGGGCGGGTGGCGCCTGCTCGGGCGCACGGACCAGGCCATGTGGGACCCCACCCGCCAGCCGCCGGCGATCCTGGCACCAGGCACGCGGGTGCGCTTCCGGGCGGCGTCGTCATGATCGAGATCGTCGCCACCGGACCGCTCACCACCGTGCAGGACGAGGGTCGCCCCGGTTGGGCCGCGGTGGGCGTCAGCCGATCAGGCGTCGCCGACCGAGCCAGCGCGGCGCTGGCCAACCGGCTCGTGGGCAACGACGCCGACGCCGCCGTGCTCGAGGTGACGCTCGGCGGGTTGCACCTGCGCGTCGACGTGCCCACGCTGGTGGCGCTGGCCGGCGCGACGTGCCCGGCCACGGTCGACGGGCACGGCGTGGCCATGGCCGCGCCGGTGCACGTGCCCCGCGGCGGCGTGCTCCGCCTGGGCGCGCCACGCACCGGGCTGCGCACGTACGTGGCCGTGCGGGGCGGCATCGTGGTGCCTCCCGTCCTCGGTTCCCGGGCCACCGACGTGCTCACCGGTGTCGGCCCGCCTGCACTGCGCGCCGGCGACGTGGTGCCCGTGGGCACCAGCACCGCGGCGGTGCCCGGTGTCGATCAGGCGCCGGTGCGCGAGCCTGAGCGACCGGCCGTGCTCACGCTGCGGCCCGGGCCCCGCGCCGACTGGTTCGCCGGCGACGTGCTGGGCGCGCTGGCGAGCGCTTCCTACACCGTGGGCACCGCGTCGAACCGGACGGCGCTGCGGCTCCACGGTCCGGGTCTGACCCGCGCCCACGATCGCGAGCTGCCGAGCGAAGGTCTCGTTCCCGGTGCCGTGCAGGTGCCGCCCGACGGTCGGCCCGTCGTGTTCCTACGCGACCACCCGGTCACCGGCGGCTACCCCGTCGTGGCCGTGGTCACCGCGGCCGGCCTGGACGTCGCCGCCCAGCTGCGCCCCGGCGACCACGTCCGCTTCCGGCTCGGGCGTACGATCGCGCCGTGACCACGCACCACCTGGCCCAGCTGAACGTGGGGCGCCTGCGGGCGGCCGCCGACTCGCCCGTCGTGGCCGACTTCGTGTAGCGCAGCGATCACACCTCGTTCCTACGCCGCCGGCGCCAGTGGTTCGAGAAGACCGATCTTCCGCCGGTCACCATGTGGTGGGTGCCCGCGGGGCACGTCCCCACGGTGGCCGAGGCGCTGGCGCGCATGGAGCACCTGAAGGCGAACAGGCCGAGCCCGGACGCGTTCAGCTTCCGACAGCCCTACGCGCCGCCCGGCGGCGACGGCACCGGGCGCACCTGGCCCGCCGACGATCGCGACGCCTGCCCGGCCTGACGGTACGGTCCGGGTGTGAGCGACGACACCACCCTCATGCAGCCCGTCCTCGCCGGCGTGCGCGTGGTCGACATGACGCAGTACCTGGCCGGGCCCACCGTGACGCGCCTCATGGCCGAGCTGGGTGCCGACATCGTGAAGATCGAGCAGGCGCCCCACGGCGACCCCACGCGCACGCTCGCCGTGGTGAAGAACGGCCGCAGCGGCTACTTCGTGCAGCAGAACCGCGGCAAGAAGAGCGTGTGCATCGACTTCGATCACCCCGAGGGCCGGGCCGCGCTCGACGCGCTCATCGACCGCGCCGACGTGCTCGTCGAGAACTACGGGCCCGGCGTGCTGGAAAGGCGCGGCCTCGACTACGACTCGCTGAAGGCCACGCACCCGCGTCTGGTGATGGCGTCCATCTCGGGCTTCGGCCGCAAGGGACCGTCCAGCCACAAGACGGCGTTCGACCTGATCGCCCAGGCCCAGTCGGGCCTCATGCACCTCACCGGCCCGGCCGACGGCCCGCCCATGTTCGTGGGCACGTCCATCGCCGACGTGAGCGCCGGTGTGCACGCCCTCACCGGCATCGGCCTGGCCCTGTTCCAGCGCGAACGCACCGGGCGGGGCCAGCACGTCGACATCGCCATGATCGACGCCCTCTTCCACGCCCACGAGATCGCCGTGCAGGGGCCGGTGCTCACCGACATGAAGTTCCGCCCGAAGCGCAACGGTTCGCGCTCGCGCCTGTCGGCGCCGATGGGCGTGTTCCAGGGCCCTCAGGGCTACATCGTGCTGCAGGTCATGCAGGGCCAGTGGGCCGGCATGTGCCGGGCCATGGGCCGTCCCGACCTGATCGACGACGAGCGGTTCGACAACGTGGCCGTGCGCCAGCGCAACCGCGACGAGCTCAACGCCATCATCGACGGGTGGACGGTCACGTTCGCGACGGACGCCGAGCTGCTCGCCGTGCTCGAAGCCGAACGCGTGCCGTGCGCGCCGGTGATCGAACCGATCGACGCCATCGGCAACGAGTACTTCGAGACCCGCCGCATGGTGCGCACCGTGCCCGACCCGGTGCTCGGCACCATCACCATCCCGGGCAACCCGCTGCGCTTGTCCGAGCAGCCCGGCGACCTCGATCTCATCGCGCCGCTGCTCGGCCAGCACAACGTCGAGGTGCTCACCGAGGTCGGCTTCAGCGCCGAACGCATCGCCGCCATGACCGACGCCGGCGTGCTGCGCAGCGGCGATCGATGAGCGACGACCGCGGCCGGGCGACGCGGCCGCCGTCGGTGGACGCGCTGGCCCGCTCGCTGGCCCACACCGGCCTGCCCCACCCGCTGCTCGTGGACGCGGCCCGCGCCGCCATCGCCGCCGGCGACCCGGCCGGCGCGGCGCGTGAGGCCGACGCGCTGGCGCTGGCGCTGTTGCAGCCGGTGGTGAACGCCACCGGCGTGCTGCTGCACACGAACCTGGGCCGGGCCCCGCTGGCGGTCACGCAGTCGGCGTCCTACGCCAACCTGGAGCTCGACCTGGCGTCGGGCAAGCGCGGGTCGCGCTCGGCCCACGTGGCCCGGCTGCTGGCCCGCCTGTGCGGGGCCGAGGCCGGCCTGGTGGTGAACAACAACGCGGCGGCTGTGCTGCTCGTGCTGGCGGCGCTGGCCGCCGGGCGCGAGGTCGTGGTGAGCCGGGGCGAGGCGGTGGAGATCGGCGGCGGGTTCCGCGTGCCCGACGTGATGGCGCAATCGGGCGCCCGCCTCATCGACGTGGGCACCACGAACCGAACCCGCCTGGCCGACTACGAGCGGGCCCTGGCCCGACCGCAGGCCGACGTGGCCATCGTGTTGAAGGTGCACCCGTCGAACTACGAGGTGGTCGGCTTCACCGAATCGGTCGAGGTCGGCCCCCTGGCCGGCCTGGGCATGCCCGTGGTGGCCGACATCGGCTCCGGCCTGGTGGACGCCGCCTGCCCGTGGCTGGCCGACGGGCCCCCTGCCTGGGTGGCGGGCGAGCCGGCGGCGCGCCAGACGCTGGCCGCCGGCGCCGGCCTGGTGACCTTCAGCGGCGACAAGCTCTTCGGCGGCCCCCAGGCCGGCATCATCGTAGGCCGCGCCGACCTGGTGGCGGCGTGCGCCACGCACCCGCTGGCCCGGGCCCTGCGGCCCGGCGGCCTGGTGCTGCACGCCCTGCAGGAGGTCACGCTGGCCTACCTGCGCCGGGCCGGCAACGCCATCCCCTTCTGGGCCATGGCGTCCACACCGGTGGCCGAGCTGCGGGCGCGGGCCGAGGCCATCGCCGCCCAGCTCGACGGGCGTGTGCGGGCCGAGGCCATGGAGGCCCTGCCCGGCGCTGGCTCGCTGCCGGGTGTGACCATGCCGTCGTACGGCCTGGCGCTGGCCGGCGACCACGCCGAGGTCCTGCGGGCCCGCCGGCCCCCGATCGTGGGCCGCGTGCGCGACGACCGCACGTTCCTGGACCTGCGCACCGTCGACCCCGGCGACGACCAGACCCTGGCCGCCGCTCTCGCCACGCTGGCCTGACCGGGCCGACGCGCGACACTCGCACCGTGCACGTCGTCGCCACCGCCGGTCATGTGGACCACGGCAAGTCGAGCCTCGTGCTGGCGCTGACGGGCACCGACCCCGACCGTTTCGCCGAGGAGAAGCGGCGCGGCCTCACCATCGACCTCGGCTTCGCCCACGCCGCGCTCCCCAGCGGCGCCGGCATCAGCTTCATCGACGTGCCCGGCCACGTGCGCTTCCTGAAGAACATGCTGGCCGGCGTCGGCGCGGTGGACGCCTGCGTGTTCGTGGTGGCCGCCACCGAGGGATGGAAGCCCCAGAGCGAGGAGCACCTGCGCATCCTCGAGCTGCTCGGCGTGCGCCACGGCATCGTCGCGCTCACCAAGGTCGACCTCGTCGACGACGAGTGGCGCGAGCTGGCCACCATGGAGGTGGCCGACCACGTGAGCGGCACCTTCCTGGACGGCGCCCCGATCGTGCCGGTGGCCGCCACCGCCGGTCTCGGTCTGGCCGAGCTGCGCGCCGCCCTCGACGACCTGCTGGTGGCCACGCCGACGGCGACCGACCGGGGCCGGGCCCGCCTGTGGGTCGACCGCGTGTTCGCGGCCAGGGGCGCCGGCACCGTGGTCACCGGCACGCTGGCCACCGGCCCGCTGGCCGTGGGCGACCAGGTGGTGGTGGGCCCCCAGCTGCGCCCGGCCCGCATCCGGGCCATCCAGTCGCTCGGCCAGCAGCACGAGCTGATCGGCCCGGGCCACCGCGTGGCCCTGAACCTGAACGGGGTGGAGCACACCGATGTGGTGCGCGGCGACGCCGTGGTGCGACCCGGCCGATGGCGACACACGCAACGGCTCGACGCCGACCTGCACGTGCTGGCCGCGCTCGACCACGAGGTGACGCGCCGCGGCGCCTACGTGGCCTACATCGGCTCAGGCGAGCACACGGCGCGGGTGCGGGTGCTGGGCGACGCCGCCATCGTGCCGGGCGACACCGGCATGGTGCGGCTGCACCTGGACACGCCGGTGCCGCTGCTGCCGGGCGACCGCTACGTGCTGCGCGAGTCGGGCCGGTCCGAGACGGTGGGCGGGGGCGAGGTGCTCGACGTGGCGCCGGTGCGGCCGGCGTCGAAGGCCCGGCCCGATCGCCGCGTGGAGCGCGTGGTGGCCGAGCGGGGTTGGGTGACGGTGGACGAGCTCGAGCTGCTCACCGGCGAGCGCCACGAGCCGGTCGTGGGTCCGTGGGTCGTGGCCGCCGGCCTGGTGGACGCCACAGCCGAGCGCGTGCGCCAGCGCGTGGCCGACGCCGGCGAGCTCGGGCTCGACGTCGCCGCGCTGGACGACCGGGAGCGGGCGGTGCTGGCCACGTTGGCCGACATCGAGCAGGTCGGCGGCCGGGCCCGCCCGGCCGAGGTGCGCGACACCCTGGCCGACCATCCGCTGCTCACCGCTCTGGCCGCCGAGCCGTTCGCCCCGCCCGGGGTCGACGGTGTCGACAAGGCGACGCTGCGCCAGCTGATCCACCGGGGCTTCGTGGTGGAGCGTGACGGCGTGCACTTCGCCGCGTCGGCGGTGGACCTGGCCGCCAGCACCGCGGCCGCGCTGCTGGTGGCCAAGCCCGACGGCTTCACCATGGCCGAGTTCCGCGACGCCATCGGCGCCACCCGCAAGCACGCCGTGCCGCTGGCCACCGAGCTCGACGCCCGCGGTGTCACCCGCCGCCGCGGCGACCTGCGCATCGCCGGCCCCCGGCTGCCTTCCGCGACCTGACGACCCACCGCCCGCTGCGCCCCGCCGCGCTGGGTCACCGCGGCGCACCCCTGCGCTCCCGACCGACCCAACGCCACAAGAGCCCGATGCGCTGGGTCACCGCGGCGCACCCCTGCGCTCCCGAACGACCCAACGTCGGCCCGCCGGCCCGTCTGCGACCGGGCCGGCGATGTCAGCCGCCGGCGATCGTGGTGGGCAGCTCGGCGACCGACGAGCCGGTCGCGTCGGGCGAGCTGACGGCAGGCTGCAGGTGGCTGCCCATCGCGGCGTGCCCGTCGGCGACCGACACCGGGCGGAGTCGCTCCACGGTCGCCAACAGGTCCTCGCCCGAGATGCCGACGCCGATCGCCACCAGCACCGATCCGTCGCCCAGGTCGAGCACGACCATCCGGCGGTCCGGCGATCCGAGGCCCACCGCCGCCGCACCGTCCGAGCCGGTGGCCGCCACCGCGCCCCGGACCCGGACCGGCTCGAGGCCATACATGCGGGTCAGCACCGCTGCGTCGGCGCCGCCGCGCTCCACGGCCACGCTCAGCGACGGCCCGCCTGGACTCGGCGACGGTGGCAGGAACGACATGACGGAGAACTCGGTCGGGAGTAGCTCCGCGCTCAGGCCACGGAACGTCTCGACGAACCCGGCCGGCGGGGCATCGATGCCGAGCGCGGGGTGCGCCGCATCGGCACCCGCGTCGAAGCGGAGGCGAGCGGCGACGTCCTGGGCGAAGCCGAGATCAGCCGCTCGCGCACCGCTCACGTCGATCCGGCACGGCACCGCTCCTTCCTTCCACGACAAGGTCGTGCTCGGGTCGGACACGAAGGCCCCGGTACCACCGCGCACCGCCACCTGCTGGCGTTCGACTCCCTCTTCGACGCGCTGGGGGCACCCGACGGTGATCCAGGTGGTCGGCGCCGCCACCGAACGCAGCGCCAGGGACCACGACCCGTCGTCGACCGGGACGGCACGCTCGCTCGCGTCGGCCAGCACCATCCCCGCCGGCGGTTCGTCGAGCACGAAATGAGGTCGGCCATCGCCGCTCGCCGTGGGGCCGGCCTCGCGGCGCACCAGGACAACACCGACCATCGCGCCGACCAGCAGCACGGCGGCAGCGACGAGCCACGGCCCGCGTCGGCGGTGACCGACGGACGGCTCGACCTCGTCGAGCAGCACGGCATCGGACTCGTCGGCGGCGACCGACAAGCGAGCGACGACGCCCGACCAGACGTCGTTCGACGGCGGGGGGACAGGCAGGTTGGGCAGCACGGCCCGCAGGGCTGGCCGCACTGGTCGGGGCCCGATCTGGCCGAGCGGCTCGGCATCACCACCCGCACGGTGCGACGCGACGTCGACCGCCTGCGCGGCCTGGGCTACCCGGTCGACGCCGACCTCGGCACCCACGGCGGCCACCGGCTGGCGCCCACCGGCGCCATGCCGCCGCTCGTGCTCGACCACGACGAGGCGGTCGCCATCGCCGTGGCCCTGCGCCTGGCCGCCGGCAGCGACGTGCGCGGCGTGGAGGACGCCGCGCTGGGCGCCCTCACCAAGCGCGCGGTGGAACCGTTGCGGCTCGTGCACACGGGCCGGCGCTGGTACCTGGCCGCGTTCGACGTGCGACGCGCCGACTGGCGCACGTTCCGCGTCGACCGCATCGGCACGGTCGCCAACACCGGCCATCGCTTCCATCACGTCGACCCGCCCGACGCCCCCGAGCTCGTGTGGCGCGCCGTGTCGATCGCGCCCTACCGCCACACCGCCCGCGTGCTCGTGCACGCCGCGCTGGCCGAGGTGGCCCGCACGGTGCCGCCCACCGTGGCCACGTTGCACGAGCACGGCGAACGCACCAAGTTGCTCACCACCGGCTCCGACCGCCTCGAGGCCATCGCCATGCACCTGGCCGGCCTGCCGTTCGACTTCACCGTGCTCGAACCCGACGCGCTGCGGGCCATCCTGCAGGCCACGGCCGCACGGCTGCAGCGCGCCGCCGCTACGCCGCCGGTGGCGGCCGTCGCCGGCCGGGCCGATCGCGCCGGCGTACCCGGGGCGACTCGTGGGCGGTGAGGTGCGAGTCGATCACGTCGTGGCGGCGCACGTAGAGACCGGCGAAGGCCTGCAGGCTGGCCGCCGTGGGCAACGCCAGGATCGCCCCCACCGGGCCGAGGACGGCCGCACCGGCGATGGCCGCGGCGAACGCCACGGCCGGGTTCAGCTCCATGGTGCGAGCGGTGATGCGCGGGGCCAACAGGTAGTTCTCGATCTGCTGGTACACCACGACCAGACCGAGCACCCACACCGCGTCGAACGGCTGGTTCACCACGGCCACCAGCACGGGCAGCACGCCGGCGAGGTACGTGCCGATGACCGGCAGGAACTGCGACACCAGGCCCACCCACACCGCCAGCGCCACCGGGTAGGGCACACCGACGATCCAGAAGACGACACCGTGGAACAGCGCGGAGAACAGCGCCAGCAGCGCCCGGCTGTACAGGTAGCCGCCGGTCTTCTCGATGGCGACCTCCCACGCCCGCAGCACCTCGGTCTGGTGCTGGGGCCGCAGCAGCGAGCACACCGTGCGCCGCAGCTTCGGACCCTGGGCCACGAGGTAGAACGTGAACAAGCGCACCGAGAACGCCTCGAGCACGAGCCCCAGCGCGGTGGTGGTGAGCTTGAGCGTGTTGCCGGCCAAGCTGCTGGCCACGGTCTGCGCCGTGCCACCCTCCTTCGACAGGCGCGTCACGAGGTCGCGCAGGTCGATGTTGGCGTCGAAGTTGCTGTTCACCCAGTCCTGGATCTGGGTGATGTAGTCGGGCGCCTTGTCGATGAGCGTGGCGATCTGCTCGATGAGCAGCGTGCCGATCACGGTGACGAACGCGAGGCCGGCACCGATCAGCCCGAACAGCACCAGCCCGGTGGCCGAGCCGCGCCGCCAGCCCCGCTTCACCAAGCGGTTCACCGCCGGTTCCAGCGCGAGCGACAGGAACAACGACACCAGCAGCATCACCAGCAGCGACTGCAACCGGCCGACCAGCCAGCGACCCAACGTGATCACGACGAACGTGACCCAGAAGAGCACGATCGCACGCGGCACCCACGAGGGCATGCGTTCGCGTGTCGTGTCGGCCATGGTCGACAGAGGCTAGTTGTGACCGACCCGCGACCGGTCCGATGGGGGCCAGCTACGCGGAGCGGACCTCGAGCATGTCACCGCGTTCGCGCTCGCTGAGACCACCCCAGATGCCGTGGCGCTCACCGGTGCGCAGCGAGGAGTCGAGGCATTGGCGTTGGACTTCGCAGCGACCGCAGATGGCCTTGGCCTTCATCTCCCGGCGCCGGCGCTCGTCACGCGCCTCGCCGAGCACGGGGGGATAGAACAGCTCTCCCCGAGATCCACGACAAGCGGCTCGCTGTTCCCACATACCTGAACCCATTTCGTGCGTCTTCCGAACTAATGCAGAAGTCCACCCTAGAAGGTCCACGTGAACGCCACAAGGGGTGGGATGTTACGCGCGTGTCTCGCCACCGTTCGCGGTGGCGGCGTCGGGCGTGCGGCGCTCCCGGTGATCGCGGGCGGCGCCCACTTCGGGCTCCACTTCCAGTGTCACACCGTCGATGGCCACGACGATCACCCGACCACCCACCGCGATCGGCGTGGCCCGATTGGTCCGGGCCCGCCACGTGCCTTCGCCCACCTTCACCACGCCTTCGGGGTCGACGGCCGACACCGCTTCGCCCGGCGCGCCGATCATCCACTCGCGCCCGATGGTCGGCGTGGCGAAGCGCGTGCGGACCATCGACGGCATCCCGCTGAAGAAGGCGAGCGCCACGCTGGCGATGCCGACCAGCAGCGCGATCCACGACAGGTGGTAGCCGCGGAACAGCAGGATCGACGAGACCGCGTAGGCGACCATGCCGACCCCGGTCCACAGGCGCGGCACCCCGGTCTGCACGTCGACCGCGAAGGCCACCATCGACAGCACGAGCAGGGTCACCGCCCACCCGCGAGTCGGCAGGGCGAGCAGCCCGTAGCAGCCGAGCACCGTGCAGGCCGCGCCCACCAGGCCGGCCACGCCGATGCCGGCGGTGAAGAACTCGAACAGCAGCAGCGCCAGCCCGATGGTGATCAGCAGGTAGGCCACCGGCATGCTCGCCACCGAGTGCATCAGCTGGGGCAGCAGGCCGATCTTCTCGAGACGGGGTGCGACCGTCAGCTCCACGCGGGGCGTGCCGTCGTCGGCTTTGGTCGTCTGGACCGTCTGCAGCGTCTTGCCCTGCCACGTGAGCCCGTCGAGGGCGAGCAGCATGGTGCGCAGCGCCGGCACCGTCTCGTCGGTCAGCGGGTTGCGCACCAGCCCGCGCGTGCGGGCCTCGGCGGCGTTGACCTCACGGTTGCGGAGCTCGGCCGCGTTCTGGCCGAGGTCGAGCGTCACACCGGGCAACGGCGGGCCGAAGCGACCGACCCGGCTGCCGGGTGCCACGCCGTTGATGGCGGCGGCCCCCATCAGCTGGCCGGCGGCGCCCAGGGCCCGCGCCCCCGACGGGCCCACCCACACCGCCACCGGCACCTTGGCCGACTGCATGCGCAGCGCCAGCTTCGCCACGGCGGCGGGCGGCACGATGGCGCCCTTCGAGTTCAGCTGCACCACGAGCGCCTCGGCGCCATCGGTCTCGGCCCGCTCGATGGCCCGGGTCCACTCGTCGAGGGTGATGGCGTCGATGAAGCCCGAGATCTGGACGACGTTGACTGCGGGACGGGCGTTGTCGGTGGCGGCGCGCCGCGTGGCGGCGGCGGCCGGCGAGTGCGCCAGGCCGACGACCGACGCGAGCACGGCCGCCAGCCCGCCGAGAACGATCGCTAGTCTGCGCACGAGGTGCCTCCGAGTCGAGGAGAAGGTTGGAACCACAAGCGTTCTTCGCCGGATCCCGGCTGCTGATCGTGGCTGGCAAAGGCGGCGTGGGCAAGACGACGGTCACGGCCGTCGTCGCTCATGCCGCGGCCACGTGCGGCCTGTCGGTGCTGGTGCTGGCGGTGGATGCCGGCACCAACCTTGGCACGCTCCTGGGGGCCGACGCACCCCTCGACGACACCGAGGTGACCGTTGCCACGGGTCTGGGCGAGGCCGGTACCGGTTCGATCCGGGCCCGGGCCGTCACCGCTCCCGCCGCGCTGGGTGAGTACCTCGACCACCACGGCCTGTCGCGCCTGCTGGGCCGGCTGGTGCGAACCGGCGTCCTCGACGTGGTGGCCACCGCGGCACCCGGCATCGACGACCTGCTCGTGCTGGGGAAGGTGAAGTCCCTGGAGCGCGCCGCGGTGGCCGACCTGGTGCTGGTGGACGCCCCCGCCGCCGGCCACGCCATCACGTTCCTGCGCTCCCCCCGGGGCCTGGCCGACGTCGTGAGCGGCGGCCCCATCGCCACCCAGGCCCAGGAGGTCCTGGCCATGCTCGGTGACGAGGCCCGCTGTCGGGTGATGTTGGTCACCCTGGCCGAGGAGACCCCGGTGAACGAGATCGTGGACGCCGCCTACCAGCTGGAGGACCAGGTCGGCGTGGCCCTCGCCCCGGTCGTGGTGAACGCCGTGTACCCGACCATCGCCGGCCTGGCGCCGGCCGTGCCCGCCGGCGCCGCCAGCCGGGGCGTGGCCGCGCCAGTACGCCGGGCCCTGGCCGAGGCGGCCGCCTTCCGCTGCGCCCGGGTCGACCAACAGCACGCCCAGACGGCACGTCTGGCCGAACGCCTCCCGCTCCCCCAGGTGGTGCTGCCGTTCCGCTTCACCGCCGGGCTCGACGCCGCCGACGTGCGGGCCCTGGCCGCCGACCTGCTGGCCGGCATCGGCCGGCTGGGCTGATGCGCTGATGGCCGCCACCCGCCGGGCCCGCACCGCCCCCGCCCCCGCGTCCGTCGCCCTGGGCGCCGCGCTGGCCGACGCCCACGTCGTCGTGTGCTGCGGCACCGGCGGCGTCGGCAAGACGACCACGGCGGCGGCGCTGGCCCTGGAGGCGGCCCGCCGCGGCCGCCGGGCCGCGGTGGTCACCATCGACCCGGCCCGCCGCCTGGCCGACGCCCTGGGCGTGGGCGCGCTGACCAACGAGCCCCAGCGGGTGGCCCTGGCCGACGCGACCGGCGAGCTGTGGGCGCTCATGCTCGACACCCGCACCACCTTCGACGACCTGGTGGCCCGCTACGCGACCGACGAGCGCCAGCGCGACCGGATCTACGGCAACGCCTTCTATCGCAACATCTCGGGCCGGCTGTCGGGCACCCAGGAGTACATGGCGGCCGAGAAGCTGTACTCGCTGGCCACCGACGATCGCTTCGACCTGGTCGTGGTGGACACCCCGCCGGCCCGCAACGCCCTCGACTTCCTGGACGCCCCCGAGCGGCTCACCCGCTTCCTCGACCACCGCTTCTACCGGGCCCTGATGGCCCCGACCCGGGTCTACCTGCGGGCCGTGAACGTGGCCGCCCAGGCGTTCCTGCGGGCGCTGTCGAAGGTGGTGGGCGGCGCGGTCATCGCCGATGCCGTCGCCTTCTTCCAGGCCTTCGACGGGATGGAGGCCGGGTTCCGCACCCGCGCCGCCGCCGTCGACGAACTGCTGCGCGCTCCGGCCACCACCTACGTGCTGGTGGCAGCGCCCCGGTCGGACGCCGTGGCCGAGGCCCGGTGGTTCGCCGAGCGGCTGCGGGGCCTCGGCATGACCGTGGGCGCGCTGGTGGTGAACCGGGCCCACCCCGACCCGCTGGCCGGGCTCGACCCGTCGGTGCTGGCCCTCGGATCCGACGCGGCCGGGCCGCTCGATCCGTGGTGGCAGAACGTGCGGGAGCTGCACGCCGTGGCCGTGGCCGAGGCCGACCAGGTGGCCGCCCTGGCCGCCCACGTGGCGCCGGCGCCCACCGTGATCGTGCCGCTGCAGACCGCCGACGTGCACGACCTGGCCGGGCTCACCGCCCTGGCCGAACCGCTGCTGGGCCCGGCGCGGGAGGCGCCCGTCACCGCTGTGACCTCGTCCGGGGCGGACGGATCGCCCGAAGCCCGGCGCCGCCGCTAGCGTGTGCGGCCGTGCCGCGCATCCTCATCGCCACCGACTCCGAGCGGGTCCTGCAGCAGGTCAGCGAGGCCCTCGGGGGCGAAGGTGTGAGCTTCACCATCTGCTCGTCGGGCAAGGACGTGGCCGGCGCGGTGAAGGACAAGCGGCCCGACATCGCCGTGCTCGACCTGCAGATCGGCACCATGGGCGGCATGGCCGTCACCATGACCCTGCGGCTCGAGGAGTCGGGCGGCCGGCTGCCCCACGTGCCGGCCATCATGCTGCTCGACCGCCGTGCCGACCTGCACCTGGCCCGCCGGTCGGGCGCCGACGGCTGGCTGATCAAGCCGCTCGACTCGCTCCGGCTGCGCCGGGCGGTCAAGGTCGTGCTCGACGGTGGGATCTACCACGAAGGTCTGGAAACGCCGGCTGGTGCGGCAAGCACCGCGGGCTAGACTCCCGGGCGCATCAAACGGGTTGTAGCGCAGCTTGGTTAGCGCGCCACGTTCGGGACGTGGAGGCCGAGGGTTCGAATCCCTCCAACCCGACTCACTCACGCAGTCACTCAGTCACGCATCGTCGTCGGGTGGATAGGTCTCCTCTGCGTCCGCGAAGACGTTGCGGCTGAAGGCGAGGGACGCGTGGTTGCCCGGGTGGACGAGCTATGTCACGGGGCGGACGCCTCGGCGTTGGAGATCGGCTGGGCGATGCCGTGACGCTCGCGGAAGGCGTGCGCATGCTCGACGAGAGTCTCTCCGAGTGGGCGGCCGTCAGCGGGGAACGATCGTGATCGGGCACCCCAGACGCGGGGCGCGGCTCAAGCGGGCGTCCGCCGTGACGAGCGCGCACCCGAGGGTCTCGGCCAAGGCCACGTAGGTTGCGTCGTAGGCGGAGACGTTCTCGCGGAGCTCCCACACCCGGTCGAGAAGACCGAAGACGGGGTAGCGGGTCATGCCGAGTCGGCGCCACGTGTCGAGCGCAGTCCAGGCATCAGCGGCGCTGATCTCGTTGGACGCGACCTGGCGGCGCAGCACGTGCGCGACCTCCGAGTCCACGAGGTGGGGGACGTGGAGTTGCTCGGTGGCGAGTGCCTGGCGGGCCGGGCCCGCGTTGAGCAGACCGGCGAGCGCAGCGGACGCGTCGACGACGATCACGCAGCCGTCCGCAGGATCAACGCTCGTCTCGGCCGGCGTCGAGGTCGTCCACGATGCTCGCCAGGTCCACGTTCAGGTCGGGCAGGGCGCCCAACAGGGCCGGGTTGTCCGCCCGGCGGGAAACCTCGCTCAGTTCCCGTACCGCGACCGCGCCGACCGAGGTTGCGTCGCGGGCCGCCAGCCGCTCCAGCCGCTCGATCACCGCGTCGGGCACGTTGCGCAGGTACAGGGTCTTCACAGCCAGAATGCTAGCAGCATGCTTGCATTCTGCCTAGCCTGTCCGTCGTCTCGTCGCACCGCTGTCGTAGCCCACCCAACTACCTCAGGAGACTCTCGAACGTGCGGTGCGGCCACAGGGCGATCATGTCGATGCGATCCTGGCCCGGCCGTGCCGCCGCCAGCTTCATGAGGAGCACGACGTCAGGTGGTGGGCCGAGGACGCGCAGACCCTCGTGCTCGACGAGGACGGCGCAACGCTCGAACCCCACGCAACACGGCTGCCGCCTGCTCGGGTCAGCGGACAGGCCTGCGGTACCCGCGCACCAGCGTGCCGTCGGAGCGATGGTACGACTCGACGAAGTCGGCCGCGGGCGCCTGCGGAGCAGCGTGACGCGTCGGGTCGGTCAGGTCGGCGGCGACCGCGTCCCGGGCCCGCTGCGGCAGCAACAGTCGGCGAGCGCCTTCGCCTTCGTCGAACGCGTTCGTGGCCTGCATCTGGGCGGTGGCCGAAGCGACGTCGTCGAACTCGATGCCGAACGTCCAGTCGTGGGCGTAGCGCATCGCCTTGAGGAACACACTCGGGTCGTCGTCGCGCGTGAGGCGACGCAATGCGCCGAGGTAGTCGCTGCGATAGCCGGTGGGGATGATGATGCGGGTCTCGTCGTTGGCGACGAGCTCGCCGTTCATCATGATGCGGGCCATGCGACCGTTGCCGTCGTCGAAGGGGTGGACCTCGGCCACGAGGAACATCGTGCAGGTCGCGCGCTCCCAAGGCGTGTCCAAGTCGGCCAGGCGGGCGTGGCCCTCGACGAAGGTGCCGTACACGAGGTCGGGATCAACGAAACGGCTGTTGCCGGCTTGATTGGCCATCTGCTTGAACTCGCCGGGGCGGTTCTCGGGGCGGCCGCCCATGATCGTCGCGTGGCGGGTGTGCATCGCTTCGAGGAACTCGTCGACGTTGTCGAACCGACGTCGCATCTCGGCCTCGTCGGAGACGATCTCGAAGGTGCCCACGAGGTCGTGGGTGTCCTTCTGGCGGCCGGCAGGCTGTTCGTGCTGGTAGACGATGCGCTCGGCTTCGACGAGAGCGAACTCGGTGCCCTCGATGTAGTTCGAGAAGTACGCCTCGAAGAACGGCAGCGTCCGGTAGCGGTCCGGGTCGTTGCGGTCGATCCGGCGTGACTGGGGTGGTGCGTTGCGTAGGGCGGCAACGAGCCGGTCGAGGCGGGCCACGCGCTCGACGTCGTAGGGGCGGCCCGCCTGGCGTAACCATTCAGGTATCGCGCGTGGGCGCGCGTGTGTTCGGTAGGTTGCGTGTGTGCCGGTCCGATGGGGTGTCGTGTGAGCGACGTGTCGTCGGATCTGGCCGGGTGGAGTCATGC
>JANMAT010000207.1:0-4994 GCA_031359995.1 Actinomycetes bacterium
GATCGAGGAGCTGATCGCCGTCCTCGACTCGCCGACGTACGAAGCCGTGTGCTGCCGCTTCGTCTCGCATCTCACCACTGAAGACGACACTGAGATCACCGTCGGCGACATTACCGTCGTACCCGAGCCAGCCGGCTTCAGCGGTTTGACCGAACGCATCGCGAGCGAGATCGCTGGCGCGTGGAGCGCGTTCAACCGGGAAGATCCTCGCCCCTTCGACAAGCCGCACGCCCTCCTGGTGATCCGCGAGAAGACCGACGACCCGGAGCCGTACGAGGTCGCACAACGGCTGTCTAACAAGCTCGAACGGTTTCTACTTCTGGCGCGTCTGTTCAGCGCGGGGACCGTTTACTCGAACTTCGAAGTCAGGGGGATGACGACCCTGGTCAGTCGGATGAGTCCTCACATGGCCAACTTCAGCTCGTCGCCCAAGCTGGTGCGGCGCACCGTCTGGTTGACCGCGCATCACGAGCGGGCGTTCGATGCGATCGGAGAGCTCGTCGACAAGGTCAACGTGAAGCGCGACGGCATGGCTGCCACGTCGTTCGACGTCGCGCTCGGCAAGTTCAACGCCTCGCACCACCAGGAGAAGCCCTATGAGACGCTCGTGGACCTCGCGACCGCGCTCGAGGCGATTCTTGCGGGCGGCGAGACTGAGACCGAAGGGCTGACGCTTCGGCTGCGTAATCGTACCGCAGCGTTGCTCGCGACCGATCGCGATCCGGCGACTGCGATCTTCAGCGACGTCGGGCTGCTGTACGGGCTGCGCTCGAAGTTGGTCCACGGTGGCCAGATCAAGCAGAGCGACCTGCGCCGCGACCTCCTAAGGATCTCGACGATGCCGGATGGTGTGGCGGACAAGCGGTTTGGCGTCGCGGTCGGGTATGCGGTGGATCGGATGCGCGATCTCGTCCGGCGCGCGATCCTCGCTCGGCTTTGCCTGGCTGCTGATCCGGATCCGCCTTGGCCGTTCAGCGGTTCCACTGGTGTCGACTCTTTCCTCTCTGACGACGAGATCCGCGGCCGCTGGCGCAAGGGATGGCATGAGAAGCTCGCAGCGCTCGGGATCGAGGCAGCAGCCAACCCACCGGTCGCAGCGGTGGACTTTCTAACACCGCCCGAGGAAGAGAATCAGGCACGCCGCATACCCGGACCTGATAGTGGCGAGCCCGAGGTGGACGAATAGTAGAGAGACCCGTCCCCGGCTGACCACCACGCGTCGGAGGCGAAGCGGGATCACCCAAAGCCGCCGAACCGCAGACGGGCAGGTCCGGGAACGCATGAGGCCTGCACGCACTTCGCATCACGAGTCGAACACCAGACTCCGCACGATATCGACGCGCGGTAACTCGCTGTTCGGACCGTCTAACGCGCACGACTACGGCCCATATCTAGAGTCGGGGTTGGGGTGTCCTCGATGTAGCCGACGTGGTGTTTGGGCTGCGTCGTGGACGCGTTCTCTGGAGTGGTGTGTTGGATGTAGTTGATGTAGTCGTGAGTGTTCGGCCCCATTGTTCGGCTTCGGCGGTCTCGATGGTCAAGGTTTCGAGTTCGTTGACGAGTTCGCGTAGTTCTCGGCCGGCGTCGATCCAGGTCTGGTAGCGCTCGGCCTGCTCCATGGTGAGCGTGCGTGTGACGGTTTTGCCGCCGATCTTGTGGGTCCAGGTCGGGTAGGGCCCGTGGAGCTGGGGTGGTTCGGCCCGGCAGCGGCAGCCAAGGTGCTGACATCGGGTGTGGCGCATGATGATGCTGCCGGGAAGGGCGTATGCGCCTTTGGCCAACTGGGCCCGCAGTTGGCGTTGTCGGGTGCTGGGGTCGTTGGTCATCGGGCCAGCATCCACCACGACGGCGCTTGAAGTTAATAGTCTTCAAGCACAGTGGGGGCGAGGTGCTCGTGATCGTTCAACGAGTGGTGATGCCGACGACGGGGGTGACGTCATGGACCGTCCTCGCCGATGACGGGTCGTTGGTCGAGCCGGTCGAGACCTACTTGAGTTATCTGGCGGCGCTGGAGCGATCACCGAACACGCAGCGGGCCTACGCGACGAGTTTGAAGTTGTGGTTCGAGTTTCTCGCTCGGATCGGCGTCGAGTGGGCTCACGTCGGGGTTGATGACGTGGCCCGGTTCGTGTCGTGGTTGCGGGCCCCGGCGGACAACGTGATCGTGCTGGGAACCGGCCGTGGGCTACGGGCCCCGGCCACGGTGAACCGGCATCTCGCTGCGGTGTTCGGGTTGTATGAGCATCACGCGCGTGCGGGCGTGACGGTGGCGGCCGAGTTGACGGCGTGGCGGAGGGTGGGGCGCGGCACGTACAAGCCGTTCTTGCATCACGTCACGGCGGGTCGGCCGGTCCCGACTCGACCGGTGAAGCTGCTGGTCCCGTCTCGCACGCCGCGCACGCTGAGCCCGGAGCAGCTGGTGACGGTGCTGGCGGCGCCGCAGCAGGCCCGCGACCGGTTCTTGTTGGCGTTGCTGGCCGAGACCGGGATGCGGATCGGGCAGGCGCTCGGGTTGCGCCACGCCGATTTCGTCAGCCGGGCCAAGCAGGTGCGCATCGTTCCACGGGCCGACAACGCCAATGGGGCGCGGGCCAAGCTGCGCTCGGCGGCGGTGATCCCGGTGACCGCCGGGCTGGTCCGCTGCTACTCGGACTACATGCACAGCGACTACGGCGACATCGATTCCGACTACGTGTTCGTCAACTTGTGGGGCGGCCGGATCGGGGCCCCGCTGAGCTACGCCACAGTGCACAAGCTGATCGGACGGATCCGGGCAGGGACCGAGATCGACTTCACCGTCCACATGTTGCGTCACACCCACGCCACCGAGCTGATCCGCTCCGGCGTGGCGATCGACGTGGTGGCCCGGCTGCTGACCCATCGGTCCTCGACCACGACCAGCCAGATCTACGTGCATCTCGATGTTGCCGACGTCCGCATGGCGCTGCAACGCGCCGGGGTGTGGGACCAGGAGCCGACCGCTCGATGACCGCCGCCGTCGCTCCCCGGTTGATCGCCCTCGATGGTGATCTCGTCGAGGAGGCATATGCCACCGACCGGTGGCACGCCGCCGAGTTGGGCATCGTCGTGCGGCGGGGGCATGGCACGGTCCGGTTCACCGGGATCGAACAGGACTGGTTACGCGACGCTGCCAAACGGTGGTGCCGTTTCCGTCTCGCCATCGGCTCGGCCTACAACACGATCACTACGAGCGTGCGAGGGCTGATCAAGTTCTCCCGGTTCCTCACCGAACGGCGGCCCGATGTCATCGACATCAGCGGTGTGACCCGAACGCTGCTGGAGCAATACGTGTCGTGGATGGCATCGAGCCCATGGGCGACGAACACCCGCTCCAACACCCTCACCATGCTGCGCGGGTTCCTCGAGTGGGGTCATCGCTACGGGACCCTTCCCGGTCTGCCCGCCAACGCGGTGATCTACGGCGAAGAGGTCACCCGCCCCGAAGACTCCCTGCCCAAGTTCATCCCCGAGTTCGTGATGAACCAGCTCGAGTCGGACACCAACCTGGACCAGCTCGCCAACCCGACGGTCCGCAACCTCGTCGTGCTGCTCATCGAGACCGGCCTGCGCGGTGGTGACGCCTGTGTTCTGGTGTTCAACCCGATCATCGACGACAGCACCGGCTGGCCATGCCTGCAGTTCTCCAACAGCAAGGTCCGCGCCGAGCAGCTGATCCCGTTGAGCGCCAAAGCAGCCGACACGATCCGAGCCCAACAAGCCCACGTCCTCCACCGCTGGCCGCACGGATCGCCATGGCTGTTCCCCGGCCTCCTCGCCAACCCTGACGGCGCCCTGCCCTACGCCCACACCAGCCTGTCCGGCCAGCTCGGCCGCTGGCAGGCCCGCATCGATCTTCGCGACGAAGCCAGCCAACCAATACGGGTCCACGCCCACCAGTTCCGACACACCGCCGGCACCCGACTCATCAACGCCGGCGTCCCCCAACACATCATCCAGAAGCTTCTCGGTCACGCCAGTCCCCGCATGACCGCCCGCTACGCCCAGATCCACGACTGCACCGTCCGCGACGCCTTCGAACAGTTCTGCCGCCAACGCGTCAACATCACCGGCCAACACCTCGACTACGACCCCGACGCCGTCACCGCTGACGCTGAACGCGTCAAACACGACCTCACCCGCATCCGTGACAGCCTCCCCAACGGCTACTGCGCACGCCCACCCCAACAGGACTGCCCACACCCCAACGCCTGCCTCACCTGCCCCGACTTCCAGACCACCCCCGAGTTCCTCGACCTCCACCGCAACCAGGCCACCGTCAACCGGCGCCTCATCGCCCGCGCCGACGCCAACGGACAATTCCGCCTCGCCGACAACCTCCGCCACGTCCAGACCAGCCTCGACCGCATCATCCCCGCCCTCGAAGCACTCCAACACGACACGCCGACATGAACCCCCGCCACAACAGCGACCACCTCCGCCGAGCCGCCATCGCCCGCCACGACGCAACCCTCGACAGAGCACGCCACGCCGTCGCCGAACTCGACCGCACCGGCCAACCCGTCACCATCGCTTCCGTCGCCCGAACCGCTCACGTCTCGCGAAGCTGGCTCTACCAACAACCCGACCTCCGCGACACGATCATCCGGCTCCGCACCGCCACCCCCACCACCCCCGCCAACCGCCCGCTCTCCCAACGCGCCACACCAGACTCGATCCGTCAACGCCTCGACGCCACCCGACAAGAGATCCGCCGGCTACGCGCCGAGAACACAGCGCTACGCGACCAACTCGCCCGCACCCTCGGACAACAACGCCAACACCACTCAACGCCAGCGTCGACGACATGTCCACAACACAAACCACCTGCTCAACCCACCCAATCGTCACGCGACTAGAGATAACGGCCCTTACCGGGCGCCCGGGATCACCGGCATATTGCGGCGAGTTGTGGTGGTGTTCGGGTCGACCCGGTGACGCCTCGCAGCGGCACGCGGGCATTCGGGTTGGCGCAA
>JANMAT010000223.1:0-2294 GCA_031359995.1 Actinomycetes bacterium
GATCTTGAAGAGGCGGACGACCTCCTCGACGCAGAGGAACGGTCCATTGTCGGTGATGGCACTCATGCGGCTCTCCTCGCTCTCGCCGGTCCCGCCGCTGGAGCGGGGTGGGTCGGCGATCCGCTGGACGCAACGCGCCGACACGGACTTACAGAGGGAGAAATCGCCTATGCGCAGCAGATGAGTTCAGAAAATCAGGGGACCCGTCTGGAACCCCGATGCTCGTCAGGCGACCTGAGGTCGATCGACAAACGAAGTCCGAGCGCCAATGCGACGCGGCGCAGCCGGTCGATGCTGACGTCCGGATCGCCTCGCTCCAAGCGCGACGCGGTCGAGGTGCCCACGCGTGCGAGCGCTGCCACCTCCCGAATGGTCATGCCGCTGAGCGCCCGCGCGTCGCGCAGTTGATCGCCGACCGCGATCGCGACACGAGTCGCCTGGAGCCTGGTCGCGAACGCATCTCGCTCGTTCGCTGGAATCAGAGCGTCGTAGTGGCGCACGGTTGCGTCGAACGTCGCGTGCTTCATCGCTCGGTCCGGTCAGCTCGCCTCGGTGAGGCGGACGTCGTAGTGGATGGTGAGTTCGAGTGCCTCGGCGATCTCGACGAGGCGGGCGAAGCTGACGCCGGCGTAGTCGGTCGCCTCGTAGCGCTGGATCGCTTGCTCCTGGAGCCCAACCCGCTCGGCGAGCTGCCGCTGGGTGAGCCCGCAGGCGATGCGCGCCCGGATGAGCGCGTTCGGCAGTTGTTCGATGCCGGTTGCCTCGATCAGGGTCGCGTCGTGAAGCGCGTCGTACTCGGCCAGTTCGGCCTCGAGGTCGCCGAGCGTGCCGCGGAGGGCGTCGAGTTGCAGCTCGCGCATCTCCGGTTGCAGCCCATCGGGCAGTGGCGCGCGCTGCAGCTCGCCGATGGTGTTGCGCACCTCGTCGGCTCGGCTGCGGGTGATCTTGTACTGCCGTTCGTTCTTGATCATGGTTCGAACTCCTCCAGGTCGATGACGATGATTCCCTTGCGTTGACCATCACGGTCGAGTTGAAAGAACTCCACGAAGTACTCACCGGAGCCGGCTTCGACGATGTTCGGGAAGAACTCGCATCCGAACGCCGCTTTCTGCGCTGGCCGGCCGGGGGACAGGTCGAGCAACGCCGGGTGGAGCAGCGAGCGGTCGACGCCGATCGGGTCGTAGCAGCCGTCGATGTCGCCGGGGTGGAGCTTCCCGGTGACGAAGCTGCCGTCGATCCAGGCGCGTCGGCAGCCGGCGGCCTTCAGCGCCACCAGCGCGCGGCGGCACCCCTCGAGCAGATGCAGCCGCCAACTCGACGTGCCGAAGGCTTCCTCGACCTCGGTCCAAGTCGCGGTCCACTCACCAGCTGGCAGGCGACCATCGACGAGTGCCGGGATCATCAACACAACATACCGGTTGTGTCGATGGCTGACAGGGCTGGTTCCTTTTCGTGCGATCGGCGCCGGCGCAGGTGATCGAGTTTCAGGTCATGTGATCTGAAAGCAGATCGTTCGGCCGGTCGTCCGAGCGGGTCGCTGGTTCTCGTGAGAGCCGACGCGGCCCAGCTCCGACAGCGTCTGCCACCAGCTGGAGGAGCAGCCGGATGAGCGGCAGTCGAACGATCCAACTGCCGATAGCCCAGGCAAGGTTGACGTGCTCGACACTGCGACCCAGGGCGGCGAGGCCAGTCTCCGTTCCGAGACCGTCCATGCGGTAGGTGATCCTCGTCATCTCATCGGATGAGTCTTCGGCGGCAGCGATCTCGAGTCCCCGTGGCCGGCGACGGGCGAGGAAGCGGCCGACATCACTGCACGGCTCGCACGTCGTGCCGACGAACACCGTCGCATTTGCGCCGGTGTATGGCCGCCAGTGTGGCAACCACAGACGCACCTCAGCCCGATATCGACTCCAGTCCTGCCCGAACCGATGCGACAGTTCACTGCCTTCGTTCCACGCAGCGACGCCGGCGGAGAAGAGGGCTCCCATGACTGCAGCGGCGACCACGGCGAGGCTGCCAAGGAGGACGCCCCATTCGGCGAGGATGAACGTCCCGCCGAGCTGCATCGGATTGGCCACGTACGCGTACGGCCCCGTGGTCACCAAGCGACGTGGTGGATCGAGCGGCACCGGAGTGCCAATGCCCGAGACGGCGAACTCGCGAACGGCTTGCACCGCCATCGCGCCCGCCGGAGCGGCGATGAGAGCAGCAAGTACGAACTGCCACCGCGGACGCTGAACGAGCGCCGTCCAGTCCTCGCCGGTGATGGTGAAGATCAGAGTCGGCAGGACGAA
>JANMAT010000239.1:0-10785 GCA_031359995.1 Actinomycetes bacterium
CGCAGTAAACTGCGCCAAACCCTTCCCCGCCAGCGTCTTCGAAATCGCCGCCGTCAACGTCGTCTTCCCATGGTCAATATGACCCATCGTGCCGATATTCACATGCGGCTTCGTACGCTCGAACTTCGCCTTGCTCATCGCAATTCCTTCTGGCTTCCTCGCGGGTGGGTTGTCAAAGATCAGGTGATGCTGGTGCTGCGGGCTACCGGCTACTCGCCGCGAACACGCTTGATGATGTCATCAGCGACGGTCTGCGGGACCTGCTGGTAGCTGTTGAACTGCATGGTGTAGGTGGCCCGGCCCTGGGTACGCGACCGGAGGTCGGTAGAGTAGCCGAACATCTCCGAGAGGGGAACCTGTGCCTTGATGACCTGGTTGTTGCCCCGGGCCTCCATGCCCTCGATGCGGCCTCGGCGGCTGGACAGATCGCCCATCACGTCGCCCATGTAGTCGTCGGGCGTGACGCACTCGACGCTCATGATCGGCTCGAGCAGCACGGGCTTGGCCCTGCGGGCGGCTTCCTTGAAGACCTGCGAGCCGGCGATCTTGAACGCCATCTCGGACGAGTCGACGTCGTGATACTGGCCGTCGACCAGCGTGGCCTTCACATCGACCGTGGGGTAGCCGGCGAGCACGCCCGACTCGAGCGCCTGCTGGATGCCCTGATCGACGGCGGGGATGTACTCACGGGGCACGCGGCCGCCGGTGATCTTGTCGACGAAGATGTAGCCGCCACCGGGGCCCGTGGGCTCCAGGCTGATGATGACGACGGCGAACTGGCCCGTGCCACCGGTCTGCTTGATGTGGCGGTACTCGACGTCCTTCACCGGCTGGGTGATGGTCTCGCGGTAGGCCACCTGCGGCTTGCCGACGGTGGCGTCCACGTTGAACTCGCGCAGCATGCGGTCGACGAGCACCTCGAGGTGCAACTCGCCCATGCCGGAGATGACGGTCTGGCCCGTCTCCTCGTCGGTACGGACCCGGAACGTCGGGTCCTCCTCGGAGAGGGAGTACAGGGCCTTGCCCAGCTTGTCCTGGTCGACCTTGGTCTTGGGCTCGATGGCGACGTGGATGACCGGCTCGGGAATCTCGATGCGCTCGAGCACCACGGGATGGGCCCGCTCGCAGAGCGTGTCACCGGTGGTGGTCTGCTGGAAGCCGAGCCCGGCCACGATGTCGCCGGCCATGGCCACGTCGACGTCTTCACGCTGGTTGGCGTGCATGAGCAGGATGCGGCCGAGGCGCTCGCGGCGCTCCTTGGTGGCGTTGTAGACCTCGTCGCCCTTGCTGATGGTGCCGGAGTAGACCCGGAAGTAGGTCAGCTTGCCGAAGCGGTCGGCGACGATCTTGAAGGCGAGGGCGGCGAAGGGCGCCGACTCGTCGGCCTTGCGCTCGACCGGGTTGCCCTTGTTGTCGACCCCCTGGGCCGCCGGGATGTCGACGGGGCTCGGCATGAAGTCGACGACGGCGTCGAGCATGGGCTGAACGCCCTTGTTCTTGAACGCCGATCCGCACAGCACGGGCACGAAGCTGAAGTTCAGTGCGCCGAGGCGGATGGCGTTCTTGATCTCGTCCTCGGTGAGCACCTCGTCGGAGAGGTACTTCTCCATGAGGGCTTCGTCCTCGGTGGCGATGATGTCGAGCAGCTTGGCCCGCCACTCCTCGGCCTGGGCCTCGAACTCGGCCGGGATGTCGATGACGTCGTAGTGCTCGCCCTTGTCCTTGTTCTCGTCCCACACGATGGCCTTCATGGCCACCAGGTCGATGACGCCGCGGAAGTTGCCCTCGGCCCCGATCGGGAGCTGGATGACGGCCGGCACCGACTCGAGCCGGTCCTCGATCATCTTGAGCGTGCGGAAGAAGTCGGCACCCACGCGGTCCATCTTGTTGATGAAGCACATGCGGGGGACGCGGTACTTGTTCGCCTGACGCCACACCGTCTCGGTCTGCGGCTCCACGCCGGCGACGGCGTCGAACACGGCGACGGCGCCGTCGAGCACCCGCAGCGAACGCTCCACCTCGATGGTGAAGTCGACGTGGCCGGGCGTGTCGATGATGTTGATGCGATGGTTGCGCCAGATGCACGTGGTGGCGGCCGACGTGATCGTGATGCCGCGCTCCTGCTCCTGCACCATGTGGTCCATGACGGCGCCGCCCTCATGGACCTCGCCGATCTTGTACGTCTTGCCGGTGTAGTAGAGGATCCGCTCGGTGGTGGTGGTCTTGCCGGCGTCGATGTGCGCCATGATCCCGATGTTCCGGGTCCGCTCGAGGGGATATTCACGCTTGGCCATGATCGATCACTTCTTCTTCGCGAGGCGTACAGACGGGATGCAGACAGGCCGATGACCGGACCCCCGAGGGGACCCGGTCACTGGTGCCGATCGGCGCAGTTGACGATTTCTTGAGCGGTTCGAGCCTACCGGCAGGTGGGCCCGGTGCGACTCACCAGCGGTAGTGGGCGAAGGCCTTGTTCGACTCGGCCATCTTCTGCAGGTCGTCGCGGCGCTTGATGGAGGCACCGACGCCGTTGGCGGCATCGAGCAGTTCGGCGGCCAGGCGACCGGCCATGGTCTTCTCACGACGCTGGCGGGAGAACCCGACGACCCAGCGGATGGCGAGGGTGGTGGCCCGACGGGGGCGCACCTCCATCGGCACCTGGTACGTGGCGCCACCGACGCGGCGGCTCTTGACCTCGAGAGGCGGCTTCACGTTGTCGATCGCCTTCTTCAGCGTGGCGATCGGCTCGGCGCCGGTCTTCTCCTCGATCTGCTTGAGGGCGTCGTACACGATGCGCTCGGCCAGGCTGCGCTTGCCGCGCAGCAGGACCTTGTTGACGATCTGCGTCACCAGCACCGAGCGGTAGACCGGGTCGGGCGAGAGCTCTCGGCGGGGGGCGGGACCCTTACGCGGCATGAACGATCACTTGTCCTTCTTGGCGCCGTAGCGGCTACGGGCCTGCTTGCGGTTCTTCACACCGGCGGAATCGAGGGTGCCGCGGATGATCTTGTAGCGGACACCGGGGAGGTCCTTCACACGACCACCGCGCACGAGCACGATGGAGTGCTCCTGCAGGTTGTGCCCCTCGCCGGGGATGTAGGCCGTGACCTCCATGCCCGACGTCAGGCGCACGCGGGCGACCTTGCGCAGGGCGGAGTTCGGCTTCTTGGGGGTCGTGGTGTACACGCGGGTGCACACCCCGCGGCGCTGCGGCGCGCCCTTGAGCGCCGGCGTCTTCGACTTCTCGACCTTGGTGATCCGGCCCTTGCGGACCAACTGCTGAATGGTGGGCACGCGCGTCTACCTCAGACCTTCTCAGGAACCGGGAAATGCTACGACCTCGGGCCCCTCTGCGGCAACCCGACAGAGAGGACCGGACGCGAAACACCTTGCGATGACGCGATCCGTGGTCGATCGCGTGCGCCTTGCACGCACGCGGTCCCAGATCGTCGCACGACTGAGGACGCGATGCACAGCCAAGGCGTCACGACCACCGCAACAAGTAGGTTGCCCCCAGTGCCCCGCGCCGCCGGTGATCGTCTCGACCTCCCGCTGCCGCCGCTCGGCCCCCTGGTGGGCCGCGAGGCAGAGGTCGACGCCCTCGTGGAGCTCCTCGCGGCCCAGCGCCTGGTCACCGTCACCGGTCCGGGTGGCGTGGGCAAGTCCAGGCTGGCCTGGGCCGCCGTCGAACGGCTCGCACCGACGATGCCCACGCTGGTGGTCGACCTCGATCCGGCCGCCGCACCCGTGCGCGTCGCCGACGCCGTCGCCCGGGCACTGCTCGGCGATCACTACGCCGCCGCCGATCCGCTCGTGGCCCTCGAGACGGCGCTGGCGGCCACGCCGATGCTCGTGGTGCTCGATTGCTTCGACGGCATCGACCGCGACACCGACGACGTGCTCGCCCTGCTGGCCCGATGCCCCCGCCTGCGCGTGCTCGTCACCTCCATGCGGCGCCTGGCCGTGCGGGGCGAGCGCGTGATGTCGCTCGCCCCCCTGCCGGTACCGGCCCCCGAGGACGACCCGTGGAGCGCCAGCTCCGTCACCCTGCTGGCTGAGCTCCTCGCCGACGCCGGCCACCCGGTGGAAGCGGCTGACGGCGCGCACCTGGCCGCCATCGCCCGCCGGGCCGCCGGCGTACCCCTGGCCCTCGAGCTGATCGCCGGCTGGGGCTCGGTGTACTCCGTGCGGGAGCTGGCGTCGGTGCAGGCAGGCTCGCTGGCGCTGTTCTCGGGTGGTGGGCCCGATCTGCCCGATCGTCACCGCGACCTGCGGGCCCTGCTGTCCTGGAGCATCGACCAGCTCACCGACGGCGAGCGCCAGGTGCTCGTCACGATCGCCATCGCCCCCGGCGGCGCCGACCGCAGCCTGGTGGCCGAGGTCTGCGGGCGCAACGCCGACGCCGACCTGCGCTCGTTGCTCGAGCGCCACCTCGTGCTCGACGGGGGCCAGGTCCACGACAGCCGGGTCTTCGACGTGCTGGCACCGATCCGCCTGTACTTCACGACCTCGGACGATCCGGCGGTGCACGCGTGGCAACAGCACCTGACCGAGGCCGTGACCGCACGGGCCCTGCGGCTGGCGGCACGCATCGGCGCCGCCGGCACCGCCGCGACGCTGCGCGTGTTGAGCGTGCTCGACGGGCTCTACGAGCGCACGGCCGAGCAGCTGGTGCGGGCCGACGACGAGCGGGCGGTGGCGCTGGCCGTCGCCCTGGTGCCGTACTGGTGGTTGACCGCTCGCACGACCCAGGGCGTGCGGGTGCTCGACCGCGTGGCCGCCCTGGCCGCGGGCACCGCCCTGGCCGCCGAGGTGGTGGTGGCGCGGGCCGAGCTGTCGACGCGGGCCGCGCCCCGCGGCGCCCTCGACGAGGCCCGGCATGCGCTCGAGCGGGCCGGCGAGAGCGGCCGCACCGACCTCGTCCAACGCGCCGCGGTGGTGATGGCGCTCGCCCTGGCGTTCGACGAACGCTTCCCCGAGGCACTCGGCGTCCTCGACGACACCGAGGCCGCCGGGCGCGACGCCGGGGTGCCCCCCAGCCCGGCGGTGCTCATCGCCCAGGCCGGTTACCGCTTCAGCAGCGGCGACGCCGGCGCCGCCGCCCGTACGCTCGACACGGTGCGGCCGCTGCTCGACGGCACGGTCGCACCCACCGTGCGCGTCGACGCCGCCGCGCTCGATCTGCTCATCCGTCTCGGCCGGCCCGGCGAGCCGCGAGGGCGCGCCCACACCGACGAGGCGCGGGCGTTGCTGGCCGACGTGGAGTGGACCACCATCGAGACGCTCCGCCTGCGGTACCTGGCCAGCATCCACCTCCTGCAGGGCGACCATCTCGACGATGCCGCCACCCTCAGCGAACCGGTGGTCGACCAGGCCGAGGCCACCGGCGTCGTGGCGTGGTTCAGCGCCGCCTGCGGCCTGCGGGCGGCCATTCTGGCGCTGCGCGGTCACGTCGACAGCGCCCGCCGCCTGCTGGTGCGCGCCATCGACGCCGAGCTCGCCGCCGCCGATCCCTTCACGTCGCTGTTCGGTGATCTGCTCGAGTTCGCGCCCCGGCTCGGCATCGCCGACGACGAGCTGCGGCGGCTGGCCCGGGTCGCGCTGAAACGTCCGCTACCGGGCGATCTGGCCAGCTACAGCACCACGGGGCCCCGCGGGTTCGAGGAGGCCGTCCAGCGGGCGGGCCTGACCGCGGCAGAGGTCGCGGCCGCCAGCGCCGAGCGGCTCGACGCCACCAGCGTGCGCACCGAGCTGCGATGGTTGCGGGGCGTGCTGGAGCACCAGCGCACCACCAGCCGCACGGGCGGGCCCGTGAGCTTCGAGCTCAGCGACCGTGAGGCCGAGGTGCTGCGTCACGTCGTGGACGGCAGCACCGACCGGGAGATCGCCGTCGAGCTGATCCTGAGCCTGCGCACGGTGAACACCCACGTGAGCAACATCCTGCGCAAGACCGGGGCCGCCAACCGGCGCGAACTCATCGCCCGGGCCCGGCGCGGCCTGTCCGTCACCCTGCGTGAGTCGGTAGTTCACCGTCCGTGAATCGGTAGGCAGTACGGACGACGGTTCGCCGTCGATCCTGCATGCTTCTGGAAGAAGTCAACACCCCGTCAGCGTCGCCGCAAGCGACCGGACGGAACCTCCGGAAACCATCAGGAACGACGAAAGAAGGGGCACCATGGCTGGCGTTCGTCTCGGTTGATTCACCACGAGCCGGTGCAACGGCTCGACCACATGGTTTCGAACAGGCCCGGTTCCTACTCTCGCCCAGAGGACCCGGGCCTGGTCGCGATGGTGCCCAGGGCTCCGGCCCTGGGCACCGTACATTTTTGGGCAGAGAACGCAACGACGAGGCCCGGGACGGGATGTGGTCCCGGGCCTCGCTCGTCTGTGCGTGTGGTTCGACAGCCCGGTCGGGGCCGCCTGGGCGTCAGCCCTGGGCGTCGGCCAGGCCGTTGTCGTCGGCCCGGAAGCCACCCGAGATGCTGGCCAGCCACTCGGCCGGATCCTGCTCGTCGGAGGTGTAGAAGGCCATCGGCTGGTAGTCGGGCGCCACCAGGTCGAAGTCCCGGTAGTGCTCCATGCCGGTGCCGGCCGGGATGAGCTTGCCGATGATGATGTTCTCCTTGAGACCGATGAGCCCGTCGCCGCGGCCGTCGATGGCGGCCTCGGTGAGCACCCGGGTGGTCTCCTGGAACGACGCCGCCGACAGCCACGACTCGGTGGCCAGCGAGGCCTTCGTGATGCCCATCAGCTCGGGGCGACCCTCGGCCGGGCGCTTGCCCTGCTCGACGAGCCCCTTGTTGGTGTCGCGGAACACCTTCTGGTCGACGCGCTCACCGGGCAGGAAGTCGGCGTCACCGGGCTCCTGCACACCGATGCGGCGGGTCATCTGCCGCACGATGAGCTCGATGTGCTTGTCGTGGATCGACACGCCCTGCTCGCGGTAGACCCGCTGGATCTCTTCGACCAGGTAGCGCTGCGTCTCGCGCACGCCCTTGATCTCCATGATCTCCTTCGGGTCGAACGTGCCCTTCACCAGGGGCTCGCCGGCCTGGATGTCCTGGCCGTCGGTGACCCGCAGCTGGGACAGCAGGAACGGGCCGTAGATCTCTTCGGTGCCGTCCTCGGCCACGACCAGGACCGGGATGCCCTTGCCCTCGTCCTCGCCGATGCGGACCACACCCGAGCTCTTGGCCAGACGGGCCGCACCACGCGGGGTGCGGGCCTCGAACAGCTCGACCACGCGGGGTAGACCGCCGGCGATGTCGGTACCGGCGACACCACCGGTGTGGAAGGTACGCATCGTGAGCTGCGTGCCGGGCTCGCCGATGGACTGGGCGGCGATGACGCCCACCGCCTCACCGAGCTCGATCTGCTTGCCGGTGGCCAGCGAACGGCCGTAGCACAGCGCACAGATGCCGAGCTCGGCATCGCAGGTGACGACGGAGCGCACCCGCACCCGCTCGATGTTGACGTCGTCGCGCAGGGCCGCCATCTCGTCGTCGCCGACGATGGTGTTGGCCTTGAACACGCGGCCGTCGGTGAGCTTCACGTCGTTCAACAGGGCCCGGCCGTACAGCTTGGTGGCCAGGTAGTTGACCTTGTTCGCCGTGTCGGCCTTCACGTTCTCGATCCACATGCCGAGCGACGTGCCACAGTCCTGCTGGCGCACGATGAGCTCCTGGGCCACGTCGACCAGACGACGGGTCAGGTAGCCGGAGTCCGCGGTGCGCAGGGCGGTGTCGACGAGGCCCTTCCGGGCGCCCGGCGTGGCGATGAAGTACTCGAGCATGTCGAGGCCCTCACGGAAGTTCGACTTGATCGGGCGGGGGATCATGTCGCCACGGGGGTTGGCCACGAGACCGCGCATGCCGGCGATCTGGCGGACCTGCATCATGTTCCCTCGGGCGCCGGAGCCGACCATCATCTCGATGGGGTTGAAGTCGGTGCCCTTGATCAGGGTCTCCATGGCGTCCTTGACCTTCTCGGTCGCCTCGGTCCAGATGCGGACCTCCTGCTGGCGCCGCTCGCCGTCGGTGATGATGCCCCGGCGGAACTGGTTCTCGACCTTGTCGGCGTCCTTCTCGTACTTGTCGAGGAGGATCTTCTTCTCGGGCGGCGTCTTCACGTCGTCGATCGAGATGGTCAGACCCGACTGGGACGCGTAGCGGTACGACAGGTTCTTGATGTTGTCGAGCGCCTCGGCGACCTCGGCCTTGCGGTTGAACTCGGCCAACCGCTCGACGATCACGCCCATCTCCCGCTTCTTGAGCGAGTTGTTGATGTGACCGAAGCGCTTCAGGTAGCTGGCCGGCAGCGCCTCTTCGAACAGCAGGCGTCCGGCCGTGGTCTGACGGTCCTCACGGGTGCCGTCGTCGAGCCGCTTGCCGATCAGGTTGATCGTGGCGTGGAGCGAGAGCTCCTTCTCGTCGAGCGCCCGCAGCACCTCCCACATGTGGCGGAAGGAACGACCCTCGCCGAGGGAGCCGCCGATCTGCTCGGTGAGGTAGTAGGCGCCGATGATCATGTCCTGGGTCGGGGTCACGATCGGACGACCCGACGCCGGCGACAGGATGTTGTTGGCGCTCAGCATGAGCACGCGGCTCTCGGCCTGAGCCTCGGCCGACAGGGGCAGGTGCACGGCCATCTGATCGCCGTCGAAGTCGGCGTTGAAGGCGGTGCAGACCAGCGGGTGGATCTGGATGGCCTTGCCCTCGACCAGCACCGGCTCGAAGGCCTGGATGCCGAGGCGGTGCAGTGTGGGCGCACGGTTCAGGAGCACGGGATGCTCTTTGATGACCTCTTCCAGGACGTCCCACACCTGCGGACGGCGCCGCTCCACCATGCGCTTGGCCGACTTGATGTTCTGGGCCAGCTCGGAGTCCACCAGGCGCTTCATGACGAACGGCTTGAACAGCTCGAGCGCCATCAGCTTGGGCAGGCCGCACTGGTGCAGCTTCAGGGTGGGGCCGCACACGATGACGGAACGGCCCGAGTAGTCGACGCGCTTGCCGAGCAGGTTCTGGCGGAACCGGCCCTGCTTGCCCTTGAGCATGTCGGACAGCGACTTGAGCGGGCGGTTCCCCGGACCGGTGACCGGTCGGCCACGACGCCCGTTGTCGAACAGGGCGTCCACGGCCTCCTGCAGCATGCGCTTCTCGTTGTTCACGATGATTTCGGGCGCACCGAGGTCGAGCAGGCGCTTCAGGCGGTTGTTCCGGTTGATCACCCGGCGGTACAGGTCGTTGAGGTCGCTGGTGGCGAACCGGCCGCCGTCGAGCTGGACCATGGGGCGCAGCTCCGGCGGGATCACCGGGACGACGTCGAGGATCATGGCCTTCGGGTCGTTGGCCCGGCGGCCGTTCTCGTCGCGACGGTTGAACGCCGACACGATCTTCAGGCGCTTGATGGCCTTCTGCTTGCGCTGGGCCGACAGTGGCTTGCGACCCGACTCGCTCGGGTCGATGGCGCCGCGGAGCTTGATCTCCTCCGCGTCGAAGTCGATCCGGTCGATGAGGGCCTTGATGGCGTCGGCACCCATGCCGCCTTCGAAGTAGTCGCCGTAGCGGTCGCGCAGCTCGCGCCACAGCAGCTCGTCGTCGATGATCTTGCGGCTGTGGATGTCCTTCAGCTCGTCGAAGGCGCGCTTCACCAGGTCGAGCTCGGACTCGTAGCGCTCACGCAGACCGGACACGTCCCGGTCGGCGACGCGCTGGCGGGCCTTGAGATCGCTGTCCTTGGCGCCCTCGGACTCGAGCTTGGCCGCCTCTTCCTCGGCTTCCTTGAAGCGTCGGTCGATGGCCAGCTCCATCTCCTTGCGGATGGCGTCCAGCTCTTCGAGCAGCTCGTTCTCGAGGTTGGGGAGGTCGTTGTGACGCTTCTCCTCGTCGACCCAGGTGACCAGGTTCGCCGCGAAGTAGATGACCTTCTCGAGCTGCTTGGCCTTGAGCTCCTCACGAGGCTCGATGCCGGCCAGCAGGTACGCGAGCCACGACCGGGTACCGCGCAGGTACCAGATGTGGACGACGGGGGCGGCCAGCTCGATGTGGCCCATGCGCTCGCGGCGCACCTTCGAGCGCGTGACCTCGACACCACAGCGCTCACAGATGATGCCCTTGAAGCGGACGCGCTTGTACTTGCCGCAGTAGCACTCCCAGTCACGGGTCGGGCCGAAGATCTTCTCGCAGAAGAGCCCGTCCTTCTCCGGCTTGAGCGTGCGGTAGTTGATGGTCTCGGGCTTCTTCACCTCGCCCGAGGACCACGCGCGGATGGTGTCCGCGGTGGCCAGCCCGATGCGGAGCTGATCGAACATGTTGACGTCGAGCATCAGTTCCTGCCTTCCGACAGCGAGGGGATCATGGCGTTGTGCGTGATGAGGGAGCGGCGGGCCATCAGAAGTTCACCCGTTCCCGGCGGCGCTCGTCTTCGTCGTCGGAGCCGCGTTCGGGGCGGGAGATGTCGATGCCGAGCTCCTCGGCCGTGCGGAAGACGTCTTCGTCCAGCTCGCGCAGCTCGATCTCGGAGCCCTCCTTGGAGAGGACCTCGACGTTGAGGCAGAGGGCCTGCATCTCCTTGATGAGCACCTTGAAGCTCTCGGGGATGCCCGGCTCGGGGATGTTCTCGCCCTTGACGATGGCCTCGTACACCTTCACGCGGCCGAGCACGTCGTCGGACTTGATGGTGAGCAGCTCCTGCAGGCAGTAAGCCGCGCCGTACGCCTCGAGCGCCCACACCTCCATCTCACCGAAGCGCTGGCCGCCGAACTGGGCCTTTCCGCCCAGGGGC
>JANMAT010000018.1:0-6058 GCA_031359995.1 Actinomycetes bacterium
ACCCCATCGAGGAACCGTTCGGCGTCGGCCTTCTTGGTGAAGTGCCGGGTCTTCTGGGGACCGCCGGGGTGCTCCCGCCAGCGCGCCCGGTACCGCCCGTCGGGCCGTCGATCGATGCTCGCCATCGCCCACCTCCGAAGCGTCAGGGAGGGTCGATTTCGGTCCTCAAAAAGTCCTCAGTCCTCAAAAAGTCCTCAGCACTGAGGACTACAAGACGGAACCAGACATCATAAAACAACCCCAGATGGACAGAAAAAGACCAGGTCAGAGGCAGTTTACTGCTGACTGACCTGGTGATCGACGGTGAGTCGGTCTGTAGGCGGGATTCTGTACGGCCCGAAGGCCGCGGTGGCCATCCATCTGAGCGGTCTACCCGGAGGTTGCCCGAAGGCGGACGGGTCGCCCATCCCTCCTGCTCGACCTTGCTCCCGACGGGGGTTGCCGAGCCGCCCGGGTCGCCCCGGACGCTGGTGCGCTCTTACCGCACCGTTGCACCCTTGCCTGTGACCCGGGCCGGAGCCCGAGTCCATCGGCGGTCTCTCTCTGTTGCCCTATCCGGTAGGTCACCCCACCCTGGCTCGCGCCAGCGTCGTACCCTTCGGAGTCCCGACCTTCCTCGACACGGTCCAGGTCACCCTGTCCGTGCCGCGACCACCCGACCGACTCACCGTCGTCGCCATCGTAGGCGACGACGCTCAGCGGGCGTCAGTAGGCGTAGGAGTTCGGGCCGAGCGGGTCGACCGAGACGATGGTCTCGCCGAGCAGCGCCGGTGTGGCGGCCAGCGGCTCGAACGACCCGGGCACGACGTAGAGCACCGGCCCGGCCAGCTGGGCGCCGGCGACGGTGGTGGTCGTGGTAGGCGCCGGCGTGGTGGCCGCACCGGCACCCGGTATGGCGGCCGGCACCGGGTAAGGCAGCGCACCGAGCACCTTGGCCAGGACCGCGGCGTGGCGGGCCTCGATCGAGCCGATGGCCATGATGGCGCCCCGCAGCGCCGGCACCGACAGCAGCGGCACGACCGTCTGGTAGGTGTGGGCCGCGAGCTCCTCGAGGGCGTGGGCGAGCTGCAGGGCGTCGGTAGCCGTCTTCACCAGGGCGAGGGCCGGTTGGATCACCTTGGCGTCCACCACCGGGTTGGCCGTGGTGTACGCCTCGCCGCCGAGCTTGATGGTCTGCTGCTGCAACGACTGGGCGTGGGCGGCGTGATGGGCCTGGAACAGGCGGGCGGCGTCACGGGCGGGGCCTTCGAGCAGGCCGACCGCGGCCTCGTAGGCGGCGATGGCGTTGTGCTCGAGCGACGACGCGGTGCGCAGCAGCACCACGTCGGTGTAGTTGCGGGCCGGGATGCCGGTGGTGGACGGCGCCGCACCCTCCTGGGGCACGTTGCCGGTGGACTTCGAGGGGCCACAGGCGGCCAGCACCGCGGCGGTGGCTACGGAGAGCCCTCCGATGGTCAGGAAGCGCCGACGGGCCAGGCCGCCGAGCAGCATGCCGGCCTTCTCGTCGGCCGACAGCTCTGCGTCGTCGTCGAAGGCGGTGGCGAGGGCGCGCTGGTGGGCGACCATGGCGGCGTCGTTGGCCCGGTCGGCGGCCTTCAGCTCCCGGCGCAGTTCGTCACGGGGGATGTCCATGGCGCTCATCCTTCGATGGGGTTCTTGGCCGGGTCGAGACCGCTGGCGAGGTTGGCCGTCTGGAACAGCGGGATGATGTCGGTGACCGACTTGCCCAGCGCCTGACCGAGCAGCACGGCATGGCGGCCCTCGATGGACAGGATCGACGACAGAACGGCCGCCGGGTTCGTGCCCTGCAGCGTGCCGATGGCGTAGGCGTAGGTGGCCGCCACCGCGTTCTCGAGCTCGTAGGCCACGGTGAGCACGCCGGCCTCGTCGTTGGCCCGCAGGGCCCGACCGCCGAAGGCCTTCACGACGCTCCTGTTGGCGACACCGAGCGCCCGCTTGCCGGCCAGACCGCCGATGGCCTGGGAGTGGTCGGTGTGATGCCGCCTGAACGCGACGGTCACGTCGACCGTGGCCGGGGTGAGGTGACCACTGGACACGGCCTGCGTGTAGACCTCGACGGCGGCCAGCTCGAGCGACTGGGCGTAGCCGAGCAGCGCGAGGTCGGCCTCCTGCGGGCCCTTCGGCGCCGCCGTGGTGGTGGTGGCTGCTGCGGTCGTGGTGGTCGGGTCGGCCGCCATGGCGGCTCCGGCCAGCGGGCCGATGACGAGCGCCGAACCACCGGCGGCGATGACGCCGCCACGCAGGAACGACCGTCGTGACGGGGCGTGCTCGCGGCGGAAGGCCAGCTCAGCGAGCCCGTCGACGGCGCTGCCCATCGTGTCGCGGTGCTCTTCGTCGACCTCTTTGAGCAGGCGACGCAGCCTGGTCACGTCCATTGGCTCTCCTTGACCCGCCCGGGCGGGTGCGGCACGGGGGTTCGTTCGATCGACCAGCCTTTCGTTCAAGCTGGTCGGGCAGCAAATCTCGGTCTCGACTCTAGAAGTCGATCGTGGACAGTTCGGGGATCCACCCCGCGGCGCGATCGACGGCGCGGGCCCACGTGGCCCGGTCGAGACGGGTGCCCGGCTCCACCGTGTTCGACGGTGACCAGGCGGCGGCGATGTCGTCGAAGCCGCCCCACACGCCCACGGCCAGGCCGGCCAGGAAGCCGGCGCCGAGCGTGGTGGCTTCGGTGATCGGGGCGACCTCGACCACGTGGCCGGTCGCGTCGGCGAGGGCCTGTACGAAGGTGGGGTTCACCGACATGCCACCGTCGACCCGAAGGGCGGCGATGGCCACGCCGGCGTCGGCCTCGGCCGCCTCGACCAGGTCGGCGCCGCGCTGGGCCACGCCCTCGAGCACGGCCCGCACGATGTGGGCGCGCGTGCTGCCGCGCGTGATGCCGAGCAACGTGCCCCGGGCGCCGTAGTCCCACCGGGGCGTGCCCAGGCCGAACAGCGCCGGCACGTACACGACCCCGCCGGCGTCGGGCACGCTGGCCGCCACGGCGTGGCTCTCGGCCGGGTCGGCCAGGACCCCCAGATCGCTCACGAGCCACTCCACGTTGGTGCCGGCCGACAGCATGATGCCCTCGACCCCCCAGGTGGCGTCGCCACCGGCGGTCCACGCGATGACGGGGAAGCTGCCCCGGTCGCCACGCGACGGGAACGCTGGGCGGGTGGGGCCGACGCACAGGTCGAGCATGCCCCCGGTGCCGAAGGTGATCTTGGCCAGGCCCGGGCGCACGCAGCCCTGGCCGACCAGCGAGGCCTGCTGGTCGCCGGCGAGCGCGGCGATCGGTGGGGCGCCGGGGAGCGCCGTCGCAACGCCGACGATGCCGGTGGTGTCGACCAGCCAGGGCATCAGGTCCGCGCTCACCCCGAGGGCGTCGAGTGCGGCGGGGTTCCAGTCGCGGGCGTTGCCGTCCATGAGCCCGGTGAGCGCGGCGTTCGTGCGATCGGTCACGTGCAGGGCACCGTTCGACAGGACCCAGGCCAGCCAGGTGTCGACGGTGCCGAAGGCCAGCCGGCGGCCGCTCAGGTCGCCCGAGTTCTGGAGGAGCCAGCGCAGCTTGGTGGCCGACTGGTTCGGCGCGAGCCGCAGCCCGTGCTCGCCGGCGATGGTCATGCAGTCGAACACGGTGCGCAGGTCCTGCCAGCCGAGGCCGGGCCCGATCGGCTGGCCGCTGTCGCGGTCCCACACCACGGTGGAGGCGCGCTGGTTCGTGATGCCGACGGCCTGCACCGGGCCGGCCTCGGCGAGCGCGGCGCGGGCCACGTCGAGCGCGTTCGACGCCATGACGGTGGCGTCGAACTCGACCAGGCCGGGGAAGGGCGTGCTCGGCGGGCAGGCACGGTAGTGGACGGCGGTGACGCTGGCGTCGGGGCGCACCACCGCGGCGCGAAGACCCGAGGTGCCCACGTCGATGACGAGCACGCTCACGATGGGAACTCCGTTCGGTTCATGGGAGCTTGGACCGCGCCCCGCGGGACTGCATGAAGCCGCCGACCAGGCCACCGATGGTGCCCACCATCAGCGTGAGCAGCGCGGTCGACACGACGCGACCCCAGCGGATGTCGTCGCCGCCGACGACGCGACGGACGATGCCCACCGCCTGCACGGCGGCGAAGGTGACGAGGGCGGTGACGATGCCGTGGGTCAGCGGGCGACCCACGTTCTGACGCCACGCGGCGATGGCGCCGCCCATGAGCAGCGCGATCAGCACGAGGAACGTGAACAGCGCCAGCACCGAGCGCGAGCCGTCCTCGCCGACGATGAGCCGGCCGATCACCCCGAACGGCACGGCGCCCAGGGCGGCGACCGAGATGCCGTCGCGCAAGGCGTGACGGTCCCACGCCGCACGGTCGATCAGGGCCATGCGATCTCTCCGGCGAACGGAGGGAACCCGAGCTTGCCCGGGTTCAGCAGGTTGTCGGGATCGAGCGAGCGCTTCAGCGACCACAGCACGTCGTGAGCGGGGCCGAGCGCCTCGGCCATGAAGCGGCCACGGTTCAGCCCGACGCCGTGGTGGTGCGACAGGTTGGCGCCGAGTGCCAGCGCGGCGCGCTGACCGGCGTCCCACAGAGCCACGTAGGTGGCGTCGCGCTCGCCGGCCGGCGGGGTAGCCGCGAACGTGAAGTACAGGCAGGCGCCGTCGGTGTAGCTGTGGGACAGGTGGCAGGTGGCGGCTCGGGCGTGGGGCACGGCCATCATGGCGGCGTGCACACCGTCGAACAGCGCGTCGATGGCGCCCCACGGCGCAGCGACCTCCATGGTGTCGACCACGAAGCCCTTGTGGGTGAGCGACTCGAGCGCGGACACGTCGTTGCGGTGGTGCAGCCACTTCTCGACGAGATCGAGGTCGGCCGTGGTCGCGCCGGCCCGGTCGCACTCCTCGGCCACGATCGCCATGGTGGCGTCGATGAGACCGGCGTCGCCCTCGTCCAGCACGAGCAGGTTGGCCACCCCGGTGGTGCCGTGCGACCGCTTCGACTCGACCTCGTCGTACAGGCGCAGCACGGCCGGTGTGGCGCCACGGCGCAGGATTCGTCGGCACGCGTCGGTGCCGGCGGCGAACGTGGCGAACGACCACGCGCCGCGCCGCTCGGCGGGCGCCAGCGGGTGCAGGCGCAACCAGGCGCGCGTGACGATGCCGAGCGTGCCCTCGCACCCGACGAACAGCTGCGTGAGGTCGGGCCCGGTGGCGCCGGCGGGGAAGCCGCCGGTGCGGATGGTGCGACCGTCGGCCAGCACGACCTCGAGGCCGACCACCATCTGTTCGATCTTGCCGTAGCGCGTGGAGTACTGGCCGGCGCTTCGGCACGCCAACCAGCCGCCCACGGTCGACAGCTCCATCGACTGGGGCCAGTGCCCGAGCGTGTAGCCGCGGGCGCGCAGGTCGGCCTCGAGCTCGTGGCCGAACGTGCCGGGCAGCACCTCGAGCACGAGGGCGTCGTCGTCGATGGCGACGATGCCGGCCATGGCCGTCATGTCGAGCACGATGCCGCCGTTGAGGGGCACGCTCGCCCCGCACACGCCCGAGCGGCCGGCGGCCGGCGTGACGGGCAGGCGATGAGCGGCGCACACCCGCAGCACGGCGGCGACCTGGGCGGCGTCGTGGGGGCGCACCACGGCACCGGCCGCGGCGGCAACCTCGCCCTGCAGCGCCCACGCCATGGCCAGCGGCCACCAGTCGCGGCTCGCATCCATCGTGGTGGTCACGTCGGCGAGGACCTCGGCGCCCGTGGCGGCCAGGTCGCCCAGGAACGCGTCGGCGGCCACGCACGACGTGGACAGGTGCACCGATCGGGCGACCGGTGCCGTCCCGAAGGCGATGGGTGGAGTGGGCGTGGCCATGGAGGTCCTAGGCGGGGTGGGCGAGGGGCAGGCCAGCGCCGTCGCGCTCGGCCGCCAGCGCCGCACGGTACAGCGCCGCTTCGGCGGTGCTGCGATCGTCGTCCCAACCGAGGAGCGGGCCGATGAGGCGGGCCACGTCGTGGGCCGCCGCCGCGGTGGCGTCACGGTCCTGCAGTCGGGCCCGGGTGCGGCGGTCGAGCAC
>JANMAT010000029.1:0-6200 GCA_031359995.1 Actinomycetes bacterium
CCGCCGGGAGCGAGCCGATCGCGTCGCTCCGGGCAAGCTCGAACGTACGGGTAACGACGGCGTTGGGTGCGCCGTCGAGCCGATCGATGTTGGCGATCGCTGCGTCGACCAGCTCGATCGCGCGCACCTCCCCTGCTCGCACCAGGTCCGCTTGACCGACCGCGTCAATCCCGACGAACTCCTCCACCCAGGACCCCCATCGTTCGGAAATGCAAGAGGCGGTGGCACCAGTCGGACGCGAGCCCGAGACGTGTCAACCCGGGAGTCAAGCTACTCGCCCGGAGAAGTCCGTCCGCGCCGGTGGGTGCCGGTCGGCGCCCCAGCTACCGCCGATCCGCCGGCCGAGCCAAGCGCTCGGCATCGCCAATAGGGGCCGCTCGGGACGAGGGAGTGGGTGAGCAACCCGTCGGGCGCGGACAGGGGCACGGTTGGGGCGGCGCTGGCAGCCTCGCGGGTACGCCGACGACGACCGACATCCCTTGCGACGACGGCTGCCACGCCTCGGCCTCGCGACGGTCCGCGCTCGGCCGGTCAGCGTGACCTGAGCGACTGCGACCGGGCGTTTCGTCCTGGCGGCAGCGGTGTCCCCTGGTGGAACCGGGGCCTCTCCGCCATCTGCCGGATGTAGTCGTGTTCCGGTTGCTGGAGGATCGGGGCATGGAGAATGATGCGAGGCGTGGTGGTCTTCCGTTGTTGGTTGGGGAAGATGTGATGGACCCCGTGGCGCGTGCCTTTGCGTTGCCCACCGGAACGGTCACCTTTCTGCTGACGGACATCGAGGGCTCGACGGGCAGGTGGGAGGCAGCGGCGGGGTCGATGACGTTGGCGGTCCCTCGCCACTACGCGATCCTCGAGGAGGCGATCACCGGCCGAGGCGGCGTGCTACCGGTGGAGCAGGGCGAAGGCGACAGCGTGGTCGGCGCGTTCAGCCGAGCCTCGGACGCGCTGCTCGCCGCGGTCGATGCTCAGGTCGCCTTCGCCGCGGAGAGCTGGCCCGACGGTGCTGAGGTAACCGTGCGCATGGCCGTGCACACGGGCGAGGCGCAGCTCCGTACCGAGGGCAACTACTTCGGTCGCGCCGTGATTCGGTGTGCACGAATCCGCGCCACCGCTCACGGCGGACAAGTGCTGTTGTCCGGGGCGTCCGCGGCGTTGGTCGTCGACGAGTTGCCGGATCGGGCATCCCTGCGCGATCTCGGTCAGCACCGGTTGAAGGATCTCGGACGCCCCGAGCGGATCTGGCAGCTCGTCCATCCCCTCTTGCGCTCCGACTTCGCGCCGCTGCGTTCTCTGGACTCCTTCCGTCACAACTTGCCGACCCAGCTGACGCCGCTGGTCGGCCGTCAGGCCGAGGTCGCCGAAGTCTCGGGGGTGATGGCCTCGGAGCGGCTGGTCACCCTCACCGGCTCTGGTGGAGTCGGGAAGACACGACTCGCACTCGCGGTCGCCGCCGACCTGGTCGACTCATGCGACGGCGGCGTCTGGTTCGTCGAGTTGGCCGGGCTGTCGGATCCGGCCACGATGGCAAGTGCGGTGTTGGCGGCCATGGGTATCCCGGAGGTGCCCGGCGCTACCGCGGTCGACCAGGTGGTGCTGCAGATGGGCGCAGGACGTTCGCTGATCGTGCTCGACAACTGCGAGCACGTCATCGCCGAGTGCTGCCGGTTGGCGACGGCACTTCTCTCGAGCTGCCACGACACGACCATCCTGGCGACGAGCCGCGAACCGCTCGGCGCCGTCGGCGAAGTGACATGGCGCGTTCCGTCGCTCGCCACACCACCGAAGGAACGCCTTGTCGATGTGGCGACCCTGTCGCAGTTCGACTCCGTCCGCCTTTTCGTCGAGCGGGCCCGACGGGCGCGACCCACCTTCACGGTGACCGACGGCAACGCGCCGGCAGTGGCCCAGATCTGTGATCGCCTCGACGGGATCCCGCTTGCGATCGAACTGGCGGCCTCACGGTGTCGCCAGATGTCGCCCGAGCGGATCGCTGCCCAGCTGGACGATCGGTTCCGGCTGCTCACCGGCGGAGCTCGAACGCTCATGGCCCGCCAGCAGACGCTGACCGCGTCGGTCGAATGGAGCTTCGATCTGCTCGACGACGTCGAGCAGCGTGTGTTCCGCCGCCTCGGTGTCTTCGTCGGGTCCTTCTCGCTGGAGGCGGCCGAGACCGTCGCCTCGGCGATCGGAGACCTCGAGCCCGTCGAGGTGTTCGACGCCTTGTGCCGTCTGATCGACAAGAGTCTCCTAACCGCCGCCGACGACGACAGTGACGACCCCTACCGCCTTCTGGAGACGCTGCGCGCGTTCGCCATCGGTCGCGCCCGGGAAGCAGGCGAACTCGTCGAACTTCGCGATGCGCACGCCCGGTGGTGGACCGACTGGCTCGAGCACCACAATCTCACCGGCCCGACGGACCAAGCGATCGAGCTGGTCGACCGATCCCGCGACAACCTGATCGCTGCGCTCGACTGGGCGGCGAGCCGAGACATCGCACTGGGCCTGAGGCTCCTACGCCCGTTCGCTCGTGCCTTGCAGGGGACCGGTCGGTACAGCGACGCCATGGCCGCGACGGATCGGCTACTCGTGCCCCTGAATTCGATCAGCTTCCCCGACTTGTGGATGGCGGCGGCTGTGAGCGCGGCGGTCCCGGTGAGGTACACGCACGGTCTGTCCGCGTTCTTGGACCTGGTCACCCTCGTCGAGCAGACCGCAATGGCGCACGACGACCGCTACCACATGGCGTTGAGCCGCTGGTTCACGAGCATGGACGCCACTCGGAGCGAGACGTTGCGGGACCGTGCGCGCGAACGACATGAACCGTACGCCGAGGCGCTCGCATCGATCACTCTGGCCATCGCCCGAACGGAAACAGACCCAGGCGCTGCACAGCCGGCGGTAGCTGACGCTGAGCGGATCGCAGCTAGCTACGGCAGCCAGTACCTGCGCGATTTCGCGCTGGTCGCGACCGCCGGCCTCGCCGAAGCCTCCGCCGACCTCGCGGCAGCGATCGTAGCGGCGCGCCAACTCTTGCGCTGCCGCACCCACGCGATGGTCCGCAACGGCATCGCATGCGTCACCACGAGCGCGTTGCTCGCCGGCGACACGGACGCTGTTGCCGACGCCGCCGAGGCGGCCGAACGCATCGAGCAGGTGTCGACAGGCCTGCCCTCGACGAGCGACAGGCTGAACCACGTCCTCTCCGTCCTCCGGGGTGGGCCGTCCAGCGAACCACTCGATCTGCACGAGCGCTCGACACCGGTGTCGTTCTGGCTGGGCGCCAGGGAGGCCATCGACGCCGCCGCCCCGCACGCCGCCCTCGACGCGACGAAGGAGCAGAACGCCAACACCCCCTACATGTCGGCCGTGCGTCACTGCATCGAGGCGAGCGTCGGCCGGGACGCATCACACTGGCACCAGGCACTCGAACTCGCGGTCAGCCACGACCTGCCGCTCATAGCAGTCGATGCCCTCGAAGGGCTCGCTGTCGATGCCACACGATCCGAAAGTTGGGCGGAGGCGCTCCGTCTCTTCGGTGCCGCCGAGCGCCTGCGTATGACCACCGGCTACCGATGGCGGTTCGCGTGCGAGCAGGCAGCCGTGCACCACTCATACGACGACGCCGCCGCGGCCCTCGGCATCGAGGCAGAAGCGCGGCTCACGGAGGGTCGCGCTCTCGACTGGCGCGACGCAGCCGCGTACGCCGCCCGAGCACGCGGCGAGCGCAAACGCCCACGACACGGGTGGGCCAGCCTAACCCCCACCGAGAACCGGGTCGTCGACCTCGTCATCGAAGGTCTCACCACGCCCCAGATCGCCAAGCGACTTCTGGTCGGATCGGCGACCGTCAAAACCCATCTCGAGCACATCTTCGCCAAGACCAACGTCCGCTCACGATCCCAACTGGCCAGTGAGGCTGTCCGAAGCCGCGCCGTCAGCGACGGCGATCCGACGCCGCCGCAGTGACCGCTCGCCGCCCATCGACGAGCCCGTCATGCCGAGGAACCGATCTTCGGCACGACCGAGACTGCCCGGTATCGCTCAACGACATCGGCGCCGCCACCGCTCGGTATCCGGCGAAGCGCGCTCGGTGGGTGCTCGGGATCAGCAGGAACCAGATGACTGCGGTCAGCTCGCGATCGGGTTCGGCGACAGCCTCTCGCGGGGTGGCTCGCCCGGCCGGTTGCTCCTAGGAGTCGATGAGGTTCCGCAGGAGTCGGGGCCAGCCTTTGGAGTGGTCAACGTCGGGGAAGATGCCGAGCACGTCATCGGAGTGTGCTGGCAGCGGGCGCCGTAGCTGACGACCCATCGTTGTGCGGCGGCGATGATGATCCGTTCGGTGTTGTCGAACGGTGTACGCCGCGCTTGTTCATAAGCTGTGATGAAGTCATCGACCTGTGCTTTGGTCGGCAGTGGATCGGCCAGTCCGAGTCGCCAGTCGACCGGATGGGTCACGGACGCGGCGCCGACAACGGCGGCTTCAGGAGCCAAGGCGACGGAGTCCCAGTCGTAGATCGCTGTCACGCGTCCTCGGGTGAAGCCGAGGTTCTGAACCCGCCAGTCGAAATGCCCTACGACCGCAGGCAGTGTGGTTGCGGCGAGCACCGCCCGAGCCGCTCGTGCGGTGTTGTCGATCCACTCGGCGCCAGTCGCGGTACCGGCGAGGTCGAAGCGGAGGTCGTGGGGTTCGGGCCAGAGGTTGTCGGTCACCGGCGTGGCCATCCACGACCCGAGTTCGCGCGCTTGCGTGCGTGACGGCAGCGCTGACGAACGCGTGGAGCGTGATCGCCAGTTCACGCCGGACCGCGGGGTCGTAGCCGTCGGCACGGTCCGCAGGTCGGTACTCCTCGACGGTCAGCCAGCCTTGGCCGAGTCGGAGCGGCCCGGCAAGCGGAGCCGGTGCCGGTAGCCCACGGGCGGCGAGTTCGGCCTGCACCACGACGACGGCGGCGAGGTGGTCGCTGGACTGGTAGTCGGCCCGGTGCACCTTGGCGACCACTGCACGGGCGTCGGCCAAGACGACACCGGCGACGATCCCGACACCCGACTCGTAGAACAAGGCTCCGGTGACGGCGACCCCCAACGCGCGGCAATCGCGCCCTCCAGGATCTCAGCCACAGCGACCGGCTCACTACTACCAAGGACCGACTCCACGACCAGCGACGTCCAACGGGCGTGAGCCTCAGCGACCAGGGCGGCGAGCTCGTCCACGCTCGTCATCGTCCCACGTGACCACTTCGGAGCACGCCCGATATCGCCACCCAGGAGCTCCTCACCGTGGCGCCCGGGAGCATCGATATGCAGGTGGTCGCGCCATCCGCGCTTGTACGCGCGTGCCGTTTGCCTATCCAACTACTGGCACTCCACGGCGACTTCGAGGGCGGAGCAGATCTGTCGCATCCGCGTGTCGCTCAGCCTTCCGATGCGCGCCATGAGCACGCCCAACGACACGCTCTCGACCGAGTCGAGGTTGACGGCGCTTCGACGACCGACCGGGTCCTCGCCCGGCTCGAGGACCACCTCGCTGGGCAAGCCGCGAATCGTGGTCGTACACGGGGCAACGAGCGCTCGCCGAAGCCGCGGTATCGCGGCGTCGCGCGAAAGCACGACGACGGGACGTCGTCCGATCTCGGGAGGTTCGCACCACCAGACCTCGCCCCGCATCGGCATGGCGGTCATGTTGCGCCGGCCGCCTGGCGGAACGACGCGAGATCGCCCCACTCGTCGGGCTCGTCCAGCGGATGGACGTCATAGGCAACGGCGTACGCAGCATCGACTTCCGCGGCGCGATGCTGGGCCACGAGAGCAGTGAGTGCCTCGTCGAGGAGCGCGGCATCGGTGACTCCAGAGCGCAGTCGTCGGGCTCGGGTCAGAAGGTCTCCATCAACGGTGGTGCTCACACGCAAACGACTCATGCCATTATCATGCCACAAGTATGCCACTTTGCCAAGTGTCTTCGGTCGAGGCGCCCGGTAACGGCGCACGCCGCCCGAGGCTGTTGTGCCCGGGATCCGGCGATATGTAGGCATGTCGTGCTCGGGATCGACCGAGCCGAGACGCTGAACGTTGCGGGCTGGTCGCCGGGTGGGGGGTGTGGTGGTTGGGGTCAGACGGAGCCTTGGGGTACGACCCATTCGTGGGGTGCACCGCCGGCGGCGGTGAGGCGCGGGAAGTCGCTGTCGTAGTGCAGGACGATCAGC
>JANMAT010000055.1:0-71297 GCA_031359995.1 Actinomycetes bacterium
GGCGACCCTGGTTCTGCGCCGAGCCGGACGGTGCCTACCTGCGGGTCTCGCTGGCCGGCGTGGACACGATCGACATCGCCGAGGGCGTCCGCCGCCTCGGCGTGGCCCTGGGCGAGCGCCCGGGCCGCCGACGCGCCTAGCTAGCCCGCCGGAGCGATGGCAGCGATGCCGGCCAGGTGCTCGTGGCGCGGGTCGCGGGTCATGCCGAACACGTAGTTCACACCGGTCGGGCCGTCGGGGCCGTGAGCCAGCACGTTGAGCACGGCCTGCACGAGGTCGGTCGGGCGCATGGCGACCTCGCTCAGCCACGACGCCACCCCGCGCAGCATGGGCGTGTCGACGGCGCCGAACGAGAGGGCGTTCACCCGTACGCCATGCGGCTTCAGCTCCACCGCCCAGCTCTCGGTGAGGCGCAGCAGGCTGAACTTGGCGCAGTCGTAACCGGTGGCCGGCGCCCCGGTGAGCGCGTAGCCGGCCAGCACGTGGTCGGTCAGCATGTTCACGATGTTGCCGCCTCCGGCGGCCCGGATCATCGGCAGCATCGCGGCCGTGCAGTGGAATGCGCCGGTGGAACCGGCGCCGAGGGCGGCCTGGAACGCCGTGACCTGCTGCTGGTAGCCCCCGCCGGTGAGCGTGGTGTCGTTCCACCGCGCCGCGTTGTTCACGAGCAGGTCGACGCGCCCGAGCTCCTCGGCGACCTGTGCCGCCGCGGCGTGGACGGCGACGGCGTCGCCGATGTCGACCACGACCGACGACACGCGGCCGCCGGCGGCACGAACGGCGGCCACCGTCTCGGCGTTGGCGTGCCGGTCGATGTCGACGGCGACGATGGCGGCGCCGAGCGCGCCCAGCCCTTCGCACAGCGACCGGCCGATGCCGGCCCCCGAGCCCGTGATCACGGCGACCTGCCCGGAGAGATCCATGTTCCCTGTCTAGCGGGCTTCTGCCATCCCGCCATCAACGCGCCAGCGCGAGCACGTGGTCGGGGACGACGACACCGGGCTGGTTGCGCTCGTCGGCGATCGGCGCGCCGTACACCGTGGTCATCGGCACCACGCCGGCCCAGATGGGCAGGGCGTAGTCCTCCTCTTCGTCGACAGGGCCACCGGTGCGCACCTTGGCGGAGGCCTCCACGATCGGGATGCGCAGCACCGACGTACCGATCGCCTCCTTGCGGGTCATGGCCCGCAGCATGGGAACGCGGTCGGGTGCGATCCGCGCCGTCAGGAACTCGAGGGCGGCGGTCTTCTCGGCCACGTCCTCCATCGGCTCGGCCCTGCCCAGCACGACCGCCGAGCGGTAGTTCGCCGAGTGGTGGAAGGCGCTGCGGGCGAGCACCAGCCCGTCCACCAGCGTGACGGTGAGACACACGTCGACGCCCTTGCCCAACGCCCGCAGCAAGCGCGTGGCCGGCGAGCCGTGCACGATCAGCGTCTCGTCCTGGCGGGCGTAGAGCATGGGGATGACCATTGGCCGACCGTCGGCGGCCACCAGACCGACGTGCGCCACGAAAGCGGCGTCGAGGATGGCGTGCACGCTGTCACGGTCGTAGCGCGCACGCGCCTCGAACCGGACTTTTGTACTAGCACTTTGTAGGCTTTGTGACATGTCGAACCGTAGGGCGACCGTACCGAAGCGGGCAAGTGAAATCGTGGGCGAGTTCGAACGGCGCATCAGCACCGGCCGTCTGCAGCCGGGCGGTCGGGTGCCGACGGTCCGGGCCCTGTCCGACGAGCTCGGCGTGGCGCCGGCCACCGTGGCGTCGGCCTACCGCCAACTGGCCGAGCGGGGCACCCTGGTGAGCCGCGGCCGGCTGGGCACCTTCGTGGCCGCCCGCCCCGCCCTCGGCGCCGCCACCCCTACCGCCGTGCCCGACGGCGTGGTCGATCTGGCCAGCGGCAGCCCCGACCCGAACCTGCTCCCGCGCCTGGCCCGCCGGGCGCCCGATCGGCCCGTGCTGTACGGGGCACCCCAGGTGCACCCGGCCCTGGCCCACACCGCCGCCGAGTGGCTGCGCCGCAACCGCCTGTCCCACGGCCACCTGGCCGTCGTCGGCGGGGCCATGGACGGCGTGGAGCGCCTGCTGCAGACCTACCTGCGCCCGGGCGACGCGGTGGCGGTGGAGGACCCCGGCTACCCGAACGTGGTCGACATCGCCCGCGGCCTCGGCCTGGCTCCGGTGCCCGTGCCGGTCGACGGCGCCGGCGTGTCGGTCGACGCGCTCCGGGCCGTCCTGCGCCGGGTGCAGGCCGTCGTGCTCACCCCGCGTGCCCTGAACCCGACCGGCGCCCATCTCACCCCGGCCCGGGCCCGACTGCTGCACGAGGCGCTGGCCGCCTACCCCGAGGTGCTGGTGATCGAGGACGACCATGCCGGCGAGGTCGCCGGCGTGCCGCTCCACAGCGTCGGGCACGGTCTGGCCCGCTGGGCCGTGGTGCACTCGGTGGCCAAGAGCCTGGGGCCTGACCTTCGCCTGGCCCTGGTGGCCGGAGACGAGGGCACCGTGGAGCGGCTGCAGGCCCGGCAGCGGCTGGGCGCCGGCTGGGTGAGCCACGAACTGCAGCGCATGGTCGCCACCGCCTACGGCGACGACGCCACCCTGGCCGCCCTCCACCGCGCCCGCGACATCTATGCCGAGCGGCGCACCGCCCTGGTCGACGCGCTGGCCGGCGAGGGGGTGGTGGCATCGGCAGCGTCGGGCCTGAACGTGTGGATCCCGGTGGCCGAGGAGGCCACGGTGTGCACCGCGCTCCTCGGCGCCGGCTACGCGGTGACGCCGGGCGCCCGCTTCCGCCACCACAGCGACCCGGCCGTGCGCATCACCGTGTCTCGCCTGGTGCGCCGCGACGCCCGCACGATCGCGTCGGCGATCGCCCGGGCCCTGCGCACGGCGGCGTGGGCGGCGTCGTAGCGAGTCACGCCCCCGAACCGGACAGCCACTGGCCGGTTTCTGTGCGATCCTGAGCCGGTGCGCGCCGATCGCCTCGTGGCCACCCTGCTCCTGCTCCAGACGCGCGGTCGGGTCACCGCCGCCGAGGTGGCCCGGGAGCTCGAGGTGTGCGAGCGCACCGCCCGGCGCGACCTCGACGCCCTGTCGGCGGCCGGTCTCCCCGTGTACGCCACCCAGGGCCGCAACGGCGGCTGGGCCCTGCTCGGCGGGGCCCGCACCGATCTGTCCGGCCTCAACGCCGCCGAGGCGCGCGCCCTGTTCCTGGTGGCCGGCCCGTCATCGGCGGCCACCCCCGAACTGAAGGCGGCGTTGCGCAAGCTGGTGCGGGCCCTTCCTGAACCGTTCCGGGCCGACGCCCAGGCCGCATCGGCCGCGGTGATCATCGACCCCGCCGGCTGGGGCCGCACCGCCTGCGCCACCGACCCGCCCCACCTCGCCGCGCTCCAGCGGGCCGTGGTCGACGGGGTGCAGGTCGAGCTGGGCTACACCGACCGCGACCGGGCGGTCACCACCCGGCGCGTCCACCCACTGGGCCTGGTCACCAAGGGCACGGTCTGGTACCTGATCGCCCACACGGCCAACGGGTTGCGCACGTTTCGCGTGAGCCGGGTGAGCGGGGTCACACCCACCGACGAACCGGTCGAGCGGCCCGACGGGTTCGACCTCGCCACCGAGTGGCACCGGGTGGCGTCCACCGTCGACGAGTTCCGGGCCCGCACCCGCGTCCGTGCGCTCGCCGAGGACGCCATCCTCCCGGCGCTGCGGGGCATGCTCGGCAAGCGCTTCATGGTCCTGGGCCCGAGCGACGGACACCGCACCGAGGTCGAGATCGGTGGCGCCCGACCGTTCCTCATCGCCGCCGAGCTGGCCGGCTTCGGCGCCAAGATCGAGGTGCTCGAACCGGTCGAGGTCCGCGAGCACCTGGCCCGCATCGGCCGCGAGCTTCACGCCACGTACGCCGAGGCGTGATGCGCCGGACGGGCCGGCGCGGCCCCGTCAGCCGCCGAGCTCGACCAGCGCCTGCTCGATGAGCATCTCGGGGCCGGCCTTGAAGTTCTCCATCTGCTCGGGCGTCACGTCGCCCATGACCCCGTGCAGGTAGCGGGCGTACACACCCTCGCTGATGACCGCCAGACGAAAGCGGGAGAACGCGGTGTAGTAGGCCACGTTCGACACGTCACGGCCGGTGCGCGCCGCATAGCGCTCCACCAGTTGGGCGTGGGTGGGGAAGCCACCGGCGGCGGTGGGGTCGTTGGCCCGGCCGGGGCGATCGGGGTCGCTCCAGTAGACGCCGATGTAGCCGACGTCGGCCATCGGGTCGCCCAGCGTGCACAGCTCCCAGTCGAGCACGGCGGCGATCTTGCCGTTCGGCACGTCGGCCAGGCAGTTGCCGAAGCGGTAGTCGCCGTGGGCGATCGACACGCCCTGCTGCTCGGGCAGGTGCCGCGCCAGGCGACGGCCGACCTCGTCGACCGTGGGCAGCTCACGGGTCTTCGAGTTGGCCCACTGCGTCGTCCACCGCTTGAGCTGGCGCTCCACGTAGCCCTCGCGCTTGGCCAGGTTGCCCAGGCCGACCTCGTCGACGTCGACCGCGTGCAGATCGGCCAGCACGTCGATCAGGTCGTCGGAGAGGGCGACGCGCGCCTCGGGCGGCACCGTCTCGCCCTTCTCGGGCGAGTCGAGCACCTGCCCCTCGACGAACGACATCACGTAGAACGGCGCGCCGTTCACCGCTTCGTCGGTGCACAGGCCGAGGGTGCGGGGAACCGGCACGCCGGTCCGGCCGACGGCGGCGATGATGCGGTGCTCACGAGCCATGTCGTGGGCCGTGGCCAGCACGTGGCCGAGCGGTGGCCGCCGCAGCACGTAGACCGTGCCGTCGGCCCCCACGACCCGGTAGGTGAGGTTCGAGTGACCACCCGCGATCAGCGAGAACTCGAACGGCGATTGGGCCCCTTCGATGTGCTCGGCCAACCAGGCCGTCACCGGTGCAACGTCGATCCCACGCATCAGCCCGAACGTAGTGCGCGGACGGCGCGCCCCTTCAGCCCGGTCGGACGCCGAAGTCGAGCAGCCCTCGCGTCCAGATGGACGCCAGGCGCACCGTCGACCCGGGGAACGGCGCGTCGATCATCATGCCGCCGCCGATGTAGAGCCCGACGTGGTGGATGTCGGAGCCGAAGAACACGAGATCGCCGGGCTGCAGCTGATCGACCGGGACCTTGGGGAAGCTGCGGTACTGGGCGACGGTCCAGTGGTCCATGGACACGCCCGCGGCCCGCCAGGCGTACTGGGTGAGACCCGAGCAGTCGAACGTGTCGGGTCCGGCCGTGGCGAAGATGTACGGCTTGCCCATCTGCTGGCGGGCGACGGCGATGGCCGTGGCCGCGCCGGGCGACGGCGCCGGGAAGTCGGGGATGTCGACCACCGGGGGCCGGCTCTCGCCACCCCCGCTGACCGCCGGCGCGCCGGCGGCGGCACCGGTGCGGGTGTTGGTCTGCGTACGCCGGGCGCTGGCGGCCTGGGCGGCGGCCGCCGCCTCGCGCTGGGCCTTCAGCTCGGCGGTGCGACGGGCCTGCTCGGCGGCGGCGGCCGCTTCGGCGGCGGCCTTGCGGCGGGCCTGCTCCTCGGCGACGGCCTTCCTCAGGCTGGCGTTCGTGGTGGCCAGCAGCTTGGTGGCGTCGTCGGAGGCCGTGGCCGCGGCCTGCCGGCTGGTCTCGAGCGCCTTGGCCAGCTTGGCCTGCTGGGCTTCCTTGACGGCCAGCTCGGCCTTGAGCTTGTCGGTGTCCTGGCGGGTGGCCTTGAGCTGGTCGGCCACGTCGACGTTGGTGCCGAGCACCACGGGCGAGTAGCCCCGCCGCTGGGCGATGCTGCTGGCGCCGTCGTCGGTGGCCAGCAGGGCGGTGAGCCCGCCGTCCTGGTCGCCGTACATGTAGGTCTGGACGGCGAACTTGGCCAGGCGGTCGTTGAGCTGGCCGATCTGGCCGTCCTGGGCGTCGAGCTTGGCCTTGACCTGGCCGATCTGCTCGTCGAGCCGGGCCATCTCGGACCGGGCCTGGTTGTACCGCTCGGCCAGCCGTTCGGCTTCGGCGTTCTTGCGGTCGATCTGGTCCTGCAGGTTCTTGGCCTGCTGGGTCAGGTCGCCCACCTTGTCAGCCATGGCCGGCCCGGAGGCGACAAAGAGGGTGCTGACCAGGACGAATGCCCCCACCCAACGCCGACGACCGAACACGGGCCGAACGCTAGCAGGATTCGTGACGGTCTTTACATTCAGGTTGCGTTTGTGCGCGCACCGTGTTGCGACCGTCTTGATGCGCAGTTCGGGCGCCCTTGAGCCCGCTCCCCCTGCGTGACGAGGCGAACCGTCATTCCCACTCGATGGTGCCGGGTGGCTTCGATGTGATGTCGTAGGCCACCCGGTTCAGGCCGGGCACCTCGTTGATGATGCGGCTGGCCATGCGCTCGAGCAGGTCGTAGGGCAGACGGGCCCAGTCGGCGGTCATGGCGTCGTCGGAGGTGACGGCCCGGATGATGATCGGATGCCCGTAGGTGCGCTCGTCCCCCATCACACCGACCGAACGGATGTCGGGCAGCACGGCGAAGGCCTGCCAGATCTCGCGGTCGAGGCCGGCGTTGTGGATCTCCTCGCGGACGATGGCGTCGGCCTCCTGCAGCAGCGCCACCTTGTCGGGCGTGACCTCGCCGATGATGCGCACGCCGAGCCCGGGCCCCGGGAACGGTTGCCGCCACACGATCTCGTCGGGCAGCCCCAGCTCGGACCCGACCCGGCGCACCTCGTCCTTGAACAGGTTGCGCAGCGGCTCCACCAGCTTGAGCGTCATGTCCTCGGGCAGGCCGCCCACGTTGTGGTGGCTCTTGATCACCGCGGCCTGGCCGTCGGCCCCGCCCGACTCGATGACGTCGGGGTACAGCGTGCCCTGCACCAGGAACTCGGCGTCGGTGAGGCCGCCGGTGTGCTCTTCGAAGATGCGGATGAACAGCTCGCCGATCGTCTTGCGCTTGCGCTCGGGTTCGGTGATCCCGGCCAGCGCCTCGAAGTAGCGGGTGCCGGCGTCGACCCTGATGAGCTCGATGTGCATGTTGCGGTGGAACGTGTCGACGATCTGGTCGCTCTCGCCCTTGCGCATGAGACCGGTGTCGACGTAGATGCACGTCAGCTGGGACCCCACGGCCCGGTGCACCATGGCCGCAGCCACCGCCGAGTCGACGCCGCCCGACAGCGCGCAGATGATCCGCTTGTCGCCCACCTGGGCCCGCACCGCCTCGACCGCGGTGTCGATGATGGACACGTCGGTCCAGCTCGGCCGGCAGCCGGCAAGGCGCCACAGGAACTGCTCGAGGATCGCCTGCCCGCCGGCGCTGTGCACGACCTCGGGGTGGAACTGCACACCCCAGATCCCCCGTTCGGCGTTCTCGATCACGGCCATCGGCGCGTCGGGCGTGGCCGCGGTGGCCGTGAAGCCGGCGGGCACGCGCGTGACCGCGTCGAAGTGGCTCATCCACACGTCGAGCTGGGCGGGGATGCCGTCGTGCAGCAACGTGGACGCCGAGCCGGCGATGCGGTCGAGCGCGGCCCGGCCGTACTCGCCCCGGCCGCCGCGGGCGACCTCGCCCCCGAGCTGGTGGGCGATGAGCTGGGCGCCGTAGCAGATGCCCAGGATCGGCACGCCGAGCTCGTACACCGCCGGATCCAGACGGGGCGCGCCGACCACGTGGACGCTCTTGGGCCCGCCCGACAGGATGATCGCCTTGGGCGCCGTGGCCGCCACCTCGGCGGCGGTGACGGTGTGGGGCACGATCTCGGAGTACACCCGCGCTTCGCGCACCCGGCGGGCGATCAGCTGCGCGTACTGGGCGCCGAAATCGACCACCAGGACGCGGTCGAACCGGTCGGAGAGGACATCGTTGGCCACACGGCCGACGGTAGCCGAGCCCGCCCAGGGTTTCCCGGGAGGCAGCAGGTCAGCGAGCAGGGCCGTCAGGGATCCAGGTCGAAGTACTCGACGACGAGCCGTTCGCCCTCGATCACCACCCAGTACCGCACACGACCCGTCGGCCCCAGCACGTAGTCGATGCCCGCGATCGACGTCCATCGTTCGATGTTGACCGGAGCCGTGGCGGCGAGCATCGTGAGGTCGTCCACGAGCAGGGCGTGACGATCCGGTTCGTCGCGCTCGATGCGGTCGTACTCGGCGAGTGCCTCGTCCGACAGCTCGATGTCCATCCATCCAGTGTACCAACTGGGGTTGTTTCCCTTCTGGGGCGATCGCCCGCTTGCTACACTCGCTCCATGGACGCGATCTCCAAGCCGACGCTGCTCGAGCCCGACGAGCGGGGGCGCATCAGCCTGGCCCGCGTGCCCGGCGACATGGCCGACCGCTACGCCGCACGTCGGCTCGACGACGGCACGATCCTCCTGGAGCCGGTGGTCGTGCTTCCGCTCCGTGCGGTCGAGTCGCTCACCCGAGCGCTCGAGGCGAACGGTCGACGTCGCCGGGGCGAGTCGTCGACCACGCCGCTGGACGCCGTCCTGAAGCGACGTCGCTGACGGTCCTCGCCCGTCAGGCCGCCTTGCGGCCGATGGCCAGCACGCTCAGGCCGAACGGGAGGGACGCGTGGCGCAGCACGGCCCGCTCGGCGGCGGCGACCGCGCCCAGCGCACCGCCCAGGCCCGACTCGTGCCGGTCGAGGTCGCTGGCCGTCTCGCCCCGTTCCAGCACCGCCTTGGCCGCGGCCGGGGGCACCAGGAACGTGTACGCCCCGGTGGCCCGTTCGACGGTGAGACCGTTGGCGGTGAGCAGGTCACGCAGCTGCCCGAGCGAGAACCGGCGCACGCCGTGGGTGACTCGGTCGTGGGCGCGCTGCAGCCGGCGCACGCCCGGCTCCCACAGGCACAGCACCCCGCCGGGGCGCACCACCCGGGCCAGTTCGGCCACGGCCAGGCGGGGCGCCGGCACCCCCGCGTGGTACAGCACGGTCACGCACAGCACGGCATCGAACGCGCCGTCGACGAAGGGCAGGCGGTTCACGTCGCTGGCCACGAGCCCCGTCGCATCGGGGTGCTGCTCGCGGTAGAGCGCCAGCGCCATCGGCTCGATGTCGGCTGCGACCAGCGCACCGCGTTCGGCCATCCACGCGCCCGTGGCGCCGGTACCGCCACCGACGTCGAGCAGGCGGCCGCCGCCGGGCAGGCGGGGCCCGAGCTCCTGGGCCAGCAGGGCCCGCGTGCTGCGGTACCACCAGTGGGCATCCTCGACCGCCGCCATGCGGCGGTACTCCTCGATCTCCACCGCTCAGCCGCCGGGTGGCGGGTTCTGCGGCACGAGCGCCAGGGTCTGAGCCGCCCGTTGGATCACCCCGGCGTCGCCCAGCTGCGAGCGCATCGTGGCGGCGAACGCCCGCAGGTCGTAGAAGAGGTAGCGGTCGTCCTTGCTCACCGCCACCGGCACGCCGACCAGGCGCTGCAGGTCGGCCTCCTGAGCGGTGCGCTGCTCGTCGGTGTAACCGAAGCGGTCGAAGGTGAGGCCGGTGAAGCCCACCGCGGCCACCGCGGTGAGCCACTGCTCGCCCGGCTGCTCGGCCAGGGCGTACGGGTAGTCGGGGTGGCGGCCCCGCATGTAGCCCCAGCTGTACTTCAGGCGGGGCTCGTAGATGTAGCCGACCGACTGGTCGTAGGCGCCCATGCGCTGGCGGGCCGGCGTCTCGGGGAAGCCGTTGTAGGGCAGCATGTAGACCGCGGCGCCGTCGCCCAGCGTCTGGTGCACCGCCCCGAAGAAGCCGCCCAGCGCGGCGTCGCGCGCCTTCACCGCGGCGTAGTCGGGCAGGTCCTGGCCGGCCTGGTCCAGGTAGGCCACGCCGCCGACCACCACGGCGACGGCCAGCGCCACGATCCGCCCGACCCCGGCCCGACCGGTGCCGGCACCGACGCGGGCGCGGCACCAGCCCATGAGCGCGTCGAGCACGTAGCACGACACGACCACACCGCAGAACGCGATCACGATCGAGATGCGGTTCCACGAGCGGATGTCGCGCAGGCCGACGCTGGAGATGATGTACGACAGCCCACCCATCGCCCCGACGATCATGCACAGCACGCTGAACAACCCGAGCTGCACCACCACCGTCATGCGCTCGTCGTCGTCGGCGGCGGCGCGCCGGCGGGCGCCGCCGATGGCCACCCGGCACGTGAGGGCGACCAGGGCGAGGGCCACCCCGGTGGCGGCGAACAGGCCGAGCTGCTGGCCCGACTCCGACTCGAACGCCGCGAGCAGGCCGCCGCGCCCCTGGCTGCGGTCGCTGAACGCGGCCAGCTTGGCCACGCGGTGGCCCTGGCGCGGGATGAACAGCTGCGAGATCTTCAGGCCGTACAGGTAGGTCTCGCCCGGGCGGCGACCGGCCACGACCTCGTTGGCCCCGTGGCTGGCCTGGTACAGGAGCGTGGGCGACACGTTCACGGCGAACACGAGGCCGCCCGCCACGATGAGCCCGGCGGCGGCGGCCAGCGGGCGCCACCGGCCCGTACCGACGGCCCGGGCGACGCCGGCCACCGCGATCAGCATCATCGAGAACACGAAGTAGTAGGCGCCGGTGGAGGCCAGCCCGGCGCAGGCGGCGAGCATCCACCACGTGCGGGCGCTGCGCAGATCGAGCCGGCCCCGCCCACTGCTGCCGCCCGACGCCCGAAACAGCGGCACCGGGTCGCGCAGCACGGCCAGGGCGAGCAGGATGCCCACCGGCACCAGTTCGTAGCCGGACAGCAGCAGGTGGGTCTCGCCGCGGATCCAGTGGTAGGGCGCGATCGTGTACACCACGGCGCCGATGCCCGACACCAGTCGCCCCACGCCCAGGCGCCGCAGCACCAGGTGGGCCACGAACGCCGTGCCGGCGAAGGTGAGCACGTAGAACAGGTTGATGGCCGCGGCCGGGGTCGGCGTGAGCGCCGCCAGCACCCGCAGCACCACCAGGTGCAGGTTGTCGACCCCCTGGGGCAGGTCGTGCACGGTCTGACCGAAGGGCCAGCCCAGGTTGGGGTTGTCCAGGTACCAGCCGTGACGCTCGAGCGAGCGCACCACCATCAGGTAGAAGCTGGCGTCGCCGTCGATGCTCCACGGAGCGCGCCACGGAGCGCGCCACAAGCGCAGGTGCACGACCATCACCACGACGGCCGCCACCGCCGCGCCCGCTGCCTCGGCCAGCAGGGCACGCAACCTGGGGAGCACGCCATCCGGCCCGAGCACGGAGGTCAGGCTAGATGGCGGTGCCCGCCCGCACGGGGACACGGGTGAGTCCCGGTCGACGGCGCGCCTCGGCTAGCGTGCCGGGCAATCGCCATCATGACGACCGTCGATCCCGCTCTTCTCCCTCTCGCCGGCCGCCACTGCGTGGTCACCGGCGGGCTCGGGTTCATCGGCTCCAACACGGTGCACGCCCTGGCTGCCGCGGGTGCGCGCGTGGTGGTCATCGACGCGCTCGTGCCCGAGCACGGCGGCGACGAGCGCAACCTCGACGGCGTCACCGGCACGGTCCAGGTCGTACGGGCCGACATCGCCGACGCCGACGCTGTGGGGCCCGCGGTCCGAGACGCCGCCGTCGTGTTCAACATCGCCGGTCAGGTCAGCCACCACGAGTCGATGGTCGACCCGCTGCGCGACCTCGACCTGAACGCCCGCTGCCACCTCGCCTTCCTCGAGGTGCTCCGGCGCGAGAACCCGACCGCCCGCGTGGTGCACACCTCCACCCGTCAGGTGTACGGCCGGCCCCGGTACCTGCCGGTGGACGAGGAGCACCCCACCGTCCCCGTCGATGTGAACGGCATCGACAAGCTCGCCGGCGAGCAGTTCCACCTCCTGTACGGGCGGGTGCACGGCCTGCCCGTCGTGGCCCTGCGCCTCACCAACGTGTACGGCCCCCGCCAGTCGCTCACCAAGGAGGGCCTCGGGTTCCTCCCCGTGTTCGTGCGGCGCGCCCTGAACGGCGACGACATCAGCGTGTTCGGCGACGGCAGCCAGCTGCGCGACTGCCTCCACGTGGACGACGTGGTGCGGGCCATGGCCCTGGCGGCCACGAACCCCGACGCGCCGGGCGAGATCTTCAACCTGGGCCACGCCGACGCGCTCTCGCTGCTCGAGATCGCCCGGCTCACCACCGTCGCGGCCGCCACCGGCGCCACGGTGCACACGGTGCCGTGGCCCGACGACCTGGCCGCCATCGACATCGGCAGCTTCCAGGGCGACTTCGCCAAGGCCAAGCGCGTCCTCGGCTGGGACCCGGCGGTGTCGTTCGCCGCCGGCATCGCCGCCACCCTCGAGTTCTACCGGGAGCGTCCGTGGTACCGGTGATCGACCTCAGCCGCCGCGCCGGTCGCTACGGCGCCGCCTTCGCCGAGGTGACGGCGCGGGTGCTGGCCAGCGGGCACCTGCTCCTCGGCCCCGAGCTCGAGGCGTTCGAATCGGCCTTCGCCGCGTACGCCGGCGCCGAGCACTGCGTCGGGCTGGCCTCGGGGGCCGCCGCCATCCAGGTCGGCCTGGCCGCGCTCGGCGTCGGTCCCGGCGACGAGGTCCTCGTGCCCTCGTTCACCGCGGTGCCCACGGCGTCGGCGGTGTGCGCGCTGGGCGCCACACCCGTGCCGGTCGACGTCGACCCGGTCACCGCCGCCCTCGACCCGGCGGCCGCCGCCCGCGCCGTCACCAGCCGCACCCGTGCGGTCGTTCCCGTGCACCTGTACGGCCGGCCCGCGCCGCTGCCGGTCGAGCTCGGCGTGCCGATCCTGGAGGACGCCGCCCAGGCTCATGGCGCCGTCGGTCCGCAGCACGGCCGGCCGTCGGTGGGCACCATCTACAGCTTCTACCCCACCAAGAACCTCGGCGGCATCGGCGACGGTGGTGCGCTGGTCACCGACGACGCCGACCTGGCCGCACTGGCCCGCCGGCTGCGCGTGCACGGCATGAGCGCCCAGTACGTGCACACCGAGATCAGCCAGAACTTCCGCATGAGCGAGCTGGAAGCGGCGTGGCTGCACCTGCTGCTCCCCGACCTCGACGCCGGGAACGCCCGGCGGCGCGCCGTCATGGCCGCCTACCGCGCCGCCGCGCCCAAGCTGCGCTGGCACGCCGATGACCCGCGCCACGTGTACCACCTGGCTGTGGCCCGCGTCGCCCAGCGCGATGCGTTCCGCCAGGCGTTGGCCGAGCGCGGCGTGTCGACCGGTGTGCACTACCCGGTGGCCGTGCACCAGCAGCCGGCCTACCGCCACTTCGCCCGCGTCGCCTGCCCGAGCGCCGAGGCGTGGGCGGCGTCGTGCGTGAGCCTGCCGTGCTTCCCCGAGATCACCGACGCCGAAGTGACACACGTGTCCGAGGTGGTCGCCCACGTCACCGACGGCCTCGTGCCGGTCTGAAGGTCCGCACCGATGACAGCCCAACCAACCGGCAACCCGCTCGTGTCGTCGGTGTCGGCGTTCTTCCCCTGCTACAACGACCGCGACGCCATCGACAAGATGGTGCACGACGTGCATGCCGCGCTCGTCAAGCTCGTCGACGACTTCGAGATCATCGTCGTGAACGACGGCTCGAAGGACGACTCGCTCCAGGTGCTGCACGCGCTGCAGGCCGAGGTGCCCGAGCTGCGCGTGGTGAACCACGAGGTCAACCGCGGCTACGGCGGCGCGCTGCAATCGGGCTTCGCCGCCGCCACGCGCGACTGGGTCTTCTACACCGACGGCGATGCCCAGTACGACGCCGGTGAGATCGGGCGCCTCGTCGCCGCGATGGCACCCGGCGTCGACGTCGTGCAGGGCTGGAAGACGGGGCGCGGCGACCCGCTGCACCGCAAGGTGATCGGCCGCGTCTACCACCACACGGTGAAGCTGCTGTTCCGCCTGCACGTACGCGACACCGACTGCGACTTCCGGCTGATGCGGCGCGCGCTGCTGCAGCAGCTCGACCTGCGCTCCACATCGGGCGTCATCTGCGTGGAGATGATGCGCGGCTTCGAGCGCGCCGACGCCACCTTCGTGCAGGTCGGCGTGAGCCACTTCTTCCGGCCCCACGGCCGCAGCCAGTTCTTCCGCGTGCCCGCCATCGCCCGCTCGGCCCGGCAGCTCATCGAGCTGTGGTGGCGCCTGGTGGTCAGGCGCGGTCGCTGAGGCGAGGGCACCGGTTCGCAACCGGCCGAAAACGCGAGACATCCCTGGCTCAGCGCGGCGAGCGATGAACCAGGGATGTCTCGTTTTGGGAAGCAGCGTTGCTGTCGTCGACGAAGGTCGCTGCGCATCCGGCGCTTGGTAGGTACCTCGAAGGTACACAGGTTGGAAGCACCCGGTGCCAGGAGCGATCGCAGGCAGACGCCGCCGTCGAAGAGGTCCGGCCGGACTTCCTCTCAATGGCGGTGCAACGCTGCCTCAGCGGCCCGGCGGATCCCCATCCCCGGTTGCGTCCTGCTTCGACATCAGATCCTCCTCCCTACCGACCCAATGGGTCAGGAGCTGGCACTGAAAACTCTGCGGAACCTCACTTGTCACGATGCGCCTTCTCCATCGAGAAGACAAGTCTTGACTTCTTCAGCTGATGCCGCGCGCGAGCAGGTCGCCCGCGAACGCGACCACGCCCGAGGCGAAAGCGTGGGGCGCTTCCCACGGCACGAAGTGCCCGCAGTCGCGCAACAGGAACGGCCCGACGTGGTCGGGGAACACGACCGCGGCCATGCGATCGAACTCGGGGTAGATCACGTGATCCGACGTCCCGTGCAGCAGCAGCGTGCGCGTCTGCTCGTTGCGGGCCAGCACGCCGGGCTCGCTGCGCTGGCCCGCGTCGAACGAGCTCTCGTAGCCACCGAAGCTGGCGCGCAGCTTGGCCGCATCGGCGAACGGTTCGGTGTGGAAGTCGACGGTGGCATCGCCACCGAGACGACCCGGTGCCGACGACGGATCGAGGAACGCGCCGGGGTGGGCCCAGAAGCGGCTCGTGTAGAACGTGGCGATGTAGCGCCGGCGCGCCTCGGGCGTGGCCAACTCGGCGGCGAGCGCGTCGGCGTCGGTGCCCTGGCGGATGAAGTAGTCGCTCGCCTCGCGCGCCGGCCGCGAGCGCAGGCCGGCCATCCGCTCCTTGTCGAACGGCAGCGGCGAGTTGAACAGCACCATGCGGTCGACCCAATCGCCATGGCGCAACGCGAGGTCTTGGACGACCGGACCGCCGAGGTCGCCGCCGGCGAGCACGACGCGCTCGTGGCCGAGATGGTCGTGCACCAGCGCGTACAGGTCGTGGCTCATGGCCGGCACGTCGCGCCAGCCGTCGGGGGCCACGTCGCTGTCCCCGAAGCCGCGCAGGTCGGGCACGATCACCTCGAACCCTGCGGCGGCGAGCGGTGCGATCACGCGCCAGAAGATGCGCTTCGTCTCGGGCCACCCGTGCACGAGCACCAGGGGCACGCCGCCGACACCCTCGCGAACGAAGGCCTGGCGAAAGCCGCGCGGTGACGCGTGGTGCACTGCGAAGCGGGATGGATCGATGTCGGCCGGCGTCGTCATGGCCCGAACCTAACGGCACGCCCGATCGGCTTCCGTCTCGACGGACGAGGACGCGGACGCGGAGGCGGCCGCGGCGGCGGCTGCGGTGGTCGGCGCACCGGGCGCCTACCATCAGCGGCGTGGCGGCCCACGACAAGTACCACCCCCTGCTCGACCAGGCCGGCCGCACGCTCAACCGCTGGTCGGCGCCCGACGCCCACCAGCGGCGGCTGCGCAGCGAGTTCATCCGCCACGTCTCGGGTCACACCGACTCGGTCTTCCGGTCCTGCGCCCACGGGCACGTGACCGCGTCGGCCATCGTGCTCGACCACACCGGCCGGCGCGTGTTGATGACCAAGCACCCCCGGCTCGGGCGCTGGATCCAGATGGGCGGCCACATCGAACCCACCGACGCCACCGTCGAGGCCGCCGCCCTGCGGGAGGCCACCGAGGAGAGCGGCATCGTCGGGCTCGTGCTCGACCCCGACCCGGTCGACCTCGACATCCACTCCTTCGAGTGCCCGAAGGGCGTGCCGAACCGCCACCTCGACGTGCGCTTCCGGGTGGTCGCCCCGGTCGACGCCGTGGCCAGTTGCAGCGACGAGTCGTTGGCGGTCGATTGGTTCGACGTCGGTGCGCTTCCGCGGGAGCTCGACGCGTCGACCCTTCGCCTCATCGCCCGGGCCGTCGCTCGCGGCTGACGACGATCACGCCGCCTGGTGTGGTCAGCGCAGCGCGTCGTAGTGCGACGCGACGACGCCGGCATCGAGCGCGGTGCCGTACACAGCGAGCTCGTCGACGGTGATGGCGCCGTACTGGTCGCCGCGGCCCACCACGAACGGGTCGGTGCCGGCATTCGTGGGGAACGTGACCACCTTGGCCGTCTGCACCGCGCCGTTCACGTACCACCGCACGGTGCCGCCGTCGTAGGTGACCACGAAGTGGTTCATGCCGTTGGTGAGCGCGCCGGCGTTGGTGGCGACCTCGATGTTGTTGCGCTTGAACAGCAGGCGACCGTCGGGCTTGAAGTAGATCAGGTAGCCGTTGGCGCTGGAGGCCGAACCCTTGGCCAGCAGACCGGGCCACGTGTCAGTGAAGCGGTCGAGCTTCACCCACATCTCGATCGAGAACGAGCCGTTGAGGCGCAGGGCGCTGGCGTCGGGCACCGTCATGGCGCCGTCGATGCCGTTGAACGAGACCGCGCTGCCGGCGCCGGCACCGGCCTGCCCGCCGGTGACGCCACCCGAGAAGGAACCGGCCCGGCCCCTGCCCGACGAGTCGGCGGCGGTGCCGTCACCGATCTCGTCGAGGCTCCAGTAGCCCTGGGGGCCGGCGGCGAGCACGCTGGCCCGGTAGGTCGCCCCCGGCGATTGCGTGGTGGGAGGCGCCGCCGTGGTGGGGGCGGGGGTGGTGGGCGCGGCCGTGGTCGGCGCCGGCGTGGTCACCGGGGCCGCCTCGGTGGTCGCCGCGGTGGTGGCGGCCGTCGTCGCCGCTGTCGTGGGGGTGGTGGTGGCAGCCGCCGTCGTGGCGGCCGTCGTCGCGGCCGTGGTGGCCGACGTGGTGGCCGACGTGGTGGCCGACGACGGGCTCGCCGACGTGCCGGCGCCCGAGCCGGCGGGGGTGGCGCCGGCCCCGGCGGAGGCGGCCGAGGCCGCCGGCGCGCTGGTGGCGACCGAGGCGGTGGCGCTACCCCCGACACCGGCCACCGGCGCCGCCGCGCCGGCGAGCACCTGGGGGCCGGCACCGGCGGCCGTCGTGACCGACGGGGCGACCCGGGGCGGGGTGGTGATCGTGCGGGCCGAGATGTTGTTGACCCCACCGTCGGCGGCGCCGCGGGCCATCAGGAAGCCCAGGCCCAGGCTCACGAGGGCCACACCCACCAGCGGGCCGGCCATCGACTTCCACGAGAAGCCGGAGCCCGTGGCGGACAGCGCTGGATCGTCGATGACGACCGGGTGCGGGTCGGTCACCGCCACGGTGTCGATGACCTGGCTCGGGGCGAGCACGGGGAGGCGGGCGGCCGAGTCGGCGCCAGCGGTGGGGACGGCGACGAGCTCGGCAGTGAGATCGATCGGCGCCGGATCCACGTCGTCACGTGCGTCAGTGGGGAGGTCGGTCATGGGTGCGTCCGCGTGGCGATGTTATCGGACGCTCGCCGGACCGACCCACGCTGCGTGACCCTCGGCGCGCCGGTCCGCCGCGCTCCGACCGGCCGTGCTCCTCAGACGCCGACCGGTTCGCGCACGATGCGCAGGGCCCGGTCGCCGGGGCACGCCGCCGAGTCGGGCACCTCGTGCCAACCGTCGGGGCCGCCGCACAGCACGACGATGCGGGTCTCGGCCGCGGGCTCGGGCGCCAGGGTGGGCGCCGGCGCCGCGGGCACGACGGCCTGGGGCGTGGCGAGTGCGGCCACCACCGGGACGGGCGGCAGCACGTGCAGCATGGGCGTGGTCTCCACGATGGGCGCCGGCGGCGCGGGCACCTCGGTGACGGGGGCCGTCTGGCGGCGGGCCCCCACCGTCGGCGGAGCCACGGGTGCCGCGGCCGTGGTCACCGGTGACTCCTCGTCGCGGGCCGCCACGGGCGCGGCGGCCACCGTGGCCGCCGGGGTCGGCACCACCACCTGGGCCGCCACCACCGGGGCCGCCACCACCAGCGGCTGGGCCGCCGGGGCGCGCTCGGCCGGCTCGGCCGAGGGCGTGGCCGCCATCGGCGACGCCGGTGCGGCGGCCTGGAGGCCGCGGTCACGGGTCTGCGGGGCCCGCGCCGGGCGGCCCCCGGCCCAGGCCGAGACCGTGCCCCAGCACACCGCGCCCAGGACTCCTGTCAGCATCAGCATCTTGCGCATCGTCGCTCCTCGCCCATCACGATCCGTCGCGGACGACCAGCTCGGATCACCGCGATCTTGTGTGATGGAGACGTGTGCCCGGTGACGGATACTTTGGAAAGACACACCCCACGCCATTTCTTCTCCGGGCCCCCGCCCGGCTCGTAGGGTTCACCGCGTGACCCCCGAAGAGTTCCGCGCCGCCGGCCATCAGCTGATCGACTGGATCGCCGGCTACCTCGAAGGCGTCGAGCAGTTCCCGGTGACCGCGCCGGTGCAGCCGGGCGACATCGCCGCGCTTCTGCCGACGCATCCGCCGACCGCCACCGACGGGTGGGACGCGGTGCAGGCCGACCTCGACCGGGTCGTCGTGCCCGGGCTCACCCATTGGCAGCACCCGAGCTTCTTCGCCTACTTCCCGTCGAACACCTCGTACTCGTCGATCCTCGGCGAGCTCGCCGCCGCCGGGCTCGGCGTGAACGGCATGCTGTGGGCCACCAGCCCGGCCGCCACCGAGATCGAAACGGTGATGCTCGACTGGATGGCCGAACTGCTCGGCCTGCCCGAGCGCTTCCGATCCACGGGCACCGGCGGTGGCGTCATCCAGGCCACCGCGTCGGAGGCGACGCTCAGTGCCGTCCTGGCAGCGCGCGAGCGGGCCACGGGCGGCGCCGGCAACCGTACGGGAACGCTCGGGAACCTCGTCGCCTACTCCAGCGCGCAGGCCCACTCGTCGATCGAGAAGGGGCTCCGCATCGCCGGCATCGGCTCCGAGAACCTGCGCCTGATCCCCACCGACGAGGCGTTCGCCCTGCGCCCCGACGCGCTGGCCGCGGCCATCGCCGCCGACCGGGCCGCCGGCAGGGTGCCGTTCCTGGTGGTGGCGGCCGTCGGTTCCACGTCGTCCATGGCGGTCGACCCCGTCGCGGCCATCGGCGCCATCTGCCGGAGCGAAGGGCTGTGGCTCCACGTGGACGCGGCCATGGCCGGCATCGCCGCGCTGTGCCCCGAGCACCGAGCCCTGCTCGACGGGTTGGAGCTGGCCGACAGCTTCTGCACGAACCCGCACAAGTGGATGACGATCAACTTCGACTGCGACCTGTTCTGGGTGGCCGACCGGGCCCCACTCATCGGCGCGCTGTCGATCCTGCCCGAGTACCTGCGCACCGCCGCGGCCGAGACCGGAGCCGTGATCGACTACCGCGACTGGGGCATCCCGCTCGGGCGCAAGTTCCGCGCCCTCAAGCTGTGGTTCACGCTGCGCCTCGACGGGGTGGCGTCGATCCAGGCGATGATCCGACGCCACGTCGAGCTCACCGACTGGGTGGCGGCGCAGGTGGCCGCCGACGAGCGGTTCGAGCTGGCCGCGCCGCCGTGCCTGAACCTGGTGTGCCTGCGCCACGTCGCCGGCGACGCCGCCACCGACGCGCTCATCAACGATGCCAACGCCACCGGCGAGGCGCTGTTCACCCGCACCGTGCTCGACGGCCGGTCGGTGCTGCGGTTCGTCGTCGGGGCCCGCACCACCGAGGCCCGCCACGTGGAGGCGGGCTGGGCGCTGCTCGGCCGGCTGGCACCACCGGCGTAGCCGCCTCGGGGGCCGCCGGTGTCACGGCCGTCGGTCGGGGGCGCCGGTGGCCAGGCACAGCAGCTGCACGAGCATGCGGCCGGTGGCACCCCACACCGTCTCGTCGTCGAGCTCGAAGAAGTACACCGAGCGGGCCGCTTCGCCCACGCCCCAGCGTTCTTCGCGGAACGTGTCGGCGCGGAGCAGCTCGGCCAGGGGCACGTAGAGGATCCGGTCGACCTCGGTGGTGCCCGGCTCCAGCGCGGGGCGACCCGGCAGCAGGCCCACCACGGGCACGATCTCGCTGTGCGACACCAGGGTGTTCAGGTGGTCGAGCTCGCCCACCACCGTGACCGACGTGGGGTCGAGCAGCACCTCCTCGTCCGCCTCGCGCAGGGCCGTCTGGACCGCCGTCTCGCCCGGGTCCATGCGTCCGCCGGGGAAGCTGACCTCGCCCCGGTGGTTGCGCATGTGCTGGGCCCGGCGGGTGAGCACCACCTCGGCCCCGAGCGGCCCGTCGTAGAGGGCGATGAGCACGGCCGAGTTGCGGGCGGCATCGAGCGGCACCAACGGTGCCCGACCGGGGCCGCGGGTGAGGATCACCTCCAGCAGCGGGTCCAGCGGCACCTCGGGCGCGTCGGTGGCGGGGGCCCACGGCGCCGGACCGCCGGGCGACCACACCGGGGGTCGCGGGATCTGCTGCGACCCACCGGCCCGTCGGGTCACGAGGGCCGCCGCTTGCGGTTGCGCCACAGGGAACGACCGGCGACCGCCGCCTTCCCGGCGGCGCGTCCCGCCACCCGCCCGACGTCTCGCGAGTCGGGCAGGCGGTCGCGCAACGCAACCTTGGGGGCCTTGGGCGTGAAGTCGGTGCGCCAGGCCAGCAGCAGCAGGCACACGCCCACGATGACCAGCGCGACCCGGCCGGCGGCCGACACCGGGCCCACCGCACCCAACCCGAGCGAAACGACCGCCACCACGACATCGAGGATTCGGTGCACCGGCCGGGGCACGCCCCGGAAGGCCGAGGCGGGCGCGTCGCCCAGTGCACCGAGCACGAGCACGGCCGCGGCGACCAGCACCGGGGCCGCCGGCCGGCTGATGCGGGCGCACTCGAAGAGCACCATGATGCCGATCAGGTACTCGAGCACCTGGTGCATCCAGTACGGGAGCTTCCCGGCGACCATCCCCCCATGAGAGCACGCCGCAGGGGTGCGCGCCGGCATCAGGAGATGCGGAGCACGGCCTCGACCGCGGCGAGCTGGGTCGCCTTGGCATCGGCATGCACCCGGATCTGGTAGCGGCCGCCCTCGGGCAGGACGATGCTCAGCGGCGCACCGACCGAGGCCGTGCCCAGCACCGCGTCGCCTCGCGCCACGTCGAGCGATGCATAGCCGAGCTCGGCCGACAGATCCTGGATCTCGAGGTCGAGGCGCTGGCCCTTGCGGGCCCCGAAGCCACCGGGCAGCGACTGGCCGGCCACGCCCGACAGGTAGGCGCCGTTCGTGCCGGGCCGGAAGCGGATCGGGGTCTCGTTCAGCGTCGGATCCCGGTCGAGGTAGATGAGGGCCCAGGTGCGCGCCGATCCCACCGGCACCAGTTCGGCGACCCCGAGGTCGAACGCCCGGCGCACGACCGTGGTGGGGCAGCACGCCCCGTCGGCCCCGCCGTAGCGCTCGATCACCAGCCTGCCGTCCACGATGGCCGTGCCCCGCACCCCGTCGTCGGCCCGGTCGCCGGTTCCGGCCGCGCCGACCAGCACGGGTGCGGTGCCGTTCCAGCGGTACACGTAGACGTCGGTGAACTCGCCCGTGCCGCCCGTGTTGGAGAGCAGGGTCACCGCCGCCTCCGGGGCGCCGTCGCCGTCCATGTCACCCTTCAGCACGTCCTGCACCCGGGCGAACACGTAGGTGGGGTCGCCGACGTTGCCCCGCTGGGCGGCGCCCTGCACGAGCGCCAGCGGGCCACCCTCGACGCCGAGGTCGTAGGTGAAGTTCTCGAAGTTCACCCCGGCGATGCCGGCGGCCGGCGGGGTGGTCGGCGGGGTGGTCGGTGCGGCGCTGGGGGTCACGATCGTCGTCCCCGCCGCCGTGGTCGGCGCGGCCACCGTGGTGCGCCCCGCCGCCGCCGTGGGCGCGGGGCGGGTCGTGGTGACGCCCGCGGCCCGGCTGGTGGACGGGGTCGGGATGACCGCCACGGTGGTGGTGGCACCGAGCGGCCGGGCCGACTCGACCTTGGCCCCCCGGCCCGAGCTGATGCTGCAGCCGGCCAGGGTCAGGACGCCGAGTGCGACGAGGGGGCGACGCCGGCGGCTCCTTCGGCTCCGGCGGTCACGCATCGTCGCCTTTCTCCGTCTCGTCGTCATCGCGGTAGCGCGCCGCGCTCGACACCTCGTCGAGCAACTGGCTCGGTGACCGTGTGGTGTCGGTGGCCCGCATGGCCAGCACCACGGCGACGACGTCGACCATTACCAGCACCAGCGCCAGGAGCGCGAGGATGCCTCCGAGGCCCACGAGAGCCACGCCGTGGAAGCGTCGACTCGCCGCCTGCTCGCCGGCGGCGAGGGTGTGCGTCGACAGCACGGCCAGCAGGCCGAGCACACCGACCGCCAGCCCGAGCACGTGGGCCCGGCGCCAGGCGACCACGGCGGGCCGGGCGCGGGCCCCGAGGGCCAGGTGGCTCATGGTCAGGTCGGTCATGGCCCGGACCAGCACGAACAGCAGCAGCGACCAGATGCCCAGGCCGCGTCCGGCCCCGGCCAGGAAGCCGATCTCGGCGCCGATGCCCAGCCCGCAGCCGGCCAGGGCCAGCAGCCCGTAGCGGTTCGCCTCGGGCGACACGCCGGCCGTGACCGGCAGCACGAGCCACAACATGGCCATCATCGCGCCGTACACGAGGAGCATCAGGATGGAGAAGCCGTCCTTCAGCAGGATCGACGAGAACACGAACCACACGGCGTACGGCGGCACGAACGGCCGACCCATCGCGCGCCGCATCGCCATCCGGTCCGTTTCCACGACGCGGAGCCTACGGGTCAGGACCCCGCCGGACGCGGAGCCCCGTCTCCGTGCCCCCGGACGCGACGAGGCCCGGGCGCTGGGCCCGGGCCTCGCTGCGTTCGTCGGGCGAACGATGAGAGCGTCAGCTCACATCATGCCGCCCATGCCACCCATGCCACCCATGCCGCCGCCAGCCGGCATGGCTGACGCCTTCTCCGGCTTGTCGGCGACGAGCGCCTCGGTGGTGAGCAGCAGGGCGGCGATGGACGCCGCGTTCTGCAGGGCCGAGCGGGTGACCTTGGCCGGGTCGATGACGCCGTCCTTGAACAGGTCGCTGAACTCGCCCGTGGCGGCGTTGAAGCCGATGTTGCCCGACTCGCCGAGCACGCGCTCGACGATGACGGCACCTTCGTGGCCGGCGTTCTCGGCGATGCACTTGGCCGGGGTGTCGAGGGCGAGCAGCACAGCGCGGGCGCCGGCCTGCTCGTCACCGGTAAGCCCGTTGACCACGCTGGCGACCGAGGTCTTGGCTCGGATGAGAGCGGTGCCGCCACCGGCGACCACACCCTCCTCGATGGCGGCGCGAGTGGCCGAGATGGCGTCCTCGATGCGGTGCTTCTTCTCCTTGAGCTCCACCTCGGTGGCGGCGCCGACCTTGATGACGGCCACGCCGCCGGCCAGCTTGGCCAGGCGCTCCTGCAGCTTCTCGCGGTCCCAGTCCGAGTCGGTGTTCTCGATCTCGGCCTTGATCTGGTTGATGCGGCCCTTCACGTCGTCCTCGTTGCCGGCGCCGTCGACGATCGTGGTCTCGTCCTTGGTGACGATGACCTTGGCCGCCCGACCGAGCAGGTCCAGCGTGACGTTGTCGAGCTTGAGGCCGACCTCTTCGCTGATGACCTGACCACCGGTGAGGGTGGCCATGTCCTGCAGCATCGCCTTGCGGCGGTCGCCGAAGCCGGGAGCCTTCACGGACGTGCTGTTGAACGTGCCGCGGATCTTGTTCACCACGAGGGTGGCCAGGGCTTCGCCCTCGACGTCCTCGGCGATGATCAGGAGCTGCTTGCCGGTCTGCATGACCTTCTCGAGCAGCGGGAGCAGCGACTGGATCGACGAGATCTTGGCGCTGTGCAGGAGGATGTAGGGATCCTCGAGCACCGCTTCCTGGCGATCGGCATCGGTCACGAAGTAGGGCGACAGGTAGCCCTTGTCGAACTGCATGCCCTCGACGAAGTCGAGCTCGGTGCCGAACGTGTTCGACTCCTCGACGGTGACGACACCGTCCTTGCCGACCCGGTCGATGGCGTCGGCGATGACGGCGCCGATGGACGCGTCGGCGGCCGAGATGGTGGCCACCTGGGCGATCTCGGACTTGTCGTCGACGGTCTTGGACTGGGCGGCGATGGACTCGACGGCGGCGGCGACCGCCTTGTCGATGCCCCGCTTGAGGCCCATCGGGTTGGCACCGGCGGCCACCGAGCGCAGACCCTCGCGCACCAGCGCCTGGGCCAGCACGGTGGCGGTGGTGGTGCCGTCTCCGGCGATGTCGTTGGTCTTGTTGGCGACCTCGTACACGAGCTTGGCGCCCATGTTCTCGAACGGGTCTTCCAGCTCGACTTCCTTGGCGATGGACACGCCGTCATTGGTGATGGTGGGCGCGCCGAACTTCTTCTCGAGCACCACGTTGCGGCCCTTCGGGCCGAGCGTCACCTTCACGGCGTTGGCGAGCTTGTTGACGCCCGCCTCGAGGGCGCGGCGCGCTTCCTCGTCGAACTTCAGGATCTTGGCCATGGGGGTTCAGCGCCTCACTTGTCCAGGACGGCGAGAACGTCACGACCGGTCAGGATCAGCAGGTCCTGGCCGTCGATGGTGATCTCGGTACCGCCGTACTTCGAGTAGACGACGGTGTCGCCGACCTTGACGTCGAGGGGGATCAGGTCACCCGACTGCTCGGAACGTCGGCCGGGCCCGACGGCAAGGACGGAGCCCTGCTGGGGCTTCTCCTTGGCCGTGTCGGGGATGACGAGACCGGACGCAGTGCGCTCCTCGGCCTCGTTGGCCTTGACGACGATGCGGTCATCCAGCGGCTTCAGCTTCATGTGCAGGGGCCTCCGTTGGCATTAGCACTCGTGGCTATCGACTGCTAATGGTACGCGACGGCGGGGGCCGTTAGCAAACGGAACCCGAGAGTGCTAACGACCCTTTTCCGCTCCCGGGCCAGTAGCTGGCAAGCTGCGCCTCGTGCACGGGGAGCACGATCGACCGCCGAGCGCGCTCGGCCACATCCGCATCTGCGACCTGTCCGGCCAGCTGGCCGGGGCGGGCGCCACGCGCGTGCTCGCCGCCTTCGGCGCCGAGGTCATCCGCATCGAGGATCCGGTCACCAAGGGCCTGTGGGACATCGTCCGCCAGATGGGGCCCAAGTTCCCGGGCGACCAGGGCCACGAGAACGGCACCGGCTTCAACAACCACAACGTGAACAAGCTCGGCATCACGCTGAACCTGCGCACCCCGCGGGGCAAGGAGCTGCTCGCCGAGATCGTGCAGCGCTCCGACGCCGTCACCGAGAACTTCGCCGCCGGCGTGATGCAGCGGCTCGGCTTCGGCTACGAGCAGCTCGCCGCGCTCAGGTCCGACATCGTCTACGTGTCGAACTGCGGCTTCGGCCAGGTGGGCCCGTACGGCACGTTCAAGTCGTGGGGACCGATCGCCCAGGCCGTGTCGGGCATGACGTTCCAGTCGGGCCTGGCCGGCCAGCCCCCGGCCGGGTGGGGCTACTCCTACATGGACCACACCGGCTCCTACATGATGGGCATCGCGCTGCTCGCCGCGCTCTACCACCGCCAGCGCACGGGCCAGGGCCAGTGGATCGACATGTCGTGCACCGAGGCCGGCGCCGCGCTCAACGGCCCCGCCGTGCTCGACGCCACGGTGAACGGTCGTCCGCTGCGCCGGCCCGGCTCGCCGAGCTCGAACCGCAGCGCCACGCCGGCCATGGCGCCCCACGGCATCTACCCCACGTCCGAGACCGACCGCTGGGTCGCCATCGCCTGTCGCCACGACGACGACTGGGCCGCCGCGGCGAAGGCGATCGGCGAGCCGTGGACCGCCGATCCGGCCTTCGCCACCCTGTCGGGGCGCCTGGCCGAGCAGGACCGCCTCGACGCGCTCGTCGCCGGTTGGACGGCGGGGCGCACCCGGCAGGACGCGGTGGCGGCACTGCGACCCAACGGTGTGCCCGTGGCGCCCGTGGCCGAGCAGCGCGAGCGCATCGACGACGACCCCGACACGGTCGGGTGGGGGCTGTGGCCCACCGTCCCCCACACGCTGCACGGCCCGGTGAAGGTCGACGGGATCCCCGCCCACCTGTCGGCCACCGACTGGCATCTGCGACGGGGCGGGCCGATGCTCGGCGAGGACAACCACGCCGTGCTCGGCGGCCTGCTCGGCCTGAGCACGGGCGAGATCGACCAGCTGCACGACGACGGGGTGATCTGATGGGACCGCTCGACGGGGTGCGCGTGGTGGAGCTGAGCCACGAGCTGTGCACGTGGGCCGGCAAGCTCATGGCCGACCTGGGGGCCGACGTGATCGTGGTGGAACCGCCGGGCGGCAGCCCCCAGCGCGCCTACGGACCGTTCGTGGACGACGAACCCGACCCGGAGCGCAGCCTCTGGTGGTGGCACTACAACACGTCCAAGCGCGGCGTGGTGGCCGATCTGGCGAACGCGGCCGACGCGGCCGGCGTCGCCGCGCTGGTGGCGCGGGCCGACGTGTTCCTGACCGCCGAGCCTCTGGCCGCGCTGGCCGCCGCCGGGCTCGACTGGCCCGATGTCGCCGCCGCCAACCCCGGCCTGGTGATGACGTCGATCCGGCCGTTCGGGCGCATGAGCGCCCGCGATGGGGAGCCGTGCACCGACCTGACGATCCTGGCCCAGGGCGGGCCGGTGTTCATGTGCGGCTACGACGACCACTCGCTGCCGCCCGTGCGCGGCGGTGGCAACCAGGGCCTCCACACGGCGTCCCACTTCGCCGTGCTGTCCACGCTGGTCGCCCTGCTGCACAAGGACCACGCCGGCCCCGGCCAGCTGGTCGACGTGAGCGCCCATGCCGCCGCCAACGTCACCACCGAGGTCGGCACCTACGGCTTCCTCGCCATGGGCGTGGAGGTGCAGCGCCAGACCGGGCGTCACGCCGGCACGGCGCTGAGCCTGCCGACGCAGTTCGAGTGCGCCGACGGCCGCTACGTGAACGCCGGGCTCGTGCCCCGCAAGGGGGACGACTTCACCCTCATGCTGAACTGGCTCGACTCGCTCGGGCTGCGCGACGAGTTCCCGCTGGCGGGGCTGCTCGAGATCGGCACGGCGTGGGGCATCGTGGCCGTGAGCGACATCCTCAACGATCCGCTCACCCAAGAGGTGTACTCGGCGGCGCGCGAATGCCAGGAGTTCATCGCCAACCGCGTCGACGCCTACGACTACTTCCTCAGCGCCCAACGCACCGGCCTGACCGCCGGCGTCGTCTACTCGCCCGAGGAGGTCATGGCCGACCCCCACTTCGTGGCGCGCGGCTGGCCCACACCGGTGGAGCACCCCGAGCTCGGTCGCACGATCACGTACCCGGGACAGCCCTACCGGTTCACGGAGACGCCGTGGGCGATCAGCCGCCGCGCCCCCCTGCTCGGCGAGCACCAGGACCTGCTCGACACCGCCTGGCGGTAGCTCTCACGTCACCCACCCAGACGCAGTTTGTTGACGATCATGTGGGCTGGCCGGGCTATCTCGACACCGGCGGCCTGATCGTTGCCGCGTTCCGCCAGCACTCGTCGCGGGCCGATGACCCGCACGCGCACGCGCACACGTTGATCTCGTCGAGATCTGCAAAATATGGTCCGGCTTGAATCCCGTCACATCGACACCGAGATCGACCGCGTGATCGCCCTTTCAGTGAGGCCCACGACCGGCTCGACACGATCATCGGGGTCGACAAACGGGCCGCCGAGTGCATCATCGCCGAGATCGGCGTGGACATGACCCGGTTCCCGACCGCCGCCCATCTCGCCTCGTGGGCCGGGGTGTGCCCGGCCAGTCGCCACGCCCGCAGCCCGATCCGCGCGCGCGCACCAGGCTGGTGATGACGAGGGCGAGCAGCAGGTCGAAGGCCAGCGCGCCGAGCCCGGTCCACAGCGGCCGGTAGCTGGCGTGCAGCGGCACGAGCGCGTCGACCCACGTGATCGGCACGAAGCTGTCGGCCACCGACGTGGCCACGTGGATGGCCAGGAACACGGTGACGAGCAGCGAGATGTTGCGGTGCAACGCCTGCACCACGAAGCGAGGCAACGACTCGGTGGCGGCCCCCACCGACGTGACCACACCGAGCACGAGCGATGCGGTCAGCAGCAGCAGGCTCACCGCGCCGCTGCCGCGGGTGAGGTACCAGAGCGACTTCGACGGGAGCGCGGCGGCGAGGATCAGCCGCACCGACTACCCCGGCAGCGGGCCGTGACCGGCGGGCGCGCCGGGCGCGTGAGCCGGGGGGTGGGCGCCTCGGTGTCGGGGGCGGCGGTCTCTTCGGGCGCCGCGGTGACCGGTGCCGCCGCAACCGTCGTGGCGGTGGTGGCGGTCGCCCGGGCGGCCACGGTGGTGCGCCCGGTGGTCGGGGTGAGCCCGGGCAGGATGGTGCCGACCGGCACCGTGGGCGTCGTGGACACCTCCATGCCGCTCGTGGGGGCATCGGCCGCGCCCGAGTAGGCCTGGGCCGCGACCACCGACAGGCCACCCGTCAGGGCGAGGCCGCGGCCAGCGACCACCCGGTCACCTGCGACACCCGCCGCAGGCCGTTCTCACGGTGGCGCAAGCGCTCGGGGCGCACGGCGCGGCCGTTGGATCGGTTCGACATGCCCCACCTTGACCCGTGGCCACTGCGCGTCGTTGTGCGGAGCTTGACAATTCCGTGTGAACGCGGACGATGGCCGGGCTTACGACCCGGCGGAGCGGTCGCGGCGCTCGGCGTCGCGCAACAATTCGCGCAGCTCGGCGAGGGGCAGCCCGACCACGTTGGTGACGCTGCCGTGCACGCCCCGCACGAACGCCGCCGCGCCGCCCTGGATGGCGTACGCGCCGGCCTTGTCCATCGGTTCGCCGGTGGCCACGTAGGCGGCGATGTCGGTGTCGCTCAGGCTGTCGAACAGCACCTGGGTGGTGACGGTGGCGGCCATGCCCCAGCCGCCGGCGCCGTGGGCCACCACCACGTGGGTGTGCACCTCGTGGGCCCGGCCCGACAGGGCCTGCAGCATCCGCTCGGCTTCGGCCTCATCGGTGGGCTTGGCCAGGATGGCCCCGTCGAGGTCGACGGTGGTGTCGGCGGCGATCACCAGGGCGTCGGGGTCGCGCTCGGCGGCCACGTTGGCCTTGTCCTCGGCCACGCGGATGACGTAGTCGAGCGCGGGTTCGGCGGGCCACGGCGTCTCGTCCACGTCGGCCGGCTTCACCGTGAACGCCACACCCAGCAGGGCCAGCAGCTCGCGTCGGCGCGGCGAGGCCGACGCCAGCACGATGCGGTCCACGTCAGCCCCCCGACTGTGCGGCGGCGTCGCTGTCGCCCGACGGCGGGGCGTGGTCGTCGAGGTGGTCCAGGTAGCCCTCGGGCAGGGCCACCTTGATGGGCCCGTTCGTGTGGCCGCGCGTGAGCCGGCCGGCGCCGGCCACGGGCTCGACCGTGGGCTCGAGCGAGTCGAGCAGACCGTCGAGCTCGTCACGGGTGGAAGCGGTGGCCAGGCGGCGGCGCATCTCGGGACCCACCGGGTAGCCGGTCATGTACCAGCTGGCGTGCTTGCGGAACTCGACCACGGCGCGGCCCGGCTCCGCCCAGCCCTCGAGCATGTCGATGTGGCGGCGCATGGCGGTGACCACTTCGCCGAGGCGCGGCGGGGGTGGCACCGGCTTGCCGGCGAAGGCGTGGCCCAGGTCACCGAACAGCCACGGGCGACCGAGGCAGCCCCGGCCCACCACCACGCCGTCGCAGCCGGTGGCCGCCATCATGGCCAGCGCGTCGGACGCCTCCCAGATGTCGCCGTTGCCGAGCACGGGGATGCCGGGCACGGCCGCCTTCAGCTCGCCGATGGCGTTCCAGTCGGCGGTGCCGGCGTAGTGCTGCTCGGCCGTTCGGGCGTGCAGCGCGATGGCGGCCACGCCCTCGTCGGCGGCGATGCGGCCGGTGTCGAGGTAGGTGAGCAGGTCGTCGGTGACGCCCTTGCGGAACTTGATGGTGACGGGCACGCCGTCGGGTGCGGCCGCGCCGACCGCGGCCCGCAGGATGTTGCGCAGCAGACCCTTCTTCAGTGGCACCGCCGCGCCCCCACCACGGCGGGTGACCTTGCGGGCCGGGCATCCGAAGTTGAGATCGATGTGGTCGACGAGACCGTCACCCACCACGCGACGCACCGCCCGGCCGATGGCGTCGGGGTCGGAGCCGTAGAGCTGCAGCGAACGGGGCTGCTCGTGCGGCGCGAAGCGGATCATCCGCTCGGTCTTGGCGTTGCGGTGCACGAGGGCCAGGGCCATGACCATCTCGTTCACGTACAGGCCGGGCACCGCGTCGCCCACGGGGTCGGGCCCGTACTCGCGGCACAGGGCGCGGAACGGGGCGTTGGTGACCCCGGCCATGGGAGCGAGGACCACCGGCGGCCACACCTCGAACGGCCCGATGGTGAGCGGCGCAGGGGCGGGTACCACGGTCGTCATGGACCCATCAGCCTACGGGGCGGGCACGCCATCGTGCCGCCCCGGCGCCGGGGCGCCTACCCTGACCTCGTGCGCGCCGTCGGTCTGGTCCTCGTGGCGGTGCTGGTCGGCTACCTCGTGGTGGCGGCCCCGCTCGTGGGCCGCCAGCGCTACGAGCGCTTCCGCCAGCGGCTGGCGAGCGACCCCGGCGCCCGCCTGGCCCTGTACCGCAAGGCGCCGCTGCGGGCCGCCGTCATGACCGCGCTGATCCTGCTGGCCGGCATCGCCCTGGAGCGGGCCGCCGACGACGTCGACCTGCGCTGGCCCCGCGTCGGCGTGGGCCTGGGCATGGTGGCCGGGTTCCTGGTGGCGTTCGGCTTCGGTACCGTGCTCGGGCTGAAGCAGCTGCACTCCGAACGGGGCCGGGCCTTCGTGGAGGCCCAACTCGGTGGGGCCCGCCTGCTGCTGCCCACCACGCTGACCGAGCGCCACTGGTCGGTCGCCGTGGCCGTCGCCGCCGGCGTGTGGGAGGAGCTCGCCTACCGGGGGTTCCTGGCCGAGACCGTGCGCACCTGGCAGCCCACGTGGGGTTGGTTCGCCGTGGCCGTCGTGACCAGCGCGGTCTTCGGCCTGGCCCACCTGTACCAGGGGGTCAAGGGCGTGGTGCTCACCGGGGTGCTCGGCCTCGCGCTGGCCTCGCTCACCAACTCGACGCGCAGCCTGGTGCCGGCCATGGTCGTGCACGCCCTCATCGACATCCGCTCGCTCACGGTCATCGGCTGGGAGCTGCACCGCGTCACCTCGGCCGACGCCCCGGTCGGCGACGGGCACGTGGCGCCGGCGTAGGGGCGGCCGTGACCGCGGAGCCCGGTGACGTGGTGGACGACGTCACGCGTCGCGTGCGGCGCGGTGCCGCCGCCCTCGACCGGTGGCAGCAGCGCAACGGGCCGGTCTCGTTCGTGGTGGCCGTGGTCCGCAAGTTCGGCGACGACCGAGCCGGGCGCCTCGCCGCCCTCGTGGCGTACTACGGGTTCTTCTCGCTGTTCCCGCTGCTGCTGGTGGCGGTCACCATCATCGGCTTCGTCTTCTCGGGCGAGCAGAACGCCAAGCTGCGCGACTCGGTGCTGGGCCAGATCCCGGTGATCGGTGACCAGATCCGTGACCAGGTGCACCCGCTCACCGGCAACACCGCCGCCCTCGTGGTCGGCCTGCTGACGGCGCTGTGGGCCGGGCTCGGCTGCATGCAGGCGGCCCAGGACGCCATCAACGCGGTGTGGGGCGCGCCCCGCGCCACCCAACCGAACTACGTCGTCAAGCGGCTCCGATCGCTCAGCGCGCTGGCCCTCATCGGCGTCACGCTCGGGCTCGGCGCCGCCGCCGCCCACGTGGCCACGCTGCTCGGTGGCCTGCCCGGCGTGGGCCGTGTGGCCGGTGTGATCCTCGCCACCGCGGTGAACGTGGGCGCCTTCCTCGGCGCGTTCAACGTGCTGGCCAGCCGCCGCCGCCCGTGGGCCGACGTGCTGCCCGGTGCACTCATCGCCGGCGTGGGCTACACGGCCCTGCAGCTGCTGGGCCAGTGGTACCTGACCCGTCGCGTCAGCGGCGCGTCGAACGTGTACGGCACGTTCAACGTGGTCATCGGCATGCTCAGCTGGCTGTTCCTGTTGGCCCAGCTGTGCATCGTGGCCGCCGAGGTCGTGTCGGTACGGGCCGACCGGCTGTGGCCTCGCTCGCTGGCCGGCGGCCCCGAGACGCCGGCCGACCGCGCCGTCGCCGAACGCCTCGCCGCGGTGCACGCGCTGAAGCGGCGGTCGCCGGACGCGACGCCGGATCGGTAGGGTCGGCCGATGGATCGCACCTGGCTGTCGCGCACCGTCGAGGACGCGCTCGAACCCGAGCTCGAGATCGTCGACCCCCATCACCACCTCTGGTCGGAACCGATCGGCGACCGCTACCCGCGCTACGACCTGGCCGACCTGCGCGACGACACCGGCGCGGGCCACGACGTGGTGGCCACGGTGTTCATCGACTGCTCGTCGAACTACTACCCCGACGGTCCGGAGCACCTGCGCCCCGTCGGCGAGACGGCGTGGACGGCGACCCGGGCCGACGAGAGCGACCGCACCCCCGGCGCCCGCATCGCCGCCATCGTGAGCTACGCCGACCTCACCCTCGGCGACGGCGTCGAAGAGGTGCTCCGGGCGCATGTGGCCGCGGGTGGCGGCCGCTTCCGCGGCATCCGCCACATCGGCGCGTGGGACGCCGACGAGCGCGTCGCCCGCTCGAGCCGGAACCCTCCGCCGGGGCTGTACGCCCTGCCGTCGTTCCGCACGGGCATGGGCGTGCTGGGGGGTCTGGGCATGACGTTCGAGGCGTGGCAGTACCACCCGCAGCTGCCCGAGGTCGTCGACCTGGCCCGCGCCTGCCCCGACGTCACGATCATCGTGAACCACATCGGCGCACCGCTCGGCATCGGGCCGTACGCCGGCCGGCGCGACGAGGTGATGGCGGCCTGGCGGCCACCCATGGAGCAGCTCGCCGCGCTGCCGAACACGGTGCTGAAGGTCGGTGGCATCGGCATGACCCGCTACGGCATTGGCTTCGAACTCAACGAGAACCCGCCCACGAGCGACGAGCTGCTCGCCGCGTGGGGCGACACGTTGACGTGGTGCATCGACCAGTGGGGTCCCGACCGGTGCATGTTCGAGTCGAACTTCCCGGTCGACGCCGACTCGGTCGGCTACACCGTGCTGTGGAACGCGTTCAAGAAGGTCTCGGTCGGCTACTCCCCCACCGAGCGCGCCGCCCTGTTCGCCGGCACCGCCCGCCGCATCTACCGGATCTGATCGAAGGCGCTCACGGCCCGGCGCCGACGCGTCAGAAGAGTCGCAAGTTCGGGCTGGCGCCACTCGACAACGCGCTGGGCCCCTCGGCGCGCAGCCGGTGCCATCCGGCGGCGCCGATCATGGCCGCATTGTCGGTGCACATCGACCGGCTGGGCAGGAACACCCGATGGCCGGCGGCGGCACCGGCCTCGGCGACGCGGGCCCGCAGCAGCGAGTTGGCGGCCACCCCGCCGCCGATGGCCAACGACGGCGCGTGCTCCTGGGCGGCGGCCCGCAGGGCCTTGGTGACGAGCACGTCGACCACGGCCTCCTGGAACGACGCGGCCACATCGGCGGTGGTGACCTCGGGGTGCTTGCGCACGTGGTTGACGACCGAGGTCTTGAGGCCCGAGAACGAGAAGTCGAGGCCGTCGTCGAGCTTGGCGCGCGGGAAGGCGATGGCTCGCGCGTCACCCGACGACGCCAGGTGGTCGATGGCCGGCCCGCCCGGGTAGCCGAGCCCCAGGAAGCGGGCGACCTTGTCGAACGCCTCGCCGGCCGCATCGTCGATGGTGGAACCGAGCCGGCGGTAGCGGCCGTGGTCGTCCATGGCCACGAGCAGCGTGTGCCCACCCGACACGAGCAGCACCACCATGGGCAGCTCCAGCGTGGGGTCCTCCAGGAAGGCGGCGTACAGGTGGGCCTCCATGTGGTTCACGCCCACGTAGGGCTTGCCCCACGCGAAGGCCAGCGCCTTCGCCGCGGCCACCCCCACGAGCAGCGCGCCGATGAGCCCGGGCCCCATGGTGGCGGCCACCGCGTCGATGCGCTCGGGCCCGATGCCGGCCTGTTCCAGGGCCTGGTCGACCATGGGCAGCACGAGCTCCAGGTGGGCCCGGCTGGCGATCTCGGGCACGACACCGCCGTAGCGCGCGTGCAGGTCGATCTGCGAGGACACGACGTTCGACAGCACCTCGGTGCCGCCGAGCACGACCGCGGCCGATGTCTCGTCACAGCTCGTCTCGATGGCCAGCACCATGGTGGCCTCGTCCACCGCCACGGTGCTCACAGCACGTCCCAACTGGTGGAGCCGCGCAGCTCGGCCTCGATGGCGGACAGGCGCGCGGTGAACGAGGGCGCGTCGATGTCGTTGGCCCACATGACGATGGCGTCCTCGGTGTTCTCGTAGTAGCGGGGCCGGATGCCGGCCGGCGCCAGGCCGAAGCGGTGGTACATGCTCTGGGCCCCGGTGTTGGACACGCGCACCTCGAGCGTGAGGTTCTTGTAGCCGTGCTCGCGTGCGTAGCGCACCAGCGTGAGCATGAGGCGGCTACCGATCTTGTGCCGGTGCCAGCGGGGGTCGACGGCCACGTTGGCGACGTGGGCGTCGTCGGCCGAGAAGAGCATGCCGGCGTAGCCCACCAGAGTCGTGCCGACGCGGGCCACCACGTAGCAGCGCTCCGGGTTGGCGACCTCAGACGTGAACACGCCCACCGTCCACGGGCGCGGGTACACCTGCTTCTCGATCTTCAACACCGAGCGCAGGTGGCGGCGCTTCATCTTCTGGATGCGCACGTGCAGCTCGGCCGAGTCCACGTCGGGTTGCGCGCTCACGCCCGCACCGCCCCGTCGCGCGTCGACCAGTTGATGGCGGCGTCCGGCGCCCGCAGGTAGCGCGGCACCAGCTCCTCGCCCCCGACACCCCTGCCGGCCCGCAGCTCGCGCAGGCCCAACGACAGCAGCGTGGCCGCCGACGGGAACGCCCACTCGGCGCCCAGCACCATGGCGTCGCCCAGGTCGGCCACCGTGGTCGGGTAGCGCACGGTGCCGTCGCCGCACAGCACCAGCGGCTCGTGCAAGCCGCGCAGCTCAGCGGCGAGCACGTCGGGCCCGGTGCACTGTGGCCCGCCCAGCGGCTCCACGCCGTCGGCGGTGGGCCGGAACAGCTGCCAGAACACCTCGCCCCGTCGGGCGTCGATCACCGGGCACACGAGGCGGCCCGTGAGGCGGAGCGGGTGGGCCATGACCTCGAGGCTGGTGACCCCGACGGCGGCGAGGTCGAGGGCGTAGGCGAGCGAGCGAGCGGTGGCCAGCCCCACCCGCAGGCCGGTGAACAGCCCCGGCCCCACGTCGGCCACGACGGCGCCGATGCGGTCGACCGATGCGCCCACCTGGGCCAGGCACGCCTCCACCGCCGGCATCAGGGTCTCGGCGTGGCGGCGACCCTGGGTGAGCTCGAACTCGGCCACCACGTCGTCGTCGTCGGCCAGCGCGCACCCCACGCGGTCGGTGGCGGTCTCGACCGACAGCGTCAACACGCGTCGACCTCTTCGAACCGGGCCACGGCCGCCTCGAACTGGTCGTAGCGCGTCGCCCACGCGCGGCCGGTCTGCTCGACCTCGATGATGCGCCCGTCGTCGGCCGCGCCGAAGGCGAACGACAGCTCCAACCGGTCGGCCGGCAGGGCGTCGCGCACGGCGTCGCCCCACTCGACCACGACGACGCCGTCGTCGAGCAGCTCGGCGATGGCCAGGTCCTCGACCTCGCCGTAACGGTCGAGGCGGTACACGTCGAGGTGGTGCAGGGTCACGCGACCCGACGGGTAGCTGTGCACGAGCGTGAAGGTGGGGCTGGTGACCGGCTCGTCCACGCCCAGGGCATCGGCCAGGCCCTGCGTGAACGCGGTCTTCCCCGCGCCCATGTCACCGGCGAGCACGATGCAGTCGCCGACGCGCACGAGCGGGGCCAGCGCGGCGGCCACGGCCCGGGTGTCGGCCGGGGAGGCCGAACGCAGCAGCATCACGAAAAGAGGTCTCCCTGGCCGGGCACGTCGCCGGCGGGGGCCTTGCCGGCGTCCATGTCGGCCAGCGTGAGCTTGGCCCGCACGAAGTCGGCCCGCATCTGGGCCAGCGGCTCGGCGCCGCCGCGCAGGGCCGCGGCCGGGTGCAGGGTGGGGATCAGCACACCGTGGGCGAACGGGTACGCCTTGCCCCGCAGCTTGCCGATGCCCTCGGTCGTGTTCAGCAGCCACTGGGCCGCGTACCGACCGAGGGTGATGACCACGCCGGGGCGGATGAGGTCGAGCTGGGCCGTGAGGTACGGCCGGCACGCGTCGATCTCGTCGGGCTTGGGGTCACGGTTGTCGGGTGGGCGGCACTTCACCACGTTGGCGATGTACACCTGGGCCCGCGTCATGGCGAGCTCCTCGGCGATGAGCTGGTCGAGCAGCTTGCCGCTGCGCCCCACGAACGGCAGGCCCTGGGCGTCCTCCTGGGCGCCCGGACCTTCGCCGATGAACAGGAGGCGGGCCTGCGGTGCCCCCGTGCCGAACACGACCTGCGTGCGCGTCTCGGAGAGCCGGCACTTCGTGCACGTGGACGCCTCGGCGGCGACGATCTCCAGCTCGGTGGTCACGGGGTGATCGTAGTGGGAGCGGGCCGGGCCGCTCCGAGCCGCCCATCAGCCCAGGTGGTGGCGGGGAACCCGGGCCGAGATGCCACAGGTGATCTCGTAGTTGATGGTGCCGAGGCGGTCGGCCCATTCGGTCGCGGTGATCTCGTCGTCGCCCTGGCGGCCGATGAGCACCACGGCGTCGCCGACGGCGACGGGGTCGTCGCCGCAGTCGACCATGAGCTGGTCCATGGTGACCACGCCCACGATCGGTCGGCGTCGCCCGCCGATGAGCACCTGGCCGCCGGTGGTGAACAGGCGCCGGGGCACCCCGTCGGCGTAGCCGAGGGGCACGGTGGCCACGTTCGAGTCACGGGTGAACGTGTGGCGCAACCCGTACGACACGCGCTCGCCGCCGGCCACGCGCTTGGCGAAGCTGACACGGGCGTGCAGCGACAGGGCCGGCCGCAGCGCCGAGGCCGCCGCGGCCACACCGGGGCCGGGCGGCAGGCCGTAGGCGGCGATGCCGAGACGCACCAGCTGACGGCGGGCCCGGACGTGCACCAGCGCACCGGCCGAGTTCGCCGCGTGCACGGCCACGTCCTCGGGCAGGGCCAGCGTGGCGAGGACGGCGTCGAAGGCGTCGAGCTGGCGGGCGTTGTAGGCGTCGTCGGGATCGTCGGCCACCGCGAGGTGGGTGAACACGCCGGCCAGTCGCAACCCGGGCGCCCGGCGCACGCGCGCCACCAGCGCCCCGGTGTCGGCCACTGCGGCGCCCACGCGGTGCATGCCGGTGTCGACCTTCACGTGCACCGGGTGGTCGGCGACGCCGGTTGCCACGGCCGCGGCGGCCAACGCGTCGACCGCGCCGGGCGAGTACACAGTGGCCGCCAGGCCGTGGTGCACCAGCGCCGGTGCCAGCTCGGGCGGTTGCTCCGACAGCACGAGCACGGGCGCGTCGATGCCCGCCTCGCGCAGCACCACGCCCTCGGCCACCAGGGCCACGCAGAGCCCGTCGGCACCGGCGCCCAGCGCGGCCCGGGCCACCGGCACCGCGCCGTGGCCGTACCCGTCGGCCTTCACCACCACCCACGGGGCGGCCGGCGCGGCGATCGCGGCAAGCGTGCGCACGTTGTGGGCGATGGCGCCCAGATCGACCTCGGCCCACGCCCACCGGGCCGCCAGGGTGGCGACCGCGTCGGTGGCGCTCGCGCTCACAGCTCGGCGAGGGTGGCGGGCAGCAGGTCGGGCAGGTCGCCGGCCACCAGGCCGCGCTCGGCGCCGCGCGCCGCGGCCTGGCCGTGCAGCCACGCTCCGGCCGCCGCCGCCTGCAACGGCGGCACCTGCTGGGCCAACAGCGCGCCGATGATGCCGGCCAGCACGTCGCCCGTGCCGGCGGTGGCCAGGCGCTCGTCGCCCGCGTTGGCCACCAGCACCTCGCCGTCGGGCGCGGCGCACACGGTGGTGGGCCCCTTGAGCAGCACGATGCAGTTCAGCTCGCGGGCCAGGCCCACGGCCGACGCCAGGCGGTCGGCACCCGGGCGGCTGCCCCGCAGCAGGGTGTACTCCCCGTCGTGGGGGGTCAGCACGGTCGGCGCCGTACGGTCGCGCAACGTGGCCGCGGCGCCCTCGGCGCTCCACGCCAGCGCGAACAGCCCGTCACCGTCCACCACCATCGGCAGCGGGCACCGCTGCACCAGGTCGCGCACGTTGGCCGTGGTGGCCTCGTTGCGCCCCATGCCAGGGCCCAGCACCATGGCGTGGAAGCGGTCGGTGTCGCCCAGCACCTCGTCGACCCAGGTGGTGGGCGACAGGGCGAAGCGCACCGTCTCGACCGGCGCCAGCGGGTCGGCGGCATAGCCCGGCGTGGACAGCCGCACCATGCCCGCACCGGCCCGCTGCGCCGCCCGCGCCGCCAGGTGGGCGGCGCCCATCATCCCGCCCGAACCAGCGATCACCCACACCGCCGAGCGCCACTTGTGGGCCTCGGACGGGCGGCGCGGCACCCAGGCGGCCACATCGGCCGGTTCCACCAGGAAGCGGTGGGCGCCGGGCACGTCGAGGCCGATGTCGGCCACCTCCACGGTGCCGGCCAGCAGCGAGCCGGGGGCGAACAGCAGACCCGGCTTGAGCGCGGCGAAGGTGACCGTGCGGTCGACCGGGACCACGCCGTCGGTGGCCCGCCCGGTGAGCCCGTCGACGCCGGAGGGGATGTCGACCGCCAGCACCGGCGCCCCGTTCGGGTCGGGCCCGTACCAGATGCCCCGGAAGCCGGTGCCGTAGGCGGCATCGATCACCAGGTCGCACGGCGGCACCACCGGCGGGTTCAGGGCCGCATCGAGAATCGTGACCTGCACGCCGCGCTCGGCCAACCGGGCCGCGGCCACCCGGCCGTCGGCGCCGTTGTTCCCCTTGCCCGCCACCACGACCACGCGGCGTCCGTAGGTGCCGCCCATCATGCGCACCGCGGCGCGGGCCACGGCGGCACCGGCCCGCTCGATCAGGACCTCGACCGGCTCGGTGGCGGCGGCGTCGGCCACCCGCATCTCCTCGGGGGTGACGATCGGGATCATCGCCGCCCTCCGCAATCCCGCCCGCACCGGCAACCCATGCTCCGTAAGGTACAGGCATGGCCGGCGACGACGACAGCGTCATCCGGGCGCGCGGCCTGGTGAAGCGGTACCGGGAGGACGCCGAGCCGGCGGTGGCCGGCATCGACGTCGACGTGCGGCGCGGCGAGCTGTTCGGCTTCCTCGGCCCCAACGGCGCCGGCAAGAGCTCGACCATGCGCATGATCGCCTGTGTGTCGCCCCGCACCAGCGGCGAGCTGCGCGTGCTCGGCATGGACCCGGCCACCCATGGCCGCCAGATCCGGGCCCGGCTCGGCGTCGTACCCCAGGACGACACGCTCGACGGTGAGCTGAACGTGGCCGACAACCTGTACGTGTACGGCCGTTTCTTCGACCTGCCCCGCAAGGAGCTACGGGCGGGCATCCCCGCGCTGCTGGCGTCGGTCGGGCTGGCCGATCGGGCCGGCGACCGAATCGACCAGCTGTCGGGGGGCATGAAGCGTCGCCTGACCATCGCCCGCGCCATGGTGAGCGACCCCGAGCTGGTGCTGCTCGACGAGCCGACCACCGGCCTCGACCCCCACGCCCGGCACCTCCTGTGGGAACGGCTCTACCGCCAGAAGGAGCAGGGCATCACCCAGGTCCTGACCACCCACTACATGGACGAGGCCGAGCAGCTGTGCGACCGCCTCGTGGTGATGGACGGCGGCCGCATCGTGGCCGAGGGCAGCCCGGCCGCGCTCATCGCCGAGCACGTCGACCGCGAGGTGGTCGAGCTGCGCTTCGGCACCGACGCGCCGGCCGACGTGGTCGCGGCGTTGATCGGCATCGGCAGCCGCACCGAGCTGATCGGCGAGCGCATCCAGATCGCCGCCGACGACGGCGATGCCGCCGTGTCCGAGGTCGTGCGGCGCGGGCTGCACCCGCGCCAGGTGCTCGTGCGGCGAGCGACGTTGGAGGACGTGTTCCTCACCCTCACCGGGCACGGGCTGGTCGACTGATGGCCACGCCCTACCCGCTGCGCGCCACGGCCCAGTGGTGGCTGCAGGTGCGCCGCACCCTGCCCACCTTGATCGCCAGCAGCGTGCTGCTGCCGCTCGGCTACCTCGCCTCGCTCGGCATCGGCATCGGCCACTACGTCAGCGACGCGCCGTCGTGGCTGCACGGTGCCACGTACGCGGCGTGGCTGGCGCCCGGGCTGCTGGCCAGCACCGCGGCCCAGGCCGGCGCGGGTGACTCGCTGTGGCCGGTGCTCGGTGCCGTGAAGTGGGTCGGCCAGTACAAGGCCCAGACGGCCTCGCCGCTGACCGCTACCGACGCCTTGTACGGCCACCTCGGCTACGTGGCCAGCCGCATCGGCTTCGCGGCCACGCTCCAGATCGCGGTGATGGCCGGCTTCGGTGCGTGGCGGCAGCCGACGGCGCCGCTCGCCGTGCTGGCCGCCGTGCTGTGCGGCGCGGCGGTGGCCGCGCCGACCATGGCCTTTTCGATCACGCGCGAGACCGACAACGCGTTCAGCGTCGTCAACCGGTTCGTGATCACCCCGATGTTCCTGTTCGCCGGCACGTTCTTCCCCACCGCCCAGATGCCGCTGCCGTTCCAGGTGGCGGCGTGGCTCACGCCGATCTGGCACGGGGTCACCCTGGCGCGGGGCCTCATGCTGCCGGGCACACCGGTGGTGCTCATGCTGGTGAACACCGCGTACCTGGTCGCGCTACTGGCGGTCGGCGTCGCCGTGGCCGGGCGCCTCTACCGCGACCGGCTGGCCCGATGAGCGCGCCGGCCGAGCGGCTCGCCTCCCCCACCCGCCTGCTGCCCCTGCGGGTGTACGTGCGCGGCCCGGCCCGCATGGTCGAGCGCAGCCTGCTCGTGTACCGCCACACGTGGTACGTGATCGTGACCGGCTTCTTCGAGCCGGTGTTCTACCTGCTGTCGATCGGGCTCGGGTTGGGCCGCGTGGTGGGCGACCTCACCTTCGACGGTCGAGCCGTGCACTACGCCGCGTTCGTGGCGCCGGCGCTGCTGGCCACCTCGGCCATGAACGGCGCCGTCTACGACAGCACCGGAAACGTGCTCTACAAGCTCAAGTACACGAAGCTCTACGACACCGCGCTCACGGCGCCGCGCACGCTGGCCGACGTGGCCCTGGGCGAGATCTCGTGGGCCACGTTGCGGGGCACGCTCTACACCGTGGGCTTCCTGATGGTCATGGTGGCGGCCGGGCTCACGCATTCGTGGTGGGTGCTGCTCGCCGTCCCGGCGGCCATGCTCATGGCGGCGGCGTTCGCGGCGATCGGCATGGCCTGCACCACCTTCATGCGGGGCTTCGCCGACCTCGAGCTCATGCTGCTGGTGCAGCTGCCGCTGTTCCTGTTCTCGGCGACGTTCTACCCGCTGGGCACCTATCCCCGGTGGCTGCAGCTCACGGTGGAGGCGCTGCCCACGTACCACGGCGTCGACCTCGTGCGCAGCCTCGCGCTGGGTCGTGCCCACATCGGGCTCCTCGGCCACGTGGCCTACCTGGTGGCCATGGCCGGCGTGGGACTGCTGGTGCTGGCCCGGCGGCTGGCCAAGCTCCTCCTGCACTAGAACTGCGTCTCGTGACAGCAGCGCGGTGGCGGGCCGAAGGGCGCGAGCAGGCCCACCTCACGTGGCACCTCGTTCGGTGGATCGCGCTCGGCGCCGCGTCGGGCGTGCTGGCCGGCGCGTCGTCGTGGCTCTTCCTGGAGGGCCTCGACCGCATCACCACCTACCGGCTCGACCACCCGTGGCTGCTGTACCTGCTGCCGCTGGCCGGCGTGGTCATCGCCGGCGCCTACCACTACGCCGGCGGGCGCTCGGCGCAGGGCAACGCGCTGCTGATCGACCAGATCCACGAGCCCACCGAGTGGGTGCCGCGGCGCATGGCGCCGCTCGTGCTCGTGGGCACGTGGGTCACCCACCTCTTCGGCGGTTCGGCCGGGCGCGAGGGCACCGCACTGCAGATGTCGGGCAGCCTCACCGATGCGCTGGCGCGCCTGCTGCGCCTCGACCGCGACGATCGGCGCCTGTTGCTGGTGGCGGCGCTGGCCGGTGGCTTCGGCGCGGTGTTCGGCGTGCCGCTCGCCGGCGCGGTGTTCGCCATGGAGGTCCAGTCGATCGGGCGGGTGCGCTACGAGGCGATCGTGCCGGCGCTCACCGCCGCGGTGGTCGGCGATCTGGTGGTCGGCGCACTCGGCCACGCCCATGCGCTGCGTCCGCAGTTCGACGTGCCCCTCGACGGCTGGCTGCTCGGCCGCGTCGCCCTGGCCGGCCTGGCCTTCGGGTTGGCCGGCGCGTCCTTCGCCGAGCTGACCCATGCCATCAAGGCGGGCACCGCGAAGGTGCTGCCGTGGCCGCCGGCGCGGGCCTTCGCCGGCGGCGCGGCCGTGGTCGGGTTGGCCCTGCTGTTCGGTCGCCAGTACCTCGGGCTGTCGCTCCCCCTCGTCGACACCGCCCTCAGCGGCGCCCACGTGGGGTGGTGGGTGTTCCTGCTGAAGATCGTGTTCACCGCGGTCACGCTGGGCTGCGGCTTCCCCGGCGGCGAGGTGACACCCCTGTTCGTCGTCGGCGCCACGCTCGGCGGGGCCCTGGGGCCGGCGCTGCACCTGGACCCCCGGCTGCTGGCCGCCGTCGGCTTCGTGAGCGTGTTCGCCGGCGCCGCCAACGTGCCCCTGGCCTGCACGATCATGGGGGCCGAACTGTTCGGCGGGGGCACCCTGGTGGTGATGGCGGTGGGGTGCGTGGGGGCCTACGTGTTCTCCAGCCACCGCGGCATCTACGCGACCCAGCGCATCCACGCGGCCAAGGGCCCCGGCGCCATCAGCGGGCGACCGACGCTGGCCGTGTGGTCACGGCGCCATCAGCGCCGCTCGTGACGGGCGGCCGTCAGGCCAAGGCGAGCACGATGGCTTGGGCGGTGAGCTCGGTGTGCGTCATCGTGAGCAGCACGCGGGTCGCACCGCGCGCCGCCAACAGGTCGACGGCGGCGTTGCGCAGCAGCAGCGAGGGCTCGCCGCTGTCGGCGCGCACCACCTCGATGTCGTGGAAGCGACAGGCGCCCAGACCGGCGCCCAACGACTTCAGCACCGCCTCCTTCGCCGCGAAGCGCGCCGCCAGCCGCTGGGTGGGGTCGGCCACCCTCCGGGCGTAGGCGAGCTCGCCGGGCGTGAACGTGCGCTCGGCGATCGACGGTGTCCGCTCCAGCACGCGCCGGTAGCGGGCCACGTCGACCGCGTCGAGGCCGATGCCGACGACGTTGCCCACGGTGTCACCGCCGAGCCCGCTCACCTCAGGAGCGCCAGTGGTCGGCCAGCTCGCTCACCGGCAGGGTGAGCAGATCGACCGTGGGCACGCTGGAGAGCAGGTCGTCGCGCACGGCGACCTCGGTCTCGGTGATCCAGTCGGCCAGCAGCTGGTAGCGCTCGCGGTAGCCCTCGAGCACGGTGCGGGCCACGGCCGCGGGCAGCGTGGGCACGAACCGCACGTGCAGCAGCGTGACGCCCGTGGCGTGGTTGCCCTTCAGCTCGGGCACCAGGATGACCGTGCGGCCGTCGGCGCGGCCGCGGGCCACGAGCACCTCGTGGTCGAGGGCCACACGGCGCTTGGTGCCGCGCAGCTCGGGCACCCGCTCCACCCGCGACGGGATCTCGCGGCCCACGCCGCCCCGGTCGACGACCGACACCGTGGCGCCCAGCTCGGGGTCGCCCTCGATGGCGTAGCGAGTGAAGCCGGTGACCGCCTCGACGGCGGGGTCCAGGGCCACCAGCTCCTTGAGCACGCGGTAGCCGAGGCGGTCGCGCGCCGCGCCGGCGGTGAGCACCTCGCGCACGAGACGGTTGCCGAGCAGGCCCTCGTCGCTGCGGGAGATGCCCACGGTCACGGTCTTGGCCTGGTGCTTGATGGCGTCGATCGGGCGGGTCAGCTCCTCGATGGCCCGGGTGAGCGCCGCCGTGAGGTCGTCGACCAGCACGGTGGGCGAGGCGACCTTGCCGTGCGAGGCCTGGTAGGCCTCGAGCGGTTGAGCCGCGGTGGCGTCGCGCAGCAAGCCGGTGACCCGCACCGCGGTGGATGCCTCCAGGTTGCCGTCGTACACGCCGGCGCGCAGCCCGTCGTTCACCTTCTGGGTGGCGGGCACGAGCTCGCGCCGCAAGCGCTCCACCACGTGCTCGTCGGCGCCGCGACGCCCCACGGCCAGCTCCACCAGCTCGCGTGCTTCGCGCAGCGGCAGAGCCAGGCCGTCGATGGCGCGGGCCGCCTCGTAGCCGAACAGGTGGCCGACCATGGCGGCGAGCACGAAGTCGAGGCGGGGCAGCACGGCGGGCACGCCGATGACCTGCAGCGCGGCGTTGAAGCGCTCCTCGCCGGCGGTGGCCACCACGATGGGGGCCGCCTTGTGGGCCCGGTAGATGGCGACCTCCTTGGCCACGTCGTCCGCGGTGCCGCCCTGCAGCCCGGTGGCGCACACGAGGATGAGCGGCTCCGACGACAGGTCGATGTGCTTCTTGTCCTCGGTGACGTCGCAGGCGATCGACTTGTAGCAGAGCTCCGAGAGCTTGATGCGCACCTCTTCGGCGGCGATCTTGTTGGGCCCGTTGCCGACCACGGCCCAGTACCGCCGCGACGGTGCGAAGCGGCGGGCCGCCTCGCCGATCTGCTCGCGCATGCCGAGCACGGTGCGCATGGCGTCGGGCAGGTCGCGCAGGGCCTGCAGGTACTCGCTGCGCTCGCGCTCGTCGCCCACGCCCATGAGCTCGGCGATGGCGCACGACAGCAGCACGCCCGCAGCCACCTGGGCGTAGAACGCCTTGGTGGAGGCCACGCTCATCTCCACGTCGCGACCGTCGGACGTGTAGAGCACACCGTCGGCCTTGTCGGTGAGGTCGCTGTTGCGCCGGTTGACGATGCCGATCACCGACGCGCCGCGGGCGCGGGCGAGGTCGACCGTTCGGTTCGTGTCGGTGGTGGTGCCGCTCTGCGACACGGCGATCATCAGGGTGTCCGACAGGTCGTTGCTCATGGAGAAGCCCGAGTACTCGGTGGCGGTGATGGGGCGCACCATCACGCCGGTGCCCTGCAGGAAGTGGCTCAGCACCTCGGCCGCCGACTGGCCGGCCACGGCGGCGGTTCCCTGGCCGATGACCTCGATGCGGCGAAAGGCACGCTCGCGCAGCTTGGCCACCACGGCGGCCGGCAGCGTACGCTCGCCCAGCACCGCGTGGAGCCGGCCGTCGCGCTCGGCGATGCGGCCCCGCAGCGTCTTGGCGAAGCTGAGCGGCGCCTCGCTGATCTCCTTGAGCAGGAAGTGAGGGGCATCGCCTCGGTCGATGTCGCGGGTGGTCACCTCGGCGGTGATCACGTCGCGCGCGGTGACGGGCACGTCGGTGCCGTCGTAGGCGATGCGGCGGATGCCCTCCAGCGTGCCGGCCTTCGATCCGTCGAGCACCAGCACCTGGCCGCGGCTGGCGGGCACGTCGGGGTTGGCCGGGTTCTCGCCGTCGAGGCGGATGTACCGCATGGTCTCCTCGACCACGCCGTAGGGCTCGCTGGCCACGATGTAGGCGTCGTCGGCCAGGCCCACGTACACGCCCTGGCCGCTGCCGCGCAGGGCGAGCAGCACGGTGTCGGGCTGCTCGGCCGAGGCGGCTCCGATGGCGACGGAGCCCTCGAAGCTGGCGACCGTGCGGCGGAACGCCTCGGCCAGGTCGGCGCCACCGGCGACGGTGCGCGACACGAGCGCGGGGATCACCTTGGCGTCGGTGGTGATCGGCGTGGCGATCGACAGGCCGTGCGCCGCCTTCAGGTCGGCGTGGTTGTCGACGTCGCCGTTCAGGGCGGCCACCACGTACGGCCCGGGCGCGCCGTCCTCCTCCTCCTGGTTCAGCGGGTGGGTGTTGGGCTCGGAGATGATGCCGACGCTGGCCCACCGGGTGTGGGCCAGCACCGATGCCCGAGCCGTGGAGGCCTCGAGGGCGAGGTGCAGGAGCCGGTCGTCCATCATGGCGGCGCGGAGCGCCCGCGTGTTGTCGCCCAGTTCGCCGATCTCGGCCGCCGCCTTGTACACGAAGCTCAGCACGTCGCCGTGGGCGGTGGGGGCCACGCGCACCGCCCCGTTGGTGAACAACGAGTCGTCGGCGCGGCCGTCGAACAGGCGCCGCACGGGGTCGGCGGTCAGATCGAGCCCGTGGTTCCACACGTACACGTGGATGCCGGCCGAGTCACGGCCGCGCACCTCGAGCCGGTCGAGGGCCGACAGCACCTGCTGGATCATGAGGAAGGCCGACAGCCTGGCGTCGGAGGGGTCACGGCCGGCCAGACCGGCGACCTCACGAGCGGTGCGCAGTCGGTCGCGGCGGATGGCCCACACCCCGTCGCGCAGGCGCACCAGCGCGGCGTTCAGCGCCTCCACGTCGCCGGGCTCGGCGTCGACCGCGGCGTCGCCCTGGGCGATGGTGGCGTCCAGGGCGTCGAGCCGGGCCAGAATCGCCGGCACCAGCTCGGGGCCGCGCACCAGCGCGAGCACGCCGGGGAGGCCCTTGAGGAGCCCGTCGGCCTCGGCCGCCGCGGCCGCCGCGCCCAGGAGTCGATCGACCAGTGGTCCCGTGCCGACCGCGACGGCCACCGCCCGGTCCAACGCCCCGAGAACGTCAGCGGGGCCGGGGGTGGGGCGGGTGGGCGGCCGGGACAGCAACGCAACGATGCCGCACATGGTCCGCCAGGCTACCGGCGCCCCTCGCCACCCGGTAGGGCAGGAGGCCCGGCAGGGTCAGGCGCCGGCGCGTTCGACGGCGGCGGCGAGGCGCAGGGCGACCTCGCTGGCCTGGGTGTCGGTGGGCGCCTCGACCATGACCCGCACGACGGGCTCGGTGCCGCTCGGCCGCACCAGGATGCGGCCGTGCTCGCCCAGGCCGGCCTCCTCGGTGGCCACGTCGGCGGCGATGGCGTCGAGCAGGTCGGCCCGGCGGTGGTGCACCTTCACGTTCACCAGCACCTGGGGCAGGCTCGTCATCACCGAGGCCAGCTGGGCCAGCGTCCGCTGCCGGCGGCCCAGCACGTCGGCCAGCACCAGCCCGGTGAGCAGGCCGTCGCCGGTGGTGGCCCGATGGCGCAGGATCACATGGCCGCTCTGCTCGCCGCCGAGGCTGTAGTTGCCGGCGTCCAGTGCGGCGAGCACGGCGCGGTCACCGACCGCGGTCTCCACGACCTTCACGCCGTGCTCCTGCATGGCCAGGCGGAAGCCGAGGTTCGTCATCACGGTGACGACCACGGTGTCGGCGCGCAGCTCGCCCCGCTCGCGCAGGTCGAGGGCCAGGATCGCCATCAGGTGGTCACCGTCCACGATGCGCCCGGAGGCGTCGACGGCGATGAGCCGGTCGGCATCACCGTCGAGGGCGAGTCCGAGGTCGGCACCGTGGGCCACCACAGCCTCGGCCAGGCCGGCCGGGTGCGTGGCCCCGCAGCGCAGGTTGATGTTGGTGCCGTCGGGCTCGCAGCCGATGGCGACCACCGTGGCGCCCGCCCGGCGGAACACCTCGGGCCCCAGGAACGAGGCGGCCCCGTTGGCCCCGTCGACCACGATCTTCAGCCCGACCAGGCCGCGGTCGCCCAGCACGTCGCCGATGTGGTCGAGGTAGTCGCGCTCCACGTCGGAATCGATGACCGTGCCGACCTCGGCACCGGTGGGCGGCAGCGCGGCCAGCTCGCCCTCGATGCGGCTCTCCACGTCATCGGGCAGCTTCAGACCGCCGGGCGCGAACAGCTTGATGCCGTTGTCGTGGAACGGGTTGTGCGACGCCGACACGACCACGCCCATCACACCCCACTGCTGGGCGGCGTAGGCGACCGTGGGCGTGGGCACCATGCCGAGCCGGTGCACGGTGACGCCCTCGGCGGCCAGACCGGCCACGAGCGCGGCTTCCAGCATGCGGGTGGACACGCGACTGTCGCCACCGATGACCGCTTCGCGGGCGCCGAGCACCCGCGCCGCGGCCCGCCCGAGATCGAGGGCGAAGGACGCGGTGATCTCGGTGCCGGCGACGCCGCGCACCCCGTCGGTACCGAACCGGGGACGCGAACGTGGGGCCGCCGCAGCAGCCCCACGGGCGTTCGACGATGCCGCCGACACCGGCTCGTCCGTCAGCGCTTCGAGTACTGCGGCGCCTTGCGGGCCTTCTTGAGGCCGTACTTCTTGGACTCCTTGGCGCGGGCGTCGCGCGTGAGGAGGCCGGCCTTCTTGAGCGTGGGACGGGTCTCCTCGTCGAGCTCGACGACGGCACGGGCGATGGCCATGCGCAGGGCACCGGCCTGGCCCGACACGCCGCCACCGTGGAGGGTGGCGTCGACGTCGTAGGTCTCGTCGGTGCTGGTGACCTTCAGGGCCTCGGAGGCGATCATCCGGTGCGTGGGCATCGGGAAGAAATCTTCGAACGACCGGTCATTGATGGTGACCTTGCCGGTACCCGGACGCAGGCGGACACGGGCAACGGCCTCCTTGCGGCGGCCGGTGGATTGCACGAGCGGCTTCGACACGAAATGTTCTCCTCAGTGAAGTCAGCGCGTCTTGGCGCTGGCCAGCTCGATGGTCTGCGGGTTCTGGGCGGCATGGGGATGCTCGGGGCCGGCGTAGACCTTGAGCTTGCGGATCATGGAGCGGCCCAGCGGGCCCTTGGGCAACATGCCCTTGATGCTCTGGCGCACGGCCTCTTCGGGCTTGGTGGCCATGAGCTTGGCGTACGTGGTGGTCTTGAGACCACCCGGGTAGCCGGAGTGACGGTAGACGTCCTTCTTGCTGGCCTTGCCCGAGGTGAGCACCACCTTGGCGGCGTTCACGATCACGACGTGGTCGCCCGTGTCCATGTGGGGCGAGAACATCGGCTTGTGCTTGCCACGCAGCAGGCTGGCGGATTCCGTGCACAGCCGGCCGAGCACCAGGTCCTCGGCATCGATGACGTGCCAGGCGCGGATGATCTCAGAGGCCTTGGGTGAGTACGTGCGCATACGCAGAGAGTCTTTCCAGGATCCGGGCCCTCGGGACGCCCCGGGCACGGGAACCGGACAAGGATACGGGTCGGGAGGGAAAACCGGCAAGTGCAGCGGTGCACTACCCGCGGTAGCCGACTTCCCAGAGGCACAGTCCCTGGGGTGGCGCCACCGCACCGGCGGCGGCGCGGGAGCGGGCCCGCAGGATGCCCATCATCTCACCGGCGTGGCGGTGGCCGGCGCCGACCTCGACGATGGTGCCCACGATCGAGCGGACCATGTTGTGGCAGAAGGCGTTGGCCCGGATCTCGAAGCGCAGCGCGCCGTCGCCGAGGTCGTGCCACTCGGCCCGCACGACGCGTCGCACCAGCGGCCGCTCGGGCCACGGCTCGCCGTCGGGTTGACGCGGCAGCGTCGACCTGGGTCGCTTGCAGAACGACGAGAAGTCGTGCTCGCCCACGAACGGGTCGCACGCCAGCCGAAGGGCGGCCAGGTCGAGCGGTTCGCTCACGTGCCACGTCGTGGTCGTCAGGAACGGGCTGGGCCACGGTGTGTTGAGCACCGTGTAGCGGTAGTGCCGCCAGCGGGCCGAGTAGCGGGCGTCGAAGTCGTCGGCCGCCCACGCCGTTTCCCGAACGACGAGGGCGGGACCGCACATGCTGTTGACCGACCGCTGCAGCCGGGCCAGGTCGGTGGTGACCGGCGCGTCGAAGGTGACGACCTGCCCCCAAGCGTGCACGCCCGTGTCGGTGCGGCCGGCGCCCGTGACGACCATGGCGGGTCGGCGCAGCACGCGGGCCAACGATCGCTCGAGCGTGCCCTGCACCGTGGCCACCCCCACGTTGGACGCGAAGCCGTGGAAGGCGGCACCGTCGTAGGCCACGGTGAGGCGCACGCGCCGATCGCCGTCGGCCGGCGGCCTGACCACCCGGGCCGCCCGCAACGGCAACGACGCCCGGGCCGGCGCCGACCGAGGCGGCGCGTCGTCGGCGGGAACGCCGAGAGCCGGCACCTGGGGCGCCGGCTCATCGGGAAACAGCTCTTGGGTCATCGTTGCGTCCGGCACGCCCGGTCGGTGGTGCTCAGACGAGCTCGATGCGCGCCATGGGCGCGTTGTCGCCGTGGCGCGGGCCCAGCTTGAGGATGCGGGTGTAGCCGCCGTTGCGGGCGTCGAACCGGGGCGCGATGTCGTTGACCAGCTTGTGGGTCATCTCCCTGTCGCGCAGCACGGACTGGATCAGGCGGATCTGGTGCAGGCGACGAGCAGCGTCGTCGGTCTGCGCCTTCTTGGCCTTGGTGATGAGCTTCTCGGCGATGGGCCGGAGGAACTTGGCCTTGGCCTCGGTGGTGACGATGGCCTCGGCGGCGAACAACGACGCCGCGAGGTTGGCCATCATGAGCGACTGGTGCGCCGCGGTCTTGCCGAAGCGGCGGGCCTTGCGCGGGGTGGGCATGGCGGTGGGGCTCCTACGTCATCCGCGCAGCGTCAGGCCGCGCTCATCGAGCTTCATCTTCACCTCGTCGAGCGACTTCTGCCCGAAGTTGGTGATGTTCAGCAGGTCTTCCTCGGTCTTCTGCAGCAGCTCGCCCACCGTGTTGATCTGGGCCCGCTTGAGGCAGTTGCGGGGACGCTCGGACAGGTCGAGGTCCTCGATCGGGAGGTCGAGATCGGGGGAGCCGCCGGCGACGCCGACGATCTCACCGAGCTCGAGGCCCTGGGGGTTCTCGCTCATGTTGGCGACGAGGTCGACCAGCGAGCGCAGGGTCGCACCGGCCGAGGCCAGCGCCTCCTTGGCGGTGATCGAACCGTCGGTCTCGATGTCGAGGATGAGGCGGTCGTAGTTGGTGGACTGCTCGACACGGGTCGGCTCCACCGTGAACATCACGCGGCGCACCGGCGAGAAGATCGCATCGATCGGGACGATGCCGATCGTCTTCGACTGGCTTTCGCGGTCGGCCGACATGTAGCCCCGGCCGCGCTCGACGGTGAGGTCGATGGCGAGCCGGCCCTTGGCGTTGAGCGTCGCGATGTGGAGCTCCTTGTTCAGGACCTCGACCTCGGACGGGACCTTGATGTCGCCCGCGGTGACCTCGGCCGGGCCGCGGGCGTCGAGACGCACGATGACCGGCTCGTCGGACACCGACGTGAGCACGATGTCCTTCAGGTTGAGGATGATGTCGGTGACGTCTTCGGTGACACCGACGATGGTGTCGAACTCGTGGAGCGCGTCATCGAACCGGACGGTCGTGATAGCCGCACCGGGGATGGACGACAAGAGCGTTCGCCGCAGTGAGTTGCCGATCGTGTGGCCGAAACCGGGCTCGAGCGGCCCGATGGCGAAGCGCTGCCGATTGCCCTCGGGCTCTCCGACGGCCTCCACGGTGGGACGCTGAATGACCAGCATGGGGGACCCCTTCGTTTCCGGACTTACTTGGAGTACAGCTCGACGATGAGCTGCTCGCGGACAGGGACGTCGATCTGGGCGCGCTGGGGCAGGTCGCGAACGGTGACCTTGTTGCCGTTCTCGCCGCCTTCGAGCCACGCCACGAGTTGACGGTCGAGCGTGTCGATGTTCGACCGCACGGCGATCATGGAGGTGGCCTTGACGCTGAGAGCGACGACGTCGTTCTTGCGCACCTGGTAGCTCGGGATGGTGACGCGCTTGCCGTTCACGGTGACGTGACCGTGGCGCACCAGCTGGCGGGCCTGAGCCCGGCTGGCGCCCCATCCGGCGCGGTAGGCGACGTTGTCGAGGCGGGTCTCGAGCAGCTGCAGGAGGTTCTCGCCGGTGACGCCGGAGCGGCGGACCGCTTCGGCGTAGACCTTGCGGAACTGCTTCTCCATGATGCCGTAGATGCGGCGGGCCTTCTGCTTCTCACGCAGCTGCGTGAGGTACTCGGAACCCTGGCTACGACGGGAGCGACCGTGATCGCCCGGCGGGTAGGGACGGCGCTCGATGGGGCACTTCGGCGTGTCGCACTTGGTTCCCTTGAGGAACAGCTTCATGCGCTCACGGCGGCAGAGCTTGCAGACGGGTCCGGTGTAACGGGCCATGACTCAGATCCTCGGACGCTTGGGGAGGCGGCAGCCGTTGTGGGGCACCGGGGTCACGTCCTTCACGCCGGCGACTTCGATGCCGACGTTCTGGATGGAGCGGATGGCGGTCTCACGGCCGGAGCCGGGACCCTTCACCTGCACCTCGACACGGCGAAGGCCGTGCTCCATGGCGGCGCGGGCTGCCTTTTCGGCCGCCATCTGCGCCGCGAACGGCGTCGACTTGCGCGAGCCCTTGAAGCCCGACGATCCGGCCGAGGCCCACGAGATCACGTTCCCATCCGCGTCCGTGATGGACACGATGGTGTTGTTGAACGAGCTCTTGATGTGCACGACGCCAAAGGTGACGTTCTTGCGTTCCTTCTTCCGGGGACGACGTCCACCGGGCTTGGGCTTGGCCACGTCTTACTTCCTCACTGCCTTCTTCTTGCCGGCAACGGTCTTCTTCGGACCCTTCCGGGTACGAGCATTGGTGTGGGTGCGCTGGCCGCGCACGGGCAGGCCCTTGCGGTGCCGGATGCCCTGGTAGCAGCCGATCTCGATCTTGCGCTTGATGTCCTGGGCGACGTTGCGGCGCAGGTCACCCTCGACCTCGAGGTGGGCATCGACCCACTTGCGCATGCGGTCGACCTCCTCTTCGGTGAGGTCACGTACACGCGTGTTGGGATCGAGGCCGGTCTCGGCGCAGATCTTCTGGGCCGTCGTGCGACCGATCCCGAAGATGTACGTGAGCGAGATCTCCAGCCGCTTCTCGCGGGGGATGTCGACGCCGGAAATGCGGGCCATGTGCCTGTTGTTCCCTCTCAGCCTTGCCGCTGCTTGTGGCGCGGGTTCTCGCAGATGACCATCACGCGCCCATGACGGCGGATCACCTTGCACTTCTCACAGATCGCTTTGACGCTGGGGCGGACCTTCATCGGTGCAGCCTTTGGTTACTTGTACCGGTAGGTGATGCGGCCACGGCTCAGGTCGTAGGGCGTGAGCTCAACTTGGACGCGGTCACCAGGCAGGATGCGGATGTAGTGCATGCGCATCTTTCCTGAGATGTGGGCCAGAACCTTGTGGCCGTTCTCGAGCTCGACCCGGAACATGGCGTTCGGGAGCGGTTCGGTCACCGTGCCTTCCAGCACGATCGCGTCTTCCTTGGGCTTGGCCAAACGACTCTCCTCGAGGCGGCGTACGACATGGCCCGAATGCGCGCGAAGCGCTTCCAGGGCCGAGTTGCCATGCTATCGGGGTCGCGGCGCGACGCCAAGTTCCAGCACGCGCCGGTGCCGGCGAACCGTACGATAGTGCCGTCGGTCCGACCCGGGTGCGGATCCCGCGTACACGGAACCCTGCTCCGACCCCGAGCGCCCCGCCTAGATGGTCAGGATCTCGGGGCCGTCGGGGCCCACGGCCACCGTGTGCTCGGTGTGGGCGGCCCAGCCGGCGTCGTCGGTCAGCACGGCCCAGCCGTCGGCCGCCACATCGGTGTCCTCGTCGCCGGCCACCAGCATCGGCTCGATGGCCAGCACGTTGCCCGCCTTCAGCCGGGCCCCCTTGCCGGCCCGCCCGTAGTTGGGGACGTCGGGATCCTCGTGCATGGCCCGGCCGATGCCGTGACCGCAGTAGTCGCGCACCACACCGAACCCGTGCCGGCGCGCCACCGTCTCCACTGCGTGGCCCACGTCACCCAGGCGGCCGCCCGGCACCATGGCGGCCACGGCGGCGGCCAGCGCCTCGTCGGCCGCGTCGATGAGGGCAGCGGCCACCGGGTCGAGGGCGCCGACGCCCATCGAGAACGCGGCGTCGCCGTGCCAGCCCTCGACGATGGCGCCACAGTCGATCGAGAGCAGGTCGCCCTCGGCGAGCGGCCGGTCGTCGGGGATCCCGTGGATCACGCACGAGTTCACGCTGGCGCAGATGACCGCCGGGAACCCGTGGTAGCCGAAGAAGTTCGACCTGGCCCCACGACGCTCGAGCACGTCGCGCGCGATCCGGTCGAGGTGGGCGGTGGTGACCCCGGGGCGCACGGCGGCGCGGATCACCTCGTGCATCTCAGCCACCACGCGCCCGGCGCGACGCATGAGCGCCAGCTCCTGCTCGCTGCGCACCGGGATGCCCACGACCCGACCGATCACACGCTGTGGCGCTTGCGCCAGCGTTCGATGGTGTCGATGACGCGCCGGAACACGTCGTCGGGGTGCCCCACCCCGTTCACGACCGCCATCTGGTTCAGATCAGAGTAGTAGTCGATGAGCGGCGCCGTCTGGGTCTCGTACAGGTCGAGCCGGTGATTGATCGCCTCGGGGGTGTCGTCGTCGCGCTGCACGACGTCACCGCCACAGTTGTCACAGGTCCACGGCGGGCGTTCCATGCCGGTGGCCACGTAGTTGGTCGAGCACACGTTGCAGACCCGCCGGCGCGACAGGCGGTCGAGCACGAGCTCGCGGGGCACGTCGAGGTCGATGACGACGTCGATGGCGGAGACATCTTCGAGCTCGCCGAGCGCCTTGGCCTGGGGCACGGTGCGGGGGAACCCGTCGAGCAGGTAGCCCCGGGTGGACGCGTCGCGCCGGGTGAGCCGCTCGGCGACGATGCCGATCATGATCTCATCGCTCACCAGACTGCCGGCGTCCATGATGGCCTTGGCCTGCCTGCCCATCTCGGTGCCCTCGCGGACCGCGGCCCGCAGGATGTCACCGGTCGACACGTGGGGCACGACGTAGTGCCGCGACAACCTGATGCACTGGGTGCCCTTCCCCGCGCCCTGGCGACCCAGGATGATCAGTCGCGCGCCGGGGATCATGGTGCGCCTTTGTAGCCGATGGACACCCGGGGCCCAAGCCTCAGTTCAAGAACCCCTCGTAGTTGCGCAGCATCAGCTGGCTGTTGATCTGCTTCATGGTCTCCAGCGCCACGCCCACGGCGATGAGCACGGTGGTGCCGCCGAGCGGGAACTGCCGGATGCCGAAGAAGGCGAGGAGGATCGAGGGCAGCAACGCGATGGACGCGATGAACAGGGCGCCGGGGAGCGTGATGCGGTTCAGGATCTTGGCCAGGTGGCGCTCGGTCTGGGGGCCGGGCCGGATGCCCGGGATGTACCCACCCTGCTTGCGGATCTGGTCGGCCTGCTTCACGGGGTCGAACGCGATGGCGTTGTAGAAGTAGGCGAAGCCGATGATCATCAAGCCGTACAGGATCAGGTGGAACCAGTCGGACTGGTTCGTCACGTGGTTGGTCACGAACTTCGTGAGCCAACCCCGCCAGCCCGAGGTCGAGTTGCCCAGGATGTTCGTGAAGAGCACCGGGAGCAGCAGCACCGACGAGGCGAAGATGATCGGGATGACGCCGGCCTGGTTCACCTTCAACGGGATGTAGGTGCTCTGGCCGCCGTACAGCCGCCGGCCCCGCACCTGCTTGGAGAACTGGACGGGAATTCTCCGTTGACCGTTCTCCATGTAGACGACGGACACCACGATGGCGATCGACAGCGCCACCAGCAGCACGAAGGGCACGAAGCGCCGGGTCTTCAAGATGTTGGCGTAGTCGAAAGGCAGGTGGGAGACCACGGACGCGAAGATCAGCATGGACATGCCGTTGCCGATGCCGCGCTGCGTGGTCAGCTCCCCCATCCACATGATGAGCACGGTGCCGCACACCAGGGTGCCGATCACCAGCATCACGCGGTTCAACGGGAAGCCGGGCAGCAGCACCACGTTGGGCGCGTTGCGACCGCCCAGCAAGGTCGCGCCGTTGCCCCGACCGAAGAGGAAGGTGAGGCCGGTGGCCTGCAGCAACGCGATGCCGATGGTCAGGTAGCGCGTCCACTGGGTGATCTTGCGCTGACCGACCGCGCCCTCTTCCTGCCACTGCTCCAGCTTCGGGATCACCACACCCAGGATCTGGATGATGATCGAGGCCGTGATGTACGGCATGATCCCGAGCGACAGGATCGAGAAGCTCGACAAGGCGCCACCCGAGAACAGGTTGAGGTACCCGAGGGTGCCGCCCTGATCGGCCTGCTGTTGCAGCTGCTTCACCGCCTGGAAGTCGATGCCGGGCACAGGGATGTGGGCCCCGACGCGGTAGAGCGCCACCATCAACAAGGTGAAGAGGATCTTGCCCCTGAGGTCGGAGATCTTGAAGATGTTCAGCACGCTCGAGCGCATGCCAACTCCCAGTTGGTTCGACGGTGGATCAGCGGTTGGTGAACTGGTTGCCCTTGGCCGCGGGCCGAACCTTGTACGGCAGCGGGATCATCTCCACGCTACCCCCGGCAGCCTCGATGGCGACGACGGCCGACTTGGAGAAGCCGTGCGCCGACACCTTCACCGCACGGCTGATCTCGCCGCGGCCGAGGACCTTGATGAGCGCACCCTTGTGGGCCAGGCCGTGGGTGGCCAGCGTGCCCGGAGTGACCTCGGCCTCTTCGAGCTCGGCGAGCACGTCGAGGTTGATGGCCTGGTACTCGATGCGGAAGGGGTTCGTGAAGCCCTTCAACTTCGGCACGCGCTGCTTGAGGCCGGTCTGGCCGCCTTCGAAGCCGCGAGCGACGGTGTTACGGGCGTACTGGCCCTTGGTGCCACGGCCGGCGGTCTTGCCGCCCTTGCCACCGGTGCCACGGCCGACGCGCTTGGGCTTCTTGGTCGACCCGGGGGCGGGCCTGAGGTCATCGACGCGCATGTCAGTTCTCCGTGTCTTCCACGACCTCGACCTTGATCAGGTGAGGCACGCGGGCGATCATGCCCCGGATCTCGGGGCGGTCAGGCAGGGTGTTCGTCTGACCGATGCGGCCGAGGCCGAGCGCACGCAACGTGCCCACGGTCTTCGGCTTGGCGCCGATCTTCGACCTCAGCTGGGTCACCTTGAGCGAGCTCATCAGCGCACCTCGTCCATGACGACGGGCCCACGCTGGGACTCGTTGTAGGCCCGAAGCAGGCCCTTGGGCACGAACTCCTCGGCCGACAGACCGCGCCGCTTGGCGACTTCGTCAGGGCGCTGCAGGGTGCGCAGCCCGTGGATGGTGGCGCGGGCCACGTTGATGGCGTTCGACGAGCCGAGCGACTTGGCCAGCACGTCGTGCACGCCGGCCTCCTCGAGGATGACACGGGCGGCGCCGCCGGCGATGACGCCGGTACCGGGGGCGGCGGGCTTCAGGAGGACCCGACCGGCACCCTGCTCACCGATGATGGGATGCGTGATGGTGCTGCCGGCCAACGGGACCGAGAAGAGGTTCTTCTTGGCCTCTTCGGTGCCCTTCTGGATGGCCAGCGGGACTTCCTTGGCCTTGCCGTAGCCGAGGCCGACGCGACCGGCGCCGTCGCCGACCACCACGAGCGCGGTGAAGGAGAACCGACGGCCACCCTTCACGACCTTGGCCACGCGGTTGATCGTGATGACGCGTGACTCACGCAGTCCGGCGATCTCGGTGTTCGACATCAGAACTCCAGTCCGGCGTCGCGGGCAGCCTGGGCCGCCGCCGCCACTCGTCCGTGGTACAGGAAGCCACCGCGGTCGAACACGACCTTGGCGACGCCGGCGGCCTGGGCCCGCTCGGCCACCAGGGTACCGACCTTCTTGGCCGCGTCGATGTTGCCCGTGGCACCACCGCGCAGCGCCGCCTCATGGGTGGAGGCGGCGGCCAGCGTGCGGCCCTGGGTGTCGTCGATCACCTGGAGCACCAGGTGGTTGTTCGACCGGAAGACGGCCAGGCGCGGGCGCGCCGGCGTGCCGGTGACGAGCTTGCGCACACGGTGGTGGCGGCGCTGCCGAAGCTCACGGCGAACCTTGGAGACATCAGGCATGCAGGATCACTTCTTCCCGGTCTTGCCGGCCTTGCGAAGGATCTTCTCGCCGGCGTACTTCACGCCCTTGCCCTTGTAGGGCTCGGGCTTGCGGATCGAACGGATGTTGGCGGCGACCTGGCCGACCGACTCCTTGTCGATGCCCCGGACCACGATGCGCGTGGGCAGGGGGACCTCGAAGGTGATGCCGTCGGGGGCTTCGTAGACGACGGGGTGCGAGTAACCGAGGGCGAGCTTCAACGCGCTCGGGCCCTGGGCCTCGGCGCGGTAGCCGACGCCCACGATCTCGAGCTCCTTGACGAAGCCGTTGGTCACGCCCACGACCATGTTGCTGACGAGGGTGCGGGTGAGGCCGTGGAGCGCCCGATTCTGGCGCTCGTCGTTGGGCCGCTCGACGAGCAGCGTGTCACCGTCCTGGCGGACGGTGATCGCGCCCGGCAGGTCACGGCTGAGCGTGCCCTTGGGGCCCTTCACGGTGACGGTGCCCGACGCGACGCTGACGTCGACGCCCGAGGGCACGGGGATGGGGGATCGTCCGATGCGGGACATGGCTAGTTCCTCCTCACCACACGTGGCAGAGGACCTCGCCGCCGACGTTGCGCTTGCGCGCCTCGCGGTCGGTCATGAGGCCGAGGCTGGTGGACAGGACGGCGACACCGAGGCCGCCGAGGACGCGCGGAACGGAGTCGGCACGGACGTACTGGCGCAGGCCGGGCTTCGACACCCGGCGCAGGCCGGTGATCGTGCGCACCCGGTCAGGCGTGTACTTCATGTGGACGACGAGCAGCTTCGAATGGCCCTCGGGGTGATCGCTCACCTCGTAGCCCTCGATGTAGCCCTCGCGCTTGAGGATGGTGGCCAGGGCCACCTTCTGCTTGCTCGACGGCATCTTCACGTCGTCGTGCATGGCGGTGTTGGCGTTGCGGATGCGGGTCAGCATGTCCGCGATGGGATCAGTCATCGACATGGTCGGCTCGCCTCCTCACCAGCTCGCCTTGGTGACACCAGGGACCTCGCCGGCGTGCACCATCTCACGGAGACAGATGCGGCAGAGGCTGAACTTCCGGAAAACTGCGCGCGGCCGGCCACAGCGCTTGCAGCGCGTGTAGGCGCGCACCTTGTACTTGGGCTTGGCCTGCTGCTTGTTGATGAGTGCCTTCTTGGCCATCGTTCAGCCCTTCACTTCTTCTTGCCGGCGCTCTGGGCGGCCTGCGGCTTGGCGGACTTGCCGCCGCGGACCGGGCCGCGACGACGAGGAACCTTCTTGGGAGGGGGACCGGCGTCGGCGCCCCGCTTGAACGGGAAGCCGTAGGCGTCGAGCAGTGCCTTGCCGTGGGCGTCGGTGATCGCGGTGGTCACGAACGTGATGTCCATGCCCCGAGCCACGTCGACCTTGTCGTAGTCGATCTCGGGAAAGATCAGTTGCTCGGACACGCCGAACGTGTAGTTGCCCCGACCGTCCCAGCTGTGGGGGTTCAGGCCGCGGAAGTCACGCATGCGGGGAATGGCGACGGCCAGCAGGCGGTCGAAGAACTCCCACATGCGGTCACCCCGGAGCGTGACCTTGGCACCGATGGCCTGGCCTTCGCGCAGCTTGAAGGCGGCGATGGACTTGCCCGCCTTGGTGACGAGCGGCTTCTGGCCGGTGATGAGGGTGAGATCGGCGACGGCGGCCTCGAGCAGCGACGGCTGCTGCGAGGCACGACCCACGCCCATGTTCACCACGATCTTGGTGAACCGCGGAACCTGCATGACGTTCTGCAGGCCCAGTTCGGCCATGAGGCGGTCACGCACCTCCTGCTCGTACTTCACCTTGAGGCGAGGCGCCTCGCGAACGGGGGTGTCGGTCACGGCAGCACCTCCCCGGTGCGCTTGGCGATGCGGACCTTCTTGCCGTCCGCCTCGATCCGGTAGCCGACCCGGGAGGGCCGACCCTGGCTGAGAATGGCGACGTTCGACGCATCGATGGGCATCTCACGGTCGATGATGCCGGCCTGCATGGTGGCCCTCGTCGACTTCTGGTGCTTCTTGGCGATGTTCATGCCGTCCACGATGATCTTGCCCTCGGAGGGGAAGACCCGGGAGATGACGCCTTCGCGACCGCGGTCCTTGCCGGTCAGCACGACGACCCGATCACCCTTCTTGAGATTCATGGTCAGATCACCTCCGGGGCGAGGGACACGATGCGCATGAAGCGCTTGTCACGCAGTTCGCGGCCCACCGGGCCGAAGATGCGGGTGCCACGCGGCGACTGGTCGTCCTTGATGAGCACGGCGGCGTTCTCGTCGAAGCGGATGTAGCTGCCGTCGGGACGGCGCTTCTCCTTCTTCGTGCGGACGACGACGCACTTGACGACGTCGCCCTTCTTCACACCGGCGCCCGGGATGGCGTCCTTCACCGTGGCGACGAAGATGTCCCCGATCGATGCGTACCGGCGGCGCGTGCCACCGAGCACCTTGATGACGAGGACCTCTTTGGCGCCCGAGTTGTCGGCGACGCGGAGGCGGGATTCCTGCTGGATCATGAGTGGCTCGCCTCCGTCACTTTGCCCGCTCGAGGACTTCGACCAGACGCCAGCGCTTCAGCTTCGACGTGGGACGCGTCTCGGTGATGCGGACCCGGTCGCCCAGGTTGGCGTCGTTGGCCTCGTCATGGGCGTACAGGCGCTTGGTGCGCTGGACGAACTTGGCGTACTTGGGGTGACGCACGCGCTCGACGATGGCGACGATGCAGGTCTTGTCCATCTTGTCGGACACGACGATGCCCTCGCGCACCTTGCGCGCGGCCCGTTCCGGGGTCTCGGTCTCTGCCATCACTTCGCCTTCTTCGTGCTCGTCACGGCCGCTTCGGCGGCTGCGATCTCCCGCTGACGCAGGATGGTGTTGATGCGGGCGATCCGCTTGCGGGCGGAGCCCAGTGCGGCGGTGTTCTCCAACTGGCCGGTCGCGTTGCGGAACCGGAGCTTGAAGAGCTCGTCCTTGGCTTCGGCCAGGGCCGTCACCAGCGCAGGGATGTCGCTCTCGCGGAGATCGGAGAGGTCGGTCGCCATCTCAGATCACCTCCTCACGCGTGATGACGCGGGCCTTGATGGGGAGCTTCTGGATCGCACGCTCGAGGGCGCTGACCGCAATCTCCTTGGTGGGGTACGACAACTCGAACATGACACGACCCGGCTTCACCACGGCGACCCAGCGCTCCGGGTTGCCCTTGCCGGAACCCATGCGGGTCTCGGCCGGCTTCTCGGTGACGGGCTTGTCGGGGAAGACGTTGATCCACACCTTGCCGCCACGCTTGATGTGACGGGTCATGGCGATACGGGCCGCCTCGATCTGGCGAGCGGTGATCCAACCGGGTTCCAGGGCCTGGATGCCGTACTCGCCGAACGCCAGCGAGGTCGCGCCCTTGGACTCACCCTTCATGCGACCGCGCTGCTGCTTGCGGTGCTTCACACGACGGGGCATCAACATGATCAGTCACTCCCTCGGAAATGAGGCGTCTCGTGGGATTCGCGGGTGCGACGCTCGATCTCTTCCTCTTCGGCGAGGAGCTTCTCGATCTCGGGATCGGCTTCCTTGAGCAGCGGGGTGGCCTCGAGGGGCACGTCACCCTCGGGCCGACGACCGGCCGACGACACGACCTTGCGCGCACCCATGCCCGAGGTCTCGCCGACGGCCATGGCGGCCTCGCGGGCGATCTTGTCCTCGAACTGGCTCTTGTAGGGCAGGATGTCGCCCTTGTAGATCCACACCTTCACGCCGATGCGGCCGTAGGTGGTCTTCGCTTCGCGGAACCCGTAGTCGATGTCGGCGCGCAGCGTGTGCAGCGGCACCCGGCCTTCGCGGTACCACTCGGTGCGGCTCATCTCGGCGCCGCCGAGGCGGCCGGAGCACTGCACCCGGATGCCGAGGGCGCCGGCCTTCTGAGCGTTCTGCACGGCCCGCTTCATGGCCCGACGGAAGGCGATGCGGCCGGCCAACTGGTCGGCGACGCCCTGGGCGATGAGGGCGGCGTCGAGCTCGGGCTGCTTGATCTCGACGATGTTGAGCTGCACGCGGGGGTTGCCCGTGATCTTGGTCAGCATGGCGCGCAGCTCGTCGGCCTGGGCGCCACGGCGACCGATCACGATGCCCGGGCGGGCGGTGTGGATGTCGACGCGGAGGCGATCACGCGTGCGCTCGATCTCGATGCGGCTGATCGCCGCGTTCTCGAGCTTGCGCATGATGGAGTCGCGGATCTTCCAGTCCTCGATCAGGTACGCCTCGTACCCACGGTCGGCGAACCACCGCGACTTCCACTCGGTGGTGATGCCGAGCCGGAACCCGTACGGATTGACCTTCTGGCCCATTACTTGTCTCCCTCGTCGCTGCCCTCGGCGTCGGACTCGCCCGCGTCGTCGCGCAGCGACGGCGGCAGGGCGAAGCCGGCGGCCTCGGCCGCTTCGGCAGTGGTGAACCACACCTCGGCCTTGGTTCGCCCGTAGAAGGGCGACTCCGGCGTGTGGTACAGCATCGAATCAGCGTTGCCCTTCACCGGGTGGCCCTCGGGCTGGCTGCCGTCTTCCAACGGTGCGTGGCTGTCGGGGCCGTGCGTCTGCACGTCGCCTGCGGCGGCACCGGTGTCGACCAGACCCTGCACCTCGGTGCCGTGATCGTGATCGTGATCGTGATCGTGCGCCTCGGCGGTCGGGCCGGTGGCGGCGCGGCTGCGGGCCACGCGCTGACGGCGGCTGGCCGTCTGGGCGGCGGCGCCACGACGGGTGCGGGCGCTCGGCTTGGCCTCCTCGTTGCGACGCCGCTGCTCGAGCTTGGCATCGGGGATGCGGGTCACGATCACGGTGATGTGGCAGGTGCGCTTGCGAATGCGGAACGCACGACCACGAGCACGAGGCCGGAACCGCTTCAGCGTGGGGCCCTCGTCGGCGTAGCACGCCGAGATGTAGAGGTCGTCGGCCGACTGGTTGTCGTTGTTCACCGCGTTGGCCACCGCCGAGGCGAGGGCCTTGCGAATGACGATGGCGATGTCGCGCTCCACGAGCTGCAACGTCTCGTCGGCCGAGCGCACGTCCACGCCCCGGATGAGGTTCAACACCTCACGGGCCTTGTAGGCCGACGACCGCACGTACCGGACCTTGGCCCGTGTTCCCGTGCGCTCCCCCACCATCGTGGCGCCTTCGTTCGTCTTCGGTCCGGTCATCGCTTGCCCTTCGAGTTCTTCTCCTGGCCGGCGTGGAACTTGAACGTCCGGGTAGGCGCGAACTCACCGAGCTTGTGGCCGACCATCGACTCGGTGACGTACACCGGGACGTGCTTGCGGCCGTCGTGCACGGCGATCGTGTGACCGACCATCTCAGGGATGATCGTGGAGCGGCGCGACCAGGTCTTGATGACCTTCTTGTCACCGGCCGCGTTGAGGACGTCCACCTTCTTGAGGAGGTGGTCGTCGATGAACGGACCCTTCTTCAGGCTGCGTGCCATGAGCAGATTCCCCTTAGTCCTTACCGGCGTCCCTTGCCGGACCGGCGGCGACGGACGATGAGCTTCTGAGACGGCTTGTTCTTGTCACGGGTTCGGCCTTCGGGCTTGCCCCACGGTGAGGTGGGCGGGCGACCACCAGAGGTCTTGCCCTCGCCACCACCCATGGGGTGATCGACGGGGTTCATGGCGACGCCACGGGTCTGCGGGCGGACGCCCTTCCAGCGGTTTCGGCCGGCCTTGCCGATGCTCTCGAGCTCGTGCTCGGCGAACCCGACCTCGCCGACGGTGGCGCGGCAGTCGATCGCCACACGGCGCATCTCGGTGGACGGCAGGCGCAGGGTGGCGTAGTCGCCCTCCTTGGCCACGAGCTGCACGGCCATGCCGGCCGAGCGCCCGAGCTTGCCGCCCTGACCGGGGCGCAGCTCGACGTTGTGGATCGTGGTACCGACCGGGATGTAGCGCATCGGCAGCGCGTTGCCGGGGCGGATGTCGGCACCGGGGCCGCTCTCCACCCGGTCTCCGGGCTTGAGGCCGCGGGGCGCCAGGATGTAGGCCTTCTGGCCGTCGGTGTAGTGGAGCAGCGCGATGCGGCAGGTGCGATTGGGGTCGTACTCGATGGCGGCCACCTTGGCCGGCACACCGTCCTTGACCCGCTTGAAGTCGACCAGGCGGTACTGCTGCTTGTGGCCGCCACCCTTGTGGCGGGCGGTCTTGCGACCGTAGGCGTTGCGGCCTCCGGTCCTCGGCTTGGGCGCCAGCAGCGTCTTCTCCGGGCGGTCCTTGGTGACCTCGGCGAAATCGGACACCGACTGGAAGCGGCGACCGGCGCTGGTGGGCTTGCGCTTGCGAAGAGCCATGGTGCGGTCCCTCTCAGCTCTCGAACAGCTCGATGCGCTCACCCTCGGCGAGGGTGACGATGGCCCGCTTGGTGTCGGGCTTCTTACCGACCTTGTTCACCTTGCGGGCCCGGACCTTCTTGCCCGGACGGTTCAGCGTGTTCACCTTCAGCACCTTCACCTCGAAGATCGACACGATCGCATCGCGGATCTCGGGCTTCGACGCCGACGGGTGCACGTAGAACGTGTAGGTGTTCTGGTCCATGAGGCCGTAGCTCTTCTCGGAGACCACGGGGCCCAGGATGATGTCGCGGGGGTCTTTCATGCCTCGGCATCCTTCGTGACGGATTCGGGCGCGTCGGACTGGGCGACCACGCCGGGCAGCGTGTCCCGGGTGAACACGATGTACTCGTTGCAGAGCACGTCGTAGGCGTTCAGCTCGCCGATGGTGATCATGTGGACCGACGGCAGGTTGCGAAAGCTCAGCACGGCGTTCTCGTCGTCCCGGTCGAGCACGACCAGCACCGGACCCGTGGCGCCCACGGCCTTGAGGGCCTGGGAGGCAGCCTTGGTGCTGGGGCTGTCGAAGCCCCACGACTCCACGACGATGATCCGGCCCTCGGTGGCCCGGTCGGACAGAGCCGACGCCAGCGCGGCCTTGATCATCTTCTTGGGGGTCTTCTGGTCGTACTTGCGGGGCTTGGGCCCGAGGGCCACACCACCGCCGACCCAGTGCGGGGCACGGGTGGAGCCCTGACGGGCGTTGCCGGTGCCCTTCTGCTTGAAGGGCTTCTTGCCGCCACCCGACACGTCGGCGCGGGTCTTGGTGGACTGGGTGCCGCTGCGGCGCTTGGCCAGCTGAGCGGTCACCACCTGGTGCATCAGCGGCACGTTCGGCTGCTGGCCGAAGTGACTGTCGGGAAGGGCGAAGGAGCCCTTCTCATCGCCGGCCGCGGTGCGGACGAAGACGGTCGGCATCACTTCCCACCCTTCTTGGACGGGCTCTTGACCGCGTCACGAACGACGACGACGCCGCCACGGGGACCGGGGACACAGCCCTTCACGAGGAGCAGATCGCGCTCGGGATCGGCGGCGACCACCTCGAGGTTCAGGGTGGTCACCTGCTCGGCACCCATGCGGCCGGCCATCTTCAGACCGGGGAAGACACGACCCGGGAAGGAGCACGACCCGATGGAACCGGGCGACCGGTGCATCTTGTGGTTGCCGTGGCTCGCGCCCTGGCCCTTGAAGTTGTGGCGCTTCATCGCGCCGGTCCAACCCTTGCCACGGCTCTGGGCGATCACGTCGACGAAGTCGCCAACGGCGAGGGCGTCGACCTTGATCTCCTGGCCGACCTCGAACCCGTCGACCGACTCGAGACGCAGCTCCACCAGATTGGAGCCGGGCTCGACACCAGCCTTGGCGAAGTGACCGGCCTCGGGCTTGGTCAGCTTGCGGGGGTTCTTGTGGCCGTACGTGACCTGCAGGGCGGAGTAGCCGTCGCGTTCGGTGGTCTTGACCTGCACCACCCGCGCCGGCGCGACCTTGAGGACCGTGACGGGGATGACGCGGTTGTCATCCCCCCACACCTGGGTCATGCCGACTTTCTCGCCGACGATCGCTTTGGACGCCATGGGGCTTTCCTTCGGTTGTGATCCGGATGGATCGCTCTTCACGCAGAAGCTCCGCCAGGCGCAAGCCGGACGGAGCCTCTCGATCGGTTGTGCCGTGCGGTCCCCGTCGGACGGGCGCAACACGGACGTCGGTTTCGGTACTGCCTCCGACTGCTACTGCGAACTGCGGACTTCAGGTGGCGCACAAGACGAAACGCTCCCGTGCACGGCTTGGAAACACTAGCGGCGACGGCGGCCACTCGCCAACCCGACGGCGCCGGAGGCGGGGACGGGTTCCGGGCGCCTCAGGGGAAGCGCTTCCCCAACCACTCGGCCACGGCGGCCAACGCCTCGGGGCGCCGACCCTCGAGGTAGTGGGGGGCGCCCTTCATCTCGACGTAGGTCTTGTCGACCGCGCCGGCGTTGTCGACGATCTCCTCGGCCTGGCGGATGCGGATCTCGGTGTCGGCCGTGGGGTGCACCAGCAGCGTGGGCACCGTCACCCTGGGCATCGTGTCGGCCAGCTTGGCGTGGCTCGACAACCCCGACCACGTGCTCAGCCAGCCCCGCGACGTCATCGTGCGCGACAGCCCGCCGCGTCCGTAGTTGGCGTCGAGCGGGTCGGGGAAGGCGAACAGCGAGCCCATCGGCCGCTCGTCGGGGTCGATCGACAGGTCCAGGTAGGCCGGGTCGGCCAGGGTTCGGTAGATCACGTGGTACTTCGCGAACACCGTGCGGGCCCGCAGGTCACGCCACCGGGCCGGATCGGCGTGCTTGTCGACGGCGCCCATGCGCACCTTGGCGTCGTCGGCGTCGGCCATCGCCTGCTTGGCGATGGCGTCGATGCGGGCCACCCGGGCGATCTGGGCGGCCCGGTAGGTGGCCAGCCAACCCTTGTCGTACGAGCACGGCTCCGGCCACGGGCGCCAGCCGTTGTCCGGGTCGTACATGTCGAGCTCGGGGATCCGGCTGAACGGGTCCGACTCGTCGGCCACCGACGGGTCGATGACCTGGTTCATGAACACACCCTCGCCCGGATGGGCGGCCATGCCGACCCAGCCGTCGCCGATGCCGAGCTCGGCCTGGGCCATGGCCATCAGCGACCCGCCGCCCGAGTTGCCCAGCAGCACCACGGCCTCGGCGCCGCGCCGCTTCATCTCCTCGTACACGGTCTGCACGTCGACGATGCAGCTCTCGTGGAGGCAGTCGGTGTCGTTGTTCTGGTAGCGCGTGCCGAAGCCGAGCACGGCGTACCCGGCGGCGGCGAGCAGCGGGCAGGCGTAGTGCACGCTGAAGTCACCGCGCGGGTGGGACAGGATGACCGCGGTCTTCCACGGCTTGCCGCCCGGCGGGGTCCACAGCAGACCTCGGACGAGGGCGCCATCGGGCGACACGAGGCGGATGGATTCGCGCGGGATCTCCACGCCGGGGTCGTCCTCTGGCAACGGCCAGAAGCTGTAGCCGAACGGACGGCGACCCCCGAGATGCACGTCCAGGTCTTGCATGCGGCGACACTACGTGAGCGGGCGCCACCTGCCTGACGCAGCGCCGGGGTGTCGCACTACCCTGACACGATCACCGAGACGGCCGCCTTCGAGTCCGCCGAGGATCCCGTCGAGGAGCCCGGCGACGAACCCTCCGCCGACGAGGCGGGGCCGACGGCGCGCCGTCGGTCGGTCGTCGTGCGCGTGCGCGACATCGACTGGCACCGGTTCGGCCGCCCGTTCCCGGTCGGCCGGTTCCGCATGCACCCGGCGGCAGCCATCACCGGCGTCGTCACGCTCGTGTGGATCGGCATCTTCGGCGCCCTCGCCGTGCAGCACCACCAGAACTTCGGGACGTGGAGCTTCGACATGGGCATCTACGACCAGGGCTACTGGTTGGTGTCCCACTTCAAGCCCACGTTCGTCACCGTGCGCGGCCTCGACTTCTGGGGCCAGCACATCAACCTCATCGCCTACCTGTACGCCCCGTTCTACTGGCTCGGCGCCGGCCCCACATTCCTGATGGCCACCCAGGCGGCGAGCCTCGGTGCCGGCGCCGTGCCCGTGTACCTGATCGCCCGCGACAAGTTGAACCCGTGGCACGGGCTGGGCTTCGCCGGTGCCTTCCTCCTGTACCCGGCGGTGCAGTTCATCGCCTGGGCCAACTACCACCCTGAGGCGATGGTGATCACCCCGTTCCTCTTCGCATGGTGGTTCGCCCAGCGCCAGCGATGGCGCGCCTACTACCTCATGGTCGCCCTCGTGCTGATCATCCGGGAGGACGCCGCGCTCGCGGTGATGGTGCTCGGGCTCGTGCTGTGGGTGCTGCATTGGCGCCGGCGCCACGCCGCTGACGCCGTCACCGGCCGGGGCCGGTGGGTGCCCGGCATCACGCTGTTCGGCGGAGCCGCCTGGTACCTGTTCTGCACGAAGCTGGCCATCCCCCACTTCAACAACGGTGAGGAGCCGTTCTACGTCGCCTACTTCTACAGCGACTGGGGCACCACCATGGGCCAGGTCGGCGCCAACATCGTGCGGCACCCCAACCGGGTCGTGTCGGCCGCCACCAAGCCCGACCGGATCCGCTTCTACCGCGACCTCGCCCTGCCGCTCGGCGGCTTCCCCATCGCCGGCCTCGGGTTCCTCGCCATGGCCGGCCCGCAGATGCTGGCCAGCGTCATCGGCACCAGCCCCTACGCCCGCATGATCACGTACCAGTACACCTCGGTCATGATCGCCCCGATCTTCGTCGCCGCCATCGAGGGCTACCGCCGGGTGATCCGGCCCCGGTCGTGGCACCGCTGGGCCATGGCCTGGATGCTGGGCTGCGCCCTCGTCACCAACATCGCGTGGTCGCCGTCGCCGATCGGTGAGCGCAACGAGATCTGGGCCCGGCCCACCTCACGCGTAGCCGTGCTGCAACGCGCCGTCGACATGGTGCCCGACGACGCCAGCCTGGCGGCCACCTTCTCGATCCTCCCCCACCTGGCCCACCGCGAGCGCGTCTACGACTGGCCCAACCCGTGGCGCATCGCCTACTGGGGCAACCGCAACGAGAACCCGCCCAACCCGGTGACAGTCGAGTACATGGTGCTCGATCTCCGCCACGTGTCCGAAGCCGATCAGACGACGGTCAGCGAACTGACCGGTCCGGGCGGCGAGTTCGAAGTGCTCATGAACACCGAGGACGTCATGGTCGCCCACCGGGTCAAGGCACCCTCGTTGCAGTCAGGATGAGGTTCTTGCCGATGGGCGGGTGCTTCACCAGCGCCTGCACCGCGCGCGACATGGGCACGAGCACCTTGGCGAACAGCGACGTGCTCGTGCCGCCCAACGACTGCACACCGAGGACGCGATAGGCCAGCCAGTACGGCACCAGGCCCATGACATCGAAGTAGCCGACGTCGTCGACCCGGAAACCGCCGGCAGTGATGTTGGCCACCAGCTCGGCCTTGCGGTACCGGCGGTAGTGGCCGCTCTTGCGGTCGAGCGTGCCGTAGATGCCGGGTACGGCGGGCACGAAGATGCAGAGCCGACCGCCGGGCGCGCACAGGTCGTGGGCCTGGCGCACCTCGGCCACGTCGTCGCGGATGTGCTCGAGCACGTTCACGTAGACGAGCGCGTCGAAGGTGCCGGCCGCCTCGCCGAGCAGCTCGGTGCTGGTGATCTGGCGGGCGGTGAAGCCATGGCTGCGCCCGGCGTCGGCCAGGCGGGGGAACAGGTTGGCCGCGGGCTCGATGGCGGTCACCGTGACGTCCGGGTCGCGGGCGAGGCGGGTGGCGACGGTGCCGATGCCGGCGCCCACTTCGAGCACGTTGCCCTGCACGGAACCGGCGAAGGACTCGACGATCCAGTCGAAGAACGAATCGGCGGTGGCGAGGTGCTCCAGCTCGGCCTCGGCACCGAACTCGGAGCCGATGTGGTCGCCCTGCTCGGCGAACTCGGCGACGCGTCGGGTGCGGAACTGGAAGGCCATGAGAGCCTCGAAGGGTACCGCCTGACCGAACTGATGACCCGGCGGCACCGATCCGGTGCGTTCACGCCCTCGGTTGCGCCCGGTGGGCCAGGTTGGGTCAGCCGGCGACGTCCCAGAGGTGGTGCAGGGGGTCGTGCAGGAGGTAGCGGGTGAACGACTCGATCGTGAACGTCGCCCCGTCGCTGCGGGCCCCGGTGCGGGTCCAATCGGACACGCCGCCGTACGTGGCGGCCAACGCGTCGGCGTTGGCGCGGAGGTCACGGGCGACCGCGGCCGGGTCCTGGCGGTCGTAGCGGTCCTCGACCGCGGTGGCGTCCTGGTCCCAGTTGGCGAAGCGGGCGTCGTCGTCGGCGAGCATCTGCTGCAGGCGACCGTCGAAGATCCGGAACACGTCGCGTACGTGGCAGCCGTACTCCAGCGCTGACCACACCGTGGGGGCCGGCCGCGTTCGGGCGTCAGGTCGAGCGAGCACCGCTTCCCAGCGGCGGGCGTTGTCGTCCAGGGCGGCCCCGATCGCGCCGACATCGAAGGACCTCGCGTCGAACCCGCAGTCGGGGCACGTGGCCTCCAGCACCCAGGTCCAGCTCTTCGTCTCCGGCTCGATGGCCGCGGGCAGTTCGCTCATGCCGGCGACGGTACCGAACCCGGTCAGCTCACCGCGGCCGGAAAACGACCAACGGCCAGCACGTGGGTGCTGGCCGTCGGACAGTTCCTGCAGGAACGCCGGAGATCAGGCGTTCTGGATCTTGATCTCGATGTCGACGCCGGCCGGGAGCTCGATGCGCTGGAGCGAGTCGATGGTCTTGGCCGTCGGGTTCACGATGTCGATGAGGCGCTTGTGCACGCGCATCTCGAAGTGCTCGCGGCTGTCCTTGTACTTGTGCGGCGAGCGGATGACGGTGAAGCGGTGCTTGTCGGTCGGCAGCGGGATCGGGCCCCGGACCTTGGCGTTTGTGCGCAGCACGGTTTCGACGATCTTCTTCGTCGACGTGTCGATGATCTCGTGATCGTACGCCTTGAGACGGATGCGAATGCTCTGAGCCATGGTGTCGTATCAGCCAATCACTTGAGGATCTTGGTGACGCGGCCGGCGCCCACGGTACGGCCGCCCTCGCGGATGGCGAAACGCAGACCCTCATCCATCGCGATCGGCTTCCCCAACTCGACCGTCATCACGATGTTGTCACCCGGCATCACCATCTCCG
>JANMAT010000088.1:0-43133 GCA_031359995.1 Actinomycetes bacterium
CACTGCGGCGTCGTGAGCGTCGGCCCAGCCGGCATCACCGGTGAGGGCCCACATCACCGAGACGCTCTTCGGTGCGGAGAACGTGGCATCGAACCCAATGACCGGGCGGACCACGCGCCCGTCAGCCAACACCCGCTCGACGAAGGCGCGACCGAGCCGTGTCCCATCCCTGGGGTCACGGCCCTCCAGCACGCTCACGAGATCGGCGCGATCGACGATGCCCACGAGACCGAGCCGACGCGCAGGCTCACCGACCCACACTCCAGGCTCCTCGTTGGCCGCGGTGAGGTACTCGGTCAGATACGCGGCGACGGCGCGCGCCGACCCACCGCCGCCACCCGACGGTGAGCCACCGTGGATCGACGTCACCCGCAGCACGGTGAGCCCCCGACACGCCGTTTGGGTACCTGTCTGCTGCAAACACTGATGGCTTCGCCGGGATGGGTCACGGGAGCGCTCGCTTCTACTTCGGGAGCAGCGCGAGCTGCTCGACCGGAAGGGGCGTGGAGCCCGGATCAAGCGCGAGAACGCTGCCATCGCGATCCGAGTCCAGGAGATCGCCGGCAACGTGGATCACGTGGCCGCGCGTGAACGTGCCGCGGTGAGGGCATCGCGGCGACGACGCGCTCGGCCCGGCACGGCGAAGGACGCCCACGTCGGCCGCGCCGCTGTCGCCCATGACATCGAGTGCGAAGACGGACATGACGGCGAGCACGCCGTCGGGCGCGGGAAGCGTGGCAGCGGCGTGCTCGCCGTCGAGGCGCGGCAGGGCCACCGCTCGGGCGGCGCGATGCACCACCTTGGCTTGGCGCCCGATCGTGCGCTGACCGGTGGACGCGTCGGTCATGCCGCCGATGCTGCGTTGCGGAGCGACACGACACGGCCGGTGTGGAGCAATTCGAGGAGCGCCCAACGGGGTACGCGGAGGTTCGACCCGACTCGGATGACCGGGAGTCCCTCGCGCTCGTCGCTGGCGAGGTATCGGCGGGCGAGTTGGTAGGCGAGGGTGCGACCGATCCGCAGTTCGTCTGCTGCCTCGGACACCGTGAGCAGGAGGGGCTCGCCGGTGCCCTGATGCATCGCCTCGATCGCGGTCATAGCGACCTGATTACACCCGTGTCAGCCTGCCGACAACGGCACAAAAAACCTGCTCACGGTGTGTGCCCAAAGCAGCTAGGACTCGTGGACACTGTCCGGTACTGGCGGACACTGAACGACACCAGACGGACGACGACGCGCCGAAAAGATTGTCCTTCCGCTAACCGATCGAACGCGCTGCGTGACGCCCGCCGAGTAGGCGCCAAGTGCAGCATCATGCCCGGCGAATTGGTCCCCTCTTACGCCTTCGCTTCAGTCGGTCTAAGTAGCGCTGTGGCGCCGGGCGGTCGATGGTTCGACGGCCAGCAGGCCGGTTACGGCCAGGCGCAGACGGGACGACTGCCGTTGGGCCGCCGGCCAACTCACGACCGTGCCATCGTGAGGCGCAGCCCCGTGTCGGTCGTCGGGTTGAACGTCACCTGGGCGAGACCTCCCCAGAGGAGCAGGTCGTGCCCGGTCCACCGCAGGACCGGTTCCGACACCGGCTGCGGCGACGTCGGACCCGCGGCGAGCTTCGTCCACGAGGTCAGATCACCGGAAGCACCCTCCACGCTGCCGTCCGGACAGATCCACGCCAAGCGCTCGCCGGCCAGGATCGGTGGCACATCGAACTTCCCGGTCGCCGCGGTGGCCGCGCAGGCCGGTGGTGCGCCCGTGGTTGCCGTGAGGCGTGCCGGGTCGATGGCAAGCACCCGGTCCGGCGCCCGCAGCGTCACGACGACCGACGATCCATCCCACCCGGCCGAGCGGACGAACCCGTACACATAGGTCGGTGCGTCCGGCGGGCCCAGCGCGTCAGCGGGACCGTGCGTCCACGCGTCGGTGGCCGGGTCGTACGAGGCGAGCGCGGGTGCGAGATGGGTGCACGGCCCGGGCTCCGAACACATCTCCGTGAGGCCGACGGCTACGACGATCTTCCCTGTCCACACCAACGCAACCGAGCGGCGGGGAACGAAATCGGGCGTGCCCACCGTCCGCCAGGTATCAGACGACGGCGAGTACGCCAGCGCGGTGGGCTCGGAGAGCGACTGGCTCTCCTCACCTCCGACCACGAGCACTTCGCCACCGGTCCACACCGATGCCGCGGAGCTCCTCGATCCCAACGGGCTGGGCGCCATCGGTAGCCAGCTGTCGCTCGCAGGACGATACCGAGCCCCCTGAGAGGCGGCCGTCTGCACGCCATTGGCGACCACCACGAGCTCGTCGCCCGACCAGGCGGCCGCCTGCACCGAACCCGCCAATCCTGCGGGAGCCGACGCGATCGACCGCCACGTCCCTAGTGCCGGGTCGAACGCGGCGCCATCGCTCATGGCCGACACGACGTGATCGACGGAGCGATTCACCCCGCCCCACACCACGAGCTCCTTTCCGGTCCACGCCGACGCCCCATGCCACCGTCCGCCCAGTTCGGCCGAAGGCAGCGACGACCACGTGAACGTCGCGCCCTCGGCGGTAGTCATGCTCGACGTCGGCTGAACAGCGGTCGTCGCCCGGACGACCGTCGTGGTCGAGCCACTGAGCGATGTCGACGGGCTCGAGAGAACGGTTGTGGGAACAGACGTGCCGCCGGGACCACCGACCGTGCTGCGAGAACATCCGGCAACCGCGAGAGCGCCAACGGCGACAATGCCGGCAACCTTGAGACCTCGATACCTTCGCATTGGCACCTTCCAGTTGAGAAAGACACGCTGCGATGCTCGCAACCAGTCGTCTCGGACTGCGACCTCAAGATCAGTTTGTCCGACTTGCGCGGTCAAGTCCGCATCCACCAATCAGAGTGCCGCGAGACGCCCACTCACGGCATAGAGCACAATGGCACAACAACTATTGTTGCCTCGGAATACGACCGTGCCAACTCTCGACCATGCGCACCTGACACCCTTTAGGAAGCAAGCGCATAGTTGCGAACAGGCGCTCGCTCGTCGTCCAGGTCTTCGAATTGTGGCGCGTGGATTGGGTAACCGACCGACGATCGGTGCGATCTGACCTGAGGGGTGCCTATCGGGTACCAACTGGCTCTTGTGCCCGGTCCAGCGACTTGTGAAACCTGTCACTGCCAGCGCTGTCCACAACATGGCTGCCTACCTTGCAGCTGACTTTCCCAGTGCCTGGTGGTGGATCTCGCGAGCCCGCTGCGCACGGTGAGCCAACATGTCCAGAAGTGGTCGAGGTCCCCAACGTGCGGCCGCGATTCCTCGCCGGTTCGGATGAGCCGACACGAAACGGCGCCAGATGGAAGCGTGATCGGTTTCGCCTCAGTCGGTCGAGGCAGCGCTGGGACGCCGGGCGGTCGACGACTCGACGGCCAGCAGGCCGGCCACGGCCTGGGCAAGCTGTCGATCGGTCTCGTCGACCTTGCCGCTGTAGTAGCGGGCAGCGACCGCAGGGTTGTGCCCGGCGCGCAGCGCCACCTGCGTCATCGAGTAGCCCATCTCCTGGCCGTAGGTCTCCATGAACTTGCGGAGGCTGTGCAGGTTCAGATGCGCGAGACCGGCACGATCTCGCAACCGGTTGAAGTACTGCGTGACGCTCCCCGGCTTCCACGGCTCGGACCCGTCGGCGGCGTCGGAGAACACGTAGGCGTCGTCGACGACCCTCACACGAGCGAAGGCGGCGCGCTGATCGACCATGTCGATCTGCGCCCGCAGGATCGACACCGTGAGGTCGTCGAGCGCGATGGTGCGCACACGGCGGTTCTTCGTCGGGATCTCCCCCACGGGCACGCCCGGCAACGCCACGACCGATGCCGACACGCGCACCACGCCGGCGTCGAGGTCGAGATCGCGCCAGCGGCGAAGGCCGCACAGCTCGGCGCGCCGAAGACCCGTCGTGGCGGCCACGAGGATGGCGCGGGCGTACTCGGGGCGGCGCGACTGCTCGGCCGTCTCGATGAGCGCCCGGATCTCCGCCGGCGTCGCAACGACCGGCGTGGTGTTCGGCCGCGACGGCGGCTCGGCCCACTGCGCCGGGTTCGAGTCGCGCCAACCCCACCGGCACGCCTGCGTGAACATCGAAGAGATGCAGGCGTGGATCTGGTAGACGGACCGCGGCGCAAGACCGCGCGCCTGATGGGCGCCGTACAGATCGGTCAGCGTCTTGGTGGTGACCTTCAGCACCGGCATGCGACCGAGCGTGGGACGAACGTTGCGCTCGTAGACCTTCTCGTAGCCCCGGATGGTGTTCGGCGACCGGCCCTTGCGCGTGAGCTCGACGACCCAGTCGACGAAGAGATCGTCGACCGACGCGCGCGTTCCCGTGTGGCGGCCCTTGGTCACCTCGGCGACCAGCGCGGCGCGTGCCTTCTTGGCATCGCGCAGCGTGCCGTTGAACATGCGGCTGACCTGGCGACGTCGACCTGTGAGCGGATCACGTCCCGCCTCGACGATGAGCTCCCACGCGCCAGGAGAGCGTTCCCGCATGCCCGGACCGGTGCGCAGTGCCGCCACGAGGGCCATGGTAACGAAGATGTTGGATCGATGTTGGAGTTTGGTCGGCTGGGTCGCTGCCCGACAGGCGGTCAGCGAACGTTTTCCCAGTTCAGCGAGGCGCCCCCGGCATGATTCGAACATGCGACCGTCGGATTAGAAGTCCGCTGCTCTATCCGGCTGAGCTACGGGGGCCAGGCTGGAAGCCTACTGGCCGACCCCCGTGGTCTGGTCGGGTGAATGGCCATGCTGACCTGCGGCGACGCCACCCGGCTAGCGTGATGGCCGCGTCCGCCACACCGCCGGAGGGGGTGCCCATGCCGCGATCGAAGCACGACGACGCCGACGATCCGTTCATCCGGTACGTCGACGCCGGCATCCTCGCCACACCCCCGGCGACCAACCCGTTGCCCTCGGGCGAGACCCCGCCGGGAGCGGAACCGGGCGACGCGCCGGCGCGCAACTGGGCCCGCATCACGCTCGCCCTCCTGGCCGTCCTGCTGGCCATCGGCGTCATCGTCTTCTTCGTGCTCGTCCACGGCCGGTTCCACGTCGACGGGTTCACCTCGATCATGCTCGTGCTGGCCGGGCTCGGAGGACTTGGCCTGCTGCTCAGCGCGGGCAACAAGCCGGCCAACTGGCTCGACAAGAACCTGGTGCTGCTGCTCGTGCCCGTCGTGCTCGTCGGGTTCTTCGTGACGCGCGTCGACTTCAACAGGAGCGCCAGCGCCGCCCCCTCGATCCCCATCGAGGATCTGAAGATCGACGTGCCCACCGCCACCGAACAGGTCGTCGTCGTGAGCGCCCCGTCGTTGGGCGTCACCGATGCCACCCTGCAGACCTTCACGCGCACCGGCAACGGCCCATGGACCACCGTGCTCGGGCCGGTGAACGCCCACCTCGGCCGAGGCGGGTTCAGCGCCAACCGACGCGAGGCCGACGGCACCACGCCCAGCGGTCACTTCGACCTCGCCGAGGCGTTCGGCAACAAGAGCGACCCCGGCACGAGGCTCCCCTACCGCACCATCGGGCGCGATGACTGGTGGGTCTCCGACAGCACCAGCGCCTCCTACAACACGTGGCAGACGCACGCGGCGCCGGTGCCGTGGAACGCGGCGCGCGGCGAGCACCTCATCGAGTTCGGCCGGGCCTACAACTACGCCGTCGCCATCAACTTCAACCGGCCGGACCCCACCCCCGGCCTCGGCAGCGCCATCTTCCTGCACGTCGACACCGGGAACCCCACGTCCGGCTGCGTGTCGATCGGCGAGGACCAGCTGGTGTCGATCCTGAAGTGGCTCGACCCAGCCAAACACCCCCAGATCGTGATGGGTGAGGAGCGCCTGCTCCTGAAGGCCAACGACGCCCCGCCCGTGGTGGCCGGCGCCACCGGTGGCATCGCTCCGCTCGCGCCGAAGCGCCTGCTCGACACCCGCAGCGGGATCGGCGCCACGACCGGTGCCCTGGGCGCCCGGAGCACCCTCGACCTCACGGTCGCCGGTGGCACCACCACCGTGCCCGCCGACGCCGCCGCGGTAGCGCTCAACGTCACCCTCACCGAGCAGACCGAGGCCACGTACCTGACCGTGTACCCCCGGCCGGCCGACACCACCGAGGGCCCGCCCCTCGTGTCGAACGTGAACGGCGTGCCGAGCGAGCACCGCGCCAACATGGTGTTCGTGGCCGTGGGCGCCGACCGGCAGGTCCGCATCTACAACTTCGCCGGCCGCGCCCACGTGGTGGCCGACGTGGTCGGCTACGTCTCGCTGAGCACACCCGGCCGCTACCAGCCGGTGCCCACCTACCGCATCCTCGACACCCGGGCCGACACGCTCAAGGGCGTCACCACCCCCGCACCGGTGCGGGGAGGCAAGGCCGGCGAGCTCGAAGTGGCGGTGCCGTTCGCACCAGCGGGCGCCACCGCGGCGGTCGTGAACGTGACCGCGGTGCAGCCGTCGGTACCCACGTTCGTGGCCGCCTTCGCCGGCGACGCCACGTGGGCCGACACCAGCTCGGTGAACAGCCTCGGCCGCGAAAACTCGGCCAACCTGACCATCGTGGCGCTGTCGGCCACCGACACCATCCGGTTGCGCAACGGCGCCGGCGCCACCGACGTGCTGGTCGACGTGCAGGGCTTCCTCATGCCGTCGGGCGACCGCTTCGTGGTCGCCCGCACCCCGGTGCGCGTGCTCGACACCCGCAGCGGAGTGGGCGTGCGCGGCATCGTGGGCCCCGGCGAGCTCGTGCGGGTGCGGGTCGGCGGCCTGCCGCCCGACGCCACCGCGGTGGCCGTCACCGTCACCGGGGTCGACGCAACGGCGGGCACCTTCATCCAGGCCGGCAGCAACGACGGCACCACCAGCAACGTCAACCTGCGGGCCGAGGACACGCGCGCCAATCTGGCCATCGTGGCGGTGGTGAACGGCTTCATCACGTTCAGCAACCACTCGGGGTCACTGCACGTGGTGGCCGACGTGACCGGCTGGCTCGCCCCGGGCTGACCTAGGGCGAGCCCCCTCAGCCGGTGAGCTGGCGACGCAGGTAGTCGAGCGAGCTGATCACGGCCATCTGGCGCATCTGGTCACGCAACCCGGGCAGCCGTAACGAGGTGGTGAGCACCTCGTCGCCGATGGCCAGGCCCACGTGCAGCGTGCCCACCGGTTGGCCGTCCTGCTCGGCCGGCCCCGCCACCCCGGTGAGACCCAGGCCCACGTCGGCACCCAGCACGCGCCGCGCGCCCACGGCCATGGCCGCCGCTGTCTCGGGGTTCACCACCGGACCTTCGGGCACACCCAGCACCGAGAACTTCACATCGCTGGCGTAGGACACGATCGAGCCGCGCAGCACGTCGGACGCACCGGCCACGCCCGTGAGCCGCGCCCCCACCAGACCGCCGGTGACCGACTCGGCCAAGCCGAGCGTGAGGCCACGCTCGCGCAGCAGTTGCAGCACCACCGACTCCATCGTGTCGTCGTCGAACCCGAACACGATGGGGCCGAGCTCGGCTCGGATCCGCGCCTCGTAGGTGGCCAGCAGCGCGTCGACGGTGGGCCGGTCGGGGCCCTTGCCCGTGAGGCGCACCTTCAGGCCCTCCCACCCGCTGGCCAGGAACGCCAGCGTCGGGTTGCCGGCGGCGTCGAGCTCGGCGATGAGATCGTCGAGGCGCTCGTTGAGCCCGCTCTCGCTCTCGCCCCACGTGCGCAGGGTTCGGCTGGCGATGGTGGCGCTCTCGCCCGATCGGCGGCGCAGGTCGGGCAGCACCGCCCGCTCGAGCATGTCCTGCATCTCGTGGGGCACGCCGGGCACGAGGTACATGACCTTGTCACCCACCGGGCAGATGAGCCCGGGCGCGGTGCCCCGCGTCTGGGGGATCACCTCGGCGCCGTCGGGCACCTGGGCCTGGCGCAGGTTGTTCTCGGCCATGCGCCGGCCACGCTTGGCGAACAGGTCGCGAATGAACTCGGCCACCGCCTCGTCGTGGTGCTGGCCCACCCCCATCACGGCGGCGGCGGCGTCACGCGTGATGTCGTCGTGGGTGGGACCGAGGCCACCGCACACGACCACCGCGTCGGAGCGCTCCAGCGCCTCCTGCATGGCGGTGATGATGCGGGCCAGGTTGTCGCCCACCTTGGCCTGGTACAGGCAGTCGAGGCCCGAGAGCGCGAACTGCTCACCGATCCACGAGGAGTTCGTATCGTTGATCTGGCCGAGCAGCAGCTCCGTCCCCACGGCCAGCACTTCGCACCGCAACCCCATCGGGAGCCTCCCGGGCGCTCGCTAGCGCCCCATCTGCTCGGCGATGGTGCGCCGAGCGTTGATCAGGTACATGACGCCCGTGTAGGTGGTGAGCACGACCGCCACCCACAGCAGGATCGTCCACGTCCACGTGAAGCGGCGAGCCGTGACGGGCAGCAGGGCGAAGGCCACCGCGAACTGCTGCGTGACCGTCTTCAGCTTGGCGCCGCGGCTGGCCGGCACCGACACGCCCCGTGTGCCCACCACGGAGCGGTACACGCTGATCAGGAACTCGCGGCCGGCGATGAGGCCCACGGGCAGCAGCCAGAACACCCCCTCGTGCACCAGGGTGAGCATGGCGCCCAGCACGAGCACCTTGTCGGCCAGCGGGTCCAGGAACGCGCCCGAACGCGTGGTGCCCTGGCGCCGGGCCAACCAGCCGTCGATGAAGTCGGTGGAGCACAGCGCGAACCACATGAGCAGCGCCGGCCACGAACCCTTCCTGCCGTCGATCAGGACGAACAGGCCGGGCGCCAGCAGCATGCGAGCCACGGTGACGGCGTTGGCCCACGTGGCCAGAGCCGATGGATCGTGCGCGGTCTCCGTGGTGCTGCTCATCCGAGGGCCTCGGCCTCCAGATCGGGGCCGAGCGCGCCGACGACGCGCACGGTCTGGAACGTCCCCACCGGCAGCGTGTCGGGCACCTGCACCACTCCGTCGATCTCGGGCGCCTCGCGGTGGCTGCGACCCACGCCGGGGGCGTCGACGAGCACCTCGATGTCACGGCCGATGAGGTCGTCACGGCAGGCCGCGGTGATGGCGTCCTGCATCTCGCGCAGCTCACCCAGACGCTCGGCCATGAGCGTGTCGGGCACCGCACCGTCGAGGTCGTAAGCATGGGTGCCCTCCTCGCGGCTGAAGGCGAAGAAGCCGCACCAGTCGAGCTGGGCCTGGCGGACGAAGTCGAGCAGCTCGTCGTGGTCGGCCTCGGTCTCGCCCGGGTAGCCGACGATGAAGTTCGACCGGAAGGCGGCCTCGGGGAAGCGCCCGCGTATGTCGTCGATGCGACCGAGGAAGCGGCGGCCGTCGCCCCAGCGGCGCATGCGGCGCAGCAGCGGCTTCGACACGTGCTGCAGCGACAGGTCGAAGTACGGCACCCCGGTGGCGCCAATGGCGTCGATCAGCTCGTCGGACAGGTCGGACGGGTACAGGTACAGCAGGCGCACCCGCGGGACCCGTTCGGCCACCGAGCGCACCAGGGGGACGATGGCGCCGGCGCCGAGACCGGCGACGTCCTTGCCGTAGGACGCCAGGTCCTGGGCCACGAGCACGATCTCCTGCACGCACAGGGTGTCGACCTCGTCGAGCACCGACTGGGGCGACCGGCTGCGTTGGGGCCCCCGGAAGGTGGGGATGGCACAGAACCCGCACGTGCGGTCGCAGCCCTCGGCGATCTTCACGTACGCCCAGGGCGCCGTGCCCTTCGGACGGGGCAGGTTGAGCAGGTCGAACGCCGGCACCGCCCGGGCCGGCGCGTCGGCCGGCCGCCGCGGTTTGGCCCCGAGCTGCACCGGTACGCCGGCCTGCACGGGAACCCCGAAGCCGGCCACGCGGTCGACCTCGGGCAGGGCGGCGGCCAGTTCGGCGCCGTAGCGCTCGGCCATGCACCCGGTGACCACGAGCTCGGCACCCCGCTTGCGCACACCTTCCAGGCTCAAGATCGTGTCGATCGACTCCTGGCGGGCCTCCTCGATGAAGGCACACGTGTTGACCACCACCAGGTCGGCGTCGGCGGGGTCGTCAGCCGCCTCGAAACCGTCCGCCACCAGGGTGCCGACGAGCTTGTCGGAGTCGACCTGGTTCTTCGGACAGCCCAGCGTCTCGATGTAGAAGCGCCGAGCCATGAGCCTCAAGCCTAGTTCGTGCTCAGCAGCGGCAAGCAGGCCACCTATAGGGTGCTGCCACAGTACTAGCACCTTGGTCCACTGGAAGTGGCATGCCGCAGGCCTCAGTCTCTGCGGTGGAGGTACATGCGAATCGTGGCTACGAACATCGGAATGCATCGAGGGACCGCGCCGGAGCCGGTCACCGACGCCCGCCCCGTGGTCTACTCGCGCCGGGCCGTCTCATCGCCCATCGCTGCCACCCGGACCACCCTCGGCATGGGCGCCGGCCGGTCTCGTCGCTACCCGCGCCGGGCCTTGGGCCTCACCTTCACGACCGCCCTGTGGATCGCCGCCAGCGCCGCCTGCGCCACCGGCGCCTACGCCGTGCGGTCGTCGCTCTTCCCCCACCTCGGCTCGGCCACGCCGAACTCCACCAAGACGGTGTGGAACTACGACGAGTCCAACGACGGCGCCAACACCACCGTGGCCACGGCGGCACCCGGCCCGTCGGCCACCACGGCGGCTGGCACCGGCTCGTCGACGGCCGGCAGCACCGCCGCAACCGGCCCTGGCGACCCCGGCACCGGCACCGGCACCGACGACAGCGGCAGCAGCGGGGCGACCGGGTCGGGCACCAGCGGCTCCGGCGCCGGCCGTTCCACCACGGGCACCAGCGCCGCCGGCACCACCGCCACCACGGCGGGCAAGAGCGGCTCCAGCAACACCACGGGGGCCCCCACGGCCACCACCGCCCCGAAGGGCGGCAACACGACGACGGCCACCAACGGCCCGGCGACCACCAGCGCCACCACGGCGCCGGCCACCACCCGGCCCACGTCGCCGGGCACCACCTCACCGGGCACCACCTCGCCGGCCACCACCACCGCCACGACCTCCCCGGCCACCACCAACGACACCGGTGGCCAGAACGGCAAGGGCAAGGGCGGCGGCGGGAGCAACACGACCGTCCCGTGACCATGGCCAGCAAAGCGACGCTCCCCCCGCCCAACAGCAGCCTGCGGCCGCCGACGCCGATCCGCGCCGAACCCAACGACCGCGCCGAGCTGTCGCGACGCCTCGGCGCTGCACCGGTGCCCGTCCGGCGACTCGTCCTACGCTTCGTGCTCGCCGGCCTGCCGGCCCTCGTCGCCGCCGTGGTCATCACCGCCGTGGCCAGCGTGCGCGTCGGCACCCAGCAGGGCATCACCGACGCCAAGCGGGTCACCGAGGTCGGTGGTCTCGTCATCGAGAACCTGGGGCTCAGCGACGCGCTGCTCACCCTCGACCAGAACAACATGCCGCCGCGTGCCGCCGTCGCGCAGGTCGACGAGGTCGTGCAGAAGTACGTGAAGAAGGGCCAACCGATCCGGATCAAGATCTGGACACGGGAAGGCGTCGTCGTCTACTCGGACGAGCCCCAGTACGTCGGTCAGAAGTTCCAGCTCGCCGACGACTCGCTGCGGGCCCTCGACAACCCGAGCGAGGTCAAGGCCGACGTCACCAACCTGAACAAGGAAGAGAACGAGTTCGAGACCGAGACGAAGCTGCTCGAGGTCTACCAGGCCATCCACACGCCGAACGGCACCGCGGTGCTGTTCGAGGCCTACTTCAGCTACGGCAGCGTCGTCAGCTCGGGCCGCAGCCTCTGGAGCCAGTTCGCACCCATCGCCGTGGGCAGCCTGCTGCTGCTCGAGCTCGTCCAGATCCCCTTCGCCTGGTCGATGGCCCGCCGCTTGCGGGCCAGCCAGGAGCAGCGTGAGCGCCTGCTGCAGCACGCCATCGAGTCCTCCGACGCCGAGCGGCGCCGCATCGCCAGCGACCTCCACGACGGCGTCGTGCAGGAGCTGACCGGCGTCTCCATGTCGCTCACCGCCGCCGGCCTGCGCACCGGCGGACCACCCTCCGAACAGATCCTCACCGAGGCCGGGAACCAGATCCGCGAAAGCGTGAAGTCGCTGCGGTCGCTGCTGGTCGACATCTACCCGCCGAACCTGCATCAGGAAGGGCTCGAGAGCGCGCTGGCCGACCTGCTCGGCGCCCTCCACAACCGAGGCATCCTCACCGATCTGGCCGTCAACGTCTCCGATCGCGAGCTGTCGCCCAGCCACGTGAGCATGCTCTACCGCAGCGCCCAGGAATCGCTGCGCAACGTGGCCAACCACGCCGGCGCCGGGCGCGTCGCCGTGAAGGTCACCAAGGAGGGCCACGACGTCGTGCTCGTGGTCGACGACGACGGCCGCGGCTTCGACCATGCCATGCTGGCCGCCCGCAGCCAGGACGGTCACGTCGGCCTGCGCAGCCTCGCCGGGCTGCTCGCCGACGCCGGCGGCGCCCTCGAGATCCGGTCGGCTCCCGGTACGGGCACGCGGGTCGAAGTACGGTTGCCCGCATGAGCACGTCGCCTACCGACCAGCCCACCGACGCGAGCGGCGCCCCCATCACCGGGGTCAAGGTGCGGGTGGCCGTCGTCGACGACCACGTCATCGTGCGCCACGGCCTGCAGCAGCTCATCGAGACCCGAAGCGACATGGAGCTCGTGGGTGTGGCCGCCAACGGGCTCGAGGCGCAGGAGCTGGTCACCAACCTGAAGCCCGACGTGGTCCTCATGGACCTCTCCATGCCCGTCATGGACGGGGTCGACGCCACCAAGTGGATCGTGGAGCACCACCCCTCCAGCAAGGTCGTGGTGCTCACCTCGTTCTCCGAGCAGCGCCGGGTGCTCGACGCGCTCTCGGCCGGCGCCGAGGGGTACCTGCTCAAGCACTCTGACCCCGAGCAGATCCTGGCCGCCATCTGGGCCGCCTACAACGGCGGCACCCCCATCGACCCGAAGGTCAACCGCGTCCTGCTCGACGCCAAGCGCATCGGCGCCAGCAGCGTCGAGATCACCGACCGCGAGCGAGAGGTCCTCGTGCTGGTGCGGGCCGGGCTGGCCAACAAGCAGATCGCCCGCAAGCTCGGCATCTCCGAGCGCACCGTGAAGGCCCACCTCACCAAGATCTTCCAGGCGCTCGGCGTCACCGACCGCACCCAGGCCGCCCTGTGGGCCGCCGAGCACCTCACCGACGAGCCGGGCCGCGAGGGCGGCCAGATCGGTTGACCCGGGGGCAGGTCACCTGCCCCCGAGCACATCATCCGAACCTGCTCAGCCGAGCAGCTTGCTCACGTCGAGGCCCTTGATGAGGCCACCGAGCTGGCCCACATCGGGCACCTGACCGCCGGGCGTCAGCTTGTCGACAAGACCGGGCAGCAGGGCCGCGAGGCCCGACTTGGCCTCGTCGTGGGACACGCCCGCCTCCGCGGCCAGCTTGGCCACCTGATCGGTGCCGAGCGCCTGCTCGACCTCGTCCGGTTGGATCGACTCGTTGGCCCCGGTGCCGACCCACGACTGGGCCTTGCCGGCCTGACCGGACTGGTTGAACTTGCTGAGCAGCCCACCGAGGCCACCGAGGGCGCCGCCACCGGCCAGCATCGGCAGGAGCACCTTGAGCAGCCCGCCGTTGCCCCCCACGAGACTGGACAGCCCACCGGGCAGCTCGATGCCACCGGGCAGGTTCATCCCACCGCTCTGGGCACCACCCTTCTTCTTGCCACCGAGCAGGCCACCGATCATGTCCATGATGCCCATCACAGGCTCCTTCGCTTCCGAAATCGCCGCGCACCTTAGGCCACGCCCTGTGGATGACGCGTGACCCGGGGGCGATGACGCCGAACCCGGCTACTCGCCCCGCTCGGCGCGCTGCATGAGCTCGAGCTCCTCCACCGACATGAGCACGGAGCGAGCCTTCGACCCCTCGCTCGGGCCCACCACGCCGCGCTGCTCGAGCAGGTCCATGATGCGCCCGGCCCGGGCGAACCCGACCTTCAGCTTGCGCTGCAGCATCGACGTGGAGCCGAGCTGGCTGCGTACGACCAGATCCATGGCGGCGCGCATCATGGTGTCGTCGTCATCGTCGTCGGAGTCGAACATGGAGCCGCCGGCGCTCGTCCCGGTGGCTTCGTCGCCCTCGACGCCGCTCAGGTACTCGGGCTCGGGCGACAGGCGCTTCCAGTGGGCGGCGACCTTGCGGACCTCTTCCTCGGTGACGAACGCGCCCTGGATGCGCTGCGCCGCCGATGACGTGGGACCGAGCAGCAGCATGTCGCCCTTGCCGACGAGGCGCTCGGCCCCGGGCTGGTCGAGGATGACGCGGCTGTCGGTGAGGCTCGACACGGCGAAGGCCATGCGGGCCGGGATGTTGGCCTTGATGACACCCGTGAGCACGTTCACGCTCGGGCGCTGGGTGGCGACCACCAGGTGCAGGCCGACGGCGCGAGCCATCTGAGCGATGCGGGTGATGGAGTCCTCGACGTCGCGGGCGGCCACCATCATGAGATCGTTGAGCTCGTCGACCACGACGAGGATGAGCGGCAGGCGCTCGTAGGTCCGCTCGGTGCCCGCCTCGGCGATGAGCTCACCCCGATCGAAGGCGGCGTTGTAACCGGTGATGTCGCGCGTACCGACCTCGTGCAGCAGGTCGTAGCGGCGCTCCATCTCCTTCACCGCCCACTGCAGGGCGTTGGCCGCCTTCTTGGGGTTGGTGACCACCTGGGTGAGCAGGTGGGGCAGGCGGTTGTACTGACCCATCTCGACGCGCTTGGGGTCGATGAGGATCAGACGCACCTGATCGGGAGTGGTGCGCATGAGGATGGACGTGAGGATGCAGTTCAGCCCGCTCGACTTGCCGGCGCCCGTGGCGCCGGCGATGAGCAGATGGGGCGTGGTGGCCAGGTTCAGGAACACCGGCCGACCGTCGATGCCCTTGCCGATGGCCACGGCCAGCGGTTCCGTGGCCTGCTTGGCTTCCTTCGACGTGAGCAGGTCGCCCAGGGCGACGAGATGACGGTGCACGTTGGGCACCTCGACACCGATGGCCTTGCGCCCGGGGATGGGCGCCAGGATGCGCACATCGGCGGCGGCCATGGCGTAGGCGATGTCTTTGTTCAGGCTGGTGACGCGGGCCACTTTCACGCCCTCGTCGAGCTCGAGCTCGTAGCGCGTGACCGTGGGGCCTACCGTCTGGCCGAGCAACGTGGTGCCGACGCCGTGGCTGTTGAGCGCGGCGACGAGGGCGTGGCCCCGCTCGGCCACGACCTTCATGTCGACGGTCTGCTCCTCGGTGCGCAGCAGCAGATCGACGGGGGGCAGCTTCCACTTGCCCTTCTCCCCCGCCGGGCCGAGGTCGATGGCCAACTGCTCGACGGGGCCGTCGCCGGCGACGACCCTCGGCTCGGGCGGGGGCAGCGGCTGCCCCTTGCGGGCGACGCGCGGGCGCTTGCGGTCGCCGGCCTCGTCGGCCTCGGCTTCGGCTTCGGCGGCCAGGTCGTAGAGCGCGGGACCCCCGCGCTCATTCGGCCCGGCGGGCGCCCGCTCGACGTAGCCGGTGGTCTCGATGGGAGCGAGCTCGCGGGGCGTGCCGTCGTCATGGCCACCGAGGCGCTCGCTGGCCAGCGTGGTGACCTCGCGCACGCCCCGACGGGCGGCGCCGAACACGGGCTTGGCACCGGCCGCCACACCCTTGGCCGCCGCGGTGGCAACGGTGCGCAGCGAAGCACGGGTGACCAGCACGAGCCCGCCGATCATGAGCCCCACGAGCACGACGACGGCACCCGGGTCGGCCGCCACCGCGGCGAGCGGGCGTGCCGCGGCGAGGCCCACGAGACCACCGGCGCGCGTCACGTCGGGCACCTGCGCGCCCGACTCGGGCCCGCGCGCCAGCTGGAACAGACCGAGCACGGCCGCCCCGACGAGGGCACCGCCGATGATCAGGCGGACCCGCTGGGCCGAGCGGCGGTCGGTGACCAGGGCCACGCCCATGGCCACCAACGCCGGGGGCACCAGGTAGCGGCCCACGCCCACGATGGCGCCGGCCAACCAGGCGGCGCCGTGTCCGATGGGGCCGGCCACGTCGCCGTAGACACCGAGGCCGACAACCGCACCGACGACGATGAGGGCCAGCCCGGCCAGGTCTTCCTCGTGGCCGGCCACGGCGGCGGCCAGGCCCCCTCCGGCCCGGCTCGGGCGACGCTTGCCCCTCGGCTTGGACGACGCGGTCCGGCCACCGCGGGCCGAACCGACCGTGGGGATCGGCTCGGTCCGCGGCAACCGCGGCGTGTCGGACTTGGCCGGACCAAGTTGGCGCTCTCGGGGCGTCACCATCAGGAGATGACGGTACCAGCGGGGCGCGCGAACGTTCGGCCATGCAGGGCTGGCAACGTGCTGACCAGGGATTCTGGACCCAGCAGCGGCTACTGGGCGTCGACCCCGATGAGGCCGCCGCCTGGCGCGTAGGTCATGTGGAGGAGGCCGCCGCGGCTCGACTGGAAGTCGAGCGCCCACACCAACCCCAACTGACCCTCCTGGCGCAGGGTGAAAGCCCGCATGGTCGCGGTGGGCGAGCGGTCGACGGCATTGCGGGCGATGCCGGCCGCTCGGCCGAGGGCCACGTTCTCGAGGCCGAACGGCGTGTGGTCGGGCGCCGCGGCCTGGCTGGGCCCGGGCCCGTCGAGCCGGCCGGCCTCGTAGTACCAGGCCACCTCGTTGGCGCCGTCGACCGCCACGAACAGGTTCACACCCTTGTCGGTCGCGTTGATCTCGGTGTAGCGCTGGGGCCCGCCGAGCTTGGTCTCCAGCGCCTTCGCCGCCGGGGCCATGTCGCCGGCGCGCACCGGCACCGGCGACGAACCCGTGGGACGCGTGAGCAGCACCACGATGGCGGCGACACCGACGACGGTGCCCAGCAGGAGCCACCAGGGTGGGCGGCGGAAGCGGAAGCGCATGCGCGTGCGGCGGCGGGCCATGGCTCGGGGACCTCGCGGAGGCTCAGGCCTCCATGACCACGGGCACGATCATGGGCCGGCGCTTGGTGCGCTCGCTCACGAACTTGCCCGCGGCACGTCGCACCTCGCGCTCGAGTGCCTCGACATCGCGGATGCCGTTCTTGAACGCCACCTCGACGGCGTCGGCGACCCGGTCGCAGGCCTCGTCGAGCAGGTCCTCGGCCTCGGGGGCGTACACCCAGCCGCGCGTGATGATCTCGGGGCCGGCGATGACCTTGCCCGAGTCGGCGTCGACCGTGGCGATGACCACCACGACGCCCTCCTCGGCCAGCACCTTGCGGTCGCGCAGCACACCGTTGCCGACGTCGCCGACGATGCCGTCGACGTACAGGTAGCCCGCCGGCACACGGCCGGCCAGTTCGACGCCGTTGTCGTTCACCGAGACCACGTCGCCGTCCTCGCACACGAGGATGTGATTGCCGGCCACACCCATCGTCTGGGCCAGCTTGGCGTGGGCGACCATGTGGCGGTACTCGCCGTGCACCGGCACGAACCACTGTGGCTTGGCGATGGCGAGCAGGGTCTTGAGCTCGTCGGCCTGGGCGTGGCCGGTGGCGTGCACGTCGGCGATGCCGGAGTGCACGACGTCGGCGCCGGCGCGCAGCAGCCCGTCGATCACCTTGTTCACGTTGAACTCGTTGCCGGGGATGGCGTGGCTCGACAGCACGACCGTGTCGTGGTCGCCGATCTTGAGCCACCTGTTCTCGCCCTGGGCCATGAGCGACAGCGCCGACATGGGCTCGCCCTGGCTGCCCGTGGAGATGATGCACACGCGTTCGGGCGGGAGCTGGTCGACCTGCTCGATGTCGACGAGCGACGCATCGGGGATCTTCAGCAGACCCAGGTCGCGCGCCAGACGCACGTTCTTGCGGATCGACAACCCCAACGTGGCGATGACGCGACCCGAACCGATGGCGGCGTCGGCGATCTGCTGGATGCGGTGGATGTGGCTGGCGAAGCTGGCGGTGATGACGCGCCGGCCCTTGGCCTCGTTGAACAGGCGCCGCAGCACCACGCCCACGTCGCGCTCGCTCGGGGCGTGGCCGTGCTCTTCGGCGTTGGTGGAGTCGGACAGGAGCAGACGGATGCCCTCATTGGAGGCCAGCGAGCCGATGCGGGCCAGGTCGGTGAGCCGACCGTCGACCGGGGTGAGATCGAGCTTGAAATCACCCGAGTGCAGGATCACGCCCTGAGGTGTGTGCAACGCGGTGGCGAAGGCCTGGGGCACCGAGTGGGTGACGGGGATGAACTCCACGTCGAACGGGCCGATCTTGCGGCGCTCGCCGTCCTTCACCGTGACGAGTTCGGTCTTGCCCAGCAGGCCGGCCTCCTCGATGCGGTTGCGGGCCAGACCGAGCGTGAGGGCCGAGCCGAACACCGGGAACGACAGCTCCCGGAGCAGGTAGCTCAGGCCACCGACGTGGTCCTCGTGACCGTGGGTGGCGATGCAGCCGACGATGCGGTCACGGTTCTCCCGCAGATAGGTGAAGTCGGGCAGGACGAGGTCGATGCCGTGCATGTCGGCTTCGGGGAACATCAAGCCACAGTCGAGCAGCAGCAGCTTGCCGTCCTGCTCGAAGACCATGCAGTTGCGGCCGATCTCGCCCAGGCCACCGAGAAAAGCGATGCGTACCGGGTCAGCCATGATGGGTGCAGGTTACCGGACCGCCCCCTCGACCGACGGGTCCCCGGCGACGACGTCGCCCGCGGGCGCGACGTCGTCGGGTGAGGTGATCCACTGGGCCAGCTCGTCGGCCGGCACCGCCTTGCTCCAGAACCAGCCCTGACCGGTGGTGCAGCCGGCCTGGCTCAGGTACGCCACGGTGCCGGCGTCCTCGACCCCTTCGGCCACCACCGCCAGACCCAGGTTGCGACCCAGGTCGATCACCGACTGCACGATCACAGCGTCGCTGTGCTCGTGGTGCAGCCCACGCACGAACGAGCGGTCGATCTTCAAGGCGTGCACCGGCAGCGTCTTCAGGTACGCGAGCGACGAGTAGCCGGTGCCGAAGTCGTCGATGGCCAGGCGGACGCCGAGCTCGTGGAACCGGAGCAGCAGCTCGCGCGCTCCCTTGGGGTCGGCCATGATGGCGCTCTCGGTGATCTCCAGCTCGAGCAGCTCGGGCGGCACGCCGTGGGCGAGCAGCTGACCGCACACCTGGTCGAAGAAGCTCGCATCGTGCAGCGAGCGCGCCGACACGTTCACGGCGACCGCGATGGCGTTGCCGCCGTCGAGCCAGCGGCGGCACTGGGCCAGCGCCTCGTCGAGCACGTAGGTCGTGAGCGGCTGGATGAGCGCGGTGTGCTCGGCCAGGGGGATGAACTCGTCGGGTGGGATCAGCCCCCGCTCGGGGTGCTGCCAGCGCACCAGGGCCTCGACCCCGCGGTGCTCGTCGCCGTTCAGCGGCGTCTTGGGCTGGTAGTGCAGCACGAGCTGGTGCTGCTCGATGGCGACGCGCAGCTCGCCCAGCATCGACAGCTTGCGGGGGTTGTGCAGATCGAGCACCGGGTCGTACACGGTGACGCCGAAGCGGTTCTGCTTGGCCACGTACATGGCCACGTCGGCGTGCTGCATCAGGGTGTGCACGTCGGCGCCGTCGCGGGGCCCGATGGCGATGCCGATGCTCGCCTCGATGCCGCACGCCAGCTCGCCGAGCTGGAACGGCTGCTCGAGCAGCCCCACGATGCGTTCGGCGATGCGTTGGGCGACCTCGGCGGCGGCCACGTCGGCCAGCAGGATGACGAACTCGTCGCCGCCGAGACGGGCGACCATGTCACCGGCCCGGATCGCCGGCTGGATGCGGGGCCCGATGGCCTGCAGCAGCTCGTCTCCCCACTGGTGGCCCAGCGTGTCGTTGATCTCCTTGAACCGGTCGAGGTCGAGCAGCATGAGGGCCACACCCGAGCCCGATCGGGTCGCCTGCTCGAGCTTCTCGCTGGCCACCTCGAGCAGCAGGTTGCGGTTCGGCAGACCGGTGAGGCTGTCGCTCGTGGCCGCCATGCGCAAGTGGCGCTGGTGCGTGCGCAGCGACATCGACCCGAGCACCAGCAGCAGCACCGCCGAGGCCAGCAGGCTGATCGTGCCGAAGCCGACGCCGGCCCACAGGCCGTTGGCCACGGTGGGCGCCGAGGTCACGATGTACCAGTCGTTGGCGTTGTGCTGATCGACGCGCACCTTGTGGAACGCGGCGCGCGTGCCGTCCCTGGTGAGCAGACCGTCCGTCGCGGTGTTCCCCATCAGCTGGGGGTAGGCGGCGTTGTCGGGGGTGTCGAGCTCGGGCGACTTCAGCACCGAGTACCGCGAATCCACGATCACCTTGCCGGTCATGGCGTCGACGATCTGGATGTCGACCTGCTGGGTGTTGTCGATGATCAGCTGCCGGAACGCCTCCAGCGAGATCTCGAAGTGCACGATGGCCGGCGCACCGACCGCGCCGGCCACCACCGGGGTGGAGCTCGAGACCACCCACTCCGACGTGTCAGGCGATCGGTAGGGCGCGGCCTGCAGCACCTCGCCGGCGGCCAACGCGAACGTGGGCGTGAAGAAGGCGTTGCCCGACTCGTCGCTCGACAGCTCGGCGGCGGTGGCCTGATGCTGGTGCACGACCCGGGCGTTCTCGGCACCGGAGCGGTCGATGAAGCAGATCTCGTTGATGCGCCCGTCATAGAGGTGCTGCAGGTACTTGATGGCCTCGCGGGCCTGGATGATCTCGGCGGCGTCGCGGGCGATGGCCGCCTCACGACCGTCGGCGGTGCCGTACAGCCCGGCGAACGACGGGTCATGGGCCAGCAGCAGGATGAGCGACCGGGCCCGCTCGAAGTAGTCGCTCACCACGTTCGAGCGCTCGGTCACCGCCGAGGTGAGGCGGGCGTCCAGCGAGGCCCGCTGGCGGGCCCGGCCGGCGAGGATGCCGGTGAGGAACGTCATGAGCAGCAGCGCGCCGCTGAGGGCGATGGCGCTGGTACGGATGATCCGGGCGCGCCCGGAGGCCGATGACGTGCTGCTCACCCCGGGTGCATCGGCCACCCGTCCGGCGATGTTGACGGTGCCGGCGCGAACCGGAGAGTCGCTTGACGAGCGGGGCCGTCAGGCGGGGCGCTCGGGCCAGGCCTGACGCCAGACCTGCAGGTTCGCCCAGACCTCGGCGGCCCGACCGGGCAGCCACTCGGGCTCGACGCCCATGGGCAGGCGGGCCTGGCCGACGGGCAGACCCAGGTGGCGCATCATGGCCTTGGTCGGCAGCGGGTTGGGGGCCTCGTCACCCGTCTCGTAGGCGAAGCTCTCCAGCATGCGGCTGTTGACCAGGCGGGCACCGGCGAGATCGCCCTTCTCCCACAGCTGGAACAGCTCCTGGTGGTCGTTCCCGGTCCAGTGGGTGGCCACCCCGACCACGCCGACCGCGCCGGCCGCCAGCAGCGGCAGGGTCATGCCGTCATCGCCCGAGTAGACCTCGAGCGACGCCGGGGCCGACGAGATGACCGCGGCCGTCTCGCCCGGGTTCCCGGCGGCATCCTTCAGGGCGAGGGCGTTGGGCACCTCACGGAACAGGCGCAGCAGCGTGGCCGTGGTGATCTTGCGGCCGGTGCGCACCGGGATGTCGTAGATCATCACCGGCAGGTCGGTAGCGGCCGCGCACGCCCGGATGTGCGCCTCGATGCCGGCCTGGCTGGGGCGGTTGTAGTACGGGCACACGACGAGCACGCCGGCACCGCCCAGGGCTGCGGCCTGCGCGGTGAGATGCACCGAGTGCAAGGTGTCGTTGGTGCCGGTGCCGAAGATGACGGGGATGGTGACGGCCTCGGCCACGGCGGCGAAGAGCGCCAGGCGCTCGTCGTCGGTGAGCACCGGCGCCTCGCCCGTGGTGCCGGCCAGGACGAGGGCGTCGTTGCCGTTGTCCTGCAGCCAGCGCGCGAGCTGGCGGGCGGCGTCGAGGTCGAGGCGACCGTCGGCGTCGAACGGCGTCACCATGGCGGTGACGACCGACCCGAAGCGACCGGCCATCAGAAGCTGCCCTCCTTGGCCCGGTCGATGCCGAGGCTGAGGATGAGGTCTTCGTGCAGCTCCATCCAGATGTCGTGGTAGCTGCCGCACATGACGCCCGTGAAGAGGTTGTGCTCGCCATGGGAGACCTTCACGACCGTCGCCCCCAGGCGCGGTGCGTAGCCGGCGAAGCGGTCGACCACGCCGCCCATGACGGTGAGGATCGGCTGGGCCCTGGCGTGGATGTCCCGCAGACGACCGATCACCTCGGCGTCGTAGGCCGCGTCGCTGTGATCGTTCGGGTTGCCGTTGCGGAGCTGCCAGTCGCCGCACAGCGCCTTGAACGAGTCGTTGAGCTCGAGGAACCGCTCGTAGTCGGCCCGCAGGGCCTCCCGGAAGCCGCCTTGCTTCACATCCTGGGCGAGGGCCGCGCCGTGGTGCTCACGCCCCTTGGGCGAGAGCTGCCACAGGGCCCGGGCCTCGCGGAACATGGCCAACTCGTCGGCCTGCAGTGCCTTCAGGTGGACGTCCACCAAGTCGACGGGCAGGCTCGACAGCTCGGACAGGACATCACTCTTGGCGAAGCCCTTGATGCGCAGAGCATGGAGCACGCAGAAGCGCGGGTCGGAAGCAATCCCCATGGGTGACGACGTTACTCGACGTCGGCGGAGCAGGTCCCGTTCCCCGCACTCGGCTCGCCCAGCTCGAACTTCACGTACTCGTCGCCGGTGTCGGCCCAGTCCTCGAACTGGATGACGTTCATCTCCTCGAAGCGGCGGCGCAGCCAGGCGTCGTTGCGGTCGAGCAGGCCCAGCTTCTTGCAGTTGGGGACGATCTTCGAGAACAGCAGCTGCTGGAACTGGAGCCGCTGCGGGTCGGCCAGCACCAGGGGCAGGACGTCCTTGGGGTTGATGCCCATGCGGTCCCAGACCTCCTGGGACAGGAAGCGGTCGCGCATGCGCACGGCGGCCTCGAAGGCGAACTCCTGGCGGTCCCTGATCTCGACGTCGGTCATCTGCGAGTAGACCTCCTGCAGCGACAGCACGCCGAAGGCGACGTGACGGGCCTCGTCGCTCATCACGTAGCGCAGGAGCTGCTTGAGCAGCGGCTCCGGGGTCAGCTGGTGCTGGAACCCGAAGGCGGCCAGGGCCAGACCCTCGACCATGACCTGCATGCCCAGGTAGGTCATGTCCCAGCGGCTGTCGTTGACGATGTCGTCGAGCAGCATGCGCAGGTGAGCGTTGATCGGGTAGTGACCCGACAGCTTCTCGTCGAGGTAGCGGGCGAACACCTCGACGTGGCGGGCCTCGTCGACGACCTGGGTCGAGGCGTAGAGCTTGGCGTCGTACCACGGCACCGTCTCACAGATCTTGGCCGTGCACAGCAGGGCGCCCTGCTCGCCGTGCATGAACTGGCTCAGGGTCCAGTTGTTCTGCTCGATGCCGAACTCGAGCCACTCCTTGTCGCCCCACTTCTCGACGGGCGTGCCGACGTACACCGACGGGTCCATGCCGGTGCCGATGACCGCCTGGATCTCGGACACGACCTTCTCCTGGTCGACGTCGGTGTCCCACGGCAGGTCGGTCGTGGCGTTCCACTGCCCGACCTTGGCCTTCTCGTACAGCTTGCGCAGCGCCGGGCGGGCGAGCGTGTAGTCCCACGTGAAGATGGCGTCGGCGTTGTCCTTGACGATGTGCTCGACCTCGTCGACGTCCTGGTTCACCACCCCGAGGATCGCTTCGATGTCGTTGATCTCGGAACGGCCGAGGATGTCTTCGGTGCTGGACATGTGGGTCACCTCGAGGGTCAGGGGTTTGCTGGTCAGGGGGCGGACGGTTCGGGGGCGAACGCTGGCAGCACGAACCGGCGCGTGAAGTGACGCGCCGACGCGGGATCGCCGAGGTCGACCCGCCGCGACGGGCTGAAGAAGTACGAGAGCACGAGCCGCGTGAGGAACTCGGCCAGCTCGCCGGCGCGCTCGGCGTCGAGGTGCGACGCGGCCAACGGCGTGAAGAACGCGGTGGCGACCTCGATGATGCGGGGCAGGTCGTCCATGCTCATCTGCTTGACGACCTCACCCGGCTGGGAGGCGAGCATGGTCTGCAGGTGGTCGTCGCGCCGCAGGCCGTTCGTCGCCTCGACGAGGATGGCCACGACCAGGTCCTCCAGGTCGTCGGCCGCGGCCACGTGGGCGTTCAGCTCGACGAAGAAGCGCTGGGTCTCGCGGTGGCGGAACGCCTCGAACATGACGTCCTTGCCGCCGGGGAACAAGCGGTAGACGGTGGCGCGGCTGATGCCGGCCTCGGCGGCGATGTCGTCGATGGTGACGCGATCGAAGCCCCAGCGGTCGCAGCAGATGCGCGTGGCGTCGAGCACGCGGTCCTCGGGGGTCACCGAGGGGGCGGGAGGCCGATGCGACATGGATGAGACGATAAGACGGGCAACGTCTCACTGTCAACGACGAATCGGCGACGAATCCGGCCGCGCCGGGGTCGTTCGGCCCCGGTCGACAGGGCCCTCGCCGGCCACGCCGCCCCTCGCGACCGGGTCGGGGAACGGCTCGTCCTACGTGCGCGGTCCCGTGCAGGTCGTGGGCGTCGACATCTACCACCTCGACCGCGACGGCGACGGCATCGGCTGCGAGAACGGCTGAGACGCGAGCACGCCTCCCCGCCCGCACGGGCAGGGAGGCCTGGCCGGTGCGGCGAGGCGTGTGTCAGGCGTTCAGGACGACGACGGCCTTGCCCGGTGTGGTCTTCTGACCGGCACCGTTCTCGGTCCACACGTCGACGTCGACCAGCTTGCGCGGGCCCTCTTCGCGCTTGGCGGTGACGACACCCTTGGCGAACCACTCGGTACCCTGCGTGTCCATCCCGCGGTACTGGCACGACACCGACTTCACCCAGCCGTCGGCGCCGACCCAGTCGGACACGACCTGACCGAGCGTCGACCACTTCATGCGCCCGTGGACGATGTTGTCGCCGATCTGCTTGGCCTGGTCGAAGCTCTGGTCCCAGTGCAACGGGTTGAAGTCGCCGGAACCGGCGCAGTACAGCACGAGCTGGGCGCGGTCGGGCGACTTGGTGAGCGTGGGCAGTTCGTCGCCCACGCTGACGTCTGCGAACTTCGGCATGTTCTCGTCCCCCTCAGTAGTAGATGGCCTGGGCGTAGGTGCGCATCACGACGTCGCCGCTGTCCTGCTCGGTGAACGTCTGCTCGCTCGTGACCACGAGCATCTTCCCGAGACCCTTCGACTCCTTGACCTCCAGGTTCGACACCTTCGAGGACATGAACAGGCGGTCGCCGGCCTGCAGCGGGCGCTCGTAGACGACCTCGGTGCCGCCGTCGAGCAGGCCCTTCAGGCCGTGCCTCAGGCCGGGGCCGGTGTTGCGCGGCCCGCTGAAGGTGACGTCACTCTTGCCCGGGATCCACACCGGTGTGCCCAGGTAGCACGGCGGCGCCGGCAGCGTGTCGTAGCCCTGGCCCCTGGCGGCGCCCAGGTCGAAGTACTTCGCATCGGTGTAGCCCACGCCGCGGGCGAAGGCCCGCACGCTCGTGGTCGTGATCTCCACGGGCCACGGCTCGCTCTCCACACCGACGACGGCCCGCATCTCGTCCGTCAACTCGAACTCGGCAGCCATGTCACCCCCAGTTGGTTCGTTGGTGCGCCAGACGTAGCAGCGCCGGCCCGGTCGCCGCCAATGCAGCGCGGGCGCGCGTGGCAGGCTCAGCCGATGGATCTGCAACTCAGCGGCAAGCGGGCACTGGTCACGGGCGCGAGCAAGGGCATCGGCAAGGCGGTGGCGCGCGTGCTGGCCGAGGAGGGGTGCGACGTGGTCGTGGCGGCGCGGACGCCCGAGCCGTTGGCTGCCGCGGCAGCCGAGATCGCCGCCGCCACCGGTCGGCGCGTCATCGCCGTGCCGGGCGACACCGGCGCGCTGGCGTCGGTGCTGGCCATGGTGGCCGGCGCGGTCGAGGCCCTCGGCGGCGTCGACATCCTCGTGAACAGTGCCGCCAAGCCGATGGGCCAGGACGCGCCGCCGAAGCTGGCCGACATCACCGATGCGCTCTTCTACGACGACATCAACGTGAAGGTGATGGGCTACCTGCGCTGCGCCCAGGCGGTGGCCCCGCACATGATCGCCCAGGGGTGGGGGCGCATCATCAACATCTCGGGCCTCGGCGCCCGCTCCGTCGGTTCAGCCATCGGCTCCATGCGCAACGTGGCCGTCGCCGCCATGACCAAGAACCTGGCCGACGAGCTCGGCCCCAAGGGCGTCAACGTGACCGTGGTGCACCCCGGGCTCACCCGCACCGAGGCCACCGCCGGTGTGGTCGAACGCATCGCCACCGCGCGCGGCATCAGCGCCGACGAGGCGGCAGCCACGCTGAACGGGAACTCCATCAAGCGTCTCATCGACGCCGACGAGGTCGCCTGGCTGGTGGCCTTCCTGGCGTCGCCTCGCTCGATCGCCATCAACGGCGACGCCATCGCCTGCGGCGGCGGCCAGCCCGGCGTGATCCACTACTGAGCCGCTACGGCTGCTCGGGGAACAGGCCGTTCAACGCCAGAAAGGCCCCGTCGGCCTCGGGGAGGGCGATCGTCTCGAGCCGGCTGATGCAGGCGATGGACACCTCGCCCGCTTCCACCGCTCCGCCGTCGGTCTCCGCCGGCAGCGCCACCGGGTCGCCCCACTTCATGCGCACGTAGTACGAGCCGTTGTGGCCCTCCTTGGGCTCCAGCACCGCGCTCGACATGACACGGGGTGGCACGGTGCCGACGCTGGTGCGCCGCCACCCCTTCATCTGGTCGACGGGCAGGTTGGGCACGTTCAGGTTGATGACCACCGGTTCGGCCGGCATGTCGGCGATGAGCCCGCCGACCACCACGTCGGCCACCGCGGCGGCGGCCTCCCACTGCTGGCCGAGCAGCATCTCGTCCCAGCCCTGACCCTCGATGCCGAACTCCCTCACCGCCTGGCTCACGGCGATGCCGCTGAGGCCGCCGGTGCGTCCGGTGAGCGTGGCCCCGATCGTGCCCGAGTGATAGACGCTGCGGCCCACGTTGGCGCCGGGGTTGATGCCCGACACCACGAGGTCGAACGGCCCGCCGAAGGCGCCGAGACGGGCGAACATCACGCACAAGGCCGGCGGGCCGCCCACGGCCCACGCCTCGTCGATGCCGTCGACGCGGGCCTCGTGCACCTCGGGTTGGATCAGGTGCAGGGCGCCGAAGGCGGCGGACGCGCCCGAGTACTCGCTGTCGGGCGCCACGATCACCACCTCGCCGTGGTGGCGCATGGCCCGCGCCAGCACGTGGAGGCCCACGGAGTCGATGCCGTCGTCGTTCGTCAACAGGATGCGCACGACCCCGTCCTAGCGGACGACCCGCCCGGCACGAAAGCCGGACGGTGAACGGTCGGTGGCGGTACCGTGACGATCAGCCGGGCAGGACGTGGTCGGCGAAGCGCTCGCGCAGCGTCTTCTTGGAGAACTTGCCGACGCTGGTCTTGGGCACCTCGTCGATGAAGACCACGTCATCGGGCAGCTGCCACTTGGCCAGGCGCGGCTTCAGGTGCTCCAGCACCTCGTCGCGCGTGAGCGTCTGGCCCGCCTTCACCACCACGCAGGCCAGCGGGCGCTCGTCCCAGCGCGGGTGGGGCACGCCGATGACGGCGGCCTCGGCGATCTTCGGATGGGCCATCAGCTCGTTCTCGACGTCGACCAACGAGATCCACTCGCCGCCCGACTTGATGAGGTCCTTGGTGCGATCGACCAGACGCACGTAGCCCTCGGGGTCGATGACCGCCACGTCGCCCGTGCGCAGCCAGCCGTCGCTCGTGAAGCTCTCGTCGGCCCGCTCGTCGTCGTAGTAGCTGGCGGCGATCCACGACCCGCGCGCCTGCAGCTCGCCCGACGACTTGCCGTCCCAAGGCAGCTCGTCGATCGTGTCGGGCTCGACCACGCGCAGCTCGACGCCCACGGTGGGCAGGCCCTGCATGGCGCGGATGTCGGCCAGCTGGTCTTCCGGCAGACCGGCCACCGTGGTCTTCACCCGACCGATGGTGCAGATGGGCTGCGTCTCGGTCATGCCCCAGCCCTGCAGGATGGGCAGCCCGAACGCCTCGCGGTACGCCTCCGACAGCGCCTTGGGCACGGCCGATCCGCCGCACATGATGGCCCGCAGCGACGACGTGTCCTTGCCCTTCAGCTCGCCCAGGGCGCCCATCCAGATGGTGGGCACGCCGGCGGTGAGGGTCACCTTCTCGTCCTCGATGAGGCGCGACACGCCGCCCGGCGTGAGGTCGGGGCCGGGCATCACCAGCGACGCACCGGCACCGGCACAGGCATGGGGCAGACCCCACGAGTTGGCGTGGAACATGGGCACGATGGGCAGCACGACGTCGTTCTCGCTGACCGCGAGCGAGTCGGCCGTCATGATGCCCATGGAGTGCATGAAGCACGAACGGTGCGAGTACACCACGCCCTTGGGGTTGCCCGTGGTGCCCGACGTGTAGCACATGGCCGCGGCCGAGCGTTCGTCGTCGATGTGGAAGCGATGCGTCGGCGCGTCGGCCAGCAGCTCCTCGTAGTCGTGCACGGCCATGGACGGCGGCGCCGCCGGCACGTCGCCCTTGCCGTCGTCCATGACCACGATGTGACGGACGGTGGAGAACGTGGGCAGCAGCGGGAACAGCAGGCCGGCGAGGGAGCGGTCGACGAAGATGACCTCGTCCTCGGCGTGGTTGCAGACGTAGGTGAGCTGCTCGGCGAACAGGCGAATGTTGAGCGTGTGGAGCACGCGACCCGAGCACGGCGCCGCGAAGTACAGCTCGAGGTGGCGGGCCGTGTTCCAGGCGAACGTGCCCACCCGACCGTCGGCGGACACGCCGAGCGTGTCGAGCACGCCCGCCAGCTTGCGGGTGCGGTTCGCCCAGTCGCCGTAGGTCACCTTCTGGCGGTCGCCGGCGGCCGTCACCGTGGTGACCGTCTTCGAGGGGAACAGCCGCTCGGCCCGGTCGAACAGGTGCACGAGCGTCAGCGGAGCGTCCTGCATCAAACCCTTCATCGCCACGATCCCTTCCACCGCGTGTGTTCGCCGGATGGTACTGGCTAGCGTGGCCGGGGCATGGAGGCCGACCCCACCGACGACGCAGCCCTGGAGCTGGCCACCGATCCCACCGTCGAGGTGCTGCCCGAGGACGTCCCGGCCGGTCCCGCACCGCCCCGGGCCGCATGGGCGCTCCTGGTGGCCTGGGTCGGGCTCGTGGCCGCCGCCAACGTCGGCACCATCGTGTCGCCGTCGCTCCAGAAGAGCCACCCCGCCCTGCTGCTGGCGCTGTCGTCGCGGAACCGCCACCTGCTGATGGCCATCGGAAACGACATCTCGCCGCTCACCTACGCCATCGTCGCCACGTTGCGCGTCGCGCTGGCGGCCTTCGTCTGCTACGGCCTCGGACGCGCCTTCGGGCCACGGGCCCTGCGCTGGCTGCGGCTGGCCACCGGCACACCGAAGGCCTCGCTCGACAAGATGGAGCAGAGCTTCGAGCTCATCAGCTGGTTCCTGGTGCCGTTCTTCGTGGGGTCCAACATCATCGCCCTGCTCGCCGGCCAACGGCCGTTGCCGGTCAAGCGGTTCGCCGGCCTGCTGGCCATCGGCATCGCCGGGCGCCTCGTGCTGTTCTGGGTCCTGGCCGACCGCCTGCGCGGCCCGCTGAACGCGTTCGTGAGGTTCACCAGCCGGTTCCAGTACCCGCTCATGGCCGTGCTGCTGGTGTGGGTGGTGGGGTCCACGCTGTACCGCTTCAAGCGGGGCGGCGACTGACGCAGCGCCGAGCCGAGCGCGGGACCGACCACCGTCGGTGAGTGGGCGAACGCCCAGGGCTGAAGTTCCCTGTTCCCTTCCGGGCAGGCCGGGGGTAAGGTGCGGCTCGTGGTGAGCCGCGGCAGTGCCGTGAGAACGGGCCCCAGCGGCCCGGGCGAGCAGGCAGTGCGCGCGGGTGACGACGAGGTCTCCCCCGAACCGCCGACGTGGGGTCGGCGCGGTGTCGGGATGAGCGCCCCGGGGTTCCACCACGTCGACCCGCCCGCAAGGGCACAACTGCACCTGGAAATGGGGGTTCCTCTATGTCCCACAGCGTGAAGCCGGTCTTCAGCGGCGTCGCCGTCGCACTCGTCACCTTCTTCGACGAGCACGGTCACGTCGACAACGAAGCCACCGCCCGCCATGCGGCTCACCTCGCCGGTCGCGGCGTCCGAGCCCTCGTGGTGGCCGGTACCACCGGCGAAGCGTCGCACCTGTCGATGAAGGAGCGATTGCAGCTGTTCGACGCCGTGCGGGCCGCGGTGCCCGACGAGTTCCCTGTCCTCATCGGCACGGGCAACCTCTCCGCCGGCGTGAGCGTGCCCCGCATGACGTCGATGGCCGCCGACCACAAGGCCTCGGCCGCCCTCGTGCTGTCGCCGTCGCGCGGTGACGTGCGCGAGTTCTACGGCGAGGTCGTGCAAGCCGCCGGCCACATGCCCGTGCTCGCCTACCACAACCCCGGCGTGGTCGAACCGGGCGTGGCCATGGACGAGCTCAAGGCGCTCAAGGTCGCCGGCATCAAGGACTCCACCGGCGACGCCGAGCGCATGCTCGACATGTGCTCCTGGTACAGGGGTTGGATCTACACAGGCACCGCCACGATGGCGTACTTCTCCGGCCAGATCGGCTGCACCGGCGCCATCCTCGCGGCCGCCAACCTGGAACCCGAGCTGTGCTCTGACGCCTGGGCCGGCAGCGTGCAGGCCCAGAAAGACCTGATCCACGTGCACAAGATCGTCGCCCACGAAGGCGTCAAGGGCATCAAGCAGGAGCTGGCCCGCAAGTTCCAGACGTCGACCGCCTGCCGGTAGAGGTTCTTCAGGACCCTGCTCGACGGTTCGCTCCGCACGGGGACGATCGCCGGCCGCCCGGCCGGGGTCGTCCCCGAGCCGCGTGTGCGTTCAGAGATCGAGGAACGCCTCGAGGCCGAGCGTGACGCCCGGATGCCCGGCGATGCACTTGGCCGCCAGCACCACGCCGGGCATGTAGCAGTCACGGTCGAAGGTGTCGTGGCGGATGGCCAACGTCTGCCCCGACGTGCCCAGCAGCACCTCCTGGTGGGCGAACATGCCGTGCATGCGCACCGCGTGCACGCGGATGCCGGCCGGGCCGAGCCCGCCGCGCGCCCCCGGGTACACCTCGTGCGTGGTCGGGTCGGGCCGCCAGTCCGTCGACGCCGCCGCCATGCGCTCGGCCGTGCGCACCGCGGTGCCGCTGGGCGCGTCGATCTTGCTGTTGTGGTGGAACTCCAGGATCTCGGCCGTCTGGAAGTAGGGCGCCGCCATCTCGGCGAAGCGCATCATGAGCACCGCGCCGATGGCGAAGTTCGGGGCGATCAGGCAGTTCGACCGGGTGAACGCCTGACCGAGGTCCCGCAGGTCGTCGGCGCTGAACCCGGTGGTGCCCACCACGGCGTGCACGCCGCGCCCCGCGCACCACTGGGTGTTCGCTCGGGCGGCGTCGAGCACCGTGAAGTCGATCGCCACCTGCACCCCGGCGTCGGCCATGGCCTGGGGCGTGGCCGCCACCTCGACCCCGAGGATGCTGCGGCCGGCGGCGAACGGGTCGACGGCGGCGACGAGGTCGAGCTGCCCGTCGGCGCCGACGGCGGCGCACACGGTCTCGCCCATCTTGCCGCCCGCCCCGAACACCCCGACCCTGATCGTGTCACCGTCGCTCATGGGCGCCGACCGTAGTGGGCCGGCGCGGCACCGACCGTGCCCGATGGTGGGGCCGCGCCAGACTGGTCGGATGCGCTTCGCGGTCAGCTGCCCCAACGTCGGTGACCCCGCCCGTCTCGTCTCGCTGGCGGTCACCGCTGAGGCGGCCGGCTGGGACGGCTTCCTCCTGTGGGACCACCTCCACCTCGTGCGGGGTGCCGCCCTCGAGCTCCACGACCCGTGGGTGCTGCTGGGCGCCGTCGCCCATGCCACGTCCACCATCCGCCTCGGTGCGCTGGTGACCCCGCTCGCCCGGCGCCGGCCGTGGAAGCTGGCCAAGGAGATCACCACGCTCGACCACCTGTCGGCCGGTCGGGTCGTGGTGGGCGTGGGCCTGGGCTGGCCGGCCGACGACGACTTCGCCGCCTTCGGCGACCCCGCCGACGACCGCCAGCGCGCCGCCGTGTACGACGAGGCCCTCGAGGTGCTCGACGCTCTGCTGCGCGACGGGCACGTGCGCCACGACGGCGACGCGTTCCACGTGGACGCCGACTTCCACCCGGCGCCGGTGCAGCGACCGCGACCGCCGATCTGGGTGGCGGCCATGAGCGGGCGCAAGCCGCTCGCCCGCGCTGCCCACTACGACGGACTCGCGCCCGTCAGCCCGATCGGTGGGCCCATGAGCCCGACCGACGTGGCCGCGGTGATCGCCGCCCTGCCACCCCACGCCGAGCCCTACGACGTGGTCGTGCCGTGGGACGACGCCTTCCCGGTCGACGCCTACGCCGCCGTCGGCACCACCTGGCTCACCGAGTCCCGCTGGCCGGCGGGTGACTGGCTCGACGACCTGTCGGCGCGCGTGGCGCGAGGCCCGACGCGATGACGAGGCGCCTGGCCGCGGTCGCGCTGGCGGGCGTGCTCGCCGCCTGCGCGTCGAGCGGCGACGCCCGGCCGCCGAGCACCACGGCGACCGCGGGCACCGCGACCGCGACGAGCGCGACCACCTCCACCGGCGCGACCGCGTCGACCTCGACCTCGACCTCGACCTCGTCAGGCACCACCGTCGCACCCGTGACGAGCGCATCGACGGCGACGGCGACGAGCACGCCGCCCGCGACCACGGCCACCACCATCACCCCGACCCTGCTCGTCGGGCTGGCCACCGACCCGCTGGGGCTGGCCGCCCAACTGACCGCCGCCCTGCGCACCATCCACGATCGCGCACCCGGCGCCGACGCGGTGGTGGCCGCCGGGCGCCAGCAACAGCTCGTGATGCGCCGGCTCGCCGTGCATCCCGAGTGGCAGGCGGTCACGCTCGCCGCCGTGGGCGACGACGTCCGCTCGTTCGCGGCCAACGACGTGACCGCGGCGAACGCCCCCGGCGACGCCACGTTGGCCAAGCCCGTACCACCGCTCGACGCCCTGCCGGCGTGGACCGTCCGCGCGCCACGCCCAGCCGAGGAGCTGCTCGGCTACTACAAGGAGGCCGAGGCCCGCACGGGCATCGGCTGGTTCTACCTCGCCGCGATCAACTTCGTGGAGACCCGCATGGGCCGCGTGTCGGGGCGGTCGACCGCGGGCGCCGTCGGCCCGATGCAGTTCCTGCCGTCCACGTGGGCGGTGTGCTGCACCGGCGATCCCACCGACGACCGCGACGCCGTCCTCGGTGCCGCCACCTACCTGCAGCGGCGCGGCGCGCCGGGCGACATGGCCCGGGCCATCCTCGGCTACAACCCGAACAACGCCTACCTCACCATGATCCAGCGTTACGCCGAGAACATGGCCACCGACGAGCGCACCTTTCTCGGCTACCACGCCTGGCAGGTGTTCGTGAGCACCGTGGCCGGCCCCGTGCGCGTTCCGGTGGGCTTCCGCACCGACACCCCGATCCCGGCCGCGCAGTACGTGGCCGACCATCCCGACGACCGCGCATGACCGTGACCGTGCACACCGTGCTGCTGCCCACCGAGGCACCTCGACGCGACGACCGCTGGCGCCACGCCGAGGCGCTCGGCTTCGCCACCGCGTTCGTGTACGACCACCTCACCTGGCGGGAGCTGCAGGACGGCCCCTGGCACGCCACCGTGCCCGTGCTGGCCGCCGCGGCCATGACGACCGACATGATCCGGTTGGGCACGCTGGTGGCCGCCTTCGAGGCGACGGCGTCCCCCCTGCTCGATCCCTGACCGCCCCCTGACCGCAGCGCCGACCGATTCTGGGACCGTTGAGCGTCACCGGTGACGCTCTGCCGACCCAGAGGCGGTCGGGCTTCCACGGGGACGCCCACCGCGCACACGTGGGAGTGTGCTCCTCACCCCCGACATCGTCGCATGGGCCCGCCGGCACCACGGCCTGATCACGCTCGACGCGTGGCGGCAGGCCGGCCGCTCGAGCCGCTCCTATCACCGTGCCGTCGACGCTCAGTTCCTGCAGCCTCTGCTGCCCGGTGTCGCCGCACTTGCCGGTCGCGAGATCGGCGCGGTCGAACGGATCGCCGCCGGCGTGCTCGCCTTCGCGCCCGTGCTCGTTTCCCACCGCAGCGGCGCCCACCTCTGGGATGGACCCGTCGAGGGCGACCGCCCCGTCGATCTGATCACGACCGACCGCCGACGGCACACCGACCAGCCCGGTTATGTGCTGCACCGACCCCGCGACCTCGAACGGCTGCGACCCACCACCCGGCACGGGCTGCCGACCACGTCACCGCTGCGCACACTGCTCGACCTCGGCGCCGTCGTCCCCCCGAGGCGAGTGCTCGACGTGCTGGAACACCTGATCGTAGGCGGCCGTGTCACACCTCTGCAGGTCGAACGGGCGCTCGACCTTCATCGCCGCAGCGGACGCGACGGAGTGGCCGCGCTGGCGTGGGCCCTCGCCCAGGTGCAGGAGGGCGTCGCCACTCCCGACAGCCGGCTCGAGCTCGTATGTGCCCGAGTGTTCCGACGGGCGGCCCTCGACGGCTGGGTGTTCCAGCCCACCATCGAGGGCTACCGGGTCGACTTCGCCTTCGCGGCCGAGCGGCTGATCGTAGAGGTGGACGGCTGGCGCGTGCACGCGGCCGAGATCGCCCGTTGGGAACGCGGCCTGGAGCGCGACCTCCTGCTGGCCGCACAGGGGTGGGTGGTGGTGCACCTGTCGTGGGCGATGCTCACGAAGCAGCCGGACAAGGCCGTGACCCGCTTGGCCGCCGCGCTCGCCCGTCGCTCCGCCCCGGGCAGCTCTGGGTCGGCAGAGCGTCACCGGTGACGCTCTGCCGACCCAGAACCACAGAGCACCGGCCGAGGTGCCCGCGCCCGCCGATCGCCCGTTCAGCGGCGGGCTTGTAGGGACTTCTTCGTGACGGGACCCACGGCCGTGAGCGTGCGGGGGCCCGACAGGACGCGGGCGGCGACGCGGATGATGTCGTCACGGGTCACGGCGCGGTAGCGCTCGATCTGCTCGTCGACCGGGCGCACGTAGCCCCGCGCCATCACGTGGCCGGCGATGCGGCTCATGCGCGACCCGGTGTCCTCCAACCCGAGCACGAACGACCCCGTCAGGTACCCGACGGCGATGTTCAGCTCGTCGGCCGACAGGCCGTGCTCGATCATGCGGGACAGCTCGCCGTCGATCACGTCGAGCACCTCCTGCACGTGCGACGCGCTGGTGCCGGCGTACACCGACAGCGTGCCGGCATCGGAGTACGACGACGGCGCCGAGAACACGTTGTAGGCCAGGCCGCGCCGCTCGCGCACCTCTTCGAAGAGACGGCTCGACATGCCGCCACCCAGGGTGTGGTTCAGCACATCGAGCGACTCGCGGTCGGGGTCGTCGCGGTCGGGACCGCGGAACCCGAGCACCAGGTGAGCCTGCTCGTTACGGCGGCGCAGCACCGCCAGCGGCCGCACCGCGTCGTCCGGAGGCTTGCGCTCGGGGCGCTGCCCGGCATCGCCCTCGAAGGGGAACGAGCGCTCCACCGCGGCGACCATCTCGTCGTGCCCGTTCGGGCCGGCCACCGCCACGACCATGGTCGCCGGCCGGTACCAGCGCCCGAAGAACGACCGCACGTCGTCGGGCGTGACCCGCCCGACCGTGTCGGGGCAGCCGGCGGTCTCGCGCCCCAACGGGTGGTCGGGGAAGAGCGACTCGAACGTGAGCACGTGGGCCCGGTCGTCGGGCGCGTCCTCGTCGGCGGCGAGCTCCTCGAGGATGACGTGGCGCTCGCTCTCCACGTCGGCGTCCTTGAGCGACGGCCGGGTGAGCACGTCGCCGAGGATCTCGAGCCCGACCCCCACGTGGGGTGCGGGCAGGCGCACGTAGTACGCCGTGGCTTCCTTCGTCGTGAAGGCGTTCATCTCGCCGCCGACCAGGTCGACGGCTTCGGCGATGCCGCGGGCCGAGCGCGTCGCCGTGCCCTTGAACAGCAGGTGCTCGAGGAAGTGGGACACGCCCGACAGTTCGGCCGGTTCGTCGCGCGAACCGACGGCGACCCAGGCGCCGGCGGAAACGGCGAGAGCCCCCGGGATGGTCTCGGTGACCACCCGGAGGCCCGTTGCCAGAGTCGTGAGCTCGATGCTCACGTCAGGGGTTGCTCGTCATCAACGGTGACGCCGACGGCCGCGATCGCCACCGCCGCTGCGACCACGGTCGGCGCCACGGTCGCTACGGGGCCGCTCGGCACCGCTGTCGTTGCCATCGGCGGTGCCGCCGGGGCCCAGATCGCCGAACGTCTCGCGAGCCTCGGCGTCGAAGGCCGCCTCGAACGACACCACGTCGGCATCGTCGGTCGAACCGTTGCTCGGGGTGCTCGGACGCTCGCTGCGCTCCCCCCGCTCGGGCCGATCGGACCGGTCGGAGCGTTCGCTGCGTTCGCGCGGCGCCCGCTCCTCGCCGCCACCTTCGGTACCGGGCAGCTCTTCGCCGTCGGCGCCGACCGGGGTGAGGCTGACCTTGCCCTGCGGGTCGATGTCGTCCACCCGGACCTGCAGCTCGTCGCCCAGGTCGAGCACGTCCTCCACCCGGTTGATGCGCTTGCCGCGCCCGAGCTTGGAGATGTGAACCAGGCCGTCGCGGCCCGGCATGATGTTCACGAACGCACCGAACTTGGTGATGTTCACGACGCGACCCGCGTAGATCTCGCCGAGGCGAGCGGTGGGCGGGTTCACGATCAGCTCGATCTGACGGCGGGCCTCGGCGACCTTGGCGTTGTCGGTGGAGCCGATGGTGACCGTGCCCTGCACGCCGTCGTCGTCGACGGCGATGTCGGCGCCGGTCTCCTGCTGGATCGTGTTGATGACCTTGCCCTTCGGACCGATCACCTCGCCGATCTTGTCCATCGGGATGTTGAAGCTGATGATCTTCGGCGCCGTCTCGCCCACCTCGGGGCGGGGCTCGGCGATCGCTTCGTTCATCACGCCGAGGATCGTCATGCGGGCGTCGCGGGCCTGGGCCAGCGCGGCGGCGAGCACGTCGGCCGGGATGCCCTCGATCTTGGTGTCGAGCTGCAGTGCGGTCACGAACTCGCTCGTGCCGGCGACCTTGAAGTCCATGTCGCCGAACGCGTCCTCGGCGCCGAGGATGTCGGTGAGCGTCGTGTACTTGCCTTCGGCGTACACGAGGCCCATGGCGATACCGGCGACGGCGGCCTTGATCGGCACGCCGGCGTCCATGAGCGACAGCGACGACGAGCACACCGACGCCATCGAGGTGGAGCCGTTCGACGACAGCACCTCGGACACGAGGCGCAGCGTGTACGCGAACTCGTCCTGGCCCGGCACGACGGGCAGCAGCGCCCGCTCGGCGAGGGCGCCGTGGCCGATCTCACGGCGCTTGGGCGAACCCACGCGACCGGTCTCACCGTTGGCCCACGGCGCCATGTTGTAGTGGTGCATGAACCACTTCTTGGTGTCGGGACCGATGGTGTCGAGCAGCTGGTTCATGCGGGGCATGCCCAAGGTGGTCACGTTCATGACCTGGGTCTCGCCCCGGCGGAACAGGCCCGAGCCGTGGGCGGTGGGCAGCACGGCCACTTCGGCGGTGACGGGGCGCAGGTCGGCGGCCTTGCGGCCGTCGATGCGGATGCCCTCCTCGACGATGCGCTTGCGCACGACCTTCTTGGTGACGGAGCGGACCGCCTCCTTCACCGCCTTGGTCTGACCCTCGAACGGCTTGCCCTCACCGGTGAGGGCGGCGAGGATCTCGGCCGTGGCGGCATCGGTCGCGGTCGAGCGGGCGGCCTTGTCGGCGATGGATTGGGCCGCGCCCAGCGTCTTGGCGCCGGCCTTCTCGACGGCGGCGAAGATCTCGTCGCTGTAGTCGAGGACCGGCGTGTAGTCGAGCGGGGCGCGGGTGCCGGCTTCGGCCACGAGCTGACGCTGCAGGGCGATGGATTCCTTGATCCACACCTTGCACGCTTCGAGCCCGCCGGCGATGACCTCTTCGGTCACCTTCGGCGCGCCGTTCTCGTAGTAGCTCCAGGCCTTCTCGGTGCCACCGGCCTCGACCATCATGATGGCGACGTCGCCGCTGTCGAGCTGGCGCCCGGCCACCACGAGTTCGAACGTGGACTCGTCACCCTGCTCGTAGCTCGGGTGCGGGATCCAGGTGCCGTCCTGGCTGAAGGCGAGGCGCACGGCGCCGATGGGGCCGTCGAAGGGGATGCCCGAGAGCATGAGGGCGGCCGACGCGGCGTTGATGCAGAGCACGTCGTGCGGGTTCTCCTGGTCGGCACCGATGACGGTGAGCACGACCTGGGTCTCGTTGCGGAAGCCGTCGGGGAACGCCGGCCGCAGCGGGCGGTCGGTGAGGCGACAGGTGAGGATGGCGGCCTCGGTGGGCCGGCCCTCACGGCGGAAGAAGCTGCCGGGGATCTTGCCGGCCGCGTAGGACCGCTCCTCGACATCGATGGTCAGGGGGAAGAAGTCGATGCCGTCGCGGACGCCCTTGGAGGCGTTGGCGGTGGCGAGGACCGTGGTGCGGCCGATGGTGGCCACGACGGCCCCCTGGCTCTGCAGCGCCAACTTGCCCGTCTCGAAGGAGAGGGTGCGGTCGGTGCCCGAGACGGGCCCCGCGACCTTGGCGTACGTGATGGTGTGCTCGGCTGCCGTCGTAGGCATGAGCGCTCCTTTTCTGGCCGGGTCCGACCCGGCCCTTCGGGAGCGGTGCGGTCGGTTCCCAGTCGGCGGGGTCCCAGTCGGTCCATCGCGAGTGATGGCACCGGGGCTTCGGCGACTGACAACCGACCGGACGCACCGCTCGGTTTGCTGTAGGTCAGCGGGACGGTCCCGCTGGCCAGGTTGTGTCTCGGTTGAGGTTGCCAGACCGTCAGCCGCCGTAGGCGGATGTCGGCCGGACGCGAAACGGGCGGCCCGGCGGGCCGCCCATCTCAGTACGTCACCGGCGAAGACCGAGCTTGGCGACGATGCCGCGGTAGCGCTCGACGTCCGTGGAACGGACGTAGTCGAGCATGCGGCGCCGCCGACCGACCAGCATCAGCAGGCCGCGCCGGCTGTGATGGTCCTTCTTGTGCGACTTCAGGTGCCCGGTGAGCTGGTTGATGCGTTCCGTGAGGATCGCGATCTGCACCTCGGGAGAACCCGTGTCGCTGTCGTGCAGCCGGTTGGCCGAGATGGTTGCTTGCTTGTCAGGCATGAATCACTTTCTGGGATCTGCCGCCCCACGGGGGAGGACGCGACCGCCGAAGGGCGGGCGCATCGCGTTGCAGGGATGCCGCAACGGACCCCGGGAGGCTACCAGGGCCCCGGCGTGACCCCCAACCGCGGTCGGCGGACCGCCGGGTGCACCGCCGTCCAGGCTATGCCGGCGAATCGCCGAAGATTCGCCCGTCCTGACGAAACGTCATCTTGACTAGAGGAATCTTCTAGAGCAATCCTCTGGGCCGTGGCGGCAGCGCTGGAGGTCACCGAGGTCGACAAGCGGTTCGCCGGCCGCGCCGGCACCGTCGACGCCCTCGCCCGGGTGAGCCTCACCGTGGCCGAGGGCGAGTTCGTCAGCCTGCTCGGCCCCAGCGGCTGCGGGAAGTCGACGCTGCTGCGTCTGGCCGCCGGCCTGCTGCCGGCCGACGCCGGCACCGTGCGGGTGTTCGGCCGCACCGCGGATGAGGCCCGGCGGGCCAAGCAGGTCGCCCTCGTGCCCCAGAGCCCGGCGCTGCTGCCCTGGCGCACCGTGAAGGCCAACGCCCGCCTGCTCACCCAGGTGAACAAGCGGGGCGACGGCGAACGGGCGCTGTCCGACGATCGCATCGACGCCCTGTTGGCCGAGGTCGGCCTGGCCGAGTTCGCCAAGGCCTACCCCCACGAGCTCTCGGGCGGCATGCAGCAGCGCGTGGCCCTGGTGCGGGCCTTCGCCATGGGCGCGCCCCTGCTGCTCATGGACGAGCCCTTCGCCGCCCTGGACGAGATCCTGCGGGCCGAGATGCGCTACCTGCTGCTGCGCCTGTGGCAGGAGCACCGCACCACCGTCGTGTTCGTCACCCACTCCATCGCCGAGGCCGTGCTCCTGTCCGACCGGGTGGTCGTGATGGCCCCCCGCCCCGGGCGCGTCGCCGCCGTCGACACCGTGGCCCTGGCCCGGCCCCGCACCCCCGACGTGGAGGACACCCACGCCTTCGCCGACCAGGTGAGCACGCTGCGCCACCAGCTCGCCGGAAGGCCGGCCTGAGGTGCGCCGCCTCCGCGGCGCGGTGGCCCCGCTGGTGGGCGTGGTCGTCTTCTTCGGCCTGTGGGAGCTGCTGCTGCGCGCCTTCGGCGTGAAGGCGTTCGTGATGCCCACACCCACCCACGTCATCGGGAAGCTGGCCGATGACCCCGGCTTCTTCTGGCGCGAGGGCCTGGTGACCGTGCGGGAAGCCCTCACCGGGCTGGTACTCGCCTTCGTGGCCGCCCTGCTGGTGGCGGTGCCCATCGCCCGCAGCCGCTGGCTGGAGCGGGCCGTGCAACCCATCGCCCTGCTGATCACCGTGATCCCGCTGGTCTGCTACGCCCCCGCCTTCGTGATCTGGATGGGCCCCGGGTTCCGGCCCATCGCCGGCATCGCCGCCGTCGTGTCGTTCGTGCCGCTCATGTACAACCTCACGACCGGGCTCCGGGCTGCCGACCACGACATGGTCGACCTGTTGCGCTCGGCCGGCGCGTCGCGGCTCGAGGTGCTGCGCCACGTCGAGATCCCGAGCGCCCTGCCCGACCTGTTCGCCGGGCTGCGCATCGGCGTGGGGCTGTCGCTCATCGGCGCGGTCATCGGCGAGTGGTTCGCCCTGGTGTCGCACGGCCTCGGCCTGTGGATCCGCAAGGCCCAGGGCAGCTTGGCGGGCGCCAGCCTCGTGTGGGCCTGCGCCTTCGCTCTCGGGCTGATCGGGTCGGTGTCGTTGTTGGCGCTCGGCATCGCCGAACGGCTGCTGGTCCCGGGCGAGGGCCGCGGCCGACGAGCGGGGTCCCGCCCACCCGCGAGCTTGACCTAGAGGAATCCTCTAGAGCATTCTTCTAGTAATGGCGACCAGGTCGGAGAGCGCATCGAAGCGGCAGGCGCTGCTCGACGGCGCCCTGGCCTGCTTCCTGGAGCACGGCGTCGTCGAGACCACCATGGAGCTCGTACTGGCCCGCTCGGGCGCCAGCGTCGGCAGCCTCTACCACCACTTCGGCGGCAAGGAGCAGCTGGCCGACGCCCTCTACGTGGAGTGCCTCGGCGCCTACCACCGGGGCGCCTACGACCGCCTCGAAGCGGCCGCCACGCCCGAGGCCGGCGTGCGGGGCCTCGTCGAGCACCACCTCGACTGGATGGTCGGGCACACCGACCGGGCCAAGTTCCTGCTGGCCTACCGCGACCACGAGATCCGCGAGGCCAGTGACGAGCTGCGCTCGCTCAACCGCCACTTCTACGGCCGCCTCGAGCACTGGATCACCGAGCGGGCGGCCCCACCCATGCCACCGCTGCCCGCGGTGATCGCCCAGTGGATCGGCCCGGCCCACAACTTCGCCCGCCACTGGCTCACCGATCAGGTCCGCACCACCCCCGAACACGCGCGGCCCTTCCTGTCGGACTCGGCCTGGCACGCCCTGCGGCCCATCTTCGACCCCGCACCACCACCGAAAGGCCCCAACCCATGACCCGTCCCATCCGCTCCCTCGCGCTGGCCGGCTGCGCCGTCGGCCTCCTGCTGTCAGCGTGTGGCTCCAGCTCGTCATCGGGCAACGGCGCCGCGACGACCGCCGCCGGCGCCAGCACCACGGCCGGCGCGGCCACCACCGCCGCGGCCACCACCGCCGCGTCGGCCACCGCCACCACCGTGGCGTCGGGCGTGACCGAGGCCGGCATCTCGGCCGATCGCTGCGCCGAGAACAAGAAGGCGGGCAGGATCACCTACCTGTCGGGCTTCGACCTCGCGGCGGCGGCGTCGATCGTCGAGATGGTGGTGGCCAAGGACAAGGGCTACTTCGACAAGATGTGCCTCGACGTCGACGTGAAGGGCAGCTTCTCCACGGCGAACTACCCGCTGGTGGCGGCCAACACCGCCCAGTTCGCGTCGGCCGGCTCGTACACCGAGATGCTCGGCAACAACAAGGACGGCGCCGCCCTGGTGGCAGTGGCCATCGACGGCAAGGTGGGGGTCGACGCGCTGCTCGTGCGGGCCGAGGGCACGGTGAAGACACCGGCCGACCTGAAGGGCAAGAAGATCGGCGTGAAAGGTGCGCTGCCGCCGGCCGAGATCGCATTGCTCAACAAGTACGGGCTGAAGCAGGGCAAGGACTACGAAGAGGTCTCGCTCGAGGGCTTCGACCCCAGGCAGCACTGGGCCCAGCCCATCGACGCACTGCCGGTGTTCAAGTCGAACGAGCCCGGCCAGCTCGACGCCGCCGGCATCAAGTACACGATGTTCGATCCGGCCAAGGAAGGCATCCCCGGCAACTTCGGCGTGATCTACACGAACAAGAAGTTCCTGAGCGAGCACACGACCGCGGCGCAGGACTTCGTGCGGGCCGCCATGCGGGGCATGGCCGACGCCATCGCCCAGCCCGACGCCGCCACGGCGCTGTGCTTCAAGGCCATCACCGCCGGCGGCAACCAGAACTTCCTGTCCGAGGCCGGCGAGAGGTACCGCTGGCAGGTGGAGGCCAAGATCGTCGCCGACAACACGCCCGCCGGTGAAGGCGTCGGCCTCGTGCACGCCGCCGATCTGCAGAAGCTGGTCGACGCGTACACCAGCGCGGGCGTGTTCACCACCAAGCCGACCATCGACGGCACCTACGACGAGGCGCTGGTCAAGGGCGTCTACAACGGCACCACGGTCGTCTGGCCCAAGTGATCAGGTCGTGGGGGGGGGGGGCCCCCCCCGGGCCCCCCCCGCCCACCGGGGGCGGGCGGGGGGCCGCCCGGGGGGGCGGGAGGGGG
>JANMAT010000121.1:0-4476 GCA_031359995.1 Actinomycetes bacterium
CTCGACGGCCACTTCCGGGCCGATGGCGACCCGGCGCGGGTCACCTTCCACGAAGATCCACTGCCCATCGACGGTCGTACGTTCCCAGCAAGAAATCACCGAAAGACGCTACACGCTGGACGGCCGCCGCGCCCGGGTCAACCACCAGCCATGCTAGCAACGCTGTCAACCGATCGCCGCCGAGAGCGGTTGGATCCCACCCGGTCACCGCTGATCCGATGCACCCTCCTCGGGCCGGAGTGCAGTGCCTTCGAGGCGGCCTGGTGCGGTCTTTGCGAGCGCCGGTACCGGGCGCTCGGTCCCCCTGTCCGGGCAGACGCCGTTCGATTCGTACCGACAGCCAGTGATCCGGACGGTTCGGTACGCCGAATAGATGGCATGAGCAATCTCGCTACCGCACAGACGATCTACGAAGCCTTTGGACGCGGGGACGTACCGACAATCCTGGACGTGTGTTCTGACGATGTCGCGTGGGAGCAGTGGGAGGACAACCGGGCCCAGAAGGCCGGCATCTCGATCCTGCAGGCCCGCACCGGCAAGTCTGGCGTCGCGGAGTTCTTCGCCGGCGTCGCCACGTTGACGATGCAGGGGTTCGAGGTGCTGAACATGATGGAGGGCGCCAACCAGGTGGCTGTCACGTTCGTGATCGAGTACGTCACGCCGGTCGGTGGTCATCTTCGCGATGAGGAGATCCACCTCTGGACCTTCAACGACGCCGGCCAGGTGTGCGCGTTGCGTCACTACGTCGACACCGCCAAGCAGATCGCCGCTTGGAAGCTCTGAGCGAGGCTTGCACCACCGAGCGCTCGGCGGCATCAGCCAGGACAGCGAACCACAGAGGTGAGCGGCGGGAGTCCCGCCGCCGCATGGTCAACGCACCAGTGGCCGCCTGACGCTGTCAACGAGTGGTCGGCGTAGCGTGCGGGCACACCACGACGAGGCTGCTGTTGGATTGCGATCAACACCCGGGATCGCGGGCGGCGCCGCCCCTCGCCACCCAGAGAGGTCCACCACACCGACCGTCCACCGAACGCACCACTTCGCTCCGCTATCCGGGCAGACCACGCGCCCGAGTTCCGGCGAACCGGGGCGCATGAGATGCGGCCGATCGGCGCACAGAACGCGACCTCCGTCGGTGCGTAATCGGGCGGTGCTGGCAAGCATCGGTGCGTGCGCGCGGCGGGAACGGAATCCGCGCCGGCGCGACACCCCTGCCCGTGAAGAACCTCACCGAGCCCGGCGACCTCCGATCTCCGATGTTGAGCATCGCCCCCGTCGGCGCATCGTCGTCGCACAGCGAGCACATCTTGTGCACATTTCGTGCACATCGGTCGCGGGCGCGCGGAGCCGACGGCTACGTTTCCCCAGCTCATATGGTGCCCGGGACGAGATTCGAACCCGTACATACGTTCGTATCGGGGGGTTCAAGACCGACCCGGACCGTCCGGCCGGTGCGCCGGCGTCCGTCGTGTGGCCTGTGATCTGGGGCTTCAGTCCGTCCGTCGAGTGCGCTCCCATCGTGTCCCGTGTTGGCGGCTCCTGTGCACATCGTGTGCACATGTCGGCCCGCGCTTGCTCGGTGCCAACGGGCCAGCCGTCGGTCCACGGATTGACGACGATGCCGGTGTCGGTGTCGGTGAAGCCCCTCGTGTTGCGGGTGGCCAGCACCGCGTCGTGGCTGTGACAGATCGACGCGATCCGCACGTCGGCGGTGGCGATCGGCCGACCGGCGCGCTTGCGTCGAACCGCGATGTCCGCATAGCGCGGTCGCGCATGCGGTTACGGTCATCGGGTATGAAGGCACGCCGGGAAGCCCGGTCGCGAAGGAACGGGTCCTGCGCGGCAAACACGGGGGGTTGACGAGCGACGAGCGGGCGAGTTCACCGATGTGCGGTCGGAGACCAGCCGTTTGCGGTCTGCCTACGCGATCTGCTTACGCCCTCGTCTTCGTGGTTGTGTCGTCGTTCTCGAGGCTGGTGGCTTCGGCCACAGCGGGTGCCGCCGCTGGCCGGTCGACGGGGCTCTCCGGGCGACGGACGGCCAGGGTGATGACGAACGAGAGGTGATCGCTGCCACGGGGCTTGAGGTTGCGGATCTTCAACGCGCAGATCTGGTCGTTGACGAGTGTCTGGTCGAGGCGGGCGACGACGCCGAGGATGCCGAGTGGCCAGACCGACTTCAGCGAGAAGGATCGATGGCGCGTTTCACCGGGCGCTACCTTCCTTCGCCATCCGCAGAAAGGCGCACGGTGCGGTTCGTGACGTCGTTGGCGACATCGCTGAGGGTCCGGCCGACCGCGAAAGCGTAGGCCCGGAGCCGGATGAGGGCCTGGGCACCGCTGACGCCGAGTTGCACGGCGACCATCCCGGCAGCCTGGTGCACGTCGTACCGGAAGTCGGCACCGGTCTCCAACGCGACCGAGAGCTGACCAGGTGGGGCGTCGGCTTGGAGCACCAGGATTGCCTGCGCGGCGACGTCGGCCATCACCACGGCGTCGGCATGCTGGTCGCTGGTGAGCGACCCCGCTCGGTTGTTGTACAGGTTCAGCGCGCCGAGGCGGACGGCACCGACCTGGAGCGGGAAGCCGAACACGGCACGTACACCGGCCTGCAGCGCGGGTCCGCTGAAGGCCATCCAGCGTGGTCGAAGCGGTGAGGCCAGGTCGGGTTCAAGGACGGGGACATCGCGATGGTAGGCGTCAACACAGGGCCCTTCACCTAGGCCGAACTGGAGTTCTTCGATGAGGGCACTCACGTTGAGGCTGCTGCACATCGACCCTCGCGGGATTTCGCCGGACATCAGCATGATCCCCGCACCGCAAACCCCAACCACCTCGACGCAGACCTCGCACAAGCGTTTCGATCCGAGGTCGGGGGCGCCGGGCCCGACGAGACGATCGACGATGCGTTGCCGTCGTTCACCCGTCACGGCGAGTGGCCCGAGCCATGAGCACCACACTCGCCGTAGAGGTTCGCCCTCTCGCTGCTCCCGCCGCAACGTTGGGCCTCTCCGTGCACCGACTCGAGATCGGCACCCGACGCACCGCTGACCGGTTCGGTGGGTACCGCGACCCAACTGGCCAACGCTCCCCGACCCGTCGCCGGAGCGACGGTGAGCATCGCAGTGAGGCCGCACACCTCCACGACACGGGCGGCACACCGGGAGGGGGACCGCAGCTTCAGTGATCCGCCGTACAAAGTGAAGAGACGATCAGCGTCGACGAGCACCCCGACGGTTGACGCGCCCATGAAACCGACGCCGCTCAGATCCACCACAACCTCCGTCGAGCCGGCCGCCATGGCCGCAGCGAACGCCTCCGTGACGGCATCGACCGTGGACAAGTCATGCTCCCCGACCAGCCACACCACCGTCGTCAAGCCTCGCTCTCGGGTGACGCGAACCTGCCCGGCGACATCAGCCGGAAACGCCGGGACACTCATGGCAGCCCCCATCCTTCATACGACCGTCGTACGGATGACGCGCTACCAGGGTCCGGAGCATCGCTCCCGAGCCAACCTGACGTTGGCCCGCACGTTCGGGTGCTCATCGTGCTGGCCGCAGCCGACACCCCCGACCCGACGACCGAAGACGGCGACCCGGACAATCCGAACGCGACGATCGTGACCTTGACTGCCCGCGCCGGTACTCCCGGCGTAGGCTGACCGCCGGGGCACGTGCGGTGGCGAGGTCGACGCGCACCATTCATTGCCCGCTGGTGGCGCCTCGGATCCCCCCGCTCCTCGACTCAGTCTGGACAGGCCTTCGATGCTCACGATCGAGGCCACGAGATCATCGGGTGTCTCACTCGAGGCGGCGTCCGAGCCGAGGGCGATGAGCAGCCACCCGTTCGCTGTCGTCTCGCCACGCGACCGTGGCGGCGGCGTCGGGGTCGTCGAACGCGGGGTTGGGGCCCATGAACAGATCGGTCTCGTCGCGGTTGGCGAGGGCCAGCACATCGATCCCAGCGGCGCTCCCGTCGGCGAGGGCGCGAACCGCGGCCGGCGCACGTCGCCACGACGACGAGGCCGCCGGTGCGGTCGCTCGGTCCGCAACACACGGGCCGCGTCACGTTCCACCACGTGCATGGGGCTGTAGAGCGCCTGGTACACGGTCTCGACCGCGATCCGAAGGCCGTGCGCTACGTCGAGCTCACGCATCGAGCTCCAGTCGGCGAGCCTTGGGACGCGGGGGACGCGAACGCATCATCGCCTGCGCGGCGTGCGGTCGATAGACGCCGTCGTCGGAGCGGTTCCGTTCCAGCTCACGACTGACCGTCGACACCGCATGACCGAGCCCGGCTGCGATCTTGCGCGCCGACTGCCCGGCGTGGGCCCTGTCGGCGAGGACCACCCGCTCGTGCGCACTGAGGTAGCGCAAAGAGTCGACCCGCGCGGGCTGCCGGCTGATGACCGGCTCCACGACCCTCGTGACCCCGTTGCGGGTGACCGACCCCCCGTTCTTCCACTGGCTCAGGCG
>JANMAT010000123.1:0-2742 GCA_031359995.1 Actinomycetes bacterium
GGAGGGCTTGCCCGGCGCTGACCAGCGGGTGGCCCCGGTGGCGATGTCGAGCGCCCGGATGCCCATGTCGCGCGGTCCATCCTGTGGCGGCTGGCCGACGACGACACCAGCGCCCGCCACCAGGTGCTGCAGCGCTTCCCCCCGCCAGCGCTCGACACTGGTGGCCAGGTCCACAGCGAGGGTGCCGCCGCTCCCGGCGGCCACCACCACGTCGCCCTCGACGACAGCGCTGTCGACGCCGCCGGCCGATGGGCTGACCCACCGCTCGACGGCGGTGCGGCGGTCGATGGCCTGCAGGCTGCCGGTGGTGCTGCCGAGGATCACGACGTCGGGCCCGTGGGCCACCGGGTCCGACCGGGGCTCGGCCCGCCACCGCGCCGCACCGGTGGTGAGCTCGAGCCCGGCCAGCTCGGCGTGATCGGTGCCGGCGACGAGCACGGCGCCGATGCCGCCCGCGGTGGCGTCACCCGTCGGCCAGGGACCCTGGGGTGCGGCGAGCGCCACCCGCCACACCTCGTGTCCGTCGACCGTGGCCACCCCGACCAGGTCGGCCGGTGAAGGCGACGCGCCGTCGGCCGGGCCGGTCTCGACCAAGGCCACCACGTCGGCCGACGCGCCCAGGATGCGGCGCCACACCAGCGCCGAGGAGCAGGACCGCCAGCCCACGTCGCCCGTCGCGAGGGCGAACGAGGCCAGCGCCACGGTGCCACCCTGTCCGCACGCCACCTCGCCGCCCGCCCACGTCGTCGTGGTCGACGCCGACGTGCCCGAGGTCGGCGAGCCCGAGGTCGGCGAGTCCGAGGTCGCCGAGCCCGAGGTCGGCGAGTCCGAGGTCGCGGTCGCGGTCGCGGTGATCGCGGCCGGTGTGCTCGGGGCAACCGTCGTGGGTGCGGGGGCGCCGGAACCGGCACTCCCGCACGAGGCCACCACGAGCAGCGCGGTGGCGAGGGCGATCGGGTGGAGCGAACCGGGGCGCGTCATGGCCACCACCGTCCTTCGGTCGGACGCGGTCAACGGGGACCTGTGATCATCGTGCCCGTCGACGCCCAATGGCGGCAGAGGGCCCTCGGCCCCTGCCGCCGGTCAGCCGGTGGCTCGGCGGCTGGGTGGGCCGGTGGTCTGGACGTTCCCGTCGGGCGTGCGCACCGTGAGGGACCGGTCGGGTCCCATCGATACCACCCACCCGCGGTCGTGGATGCAGTGATGGTGCTTCACACACACCGGCAACAGGTTCTCGAGGTCCGTGCGGCCACCGTTGCGCCACCAGCGCAGGTGATGGATCTTGCAGTCATCGAACGGGACGCAACACCCCGGGATCGAACACGACCGGTACATCGCCCGCAACGCCCGCCGCTGCGCCGGACTGGCCGACCGCACCGACCGCCCCAGATCGAGCACGCCGGGCGCCGAGATCACCCGCCCGTTGCCCACGATCACCACCTCGAACCGCGCCGGCACCGGCAGGCCCGCCAACGCACCGACCGGCACCGGGAACGGCAGACCCCAATCGATCACCACCGGCTCATCCACGGACGCATCCGACAGGTCCACGACCCCGACGACCTCGACCCGGCTCCCACCACCACCGTTCAACACGACATCGGCGAACGCCAACGCCCGCAGATGCAGATGCTTCGCGAGCGGGTCGTCCGGCGCGGTGTCCGGGTGCACGTCATGGAACAAGCTCTCCGTGCGAGCCCGCAGCACCGCGGCGAGTTGGGCACCGGTGAACGGATCGAACTCCCCGTGCACGTGCCACATGCCCGTGATCTTGTCCGTCCACACCTGCAACCGGGCCGCCCGCCGCTGCCGCTCCAACAGCGCCATGCCGTCCTCGGCGCGGAACCGATCGACCACCTTGCGCACATGCCGAGCGAACCCATCCACATCGAGCCGCGACGCCACGATGATCAACCCGTCGATCTCGGCCAACAGCCGGCGCTTCTCCACCGCGTTCAAGCCGCGCACGACCCGATCCAACACATCGACATGCCTTGCCGACACCCGCCCCGCCTCCAACGCCGCCGCCAACGCCGGGACCTCCTCCAAGATCTGCACCCGACGCACCACCTGCTCCGCTTCGCGGAACGGGACCTGCTGCGCCTCGCCCACCACCAACTCCGGGACCGACACCTCCGCCGCCACCTGACGGACCAGCAGCGCGGCCCGTGCGTCCACCCACCGCCGCAACCGCTCCGCGTCCCCCAACAACACCGCCCGATCCCCCGGCACGCCCGTGGACGCGTCGAACGACCCCAACCGCTCCACGATCTCGACCGCGCCCGCGACATCCATGCCCCCGACCCTACGGAAGGGCTGTGACAGAGTTCCCGCGGCTCCCGACGACGACATGCCCGCAACCCTACGGAAGGGCTGTGACACAGCTCCGGCGGCTCCCGACGACGTGGCGTCCTACAGACGAGCTGCGACCAGATCTCCTGCGCCGAGGTGTGAACCATGCGAGGAACGGGCATCCTCGCGCCATGGACGACCGCGCCATCCTGGCCGACCTGTTCTCGCGCGTGCGCGAGCACGTGGACGCGGTGCTCGACGGGCTCGAGACCGACGACCTGTTCCTCGCCGCGGCGCCCGATACGAACCCCATCGGCTGGCTGGTGTGGCACCTGACCCGCGTACAGGACCATCACGTCTCGGAACTGCTGGGCCAGGATCAGGTGTGGGTGCTGGGTGATTGGCCGCAGCGCTTCGGTGTCGAACCCGATCCCGACAACACCGGGTACG
>JANMAT010000155.1:0-7378 GCA_031359995.1 Actinomycetes bacterium
GTGAACGTGACGTTCTTGGCCACGTCGCGTCCGCTGGTGTCGAAGCCGAACAGCTCGTAGCGCGCCGCGCTGATGTCGCCGTTGTCGTCCAGGTCGACCGGACCCGACACCCCCTCGTAGTCGAAGTTGAGCGGCGGCCGCTGGGCGGCGTTGCCGGCGCAGCTGGCGAACGTGGTGCACGTGACGCCGGCCCGGCTGACCTCGACCAGGTAGTCGCGGAAGTCCTTCGGATCGTTCGACTTGGCCACCTGGGCGGCGAGGGCGATCAGGTTGAGGCAGTCGTAGGCGTAGGCGGCGTAGGCGCCCGACGCGTCGCGTGACACCGCTTTGAGCGCCGAGGTGAAGCTGGCCAACTGGGGGTCGGCCACCGGCGACACGCCGAGCACGTCCTGCAGGCCGTCGGCCCGACCGGGCGCCACCTTCTCGAACAGGTTCGGCTGGCGCATGGCCGCGCTCACGTACCAGCGGTTCACCCGGCCGGCGCCGGGTGCGTCGCGCAGGGCCGAGAGCATGCGCCCGCCGCTCTCGGCCAGGCCGATCACCACGACCATGCGGGGATCGGCGGCGACGAGCTGACCGGCGATGGCGTTGAACGAGTCGACGGTGCCGTTCGGGTTGTAGGCGGCCGAGAACGGCAGCTTCACCACGCCGCTCTCCAGGTGGTCGCGCAGCTGCTTGAAGATCTCCTGCCCGTAGCCGTCGTCGGGGTAGACCACGGCGGCCGAGCCGAGGCCCGACTGGCTCAGCACCTTGGCCAGCGCCGCACCCTCCAGTGCGTCCGACGGCATGGTGCGGAAGATGTAGCGGTTGCCGAACTTGGTGAGGGCGATCGAGCCGGCGGTGGGCGAGCACGTGACGATCCGGGCCTGGTTCACCGTCTCGGCCACGGCCAGCGCATCGGGCGACGAGGCGGGGCCGATGATGGCGTCGACGGCGCCGTCGCGGATCAGCTCGAGGGCGGCGTCGGGTTCCTTGCCCTCGTCGCGGGGCTCGACGACCTCGATCCGCTCGTCGTTCACGCCGCCGGCGGCGTTGATGTCCTGCGCCGCCAGCTGGATGCCGGCCAGCAGCGGGGGTCCGAACGAGGCGGCGTCACCCGTGCGCGGGACGATGACGCCGATGCGCAACGGGCCGGGCAGGCGGCTGCGCACCGTGGTCGACGTCGTGGGGGGCAGCGTCGGGCCGACCGTGGTCTGGAGGGTGGCGCCGTCGCCACCGCCGGTGCATGCCGCGGCCACGAGGGCGAGGATCGCCGCCGTCAGGACTGCTCGCTGGACCCGTCGTGTCGGTCCGCCCTCTCGATGCACGGTCGCAGCTTAGGGACCGGGGGCGGTGCGGTCCCGGCACCGAACTCGTGGCAGCATCGAGGGCCACCTCCCCGGGAGCGACCGTGACCGAGCTGCTGTACCTGCGCGACGCCTATCTCGACCGCTTCGACGCCACGGTCGTGGCCGTGCGCGCCGCCGGCGACGGGCACGAGCACCCGGCGTTGGCCCTCGATCGCACCGCGTTCTACCCGACGGGTGGGGGCCAGCCCCACGACATCGGCACCCTGGCCGGCCTCCCCGTGACCGAGGTACGCAAGGACGGCGACACGGTGTGGCACAGCGTGGCGGGCGATGACCTGCCCACGGTCGGTGCCACGGTGTCCGGCACGGTCGACTTCGAGCGACGGCACCGGCTCATGCGCACCCACACGGCCCTGCATGTGCTCTGTGGCGTGATATGGAACGAGTGGCGGGTGCCGGTCACCGGCGGGAACATGGAGCCACTGGCCGCCCGCATGGACTTCGAGTTCGACCCGCTGCCCGAGGGCTTCGGCCCGCGCATCGAGGAGCTGGTGAACGCCGAGCTGGCCGCCGACCGGGCCATCGCCGTCGCCTTCCTGCCTCGCGACACCGCGGTGGCCGACGCCGACCTCATCCGCACGAAGGTGCCGGTGTCCCCACTCCCAGTTGAGGACCTGGTTCGGACGAAGGAAAACCGTGTCCCATCAGGTCTCTCGGAGATCAGGGTGGTCTACATCGTCGGCCTGGACCGTCAGGCCGACGGCGGCACCCATGTGCGCTCCACTGGCGAGGTGGGCCGCATCCGAGTCGTGAAGGTCGAGAACAAGGGCAAGGGCAACAAGCGCGTCCGCCTCGTCGTCGAGGACAGGTAGCCGGATGATGAAGGTTGGCGTGTCCGATCGAAACTCGGCATCGTTCAGCCCTTCTAAGGTCTGACGCAGGTGCGTTCGCTGGCGAGGGGCCGTGTTGTCCAGCCGGAAACTCACTGACGCGAAAAGGGGCGAGAAGTGGCCAAGAAGCGCGGATTCTTCGCGGAGTTGCAGCATCAGCAGCAGGTGGCCCAACGGCAGAACCTGGCTGCGCAGAACGCGGCGAACCGTGCCCAGTTGGCCGCCGCCCGGTTGGCGGAGCGGGCTCAGAAGCAGGCGGAGCGGGCTCACGCCCACGCCGCCAAGACGACCGCGGCGGAACAGAAGGCGGCGGAGCGTGAGGCAGCGCGGCTCCGGGACGAAGCGATCCAGGCTGACGTCGCGTCGCGCAACGCCGAGCTGATCAGCGCGTACAGCGAGATCGACTCGATGCTGAGTGCCACCCTCACCGTGGATGACTTCGTCGACCTCGAGCAGCTGCGTGCCACGGCGGAGCACCCGGCCTTTCCCCACCCGGAACTGACCTGGCCGACGCCCCAGTCGACGACGCTCAACGTCCGCCCCGAACCCGTCTACGTCGAGCCTCCCGCACCCACTGGGATTGGCGGTCTGCTCGGACGGAAGAAGCACGCCGAAGCTGTTGCTCAGGCTCAGACGTTCTACGCGGGCGATCACGCCGCCTGGGAACGTGAAGTGGCTGCAGCACGTGTGCACCAGCAGCAGGTGTACGAACAGACCGAGCAGCAGCGTCTTGCACGCTTGCAGCAGGCACAGGCTGCGTACGAGGCGGACTGCCGCCAGCGCGAACTCGACGTCGCCGAGAGCAACTGTCGGCTGGACGCTCTCATCCAAGGAATTGCATACGGAGTGGACGAGGCGGTGCAGGAGTACGTGTCGATCGTGCTGAGCAACTCCGTGTACCCGGATGCCTTCCCTGTTGCCCACGACTTCGAGTTCAATGCTGGGTTGAAGGAACTGACCTTGGTGGCGATCGTGCCCGCACCGGATCGGGTGCCGGCGGTGCGGGAGTACAAGTACGTCACGGCCAAGGACGAGATCGTCGGAACCGCGCTGCCGGTGAAGGAGCAGAAGGAGCGGTACGCGAACGCCGTCACGCAGGTGGCGCTTCGCACCGTGCACGAAGTGTTCGAGGCCGACCGAGCCGGGCGCATCCAGACGATCTCGCTCACAGTCGTAACCGAGACCCTCGATGTCGCAACCGGCCTCGACAAGCGCGTGCCACTCATCGCCGTGGCCGCCGATCGCCCTACGTACACCACGTACAACCTGGCGAACGTCGTCCCCACCTCAACCTTGCAGCACATGGGCGCCTTGATCTCGAAGAACCCGTTCGATCTCGCCCCGATCGACACCTCCAAAGGCGTGCGAGGCCGGTAACGATGGACGGGTTCGTGTTCAATCCGCCGACCGGATGGCCGACCCCGCCGCCCGGATGGAGGCCGCCCGACGGCTGGCAGCCCGATCCCAGTTGGCCACCGGCACCTGCCGGCTGGTCATTCTGGACGCCTGTCCCAGGGGCCGCTCCGCCGCCACCGCCAGATCCACCCGTCACGCCGCCCGCGCCGCCGGCACCCCTCGCGCTGCCCTTGCTCCCGCCGGCTACTCCGGCACCTCTTTCGGCCCCGGCACCGATTGCGGCGCCCATGACGACTCCGCCCGCGCCGCCGCAGCCGCCACCGCTGCTTGCGCCTGCGGCTCCTCCGGCGATCACCAGCGAAGTCGACCAGCTGCGAGCGAACGTTGCCCGCCTCGAGGCGGAGGTAGCACGACTGACTGCGGCTGGAAGCGGTGGCAGCCTCGTCGATCTCGACGACGAGCGAGTTCTGCAAGAGGTCGGGATCTACCGGTACCACCACCCGCTGGAAACCAGCGCCGAGTACAAGGACCGACTCCGCGACATCCAGGAGCGCACCAAGGAGTTCATCAAGCAGGGCCAGGCGATCTTGGCCTCGGACATGTTCACCTTCAACAACTCGCTCGCCAAGGGTCGCAAGATGACGAGCGACTTCTCGAAGCTCATGCTCCGTGCCTACAACGCTGAGGCCGACAGCTGTGTGCGCAGCCTGCGTGCTGGCAACGTGGTCACCGCAAAGACGCGGCTCGAGGCGTCGGTCACGGCGATCGCCAAGCTCGGCTCCATGATGGAGATGCGCGTCAACCCCGCCTACCACGTGCTACGACTCGAAGAAGTCGAGCTCACCGCCGACTTCCAGATGAAGGTCCAACAAGAGCGCGAAGAGGCGCGCGAGGAACGCGAACGTCTCCGCGAGGAACGCAAAGCTGAGCAGGAACTCGCCGCCGAGCGTGAACGCCTGGACAAAGAGCGCGCTCACTTCGCGAACGCCCTCGAGGCGCTACGCACCTCGGGCGACGAGGCCGGCGCTGCCGCCCTCGAAGAGAAGATGCACGCTCTCGATAAGGCGATTGCCCAGAACGACTTCCGCACGGCGAACATTCGAGCCGGCTACGTCTACGTGATCAGCAATCCAGGCGCCTTCGGTCCCAACATGGTGAAGATCGGCATGACTCGACGGCTGGAGCCAATGGACCGCGTCCGAGAACTTGGCGATGCCTCGGTCCCGTTCCCGTTCGAGGTGCATGCCCTGTTCTTCTCCGAGGACGCCGTCACCTTGGAAACCGAACTCCATCGAGCGTTCGCCGCAGCGCGGGTGAACGTTGTCAACGAACGACGAGAGTTCTTCTTCGCCACCCCGCAACAGGTCCGGGCCGTCCTCGCGGACAAGGTCGGTAACCTCCTCGAGTTCACCGAGGAGCCCGAGGCGACCCAGTACCTACAGAGCAAGAAGTACTGGCCGGCCCGGACCTGAAGGAGTTCCGTCCGGGCTCACCCGTCTGAACGACTACCGGACGGTGGCCCGGCTGACCTCTCTTGCGGTCTGCTCCAATCCTGGCCCGCATACCATCACCGCTGAACGAAGGTCCCGGCGCACGCACCGAGACACGCATGTGGCCCGAGGCAAAGACGGTCGGATGGTGCTGGTTTCGGAGCGAACGAGGGAAGAGATGGATTGGTGGCGAGCATTCGCCGTGATACGCAGCACGCAAGTTGCACGACGACTTTTAGCGCGCATTGTCTCGTGCATGGACATAAAGCCATACCAGGTGACAGCTGCGGTGTCGAGGCACCCGCTCGTCATGTGCGTGACGGCGACGATGGCCACTGGCATCAGCGCGACGATGGGCTGAGCTGCATCCGTGTGTGTGTGTGTGTGTGTGTGTCGATTTGACGGGTGGGAGGCGCCGTGCCGAGTCCGTACCCGATCGTTACAAGGTCTTACCGTCCGTGGGCCGCTCGGTGGCTTGACCGCGCCAGCGATCGAGCGTGTCCACCGTCCCGGGCTCGTACACGAGGAGGATCGTGGCGTCGTCGGTGGCGTCTGCGAGCCGCTGTGCCACCTCGTCGGCGTTGATGAGCCGACCCGAGTGGAAGTGGGTCGTTGTGGTCCCCAGCGGCATGTGCTGCCCCTGCAGATCGAAGAACAGCTCGTCGACACGCCACAGGCTCATCGCCCCGTCGGGGCCGCCAGCCAACCGCAGGGCCTCCTCGAGGACCTCGCGAGCGTTGCCGGTGGTCATGGTCAGCTCAAGGCGCGTCCACGTGCCCGTGACGGGCTCGCCGGCCAACAGCTGGTCGACCACCTCGAGCTCGGCGCGGTCCACGAAGGAGAAGCTCATGGGCGTCTCGAACCAGGTGTTTGTCCGGTCCTGCACCCGGGCGAGCAACTCGACACAGCGGACCCAGCCAGCGTCGACCGGTGGCTCGCCCCCCGGCACCGGCGTCGAGGCGATCGTTCCGATCCCACCACCGAGGCCAACGGCCAGCATGTTCGGTGCGCACAGCGCAGACAGGAACCGGAGTGATGGCGTGAGGAGCGACGGCAGCGCGGCGAGGCCGGACACGGTGTAGTGCAGCTGCAGGCGCTGTTGTGACCAGTCGACTCGCATCTCGATGCTCAGGATCCGGGCCGGATCGGTGAGTTCGGCGGTCAGTCCTATGGCCCCGACAGACTGCGTACGGCCGGTCACCGGCAGGGCAGCGAGGCGGACACCTTCGGGAGACTCGATGGTGAGGTCGAGACGGAACTCGGGCGTGTCAGTGAGTTCAGCGGCGCTGATGTGCAATTCGCATTCAGGGAGGTCCTGGGCGAAGCCGGCTGGCGCGTCGACGCGAACTCGACGCACGTACTCGGCGGGCACGGTCGCGGGGACGCCGAAATAGAACGTGGCCTCCAACGAGGCGCGGGTCGCGTCGGCGGCGTCCTGGTTTGGGAAGACGAAGTCGGCCTGCAGGGTGATGGGACGGTCCCGGTCGGCGCCTATGTAGCGAGGCGAGAGCCGGGCGGTCGACGTGCCGGCCGCACTGTCGAAGCTGATGTCGACCCTGTAGAAGGGATCGAGGCCATCGCACAGGTCGGCGATAGCACGGATCCGGGCGAGGGCGTCGGTCACGCCGTCGGCGAGCGCCGCTGTCTCCGCTTGGAAGAGCTTGGTGAGATCGCGGATCTCGTCGGCGACGTCGGTGAGGAAGTAGCGTGGGATGCACGCGTGTTGTGCCATCGCCGCGTCCAGCTGGGTCCGACCGATCCACCGACACCTTGTGGTGACGCTGGTCGTGAGGGCGTCGAACCTCGTCTGCTCGGCGTCGGTTGGGTCGATCGGCACCACGAGCGCCCATGTGGCGGGCTTCAGCTTCATCGCCCGGTCGAACGACTTCTTGACTTGGGTACGTCGGGCGGTCTTGAGCCGGCCGGTGAACGACTTCAGCTCGAAGATCTCCAACCCGACCGGGTCGTCGAAGTGGACGTCCTTGCCCCCGTCCCCGCCGCTGCCGTCGGTCCGAACGGCGGTCGGATGCTGGATGCTCAGCAGGGTGGAGACCATGTCCTCGAACAGATCGGGGGAGCGCAGCCGGTCCCACTCGACCCGCACGGGCGCGGCGGGGGGATTCATGGGTGTGTCGATCCCTGCTGATCGCCGAGCGTGACCATCTCCTCTCCATGATGGTCGAGCGGTGCCGCCCGCGTGGTGAATGCTCAACGCGATCGCCCCTGGCTCGGGGCTTGATCGAAGGGAAACCGACCGCCACCGGGCGGGATAGGGTCGAGACATGAGCAGCGCAGCGTCGTTTCCCTTCGGAGAGGCGGCTGAGCCACGCCCCGCTCGGCGGCCCGGCGGCCC
>JANMAT010000002.1:0-7871 GCA_031359995.1 Actinomycetes bacterium
CCCGGTCAGCGTCCGTCGTGGCGGTCGACATCACCCGGCCTGGTTGCGGCGGCGATCCGTTCGAGCAGGCGGGCCATGGCGACCGATTCGGCGACGGGTCGGGGCCAGGCCCGACGGCCGCGAACGGCGTCGGCGAACGCATCGACCATCGTACGGTACGGGTCGTTGCCGGCCGTCGCCAGATCGATGACCGAGCCGTCGCGGCCAAGCAGCGCGGCCCTCGTGGCCGCGGCGCCGCCCGTGAACGCGTCACCGTCAACGACGAGCCGGGCCCCTGTGCCGGACAGTTCGAGGCGCTGGCGTTCCGGGAGCTCGAACGACACCAGGGCCGAGACGGTGCGCCCTTCACCCCAGTCGCACCACACCGAGGTGGTCGTGTCGACCCCGGTGGTGCTCCACCGGGAGGTGGCGTGGACGGCGACTGGCTCGGCGCCCCACAGGCTCACCGCCGCACCGAGGGCGTAGATGCCGACGTCGAGGAGCGCACCGCCACCCTGGCCAGGGTCCCACCGGTAGTTCGTCTCACGCCCGGGGCCGATGACGAAGGTGAACTCGGCGCGGATGTCGCGGACTTCGCCGAGCCCGCCGGACGCAGCGCTGGCGATCACCTCGGACCATCGGGCGCCGAACGGCGTCATCCACGCCTCCGCCAGCAACACCCCGGCTCGATCGCAGGCGGCGACCATCGCCGCGGCGTCGGCGACGTCGACCCCGAGCGGCTTCTCGCACAGGACGTGCTTGCCGGCGGCGGCGGATGCCTCGACCCAGCGCCGGTGCAGACCGTTCGGGAGCGGAAGGTAGACGGCGTCCACGTCGGGTCGGTCGAGCACCGCCTGGTAGCTGCCGGCGTCGAGATGGGCCACTCCCGGGGGGACGGAGCCATCCGCACACGCGACGGCGACGAGCTCGCAGCCCGTCGAGGCGAGCAGTGCGGGGATCACCGCCTGGTTGGCGATCCACGATCGAGCGCCGAGGATGCCCACCCGTAGGGGCCCGGATTCGTTCACGCCGGCTCCTCGCCGAGCTCGACGATGGCGGACCCGTTGGCGCCGGCGCGCTGCGCAGCCTCCAGGACGCGCACCACGGCGCGACTCTGCGATGGCGGCACCGCCAGGGGCTCACCGAGGATGAGGTGGTCGGCCAGGTTCCGATGGAAGCCCCAACCAGGGTGCGGTGCGGGTGGAAGCACCTGCTCGACGGCACCGTAGCCGGTCTCGTAGCGGGCGAAGCGAAGTTCGACGGGCGCCTCGGCATGGTGTTCGGTCCGTGCCGCGTACCCTCGTCCGGGTTCCAGCGACTCGACCCGCAGCGGGCGGTAGTGGCCTTCGAGCGTGCCGGCGGTGCCCTGCACGAGAAACTTGGGACGGCGGAACCCGGCGATGTCGCTTTGACGGAACGTCGCCTCCCGCCCATCGACCCAGTGCATCCACACGGTGATCTGATCGGCGTTGGTGACGTCGTGCCAGACACGCTTGTGACTGTGAGCGACGACCTGCGTCGGAGGCCCGCCGAAGAGGGCCAGGATCCAGTCGACGTGGTGGGAGCCCCAGTCATACACCGCGCCCCCGGAGATCGATTCCTCCGAGTGCCAGGCCCGGCAAGGGTGCTCGAACCCGCCCACGAAGGTCTCGATGTTGAAGACGTCACCGACGAGCCCGCGATCGACGGCCCGCTTCACGGCCAGGAAGTCGGTGTCCCACCGGCGGCTCTGGTGGACGGTCAGCACCCGTTCGTTGGCGGCGGCGGCCGCCATCATCCGGTCGGCGTCGGCGACCGTCAGGCACATCGGCTTCTCGACCACCACGTGCTTGCCCTTCTCGAGCAGAGCGACGGCGAGATCGGCGTGCCACGACGGCGGGGTGGCCACGACCGCCACATCGACGGCGTCGTCGGCGGCGAGGGCGTCGACCGACACATGCACATGGGCGTCCGGGAAGTCGGCCATCGCCGCGGCACGGCGCTCGGGCACCGGATCGGCGGCCGCCACGAAGCGGAGGCCGGCCGTCTCGCTGGCCGCCAGCCCGTGGATGTAGCCCATGCCGCCGTGCGGGCCGTAGCCGACGACGCCCACCCCGAACGTCCTCGACGGTCGGGGACGCCGATCGAGCACGCGCCGCACATAGCGGCCGAGCAAGCCGTGTTCGAGCACATCGAGATCGGCAAGCCCGACCGCCACCACCCGCCCGCGGCCCAACGCTCGTACGGTGATGACCGGCACCGTCCGGAACCCGACCGAGGTCCCGGCCAAGACCTCGACGTCGGCGTCGACCGTGCACATCTCGACCAGACGACTGCGTACGGCGGTCTCCGGGTCGAGTCGAGCGGCCTCGGGCCGGTCGGGCAGGGAGACCCACCACTCCGCCGCCGCGTGCGCCGCCACCACGACGACACCGGTCAACTCGCGCTGGCCCTCGTCGCCCGGTTCCGGCACCACGATCACGGTGCCACCCTCGGTCACGTAGCGGCGCCAATCGTCGACACCAGCGCCGACCGCGCGCACCACCGTCGGATCCTCGCCGTCGAGAACGGTTGACTCAACGGTCACGAAACGCCTTGCGGAACCCATGCCGACAGTCTTGCGGACCGGCGCCCACAGGGCAGGACCGAAGGACCATCGCTCCGAAGCGGCTCCTCCGACGACCCGGCGTGCACAGGGGGCGAGCGTCACCGAGCCAGGCATCTTCCGCACGGTTTAGTGGTAATTCTGGAATGAAATCGTCCTCCAGCCGGTTCGGACCGCCATGAACCAAACACGTGAACGCTCCCGTCCGCCCGTGACCGCCAAACTCCGGCTGGCCGGGCCCCTCATCAGGGTCAAGCTCATCTTCTTCGCCGCCAGCTTCGTCTCGTTCCTACTGTCGGTCGGGCTGTGGTTCGCCGGTCACGAGCTCCAGGGCATCTTCGTCGGGATCTGGGTCCCCTCGATCCTCTCCCTGGGCGCACTGCTGCTCGCCTCGAACGGCCCGAGCACCCGATGAACCAGACCCTGCTGTTCCTCATCGGTTCCGCCGTGTTCGCCGTGACCCTCGTCGGCGTGATGCTGTACGGGTACGCCACCTTCAACCGCTCGTACCAGGCCGACGTCGAATCCGAGCTCCCTGACACCCATGCCCCGCTCACGGGGATCGACGGCCTGCCGCTCATCGCTGGGGGCGCCGCTCCCGTCGTGTCGCCCACCGCAAGCTGACCCCGGGGTCCGCCACGACCTCGGTCGGGTGCAGCAGGCCAATGTTCATCGACGACGACAGCACCGAGTGAGCGAGCTTCCGCTCGGTCGATGTCGTCGAGGTGGAACCGTTCGATCCGGGGCCAGGCCCGGCCATCTCGCGTCGGTGGCTCACGGTTGTCATGCTCGAAGTTCCACTGGCCCCCGCGGGCTCGGGGCCACTGACGCCGCCGTCGATCAGCACGCCGAGTCGTTGCCGCTGCCAACGGTAGAAGTCCTCCATCGTGAGCCGCTTCCGGCCCGCTGCCCAGCCCGAGAAGTCGTCGTAGTGACACAGGAGCAAGTCGTTGCGCACCAGCTCGACGCTGAGGCGCTCGAGCACGACGCGCCCGTCCCAGCTCGTCGGCTCCAACGCGATGACGCGGCGGGCACCGAACTCGTCGACGTGCTCCCGCAAGCCTTGCCCGCAGATCCGCAGCGAAGTGCACCATCACCGACAGCACCAGGTGCAACCGCTGACGATGCCACCGTCGGGAGGTGATCAGCGTCTCGCTCTCGACGAGCAGCAGACGACACTCCCCAGGTTGCCGACCGGCAAGAGCCGATGGGGCGCGGGCCAACTGATCGCCGAACACCCACACGGTAGGATCGAGGAAGAGGCCATCACGGCCGCGCGTGCATGACTGCTACCGGCGGCAGCATCACGACGTGAACGCCGTGCTGGGTAGATCGCTGCTGCCGGCTTCGAGGGCGTCGCAGATCACCTCGGCAACGTGCTCGGGACTGAGGCCTGCCGGCATAGGAGGCGCCGTGCCTGCGAGCGGGTGCGCGGTCCGGCCGGTCTCGGTGTGCGGCGGGCGGGCGTCGAGGACGCGAACGTCGCGCCGACGCGCTTCACGGGCCAGAGCCTGATCGAAGGAGCGGACGGCTGCCTTCGACGCACCGTAGGCCGCCATCCCAGGGAGGTTCATCTCTGCTACCACGCCCGAGATGTTCACGATCGCCCCGCCCGGCTGCAGCACCCGCAGCGCCGCCCGAGCGAGCATGATCGCCACGAAGGTGTTGGTGAGGAACAACTCCTCCATCGTGTCGACCGAGAGCTCGTCGAGCGACCCGAACGCCACCACACCGACGGCGTTGACCACGACCCTGGAACGTCCAACGCACCAAGGGGTTCGACGCTGCGAGACACGAGCGTGAGCGCAGCACCCCGCCGCGTCATCTCGGTGCCGAGCGCTCTGCCGAGCCCGCCCGTCGCTCCGGCAAGGAGCACCGACGCGCCGTGGAGCGGGCACCGTGGGCTCATGGGCGCCGTTTGCTCCACGAGGCAGCCGCCCAGGGCCACTTCGGGGACCGGGATGATGTCGTCAAGTCACGAGCTACCGTCATTCGTGACGAGACTACCGGTTCGTCGATGAGCGACTCTCAAGCAGGGATACTGATGCTTCACCCCATCGCCACCGCAGCCATGGTCGGACCGATCTGGTTCGTGCAACTGGTGCGCGACCCGATCTTCGCAGCCATCGGTTCCGGAGGTTCCGTGGAGGACGAGCAGCGGCGCTCGGTGTCACCGTGACGGTCGCGCATCCGAACGAGCCTCCGTCCGTGCACGCCGCATTGGGCGTGCTGCCGGGGGCGCTGGCGCTGGTGACGGGGGCCAGCGGCTACGTCGGTGGCCGTCTGGTCACGGTGCTGCTCGAACGCGGCTACCGGGTGCGGTGCCTCGTACGCACACCGGCGAAGCTGCTCTCGGCCCCGTGGCGGGCCTCGGTCGAGATCGTGCACGGCGACGTCGGGGGTGACCTCGCCGAGGCCATGGCCGGGGTGGACGCGGCGTTCTACCTGGTCCACTCGATCGGCTCATCGGTCGAGTGGGCCGAGCACGACCGCGCCGTGGCCGAGAACTTCCGGCGCGCCGCCGAGACCGCCGGGATCCGCCGCATCATCTACCTGGGCGGGCTTGGCGACCGTTCGTCGGGCGTCCTCAGCGAGCACCTGGCGAGCCGCCAGGAGGTCGGGGCCGAGCTCGCCAAGGGGTCCGTACCGGTGGTCGAGCTGCGGGCCGCCGTCGTCATCGGGTCGGGGTCGGCGAGCTTCGAGATGCTGCGCTACCTCGTCGAGGTGCTTCCGGCGATGGTCACGCCGCGCTGGGTCGACACCAGGTGTCAACCGGTCGCCGTGCGCGACGTGTTGCACTTCCTCGTCGAGTCGCTGACCGCGGACGTGACCGGCCGGATCCTCGACGTAGGCGGGCCCGAGGTGCTGACGTACCGGGAGATGATGGCGCAGTATGCCGAGGTCGCCGGTCTGCGACGCCGGATCATCGTGCCGGTGCCGTTTCTCACGCCCGGCCTGTCGTCGCGATGGATCGGCCTGGTCACGCCCATCCCGCCGATGCTCGCCCGGCCGCTCATCCAGAGCCTCGTCAACGACGTGATCGTGACGGGCGACGCCGCCGCCGACGCGATCCCCATCCAGCAGCTCACCTACCGCGAGGCGGTGAAGCTGGCGCTCGGTCGCTCGATCAGCGGAGACGTGCCGACGAGTTGGGCTCACGCCGAGCTCGGTGGACGCCCCCCCGCCGAGCCGCAGCCCACCGATCCCGCCTGGTCCGGTGGCACGGTCAACCTCGACCGACGCGAGCGACGCGTCGCCGCATCAGCGGCCGAGGTGTTCCAGGTGGTCTGTTCGGTCGGCGGCCGGCACGGCTGGTACACCGGCGACTGGATGTGGAGCCTGCGTGGGGTGCTCGATTCGCTGATCGGTGGCGTGGGCATGCGGCGCGGGCGCCTCCACCCCCACCAGCTGTCGGTCGGCGACCCGCTCGACTTCTGGCGCGTCGAGGCCCTCACGCCCGGCAGCCTGCTCCGGCTGCGCGTCGAGATGCGCCTCCCCGGAGACGCCTGGCTGCAATGGCAGATCGAACCGGACGGCGACGGTGCGACGATCACACAAACGGCACGGTTCCACCCGCGCGGCCTGCTCGGCCGCCTCTACTGGATCGCCGTCGCGCCCTTCCACCGCTTCGTGTTCCCGGGGCTCCTCACCGGCATCTGCGCCGACGCCGAGCGACTGCACTCGTTCGTCGACACCAAGCCGCGGCACGCGCCCGAACCACCGACCGGCCTGCGGCCACCCGGCACCGCCCTCGACCAGGAGAGCCACGTATGAACGAGCCCGCGACGCCCACTCCCACCGCCCAGGCCGGCGCATCGGCGCTGGCCTCCGGGGTCACCGCGGCGCGCCTCGCCGGTCTGCGCAGGTGGAACCTGGGCCTGACCGTGCTGCACGCCGCACAAGCCGTGCTGATCCTCGTGATGGCGGGCCACTTCGCCATCACCGTCACCTCCACGTATCCCCAAGGCCCCCCGGGCACACGGTTGACGACACCGGAGGGACTGTTCGACGTCGCCATCGGCCCGGCCATCGCCGTGTTCCTGCTGCTGGCCGCGTTCGATCACCTCGCCACGGCCACCTTCGCCCGACGCACCTACGAGAACGACCTCGGCCGGGGCATCAACCGGTTCCGGTGGGTGGAGTACTCCCTCAGCGCCACCCTGATGGTGCTGCTGATCGCGTTCTACAGCGGCATCACCGACATCACCGCCGTGGTCGCCATCGCCGGTGCGAACGTGGCCATGGTCCTGTTCGGCTGGCTGCAGGAACGCATGAACCCGCCCGGACGGACGTCGACCACGATGCTGCCGTTCTGGTTCGGCGCGATCGCCGGGATCGCACCGTGGGTGGCGATCTGGGTGAACGTGTTCGGCGCCCCCCAGATACCGGGCTTCGTCTACGGCATCGTGATCGCTGAACTGGTGTTCTTCTTCAGCTTCGGGCTCAACCAGTGGCTGCAGTACCGGGGAGTCGGCCGCTGGCGCGACTACGCCTACGGTGAGAAGACCTACCTCGTGCTCAGCCTGGCGGCGAAGTCCCTGCTCGCCTGGCAGATCTACGGAGGATCACTGGCCAACTGACCGATCCTTCGAATGCCCCGCTCATGGAGAGAGAACTGTGGCGTCGCCGGCCCCGTAGCGCGGCCCTCAGCTGCGTCGCAACCGAGTCGCCGCGGCATCCACGCGCCCGGCGGCTCCCCACTCGCGACAAGGAGCCATGGAATGCCGAACGATCCGACCAGGTTCACCATGCCATGACAACGACCGTGGCCTTCGAGTTGAGCCGGATCGTGCGGATGACACCGGAGCTCACGTGGCAACGCCTCACGGACTGGCGCAGCCACGGGGAGTGGATTCCGCTCACCCGCATCGAGGTCGACCCCACCAATCCCGACCGCTTCACCGCATGGTCCGGCATCGGCCGAATTGCACTCGAGGACCGCATGCACCTCACCGACCGAACGGTCGACACTTGCGGCCGCCGCGCCCGAATCGCCAAGCTCGGTCCGGTGCTCGTTGGCGAGGCGGAGTTCTCGGTATCGGCTGGCATCGCGGCAGGCTCGGCCGTCGTGCAATGGCGCGAGGTCGTCACCGTCCCCCATCTCCCGCGCCTGCTGGGACCGGTGGCTGCGTGGGTCGGCAAGTACCTGTTCACCATGGCACTCGGCCGGATGGCTCGGACCCCCTGCCGCCAGCCCACTGCGAGCCCGAACCCTTCGCTTCGGTAGGCGGCTGGAGACACGACTGCGCCGGGCGGCCTTGGTGGGATGTGACTGGGTCGCGCTCGACGGTGTGGACGCCCCGCGAGC
>JANMAT010000062.1:0-10029 GCA_031359995.1 Actinomycetes bacterium
GACGAACAACCAGGCCGAACGCGACCTGCGACCCGTCAAGATCCACCGCAAGATCTCCTCATGCTTCCGTGACCAGACCGGCGCCGAACGCTTCGCCCACGTCCGCAGCTACCTCTCCACCACCCGCAAACACGACATCCCCGCCATCGACGCCCTCACCCGACTCTTCAACAACGACCCCTGGCTACCAACCCACACCGCCGCCTGACGGCACGTGAATGGTTACGGGTGGCCGATGATTCGATGCTCGTGCCGGCTGTCGATGTGCGTGGCGTCCGGGCCTGGGACCGCCGATCGGGAAGTGCCGAACTGTGCTGGCTGATGATGCCGACCGTGTGAGCGATATGCGTGCTCGGCGCGCATGTCTGAGGGTCGCGGGGTGGGGGCTAAGTGGTTAGTTCGTCGGGCAGCGCAGCGAAGTCCTTCTTCGCCTGCCGGTACCATTTCAGTCCCGAGACGGGTCGCTTCCAGCGGCCCTTCATGTCCGTGAGGGCTGGCTGGTGGGTGGTGTCACCGTTGGCGACGGCTTGGCGAAGGTGTTGGTCTTGGGCGTTGATCACGTCGTCGGCGGTGTTGCCGTGGTGCGGCTGGTCGCAGGGTCCGCCGAGTTGGCGACAGGTCATCGTCTTCATCAGAACGTTCTGTCGCCGGGCGGTTCGACGGCTTGGCGGATGCAGTTGCGAAGCTGCTCGTCGTCGATTTCATCGTCTTCGTGGATGTTCGAGTACCGGACCGCCGGATACTTTGAAGTCGCCGGCGGCGGCGGGTCGAGATCGCCTCCGTTGAGCCAGGTGACCTTCACGTACTTGGTCATGCAGTGCATGCTCAAGAACCAGCCGTTGTCCTCGATGCCGTAGAACGGCGAGTTCCATCGAACCGCCTGGGCCACGTCGGGCACTTCGTCGATGATGAGTGCGTCGAGGCGACGGCCGATCTCGCCTTTCCAGCCCGGCATCGCATCGAGGTACGCCTGGACCGGGGAGCGACCGTCGCCTTTGGCGATCTACGGGTTGCCGCCGGACAACAGCACGGTCCCGTCGGGAAGTTCTCCATCGGCACGTGACGTTCCTTTCGTGTGTTGGTGACGTGCAGGGTCAGGGCCGCTGCTGGATACGGATGAGATTCCCGGCCGGGTCACGAACAGCGCAGTCGCGTAGGCCGTAATCCTGGTCGAGGGGTTCTTGCACGATGTCTGCGCCTGCTGCCTCGATCCTCGCGAACACCGCATCGAGGTCAGGGGTTGCGAGGTTGACGCCGGCGTAGGTGCCCTTTGCCATCATCTCGCCGATCATCGTGCGCTCGGCATCGCTGATCGACGGATCGGGCGCGGGTGGCTGAAGCACGATCGCCGTGCCGGGCTGGTTCGGCGGTCCGACGGTGATGAACCGCATATCGCCGGCGCCCACATCGAGACGGACCTCGAAGCCGTGTACGCCGGTGTAGAACGCGAGCGACTCGTCTGGGTCGAGGTGAGGCAGGAAGCTCTGATGAATCGTGATCTCCGTGCGCTCGACGCTACGCGTCGGTTGCGAGTCGCGCTTCTCGATTCCTGACCGGCTTGGTCGCGCGTTTGGCGACACATGGTGCCACGGCCTCGATTGGCTCGTGGCGTTGGTCGCGGTAAGCCGTCGGCGGTAACCCGACCAATTCGGAGAAGCGGGTGCTGAACGTGACCAGCGACGAGAACCCGACGGCGAAACACACCTCGGTCACCGACAAATCGCTGCGGCGCAGCAACGCCATCGCCCGCTCGATGCGACGGGTCATCAGATAGCTGTACGGCGGCTCGCCATACGCTTCGCGGAACCGACGGCTGAAATGACCAGCCGACATGCCCACCGCACGAGCGATCGCGGCTACGTCGAGGGGCTGCGCGAACTCGCGATCGATCCGGTCCCTCGCACGTCGCAACAGCGCGAGATCCTCAGGCACCGACACGCCGATCATTGTTGCCGACTGTCCACAGGTACGCCGGTCGCCGACCTCCTCGAAGGGCGTGACCGACACTGAGGTCGCCCAGAATGTTCACGGGGCGGGGCTGCGTCCGACTCCCGCACGTAGCCTGCACGGCCGACCGTGCCCTTCGTGTTGAGCTGGATTGCGCAAGTTGTTGCCCGTTGTATGCCAGCGGTGATCTCTGACCCCATCGTCGCCGTTCTAGGCCGTCGGATCGCCGCGTCGTGTGAGTCCGTCGAGATAGATGTCGAGTTGCCGGTGTGCGATGGCCTGTTCTGCTTTGGAATCGAGGCCGATCGCTAACGGCCGGCAGAATCGGATCGTCGCGAGTGCGATGTCGGTGGCCGTGATGTCGTCGTCGATGGCGCCATCGTGTCGGGCGGCGTCGAGCAGTCGGTTGAGTAGATCATGTGCGGCACGGTGCCGGTCGGGCCAGGACGGATCGTCGAGGAGCGGGTGAATGATATTGACTGCGCCCAGACCGGTGTCGACGGTTGCATGCATGTAGCGGCGCAGTGCTTGGGTCGCGGTCGCGGTCGCGGACTCGGCGAGGGCTGCGTTGCCTGCGTCGATGGTGCGGTCGAGGACGTCGAGCACGACCGCACGCAGCAGTTCCTGTCGGTTGGGGAAGTGCCGATACAGCGTCGCGATCCCCACGCCGGCTCGTTGCGCAATGGCATCGCGGGATGGTTCACCCCCGATGTCGAGGATCAGTTCGATCGCGGCGTCGAGAAGTCGCCGACGGTTGCGCCGAGCGTCGGCCCGGATGGTCGGGCTGTCCGGAGAGCTGTCGACACTTACCACGAAGCGGAGTATATTCCTCCGCTTGTAGAACCAGCATCCAAACCACGGAGAGCAGCGTGAACGGTCAAGATCATCCCCACCGGACCCCGACGATCGCCGACGCAATCGCCCAGTTGAGCGACACTGTCGCTGTCCCGGTGACATTCGAGCGGTGCGATCACGTCGTCGGGCCGTTCTTCCACGGCACAACGGTCGCCTTCGAGCCCGGCGACCTGCTCGTGGCGGGTCATCTCTCGAACTATCACGAGGGACGTGTCGCGAACCACGTCTACTTCGCTGCACTGCTCGAACCAGCCGTCTGGGCAGCCGAGCTGGCGACTGCGTTCGCTGGGAACGACGGGCGCGGCCACATCTATGTCGTCGAGCCGACTGGTCCGTTCGAAGACGACCCCAACGTCACCAACAAGAAGTTCCCCGGCAACGTCACCCAGTCCTACCGAACGCCGCACCCGATGCGGATCATCGACGAAGTGCACGACTGGGACCCTCATGACCCCGACGTACTCCAATCGATGATCGACAGCATCATGCGACTGCGTGACCAAGGCCTCGACGTCATCGAGGATTGAGCAACCACCATGACATCGACGACTTCCAGTACCGATCGCCCGCCGCCGAGCAACGGTGTGGTTCCATCACGAGATGGGACGCCAATCAGCTTCACCGTGACCGGTGCCGGTCCGTGTGTGGTGCTGGTCGAGCCGGTCGGTCACTTCCGAGATGTCAGTGCCTTCGACGGGGTGGCCGAGCTGCTCGCAGACCGGTTCAGTGTCATCACCTACGACCGGCGCGGCCGAGGGGCAAGCACCACCATGGCCAGCCCGTACTCGCCGCAGCGCGAAGTCGAAGACCTCGCCGCGATCATCGACGTCGCGGCAGGCGGGTCGGCGTTCGTGTACGGCTACTCCTCCGGTGCGCTCGTCGCCCTCCACGCCGCAGCAGCAGCGGTCGCGATCGATCGGCTCGCCGTGCTCGAGCCGCCGCTCCACGATCAGGACGCAATGCTGCCCGACCCGCTCACCTCCCGACTCGTCGAACTCGTCGAACTCGTCGCCGCCGGTCGCCATGATGATGTCGTCTTGGAGTTCCACGAGAGCATCGGGGTGCCGTCGGAGTTCATCGACCAGATGCGCATCACCCCACAATGGGCGGCGATGGTCGGCATCGCCCCGACCTTCGTTCACGACTGCATCATCTCCGACGCCACCATCACCGATGTACTCGCCGCCGTCCATGTCCCGACGCTGGTGCTCGACAGCGAAGCCAGCACCGATGACCTCACCGGCTCGGCCGCACAGGTAGCTGCACGACTCCCAAACACAACCCATCGCAGCCTGCCAGGCGAGTGGCACACCGTCGACGACGACATCCTCGCCGCGGCACTGCTGGACCACTTCACACCAACCGTCGACACCAATACCGGAGAAGTGACATGAGCACCATCGCCGCTGACAGCGGTGTTCATCGAACGCATCGACCAACGCTTGGATGCCACGCCGAACACCCATCGAGGAGGAGAACATCGTGGGACAACTGATCGTGCGGGAGTTCATGACACTCGATGGGGTTGCTCAGTCGCCGGGCGGACCCGACGAAGACCCCAGCGGCGGATTCACCCACGGCGGATGGCAGATGAACCACGTTCACCCACGGCGGCGCCAACGAGGTCTTCGAACAATCCAAGACGATGGACGCACTGCTCCTGGGGCGACAGACCTACGACAACTTCGCCGGCCACTGGCCCGCAGCACCCGCAGACATTCCCTTCACCGGGCTGCTCAACGGTGTCGACAAGTACGTCGCCAGCCGGACGTTGAGCGACCCGCTCGACTGGTCGGGCTCGACCGTTCTCACCGACCCCGTGCCCGATGCCGTCGCAGCTCTAAAGCGCCGCTACGACGAGATCCACGTCATTGGCAGCCTGAACCTCGTGCACACACTGCTGCGGTCCAGGCTCGTCGACCGACTGGAGTTGTGGGTGTACCCGATCCTGCTCGGGACCGGCAAACGGGTCTTCGTCGACGGCACACCACCCACCACGCTCACGCTGACCGAATCAGCCGCACACACCAACGGCGTCCTGCAACTCACCTACCTGACCGCCGCTCCCAGCGAGAGCAGCACAGAAACGCCGGAGCCAACCCGCTGAACGAGCGAGCAATCAGAATGCTCGGTGCGATGTCTCGCCAGGTAGCGCAAATCCGGCAGCATGCTCGACACCAACCCACACATAATGCGCGCTCCATAACCCGGCCCGAGCCAGAGTGGGTGCGCCACACTGCGGCCCTTCCCGGGTGCCCGGGATCGCGCCGGCTGCCATCGGCGCGCAGACCTGAGGTGACTTGTCGCGGCGCGGCCCTGCGGGCCGGAGACGCGCGGTCGCGCCACGCGCAAGCGACTCGGAACCTCCTGGTCAGGGCGTGATCGAGCGCAACGGATGGCGTCCGTCAGCAGGGCAACTGGAGCCGTTCGCGAAAGCCCCGGACGAGGGAGACGCTCGAACGGTATCAGTCTTGCGACTTGATCGAATTGAGGTAGAGTGTCGGTCATGGCGACCACCCATCAACTCGACGAGCTGCTCACCATGCTCGACGCCGACACACGGCTCGTCGACGCCGACGGCAACGAGATCGCGCTCGGCGCAGACGTCGCCGAGGCCTTCCAGGCCGCCATCGCCGAGATGCGCGTCCGCGAGACCGACGAACTCACCACTCAAGAAGCAGCCCGACTCATCGGTGTGTCACGACCGACCCTGATCCGCCTCCTCGACACCGGCGCGGTGCCGTTCCGACGCACCAACGGCACCCACGGACACCGCCGCATCGCACGACGCGACGCTCTCGCCTACCTGCGCGCCGACCTCCAACGACGCCGCCACGCCCTCGACGAACTCGCCGCCGACGCCGACGCATTCGGCTTCTTCGACAACTGATCCCACCCGTCCCAGTCAGCCGATGGACGTCAACCGCCCGGTCTCCGGATCGCTCGTCCTGCTCGACGCCAACGTGCTCTACCCGATCAGCGTCTGCGACTTCATCCTCACCGCCAGCTCCCACCAACTCCTCGCCCGCCCCGTCGTGAGCGCCGAGATCCTCGACGAAGCAACACGGAACGTCACCGCCGACCGACCCGACCTCGAACCAGCCCGGATAGAGCGCCGCTTCAACGCCGTGCGAGCAGCCACCGACGGACACGACCAGCCCGTCACCCGCCGATTCGCCGACCCCTCGATCATCAACCCCGAAGACCGCCACGTCCTCGCCGCCGCACTCCACCACGACGTCGACTACATCATCACCAACGACGCCCGCCTACGAGCCGAGATCACCACCTGGCTCGACCATCGGCCCCGCCGCCACAACCTGACCGCCGCGATCTCGCCCGACGAGCTCACCACGGCACTCCTCGACGAATCACCCGACGACGTCGCCGCCGTGATCACTGCCATGGCCGCCCGGCTACGCAACCCGACCCGAAGCGCCCGTGACGTCGTCGCCGCGTTGAGCAAGCAACTCCCAGCGATCGCCGCTATCAACCTGCCCGAGTAGCCGCACGCGCCAGCGCCGCTCTCCCCGCCGGCACACCGCGACACCCCGTCCGGCGACCCGGATCGTGCATCAGATGCAACGATCGTGCACCGCACCGAAGGCGGCGTCGCTTCACGCCGGTCGGTCGGGACACCACACTGGCACCACGCCCAGCACACGACCCACGTCGAGGCAGGCCAACCCTGCCGAACCGCCCTGTCCCTACGATGCACCCCGACGTACATCAGACGAACAAGCGACAGAAGTGGTGGCTCCCCGTCCTTGGGCCCACCGCCACCGTCCTCGCCTACCTCCTGGCCCGCCACGTCGCCTGCGACGACACCGACTGGGACACCGCCACCCTGGCCCGCTCCGTCGGGCTCGGAGGGTCGTGCAGCAAGCAGTGGACCTCGTTGGAGCGCTTGGCTACGTTCCGTGTCGCCATGTTCCTCGGGACCGACGCGTTGACCGTGCGGCTCTACCTCCCGGCGCTGTCGTCGCGGAACCTGGCCAGCCTGCCGGGCTGCCTGGCCGCTGCTTACCGCGTCCACCACTGACCGCCACGGTGCCGGGCGGCCCCTCGGGGCGGTCCGGCGCCTGCGGGCGACGGGTGGGGTTGCCGCCCTGCGGGCGGGTGCGGTGACTGCGTCGCCGGTCGCCGGCCGGTCAAGCCCACTCCGCTGCGCTCCGCCGACCGCTGGTCCGCCATGCTGAGTTCATGACTGCTGCCGAACGCATCGCACTTGCGGGCGACACCTGGCCGTTCCTAGACCGTCGCCTCTCGACGTAGTCGTCGTCATCCGGCGCTCTTCGTCGGTCGCTCCTGGACGCGGCCGCTAGTGGTGCTGCCGACAAGTTCGTCGGTGTAAGTCGAGGATCGTTTGTTGCCTCTGCTTTGGCTGCGATGGATCCGGATACACCGACGATTTAACGCGCGGGACCACTAGCCTCCTCCGGGGCCGTTTCCGGCTCGACCGGAGTTGCTCGGCGGCTGACCCAGGCCGCCGACACTACGACCTGGAGCACCTTCCTGACACCGTCCCAGGGCCAGGCCGGTACGCTTGCAGAGGTGAGCACCCAGACCAACGACCAGCGGCCGACGAGCCGCTCCCGGGCAGCCGTCCCGTCCGCGGTGTGGGACCCGTCGAGCGGTCCTGTGGTCGGTGTGGTCGAGCTCCCGCTTCGCCTCTACTGGTCCGACACGCACAACCGGTTCGATCTCGTCGATCCTGCCGAGCGCCAGCTGCTCTACCAGACCGTCTTGCGCGAGGGCACCGCGGTTGACGTCGTCGAGTACCTCCACCTCCCCACACTCCTCGAGATCTGGGACACCCTGTGGCTGCCCACCGCGGTCCACCAGGCGTGGGACGAATGGGTCGCCGCGCACCGGCATGCCCCTGTCTGACCTCCAGGTCCGCGTCGCATCCATCGTGCTCGCGGTCCCCGAATCCGACGGGTTCGCCCTCGCCGGTGGCGCGGCGCTGATCTTCTACGAGATCACCGACCGCGCCACACAGGACATCGACTGCTTCGGCCCCAGCCCCGAAGCCGTCGACCGCCTCCACCCGGCGGCGGTCGCCGCTCTCGAAGCCGCCGGTCTCAGCGCCGCAACGCAACAGCAAGGACCCGGGTTCGCACGGCTGCGGGTCACGAGCGGTCCCGACGAGACGCTGCTCGACCTCGGGTTCGACCCCGCGCAGCGTCCACCCTTTCCGACACCGCTCGGGGCCGTGCGCGCGCTCGACGACCTCGCCGGCGACAAGCTCCTCGCCCTGTTCTCACGCGCCGAACCACGCGACATGCACGGGTTCAACCACGACGAGACGACCGCCTCCACAGCCACCAGCGGAGACCTACCAGCCATCGAGTTCGAAGGAGCCCACTACGCTGCCCAACAAGCCGCCCCCACCCGGGTCGGAAACCAATGTAGTCCGAGCCTCCAACGAACCCAAGAGGGTTCAGCCTGACAGTGTCGTCGCGATCGCTCTGCCTCAACCGAAGTCTTGGCGCCCACGCCCGACGGGCCGGTTCCACGTGCGCATGTTCCACACGAGCTCGCTCAAATCGCCTGCACGGCTTGCCGGAACCCCGGGCGCACATCGGGCCACCGTGATCGGCAGCGCTTGAGTCCGGAGGCGTGGCCTCGGCCGGTGGTGCCGTCGGCGCAGATGCGGATCGTCGGATCGTCTCGGCGACGGGTGCGACGAGGCCATTCGCGGGCCGTGGCACGCTGGGACGTGCAGCGGACGAAGGCATGGCCGAGGGACCGCGTGATGCGGCGCCCGGTTGGGTCGGCTGGTCGCCAGCCCTCGATGACGGTCACCTGAGGGCCGGTCGACGGGGGTGTCGGGAAGCAATGCGCTTCTTGGTACCGAGAGCGCGACGGGCGCCCGACACCTAACTAAGCCCAGCAGCCGCAGTCTCAGCCTCGAAGCGAGCGAAAGAACGACTTCGGCATGGCGACGAAGTAGGCGCCCTCGATCGGGGTGACGAATCGCCGCCCTCCCTCATCGCCGGTCAGCAGTGCGTCCGGGCTCGACGCGTCGAGCGCGTTGGCGAGCATCCGGTCGTACTGTCGCTCGATCGAGCTCATGAACGCCATGAACAGCAACCCCTTGCTGTCGCCGTCATCGTACGGCACACCCCGCCGCGCGATCGCCCACGACCGCCCGTCGGCGTCCCGGGGATTCATCTTGCGGATGTGGGCCGTCACGGGGCACTCGGACCCGTGCTCAGTGTCGCGGTAGTCGAAGTTGTTCAACGGCAGCGATGTATCGTCGGGAGCCCAGATGGGCGTGCCGTTGTGCCTTCGCCCGACGCGCTGTTCGGCCGCGGAGGGACCGGCGGCGTCGAACGCGTCGACGTCCTGCGCGAACTTTGCATACGCGAGGTAGCTCGCAGCCGACCGTTGGTCGGTCGGAAGCACCGTTGGGGTCATGACCTGCTCGATGGGGAACGTCGGTTGCCAACGGGGCCGGATCGGGACGTCCTTCAGCTGCCGCAGCGCAGTCGTCAGCATGATGGCCGGGTCAGAGATGCCATCGACGAACCCGAACGGCTCCTTGCTCTCGGGGAGAGTGGCACCGTCGACGGCACCTGCTGCGGACACGCCCCCGTCGACCAGGCCGACAAGCACGTCTGCTCGGCCCCGGGCTGTCGTCGAGTCTCCAGCGGCGACCAAGAGGAGGGCGTCTGCGTCGTGCGCTCCGTCGGCGCGGCCGCCTCCGGCGTCGCCGAGGCGCTCGATCGGCGAGTGGTCGCCGTCGAAGTGCGGGTCGACGGCGGGCAACCAGTCCCTCCCGCCGAGGCGGGTAAGCGCCGCGGGCGACAGGTAAAGGCCGACGAACGGTGCTTGCTGCGCCAGCGCCGGATCGGACGTCCGGGCAAGATCCGCGTCGCTGAGCTGATCGTACGCAGACGTCAGCTCCGCACCGATCGCCTTGAGCCACGGCCGATCGTTGGCGCCGAAACGGAGGAACCTCACGTGCGTCGCGTCTCGCCCGTGGCCGGCTAGGACGTTGCCTTGCAGGTCGGTCAGGATACGCACCGGATCCTCAGGATCCCACGGCACAAGCTCCTCCGGTGGCACCTGTCGGACGGGCTGGAGCGCTTCCTCCATCGGATCGGCCAGGGTCGCCAGCGCGAGGTCGACGTCCTGCGTGTCGCTTCCGATCCCGGCGCGGTCAGCGCGCATCAACGCGAATGTGGCGTTGCTGTACGGAACGGTGATCGTGAAGAGATT
>JANMAT010000143.1:0-17449 GCA_031359995.1 Actinomycetes bacterium
GGCGAGCATGGTGCAGCTCTTCACGCTCTCACCATTGACGTGCAGGGTGCACGCCCCACAAGAACTGGTATCACAACCGATGTTGGTACCCGTCAACCCGAGCACCTCACGGACGTAGTGCACGAGCAACGTGCGCGGTTCAACATCATGGGTGCTGGCCACCCCGTTGACCGTGACAGAGACCTGCATGGACCTTCCCCCTCGTCGACGTCGGGTCGCACTTTAGGCAGTTCGGCGGGGGGTCGTCGCAACTCGGGCGACTCCGGCCCCTCCGACGGGGTTGTCGGGGCATGGTTCAGCCGAGGCCCGGGAGGGTCCGCAGCTCGTTCAGGGTGCGGGCCAGATCGTCGAGGGCGAGCGGGTCGCCGGCCTGCAGGGCGGCCACGGTCGCCGGTGGCAGGCCGCTGGCGGCGAGCACGGCCGACCAGTCGGCCCCGGGTCGGTCGAGCACCTTGGTCAACGCGCGGCGGACGGCCTCGACCGGCGCGGCGTCGTAGGTCGCCAGGAGCTGCTCCACGTCGCGCTTGCCGAGGCGGGCCACGCCCGAGCATGACCGCATGGCACGGGTCCGTCCATTTGGCTACTGGTCAGTAACCCCTGGTCGCGGGGCATGAACCCCTAGTGGACGGGTGAGAGCGCTGCTACCGTGTGCGACCGCAGTGGGTGGGTGCAGTGCCGACCCAGCAGAGAGCCTCGACGGGGGCGGAAAGGGTTCGGTACGGCGATGGCCTCCGGCACCGTGAAGTGGTTCAACAACGAGAAGGGATACGGCTTCATCGCCCGCGATGAGGGCGCGGACGTGTTCGTGCACCACAGCGCGATCCAGATGAACGGGTACCGCTCGCTCGTCGAAGGGCAGCGCGTGGAGTTCGAGGTCGTGGCGGGCGACAAGGGCGACCAGGCCCGCAACGTGCAGGCTCTCTGATCCGCATCTTTCACTTCGGCCCGCAGGGGGGTGCGGGCGCACGGGCGCATCCGACCAGTTCGTCCCACCCCCCGATACACTCGTACTGGCGGATCCCCTTCCTTTCCTCCGCCGCGGATCCATGACCACGTTTGCTTCACTCGGGGTGCCTGACGCACTCGTTGCCGCGCTCGACGCTGACGGCATCTCGGCCCCCTTCGCCATCCAAGGCCTCACCATCGCCGACGCCCTCGCCGGGCGTGACGTCGTCGGCAAGGCCAAGACCGGTTCGGGCAAGACCCTCGCCTACGGTCTCCCCCTCCTCGCGCGGGTCGACAAGGGCGCGCCGAGCCGGCCGCGCGGGCTCGTGCTTGTGCCCACCCGTGAGCTCGCCCTGCAAGTCTCCGAAGTGCTGGCACCCTTGGCGAAGTCGGTCGGCAAGACCGTCGTCGCCGTGTATGGCGGCCAGAAGATGGAGACCCAGCTGCGCGGGCTCGAGCAGGGCGCCGACATCGTCATCGCCACGCCGGGCCGGCTGATCGACCTCGTCGATCGCGGCGCCTGCTCGCTGGCCGACATCACCATGCTCGTGCTCGACGAGGCCGACCGCATGGTCGACATGGGCTTCCTGCCCCAGGTCGAGTGGCTGCTGCGCCACGTGCCCGAGGAGCGCCAGGTGCTGCTGTTCTCGGCCACCCTCGACGGCGCCGTCGATCACATCGTGCGCCGTGACCTCCACGACCCCGTCCGACACGAGGTCGCCTCCGCCACCATCACCGTCGAGGAGATGGTGCACCGCTTCCTCCTCGTCCACGAGATGGACAAGGTGAAGATGCTGGCCGCCATCGCCCGCAACCAGCCCCGCACCCTGGCGTTCGTGAAGTCCAAGCGCGGCGCCGACCAGCTCACCGCCGAGCTGCGCAAGCTCGGGGTCGAGGCCGCCGCCATCCACGGCGACCTCCAGCAGCGCCTGCGGGAGCGGGCCATCAAAGAGTTCTCCGAAGGCACCCTGAAGGTGCTGGTGGCCACCGACGTCGCGGCCCGCGGGCTCGACATCGACGAGATCGACATCGTCGTGCACTACGACCCGCCGCCCGACCCGCGCGACTACCTGCACCGCTCGGGCCGCACGGCCCGCGCCGGCGAGGCCGGCCTGGTGGTCACGCTCGTGCTGTGGAACGAGGAGCTCGAGGTGCGCCGGCTGCAACGGCGCGTCGCCCTCAACGTGCCGATCGTGCAGATGTTCTCCAACGACGTTCGCCTGGCCGATCTCACGTCGTGGGAGCCGCAGGCCCACGAGGCCGTCGGCGCCGGCTGACCGCGCTGGCTCAGGGCGAGTCGCCCACGCTGATCGCGAGCTGCGGCCCGCCGAGGCCCCGGTTGGCGACGTTGGTGACGGCGAGGTAGCGCGCCTTCGTGTCGGTGATGACCCCGTCGCTCCCCACGATGACCGTTGCGTTCGTGCGATCGGTGGCGGCCTGCGCCACGCCGGCGAGGCATGCCGCCGACTCGAAGGCGAGCCGGGCGCCCTGGGCCGTTCCGGCCAACAGGTCCGACACGCGTCCGAAGTAGGCATTGGCGGCCCGGCACGCCGCGTCGTAGTCGTCGGGACCCATCGGTGGGGAGGCGAACTCGACCCACGCGTCGGTGTAGCGCGACATGTCGCCGGTGAAGCCGACCTCGACATCACCGACGCGCTGGCGGCGCCGGGTGGTGACGAACACCATGACCGCGCCCGCGACGGCGAGCACGACCACCGCCCGCAGGTTTCGTCTCATGCCGGCCGCATGCTACGCCGATGTCAGACGGGGCCGTCCGGCCCGCAGGGCTTCCACGAGCGGACCGATCGACTCCTCGTCGAGGGCGGCCAACGCCAGGGCGAGGGCGTCGTCGTAGGTCTCGGCCGGGGAGATCAGCACCGACGTGCCCGGGAGGGGGCCCAGCCACCCACGGTCGCCCAGCTCCACCGCGAACGACACGGCCAACCGCACGAGCAGGGCCACGAGCCCGGCCGACTCGTTGGGCACGTGTCCGGGAGCGGTGCGGCGGGCCACGGCCTCGGCCAGCGACGGGATGCGACGGCCGAGGCGGCCGGTGCGCAACAGGGCCAGGCGTACGCGCGTGGCGCCCTGGCGCCAGGCGTTGATCGCCTCGCCGCTCTCGTCGGCCCGGGCCGGCGGCAGAGCCACGTGGCGCCCGAGCACGGCCGCGGCCAGCAGCTCCTCGGCCGCCTCGACCGACTGCAGGTGGACGTCTTCGGGCGGCTCGTGGCCCCGGCCCGACGGATGTCGGGCCACGGCGCGCTGCAGCTCGGCCGGTGCCGGCGTGCGCTCGTCGTCGAGGGGATGGTCGTCGAGGTGGCTCTCGGGGTCGGCGTCGTGCCAACCGGCGATGCGGTCGAGCACGCGGTCGTCCACATGGGCGGCCCACCGCGTGAACCCGTCGAGGATCGAGGCGGGCCGCACCCCGCCCACGAGGGCCGGTTCGACCACGAAACCGCGGTACAGGGCCAGCGCGGCGTCGGCCCGGTCGGCGGCCCGCAAGGCCTCGGCCAACGTGGACGCGCCCACCACGGCCACGGCGGCGCGGTCGGCGTCGGTCTCCAACGCACGGGCCAGGTGCTGGGTGTCGAACAGGAAGCGGGCGGCCATGCCGCCCGTGAACGAGGTGCCGGGCCGGCGCCGCATCGACAACTGGGCCACGACGCGCTGGCGTGCGGTGACCAGTCGCTCCACGAGTCCGGCGTCGCCGAAGCCGCTGCGGTGATCGAGTTGCATGGCGTGGGCCAGTTCGTGAGCGATGACCGCCTCGAGCGTGGGCTGGTCGAGGGTGACCAGCAGGGGCACGCCGAGGCGCAACTCGGTGCGGCGGGTGCGCCCGGTGTGGCGGAAGCTGGCGTTGGGGCTGGCATCGATGGCCAGGCGGTGGGGGAGCGGCGCACCCAAGGCGTCGGCGATGGACGCCACCAGGGCCCACAGGCCGGGCTCGTCGTGGCGGCTCACGTGGCGGCCGTTGTCGCGGCGCCACAGGAGCGGCAGCGCGAGGTACGCCAGGGGTAGCACGAGCGGCCAGGGGTGGTGCACCAGCAGGGCCAGGGCCACGCCGGCGGCCACGGCCACGACCGGCTGGAGCAGGGACGGCACGAGAGCCAGGGGGCCACCGAACCGCAGCAGGTAGAGCCGGGCCTGGGCGCGCGACAGCGTGGTGCCGTCGAGCGCGCCCGTACTCGTCATGAGCGGCCTCCGCTTGTCCTGACCGGGGTGGCCATGAGGATCGACCCAGCGTAGATGGCCGGCTGCTGTTCCGTGGCCCTCGTTCCACCGTCGTGGCCGGGCCGGTGGCCAGGTCAGTGGGGGCGCGGCACGATCGGGTCGACCGAAGCGGCGATGCGCGCCAGGGCCGTGTGCAGGACCTTTGCCTCGCGCTCGCTCAGCTGGTCGTGCAGGTGGCGCTCCAGGGCCTCGACGATGGCATCGAGCTTGGCCAACCGTCGCCGCCCCGGCGGGGTCGGGTGGATGCGAAGTATCCGCCGGTCGGTCGGGTCGCGACGGCGCTCCACGAGGCCGAGCGTCTCGAGGCGGTCGAGGTGGTGCGACATCGTGGGCCGTTCCACGCCCACCTGGTCGGCGAGGCCTCGCTGCGACAGGCCGGGTTGGGTGGCGACGACGTGCAGGATGAGGAACTCCGGGAGGCTCGCGCCGTGCTCGGCCATCTGCACCTCGAGCTGGTGGCGCAGCGCGGCAGCGGTACGGCCCACCAGGTGGCTCAAACGCATGGTCATGTGCCCCTCATCGTGACATCGCAAACCGTTCGACGGTGAATCGGAAGACATCGAACAGTTCGATGTCGTACGAGTAGCCCGCGGCGCACGTCCTGCTGCACACTGACTGCGCCATGTTCCTCGCGCTCAAAGAGATGAGACGGGCGCCGGTGCGCTTCGGTCTGCTGATGGCCGCCATCGCCCTGCTCGCCTTCCTCATCCTGTTCCAGTACACGCTCCAGAACGGGCTCATCACCGCGTTCGTCGGGGCGATCCGCAACCAGAGCGCACCCGTGCTCGTCTACTCGGTGGACGGTCAGCGCACGCTGCAGGGGAGCGTGATCACGCCCGCCATGCAGGCCACCGTGGCCGGCGTGTCCGGTGTCGGTCGCAGCGGCCGCATCGGGCAGAGCACGTTCACCGTGACGGCCAAGGGCAAGCTCACCGACGCCACCGTCTTCGGGTACGACGCCGAGGGTCTCGGCAGCCCGACCACCCTGGCCGCCGGCCGCCTCGCCGCCGCCCCCGGCGAGGTCGTGGCCAGTTCCGCCGACGCCGGCGACGGCTTCGCGGTGGGCGACACCTTGCGGGTCGAGCCGGGCGGCTACCAGCTCACGGTCGTCGGCCAGGCCGACGACATCCAGCTGAACGTGGCCCCCACCCTGTTCGGATCGTTCGACACGTACGCCGCGTCCCTGGCTGCCCGCAACCCCGATGCGCTGGCGCCCCTGCCCAGTGCGCTGGCGGTGGAGCCGGCCCCCGGCGTCAGCGCCGGCGAGGTCGCCGCCGCCATCACCGCGGCCAGCGACGACATCGAGGCCTTCACCAAGGCCGATGCCGCCGACAAGACCCCGGGGGTCAGCCAGGTGCGCAGTTCGTTCCTCGTCATCTTCCTGCTCTACGGCCTGGTGGTGCCCCTGCTCACGGGCTTGTTCTTCCTGATCATCACGTTCCAGAAGGCGGGCGCCCTCACGTTGCTGCGGGCCGTGGGCGCCCCGGCCGGTCGCCTGGTGCGCTCGCTGTTGGTGCAGGTGCTCATCGTGATGCTGGTCGGCGTCGGCGCGGGCGTCGCCCTGTACGCGCCGATCGCCACGCGCCGCCTGGGTGGCATCCCGCTGCGGTTCGAGACAGGCGCGGTCGTGTTCTGGACGGTGCTGCTCGTGGGCTTCGGCGTCGTGTCGAGTCTCGTGTCGGCCCGCCGGGTGCTGCGCATCGACCCGATCGCGGCCACGACCGGGGCGGGGGTGAGCGCATGAGGCTCGCCCTGCGGGAGCTGCGCCGGCGGCCCGGCCGCTTCGCCGTGGCCACGGCACTGCTGACGCTCGTGGCCTTGCTGCTGTTGTTCCTCGGCGGCCTGCTCGACGGGCTGATCAAGCAGTCGACCGCCGCCATCGAGGCCCAGCGTGGAGACGTGCTCGTGTTCTCGTCCACGTCGGAGGTGTCGTTCATCCGCAGCCGGCTCGACGCCGACCTGCGAGCCCAGGTCGCCGCCGCACCCGGCGTCACCCAGGTCGGGGGTCTCGGCGTGACCCTGCTCGGCGGCCGGGTCGACGACCCGCAGACGAAGAAGCTCGCCAGCCTCGCCGTGTTCGGCTACGAGGTGGCTCCGAAGGGCGTGCCCGAGCCGCCGGCCCCGGGTCAGGGCTACGCCGACAGCCTGTTGAAGCGTTCGGGCGTGAAGAAGGGATCCACCGTGTACGTGGGACCGGCCCGCACGCCGCTGCAGATCATCGGCTTCGTGTCGGACACGCCGTTCTCGGCCCAGGGTTCGGTGTGGGTGGCGCCGGCCACGTGGCGATCGCTGCTCGAGGCCAACCGGCCCGGTGAGCGACTCGCCGAAGGCACGTTCCAGGTGCTCGTCGTGAGCGGCGACGGCGCGGCCGCCGACCTGGCCACCGCCATCGACACCGCTACCGCCGGCAAGACGCGCACGCTCACCGTGAGCGCCGCCGCTCGGGCCCAGCCCGGCGTGAAGGAGCAGCAGGGCACGTTCAACCAGATCATCGGCGTGACGGTGGTCATCGCCATCGTCGTCGTGTCGCTGTTCTTCGCCCTGCTGACCGTGGAGCGCGTGGGCCTGTACGGCGTGCTCAAGGCGGTGGGCGCCAGTTCGCGCTCGCTGTTCGCCGGCGTCGTCGTCCAGTCGGTGGTCGTTACGCTGGTCGCGTCGGTCATCGCCGGCACCCTGGCCCTGGTGGCCTCGGCGACAGGTGCCACCGGTTCGCTGCCGTTCACCCTGCTGCCGGCCCGGCTCGTGACGTCGATCGCGTTGCTGCTCGTCGCCGCCGTGGTCGGCTGCGTCTTCTCGTTGCGACGCGTGCTGCGCGTCGACCCTGCCTCTGCCATCGGGAGTGGATCATGACCGTGATGACCGATCAGGCCCTCGACCTGCGCGACGTGCGCAAGGTCTACGGCTCGGGCGAGAACGAGGTCGTGGCCCTCGACCACGCGACGCTGCGCGTCGACACGGACGAGATCGTGGCCCTGCTCGGGCCGTCGGGCTCGGGCAAGACGACGCTGCTGTCGATCGCCGGCGGTCTGCTGACCGCGACCGATGGGCAGGTCGTCGTGGGCGGCCGGGACATCTCCCACGCCGACGGGCGCGAGCTCACCGAGTTCCGCCGCACGACGGTCGGGTTCGTGTTCCAGTCGGTCAACCTCGTGCCGTTCCTGACGGCGCGCGAGAACCTGCTCGTCGTCGACGAGCTCAGCGGCCGCCGCGGCCAGGCGAGCCGCAACCGCGCCGACCTGCTCCTGGGCGAGCTGGGGCTGACCCACCGGATGAACAACCTGCCGAGCCAGCTGTCGGGCGGCGAGCGCCAGCGCGTGGCCATCGGGCGGGCCCTCATGAACTCGCCCAAGCTCGTGCTGTTCGACGAGCCCACCAGCGCCCTCGACAGCCGCATCGGCGAGCAGGTGATGGACCTCATCCGCAACGAGGTGAAGGGGCGCGGCACGGCGGCGGTCATCGTCACCCATGACACCCGCATGACCCACTTCGCCGACCGCACGGTGCACATCAGCGACGGCCGCCTCGACGCGGCGGGCTGACCGGCGCGGTCAGCGACGGCGGGGGAGCAGCGTGCTCGCCGCGCCGGCCGCCAGGGCCAGGCACAGCGGCCCGAAGTAGGTGCGGTCGAACGCCCGGAAGCGTGCGCCGGTGCTGCCCCTCACGACGTCGCCCGTGCGCCCGGTGATGCCGAGGACGCCGCGCGCGCCGAGCACCGCGGCGACGCCGGCGACGCCGACGCGGCGCAAGCGACGCGACCCGATGGGCACGTCGGCGACGAGGGCGGCCGCGGCGAACAGGGCGCCGGCCACGCCGAGGGTGGCGGCGGCGCCGGGCACGTCGTCGTTGCCGACGACGGTCTGGGCCAACTCCTTGCGGTTCGGGTACGGGAACGCCGAGCCCCGGGACCACGCCACGTGCACGATCCCGATGACGGCCAGTGCCGCCGACGTGAGGGCGCGCACGACACCGGGCAGCCGGAGGACTCGCAGCGTGAGTCGGCACGCGGGCCGCAGCAGGGTCATCCCGGCACCGTACCGCCGTCCGCCCCTGCTTCCGCCCCGCGCTCGCCCCGAGTCCTGGTCGCTTTGTTTGCGCGAGCCTGCGCCGGCGGGTGGTTCGCGCAACCAGAGTGAGTGGAGGGGCCGGACCGCTGGTTCGCGCCAACAGAACCGCGCCGTGGGACGCGCTACAGGGGCAGGCGGGTGGAGGCGGACTCGAGGTCGAGCAGGAAGCGCTTGGCGGCGAGACCGCCGGCGAACCCGGTCAGGGAGCCCGACGCGCCCACGACGCGGTGGCAGGGCAGGATGATCGACACCGGGTTGCGCCCGTTGGCGGCACCGACGGCCCGGGCGCGGCGGGCGTCACCCAACCGCGCCGCCTGTTCGCCGTACGACACCGTGGTGCCGTACGGGACATCGGCCAGCGCCCGCCACGCGATGACCTGGAACGCCGTGCCGTGCAGGTCGAGGGGCACGGTGAACGCGCGGCGTCCGCCGGTGAAGTACTCGGTGACCTGGGCCATGCCCATGGCCAGCACGGGGTGGTCGGGCGCGTCGACCATGGCCGCCGGCAGCGGGACGCGGTCGCGTCGGTCGTCGGGCCACAGCACCGCCCTCAGGCCGGCAACGGAGCCCACGAACGTGAGCGGCCCGAGCGGCGACGCCAGTACCGCCGAACACCACACGGCGGTCATGACAGCGTCGCCCACAGGTGCATCAGCGCATACGACCGCCACGGGCGCCACCGCTCGGCCAGCGCGGTCGCCGACGCCCGGTCGCCCGATCGGCCGAGCCGCTCGAGCGCGTGGCGCACGCCGAGATCGGAGGGCATGAACGCGTCGGGGTCACCGAGCGCCCGGAGCGCGACGTAGGCGGTGGTCCACGGGCCGATGCCCGGCAGCGCCTGCAGCCGAGCGTCGAGGTCGGCCCGGTCGGCGCCCGGGTCGATGGCCACGGTGCCGTCGGCCAGCGCGGCGCACAGACCCACGAGGGCGCGCTTGCGGGCGTTCGGCATGGCCAGGCGGGCCGGGTCGATCGCCGCGATGGCAGCGGCCGACGGAAACAGGTGGGTGACCTCGCCGTCGGGCACGGCGAGGGGCTCACCGATGTCGCGCGCCAAGCGGCCGGCGAGCGTGCGGGCGCCGGCCACCGACACCTGCTGGCCGAGCACAGCGCGCACGGCGAGCTCGGCGCCGTCGACGGTGCCGGGCACGCGCCGGCCGGGTGTCGCGGCGACGAGCGGCCCGAGCAGCTCGTCGGCCCCGAGCTGCCCGTCGATGGCGACCGGGTCGGCGTCCAGATCACCCAGGCGGCGGGCCCGGGCCACCGCCGCGGTCAGGTCGTCGAGGTGTTCGAGCCGCAGCGTGCAGGCGAGGTGGCCGTCGGCCGGGGTGAGGGCCATGACCCCGGTGCCGTGCGGCAATCGCAGCGAGCGACGGTACGTGGAGCCGTCATGGTGCTCCACGCCGGGCACGGCGCGCGGGCCGATGAAGCCGAACACGCTGTGGGCGTCGAACGGTTGGCGGTACGCCAGACGCAGCGAGAGCGTCCCGCCGCCCGTGGCCGACGGGGCGCGCCGATGGCGGGCCGCCGCGGACCGCAGCGCGGTGGGCGTGGTGGCGAACACCTCGTGGACGGTGTCGTTGAACTGGCGGACGCTGGCGAATCCCGAGGCGAACGCCAGCTCGGCGAACGGCAGCACCGTCGTCTCGATCAGGATGCGCGCCGTCTGGGCCCGCTGGGCCCGGGCCAGCGCGAGCGGCCCGGCGCCGACCTCGGTCACGAGCTGGCGGGTGAGGTGCCGCTCGCTGTAGCCGAGGCGCTGGGCCAGACCGGTGACGCCCTCGCGATCGACCACGCCGTCGGCGATGAGCCGCATGGCCCGGCCCACCAGGTCGGCCCGTGCGTTCCAGGCCGGCGATCCGGGCGTGGCATCGGGTCGACACCGCTTGCACGCCCGGAAGCCGGCGGTCTGGGCCGCGGCCGCGGTGGGATAGAACCGGACGTTCGCCCGCTTGGGGGTGGGGGCCGGGCAGCTCGGGCGGCAGTAGATGTGGGTCGAGGTGACGGCCACGAAGAACCAGCCGTCGAAGCGCGCGTCGCGGCTGCGCACGGCCCGGTAGCAGCGTTCCGGGTCCTCGATCACCGGGCCATGGTGACACCGTCAGCACCGGCCGGCGAGCGGGAATCGGACAACAGGGTCGCGCCCCGACGGCGGCCGAACCCGAGGAAACTCCGAAGGTGCGGCCGAGGGTCGTGCTAGCGTCTGCGCTCACATCACGAGTGATCCTCCGGTCCGCCGGCGGATCCGGCAACCTGGGTCGGACGCCCAAGGTGCCTGCCACTTCGGTGGCGATGTGGTCGGCTCGCCGGCAACGAAGCGTCCGCTCGTGATGCAGGAACAGTACGTACCCGCCATCACGAAGGAGACCGACGCCGTGCGCGAGCCATTGCCTGTCACCGGTGCATGGCGCCCCGGTGACCCCGTGGGTCACCGTCAGTTCCACGTGCTGCCGAGCGGCCGTCGCTTCCCGCTCGACGGTGGTGGATCTCTCGACGGCATCACCGTCGCCTACGAGACGTGGGGCACGCTCGATGTCGACGCGTCGAACGCGATCCTCGTGTGTCATGCGTGGACGGGCGACAGCCACGTGATCGGCCCGTCCGGCCCCGGGCATGCCAGCGCGGGCTGGTGGGAGGGCGTCGTCGGCCCCGGCTGCGCGATCGACACCGACCGCTACTTCGTGGTGTCCCCGAACGTGCTCGGCGGTTGCCAGGGTTCCACTGGCCCGGCGTCGCTCGACCTTGCGACCGGTCGGCCGTACGGGTCCACGTTCCCGGTGATCACGATCCGTGACATGGTGCGGGTGCAGGCGTCGCTCGCCGACCGGCTGGGCGTCAAGGCCTGGGCCGCCGTCGTGGGCGGCTCGATGGGGGGCATGCAGGCGCTCGAGTGGGCCATCACCTACCCGACCCGGGTGCGCTCGCTCGTGGCGGTGGCCACGTGCGCCCAGTCGACCGCCCAGCAGATCGCGTACGGCGCGGTGGGGAGGCGGGCCATACGCCTCGACCCGCGCTGGCGCGGCGGTGACTACTACGAGGCCGAGCCGGGCGACGGCCCCCACGAGGGCATGTCCGCGGCCCGCATGCTCGCCCAGATCACGTTCCGCACCGACGACGTGTACACCGATCGCTTCGGGCGCCAGCTCGCGCCGGGCGACCGCCCGCCGCCCGAGCGCTCCTTCGATCTGTGGCAGCGCTTCGAGGTGGAGCGCTACCTCGACCACCACGGTGACAAGCTCGTGCGTCGCTTCGACGCCAACAGCTACCTCATCATCGCCAAGGCGATGGACCTGCACGACGTCGGCCGCGGTCGCGGTGGGCTCGAGGCCGGCATGCACCGCATCGCCGTGCCGGTGCTGTCGATCGGCGTCAGCTCCGACGTGCTGTACCCCGCCTACCAGCAACGCCAGATCCACTCGCTCGTCGCCGATCACGTGACCGGTGCCGTGCGCTCCCGCTACATCGAGATCGACTCACCGCACGGTCACGATGCCTTCCTGATCGAAGCCGATCAGGTCGGCCTGCCCGTCGGTGCCTTCCTGGAAGAGGTCATGAAGAAGTGAACGAGCCCACGGAACCGCCGCTCGAGCTGCATCCCGACACCGTCGCGATCCGCGCCGGTCGGTCGACGAACGGATCGAGCCTGTCGACGCCGCTGTGGTCGTCGACGGTGTGGACGAACGGCGACCTCACCACGGCCCGGCGCAGCTCCACCGGGACGCGCGTGGCCAACTTCTACAGCCGCTACTCGAACCCCACGGTCAGCGCGTTCGAGGAAGCGGTCGCCACGATGGAAGGGGCCGAGGCGTCGCTCGCGGCCGGCTCGGGCATGGGCGCGGTCGCCAACGTGCTGTACGCCCTGTGCTCGCCTGGCGACCACGTGGTGGCGGGGCGCCAGGTGTACTCGGGCACGGCGATGCTGCTTCAGCTGCTCGAGGCCCGGTTCCGCGTCGAGGTCACCTGGATCGACGGGCACGTGCCCGGCGCCTACGCCGCCGCGGTGCGCCCCGGCAAGACCGTGGTCGTGTGGGCCGAGACGCCGGCCAACCCGCAGCTGACGCTCACCGACCTCGACGAGCTCGGTGCCATCAAGGGCCCCTTCACGGTGGTGGACGGCACGTTGGCCACGCCGCACCTGCAGCACCCGTTGCGGCACGGTGTCGACCTCGTGGTGCACTCGGCCACGAAGGGCATCGCCGGCCACAACGACGCCACCTTGGGCGTGGTCTCGGGTGAGCGCGACCTGGTGGAGGACATCTGGCGGTACGCCGTGCTGCACGGCGCCGTGGCGTCACCGCACGACGCGCTCAACGCGCTGCGCGGCATCCGCACGCTGCCGGTGCGCATCGAGCGCCAGAGCGCCACCGCGCTGACGCTGGCCGAGCACCTCGCAAACCACCCGAGCGTGACCGCCGTGAACTACCCGGGGCTGGCCAGCCATCCGCAGCACGAGCTGGCGGTGCGGCAGATGCGGGCCTTCGGCGGCCTGCTCAGCTTCGAGGTCGCGGGCGGCGCGGCGGCGGCGAAGCGGTTCTGTGAGTCGGTGCGCTTGGCGCAGCTGGCGTCGTCGCTCGGCGGGCCCGAGACGCTGGTGACGGTGCCATCCCAGACCACCCACGTCGGCATCGACCCCGACGAGCAGGTGGCGGTGGGCATCACCCCGTCGCTCGTGCGGGTGTCGATCGGCCTGGAGCACGCCGACGACCTGTGGGCCGACATGAACGCCGCCCTCAACGCGAGCTGAGCTCGAGCAGCGCGTCGAGCGACGCGACGGCACGCGAGCTCACGGGCACACGCAGCTCGCGCATCGGCAGCGTGTCGATCAGGTAGACGAGGCGCCCCTGCACTTGCGTGTCGGCCTTGGCCAGCACGCGCGCCGGCGCCAGCGCCCGCCGGGTCGGGCCCACGCGGGTGATGACCTGGAGGCGCCCGTCGTCCACGAACGCCTTGCCCTCGCGCCAGCGGTACGACAGGGCGCCGGGGCCGCTGGTGCGATTGGCCGCCGTGGAGCCCCCCAGGATCGAGCCGAGCGCAGCGCCCGGTCGAGCCAGGTCCTGACGGGCTTCCTGCTGGAGCCGGTGCTCGGTCTGCAGCACCCGCACGCGCACGGTGAAGCGCTGCCCGTCCTTCGAGCACCAGTGGGGTTCGAAGCGGTAGGCGAGCCAGCACAGGCCGCCGACCACGACGACGAAGGCGATCAGCGAGAGGAAGTTCGCCACGGCCCCAGCTTCTCGCATCGGCGACGGTGGGGCACACTCGCGGCGTGCCGGAGGGGATCGAGGTCGAGCAGTACCGACGCGAGGCGGACCGCACGGTCGGGCGTTCGGTGACCCGCGTGGTGGCGCCCGACGCCTGGTTCCTGAAGGGCGGCCTCACGGCCGGCGCATTGGCCGCCGCCGTCGAGGGCGCCACCGTCACGCGCACCCGCCGGCGCGGAAAGCTCCTGCTGGTCGACCTGCGCAGGGACGGTCACCCGGTCACCGTCGGGTTGCGATTCGGCATGACCGGCCGAATCGTGGTCGACGGCGACGGGCCCATCGCCGAGCTCGAGTACGGGTCGGCGCGCAACCTGGACGAGTGGGAGCGAGTGCGCTTCGAGTTCGAGGGTGGCGGCTGGATGGCGATCAACGATCCCCGCCGGCTCGGCGCGGTCGAACTGGAACCGACCGAGGACGATCTGGGGCCCGACGTGTTCGCGCTCACCGCGGCTCAGCCCGGCCGGGTGCTCGACGGCTCGAACGCGCCGCTCAAGGCCCGGCTGATGGACCAGCAGCGCCTGGCCGGGTTGGGCAACCTGCTCACCGACGAGATCCTGTGGCGGGCCGGCCTCGATCCGGCGCGTGGCGCCGGCTCGTTGAGCGCGGACGAGCGCCGCCGCCTGCACCGCACGATCGGCACGGTGCTGCGCCAGCTGACCGGCCGTGGCGGCTCCCACACGGGCGACCTGCAGGCCGCCCGCCAGCGCGGCGCCGCGTGCCCGCGCGACGGTGCCCTTCTGCTGCGCCGCACCGTCGGCGGGCGCACGACGTACTCGTGCCCGTTGCACCAGCGCTGACGATCCCGGTCCCGGTGCGCGCCTTGGACCCCCGTCGCGTGGAAAGCTGGGAGGAATGGATCTGCGGGTGAAGACGCGAGCGTGGTGGGGCCGCGCCGCGTCGCTGGCCGCAGCCGCGGGCGTCGCCCTGCTCGCGCTGTCCGCCACGCCGGCCCAGGCCGCCGACCCGACCACGGTGGCCACGGCACCACCCACGCTGCCGCGGGCGTCGATCTCGGGCTCGGTCGTGCCGAGCGTGACGATCAACCGGGCGCCGACCCCCGCCGCCACCCAGCCGCCCCAGACCCAGGCGCCGCGCCCGCAGGCGACCCAGCCGTCGGGCACCCGAGCCACCACCGCGTCGGCCGGTACCGCCGCTCGCGCCACCGCGACCACCGCGCCCGTCGCCACCACGGTCGCGCCGACCATCGCGGCGGCCACGACCGTGGCGCCCACCACCGCGGCATCCACGACGGCTGCGGCTGCCGTGGATGGCGGCATCACGACGACGTCGATCGTGGAGGTGGGCGACGCCGGGTCGAGCCATCGCATCAGCCGCATCGCGTGGACGCTCACGATCATGGGTGTGCTCGTGGGCGGGCTGACCGTGTGGTTCTTCCTCGCCACCCGGCCGGCACCGGTCGGCATGGCCGGGCTGGCCGAGATGAGCTCGTCTCGGTGGTGGAAGGCCGACCCCGACAAGCGCGACAACCTCCTCGGTCGCAGCCGCAAAGGTCGCCTGTCGTTCGACGACTCGCTCCTCGTCGTGGCGCCTTCTGCCGCGGCCGGCCCTGCCGCGGTCGCGGCTGGCCCTGTCGCGGTCGCCGCCGGCACCGCGGCAGGTGCCGGCACCGCCACCGAGCCGTCGGCGCCAGCCTCCACAGGCCTGGCCGATGTCGACCTGCCGGCGTGGGCCCGCGACCCCGCCCCCGAAGACCTCACGGTCGTTGCCGACGCATCGGCGGTCGGTGCCGCCTCGGTCCCGCCTGTCGTCGGCGACAGCGACCGCGACGAGGCACGGGAGCTTGCCGCCGCTCTCGCCGGAGTCCCCGGCGAGGCAGACGAGGATCCGGCACCCACGCCCGTCCCCTCCGAGGCTCCGGCCATCCGGGTGGCGCCGTACGCCGCAGAGGAGGCCACGGTGCCGCCGCCCGAACTGGTGCCGGCACCGCTCGCCGCCAGCCCGGCTGGTGCGCTCGAGGGCACGCCCTTCACTCCGGCGAGCGAGCCGGCACCCCGCGTGATGACCTGGGCGCCACCGCCTGTGTCGAACGACAGCGCCGATTGACGACGCCGCCGGGGCCGGGAGCCCGCGGCCACGGTCGATCACGGATAGCCTCGACCGTCATGAACGATGGGTTCGACGTCGACGCCATGATCGTGCGCTTCAAGGAGCGGGCCGACTCGGTGAAGCGCCGTCCCTTGCCCCCCGTGGCCGGCGCGGAGCGCATGAGCTTCATTCGTCAGGCCGAGACCGACTACATGGACTTCGCCATCGTGGGTGATGCCGTAGGCACCGTCGAGGACGGTGTGCTCGTGCTGCGCGTCGACCTGAGGCCGCCCGACCAGCGTGGCTAGGCCGGCTGTCGCCCTCGGGCGCGCCGGCCGGTTCGCTCACTCGGCGCGCGCGCCCTGTTCGAGCGGCGGGCACGCCGGGCTGATCGCGCCCCGTTCGTGGTGGCGAACCTGCTGCTGTGGTCGTGCTACTTCATCGAGATGAAGCGCCGCCGGAGCCAGCTGCCGGTGGCCGCGTTCCTGTGCGGCGTGTTCCTCGCCGGTGCGGTGGCGATCACGCCGGACGCGGTGCTCACGGGAGCACCGATCGGGGGGATCGAGGTGCGCGATCTGGGGCTCATGGGGCTCATGGTGCTCCTGCCCGGGATGATGGGTCACGGGCTCATGACGTGGGTGCAGCGCCACGTCGATGTCGGCCTGTCGGCCATGCTCACCCTGTCGTCGACCGTGCTCAGCGCCCTGGGGGCCCGGCTCCTGTTCGGTCAGTCGCTCGGCGCGGTCCAGGTCCTCGGCGGGGCACTCGTGCTCGCGGCCCTGGCCGCTCTGGCGCAGCACCGGACGAGGGCCAACCCGGTTGAGTCGACCGAAGAGGCCGTGCTAGAGTTGGTGCCCACGCGGACGTGGCTCAGTTGGTAGAGCATCACCTTGCCAAGGTGAGGGTCGCGAGTTCGAATCTCGTCGTCCGCTCCAGAGAAACACCAGGTCAGCGGCCCCTTCCGGGGCCGTTGCTTGATTTTTCGACTCCCCTGCGCTACCAAATGGCGCTACCAACTGCTGGATACCGTGATGGGTGTCCGCCCAGGGGAGGCCGCCATGACGACTGGATATGAGCGCGGCGGCGGTGAGCTGCACGGCTTGTCGAGGGCCGCATGAGCGCGCACAGGCGACATAGCGGTGGCGTTCGGAAGGTCAAGGACGGAGTGTGGCGCGTCGATGTGGAGGTCCGCCGCGACCCCATCACAGGTCACCGCCGAAGGGTGTCGCGCCAGATCCGTGGGACGCGAGAGGATGCGGAGGTCGCGCTGGCCCGGTTGCGGGTCGCCGATCACGACAAGCGCCTTCCGACGCTCGGGACGGCCGCCCGCTCGGTTCGTGCTGCGCTCGATCTCTACGTCGCCACGATCGAGTCGGGCCGGATCGAGATGGCACCACGAGGTCTCGTGACGGTCCGATCCGCGGTCAACACAATGTCGTCGATCGCGATGCCCGACGGACGCGAGTTCGGGCACATCCGGCTCAACAAGCTGACGTGGATGGACATCGAGCAGCTGTACGCCACCATGCGGGCGACGGGGCGTGGCGCCTCCTGGATACGCCGGTGCGCAACCGTGCTGACACAGTCGCTTGAGCTGGCACGCAAGCGAGGTCTGCTGGAATCGAACCCGGCGCGGGACGCGACGCGGCCGCGCACGTCGAGATCGAAGCCGTACGCGCCCCGCACCGACGAACTGCGATCGCTCCTCGATGTCATCCTGGCGCACGACCCCGAGCTCGGGGACGCCACCGTTGTGCTGGCGAGCACCGGAATGCGGAAGGGCGAGCTACTCGCGCTCCGATGGGTCGATGTCGACCTCGAGGGCGCTCAGATCCATGTGAGTGCAGCAATCACCGACGGCGGTCCACGCGTCGGCGTGGTGCGCAAGGAGACGAAGCGAGCCGACTG
>JANMAT010000012.1:0-12277 GCA_031359995.1 Actinomycetes bacterium
GCGACCGCGGCCGACGGCGGAGAGGACGGCGCGGAAGCTGGCGGTGATGATGTTCGGGTGGGTGCCCACGCCCCAGCGCCTGGTGCCGGCGGCGTCGACCGTCTCCACGTAGGCGACGGCGGTGGCGTTGGCGCCCTCGCCGGTGGCGTGCTCGGCGTAGTCGGTCACGTCCAGGGCGACGCCGAGACCGCTGCGCAGCGCGTGCACGAACGCATCGATGGGGCCGTTGCCCTCGCCGTGCACGGTGACGGGTTCACCGTCCACCGAGAGCTGCGCGGTGATGGTCGTGGTGTCGCCGTCGGTGCGCAGCTCGTGGCCGCGCAGCGAGAACGCGGGATCGGGTGGCAGATACTCGCGCTCGAACGTGTCCCACATCATGGCCGGGCTGATCTCGGTGCCGGTGTCCTCGGTGATCCCCTGGATCGTCTTGGAGAACTCGATCTGCAGGCGCCGGGGCAGGTCGAAGCCATGCTCGGCCTTCATGATGTAGGCCACGCCGCCCTTGCCCGACTGGCTGTTCACGCGGATCACGGCCTCGTAGGTGCGGCCCACGTGCTTGGGGTCGATGGGCAGGTACGGCACCGCCCACGTGTCGTAGTCGTTGCCCAGCGCGTCGAGGCCCTTCTTGATGGCGTCCTGGTGCGAACCGGAGAACGCGGTGTACACCAGGTCGCCCACGTAGGGGTGCCGCGGGTGCACGGGCAGGCGGTTGCAGTACTCGGCGGTGCGGCGCAGCGCGTCGATGTCGCTGACGTCGAGGTCGGGGTTCACGCCGTGGGTCATGAGGTTCAGCGCCAGGTTCACCACGTCGACGTTGCCGGTGCGCTCGCCGTTGCCGAACAGCGTGCCCTCGACCCGGTCGGCGCCGGCGAGCATGCCGGCCTCGGCCGCGGCCACGCCCTGGCCACGGTCGTTGTGCGGGTGCAGCGACACAACGACCGCGTCGCGGTCGCGGATGGTACGACCGAAGTACTCGATGACGTCGCCGTAGACCCACGGCTGGTACATCTCGACCGTGGCGGGCAGGTTGAGGATGATCTTGCGGTCGGCGGTGGGCTCGATGACGCTCATCACCGCTTCGCACACCTCGATGGCGTAGTCGACCTCGGTGCCGGTGAAGCTCTCGGGCGAGTACTCGTAGCGGATGCTGGTGGTGCCCATCGTCTCTTCGAGCTTGCGGCACAGCTGGGCCGCGTTCACCGCGATGTCGGTGATGCCCGGCTTGTCGAGTCCGAACACGACCCGCCGCTGCAGCACCGACGTCGAGTTGTAGAAGTGGACGATGGCGTTGGCGGCGCCCTGCAGGCACTCGTAAGTGCGCTCGATGAGCTCCTGACGGCACTGCACCAGCACCTGGATGGTGACATCGTCGGGCACGAGGTCTTCCTCGATCAGCTGGCGCACGAAGTCGAAGTCGGGCTGCGACGCCGACGGGAAGCCGACCTCGATCTCCTTGAAGCCCATCTTCACGAGCGTGTCGAACATGCGCCGCTTGCGCTCGGGGTCCATCGGGTCGATGAGCGCCTGGTTCCCGTCACGAAGGTCGACCGAGCACCACAGCGGCGCCTTCACGAGCCGCTGGTTGGGCCAGGTGCGGTCGGCAAGGACGAGGGGCTCGAACGCCTTGTACTTGGCGAACGGCATCGTGCGTGGGGTGACGGGTTCCGGGCGCATCTCTGCTCCTGTCGTTCGATCGGGTCGCGATGACGGGGTGACGGTGACGTGGGGTGAGGCTGACCGGTCTGAAAACGAAAGAACCCCCTGAGCCTTTCGGCGCAGGAGGTCGGGCGAGCGCGATCTTGGGGCGCTCGCCTACGTAAGAAGGAGGAGGCCCGTCAGGAACGACATCGACAAGATCATAGCACGTCCTTCGGCGGTGCGCTCTGGGTGCTACACCAACGGCCGTGACCTCCTCGACCACCCGCGCCCGCTTCCCCGGTGTCCGTGACGGCTGGGCTCGTCTCGACGGCCCCGCCGGCACCCAGATGGTCGACGTGGCCATCGCCGCCATGGCCGAGTTCGCCGCCAGCGGCCACAACGCCAACGCCCACGGGCCGTTCGAAGCGGCCCACCAGAGCGACCTGATGCTTGACCGGGCCCGCGGCTCGGTCGCCCGACTGCTCGGCGCCCCCGACGCCGACGACATCTGGTTCGGCGCCAACATGACCACGATGACGCTGGCGTTCACTCGGGCGGTGGCGTGCACCCTGGGCCCGGGCGACCGCGTGGTCGGCACCCGGCTGGACCACGACGCCAACGTATCGCCGTGGCGCATCGCCTGTGAGGCGAGTGGGGCCGAGCACGTGCTGGCGTCGTTCGACCCCACCACCGGTCTGCTCGACCCGGCCGCGGTCATCGATCTGATCGACGGGCACACGCGCTGGGTGGCGGTCACCGGCGCCTCGAACCTGTTGGGCACCGTGGTCGACCTGCCGCCGATCATCGACGCGGCCCATGCGGTGGGCGCCCGGGTGTACGTGGACGCGGTGCACCTGGCGCCGCACCGGCGCATCGACGTGGCCGCCCTGGGGGTGGACGCTCTCGTGACGTCGCCGTACAAGTGGTACGGCCCCCACGCCGGCGCCATGTTCCTGGTGCCCGAGGTCATGAACGGTCTGCCGGTGGCCAAGGTGCGCCCGGCCGACGATCACGGCCCGCGCCGGTGGGAAACGGGCACGCCCTCGTTCGAGGGGCTGGCCGCCGTCGACGCCGCCGCCCGCTACCTGTTGGACGAGGGCCTCGACCGCATCGGTGCCGAGGAGGCCGAGGTGGGCACCGTGCTCCTCGACGGCCTGGCCTCGCTCGAGCGGGTGAGGGTGTGGGGCTCGCCCCACATGGCCGACCGCGTGCCCACCGTGTCGTTCACGGTGGACGGGGTGCACCCCGACGCGGTGGCCGACGCGCTGGCTGCCGGCAAGGTCGCGGTGTGGGCCGGCCACAGCTACGCGGTGGAGGCGGTCGCCCATCTGGGTCTGGCCGACACGGGCGGCGTGGTCCGCGCCGGTGTCGTGCGCTACGTCGACGAGCTCGACGTGCGTCGGTTGCTGGAGATCGTGGCGTCGCTCACGTGACGTGAGCTTTCGCGGACGGTAAGCGGAACGTGGCGTACGGTGAAGCGCCGCGCTGCGGTTGGGTTGCAACCGGTCCTGGTCCATCTCCTGAGCCTTGACCGCACGGCAACACCGTTGTCTCACTCATACTGAACGCTGGTCCGCAGGTACCGGGGCCTCTCGTTCCTCAGGGAGGATGCGCGCGTGGTGGAACGGCAGGGTCGTGAGCGACACCCCACGACGCGCCCCGTGAAGAGTCAGGCCTCGCCGCGCCTCATCCGTGCTGCCGAGCTCGTGGTGCCCCAGCGGCCGGCGCCGTGGACGGTGGCCGGCCTCGGCCTCATGGCCTCGATCCTCACGTCGTTGTTCATCTCCACCCTCGACAGTGCGGCGGCGCCGCACCCCGCCATCGCGTGGACCCTCTCGGGCATGGTGGGCACCATCGTGTTCTCGCTCGGCGTGGCCCTGTTGGCCCGCCTGCTGCGGCGCGAGCACTTCGGCCCCGGCATCTCGTGGCCCATGGTCACCAAGGTGTACGGCGGCTACTTCGTGGCCGGGTTCCTTGCCGCCCTGGCCGAGCACTGGGTGCGTGACGAGCTGATCCTGCCGGTGGCCTATGGCGCCAACTCCTACGTCGCCCACCTGATGTGGTTCTGGTTGGTCGGTCTGGCGGCCAACGCGTTCGGCGCCCTGCGCCGGCGCGTGATCGAACAGGACGTGGCGCTGCGTGAGCGCGTGCGCGACCTGGACCGCACCCGCGCCCTGCTGGCCCGGGCCGACGAGCGCGTGCGCCGCGAAGCGGCCGAGGTGCTCCACGGCCGGGTGCAGTCGCGGCTGCTGGCGTCGCAGGTGCGCCTGGAGCGGGCGGCGCAGGTGATCGGGTCCGACCCTGCCCTGGTCGAACGCGAGCTGGCCGAGGTGGTCAGCGTGCTCGACGACCTGCGGGTGAACGACGTGCGCTTCACGAGCCACCAGCTGCACCCGCCCACCATCCGCATCAGCCTGCTGTCGGCGCTGCGGTCGCTCATCGCCACGTTCGAGGGTTCCTTCGCCATCGACGTCGAGCTGCACACCGCGCCCGAGGTCGTCGAGCTGGACGACCCGGTCGAGGGCAAGCTCGACGAGGCCACCCGGCTGGTGTTGTACCGGGTGCTCGAGGAGGCGCTGCAGAACGCCTACAAGCACGGCAAGGCGACCGAGGTCAGCGTGGAGCTCACGTCGCTGCCGGGCGCCCGGTTGCAGATGCGGGTCATCGACAACGGCATCGGCTTCGCTCCCGAGGCGTTCACCATCGGCCTCGGCGTGGCGTCGATGGCGGCTCGGGTCGAGGACCACTCGGGCGCGTGGTGGATCTCGTCGAACCCCGGGGCGGGCACCACGCTCACGGCGATCGTCCCCATCCCGCCCGGAGGCGGTCCGTCGTCGCACACGAGCGGCGGCACGATGGACGAGCCCACCGCTCTGCCGGCGTAGGTGGCCCTCGTTCAGTCGCTGACGGTGACGCTGCCCTCGAGGTAGAGCCGCACGGCCATCACGCGTGCGTGGTTGGTGCGGTCGGTCGCGTCGACCCCGAGGGTGGTGTAGATGCGGCTCACGTGGTTCTCCACCGAGCGCTCCGACAGCGAGAGGCGGAGCGCGATGGCCGCGTTCGAGTGGCCCTCGGCGATGAGGCCGAGGACCTCGAGCTGGCGGGGCGAGAGCTGGGTCAGGGGCCCCGTGCGGCGCGGTCGGGTGCGCCGGGTGAGCTCGGGGTCGAACAGCAGCAGGCCCATGGACGCGCCCTCGATGGCCCGCCGCAACGTCTCGACGTTGGTGACGCTGCGCTTGAGGAGGTAGCTCCACCCGCCCGACACGTCGCGCGGCAGCGAGGACAGCAACTGCGGATCGGCGTGGTTCGAGAGCAGCATCACGCCGAGCTTGGGCAGGTCGCGCCGTAGGCGCACGCCGAGCTCGACCCCCGTCATGTTCGAACCGAGGTCGATGTCGAGGATGACGACGTCGACGTCGAGCTTGGGGATCTCGGCCAGTGCCGTGGTGGGGTCGGCGAAGACCCCGACCACTTCGAGGTTCCCCTCCTGCGCGAGGGACACGCGCAGGAGGTCGCGGAACAGTGCTTCGTCTTCCACCAGGGCCACACGCGCCACAGTCAACAGACCTCCTGCCTGCCACGTTACCGCGGTCACACGGTTCGGCCCGTTCCCGGTCCGTTCCGACCGTGTGTGGGCGCCGAAACGCCGGATGGGGTCGTAGGCCGGGGGTCTGAACGTAGGGCCCGTGCTGGCACCTGGGTGACTGATGGGGTACCACCCCGTCGTAAGACGTAGGGCCACTCTATGAACCGCTTGGGGTTCTCTTTACGGTGCTCTCCAGGGTTCGTAGACCGAGGAGTGGGCCGCGTGAACGTCCAAGCAGCGATTTTCCGATGGGTACGAGGACGAAAGGTCGTACACCTGGTCGTAGGACTGGGGCTGGTCGGCGGGATGCTGGTCGTCCAGGCTCAGGAGAGCCCGGTGCAAGCGCTCGGCACCAACACGCTCCACCTGTCCGTGGTGAGCGCCGTCGACGGCACCACGCCGGTCGGCTCGTTCAAGTACCTGATCAACCTCGACAACACGGGCACGACCGGTCAGCGCGAGAACGCCGTCGACGACGGGCAGCCGTGCTCGCCGATCGGGAACAGCGCCTATCCGGCCAGCTGCTCGTGGACCTCCATGGGCGTGGCCAGCTCCAGCCCGGTGGTCACCTCGGGCACCGATGGCGACTTCGCCGGCAACGCCGGCGTCGAGCTGCTCGACGGTCCCTACGTCGTGTCCGTGCTGGCCGATGGCTACAAGCTCGACGGCGCCCACTTCACGCTGCCGGTCACGGGCGACGTCGTCGTGCTGATGCAGCCCATCGGTGACGGCCTGCCGACGGCGACGATCCAGTCCGCCGTGTTCGAGGACATCTCGCCGGTCAACAGCGCACCCGACCTGCCGCTCGAGCACGGGCTGGCCGGCTTCAAGGGCCAGATCAACGACTACCTCGGCCAGGTCACCACCGACGTCTTCGGCAACCCCCTGTGCAGCGGGTATGACGGCACCGGCACGGTCATCACCGGCACCGGCGGCAACTGCCTCAGCAAGTGCTACGTGGTCGACAACGGCCTCGACCTCGGCACGGTCGCCCCCATCGCCGACGGCTTCGGTGACGGGATCGTCAGCGGTGTCTGCCCGACCGATCCGACCGGTCTCACCATGGTCGGCGGTGGCGCCGTGCCCCCGACCGCGGTCATCGAAGGCAAGGTCAAGATCCCGAACCTGGGGCCCAACCGCTACACGCTGTCGATCTCGCCGGTCGACGGCTCCGGCTTCATCCAGACCACCACGCTCGAAGGCAACCACGACTGGGACGCCTGGGTCATGGAGGGCGCCACCGGCCTCGACACCGAGTTCGTGCAGGGCGGCGAGCCGTTCCCGGCCATCATCTTCGGCTACGTCCGACCGACCAACCTGATCGCCGGTAGCGGCGGCCTCGGTCACGTGAAGGGCGTCGTCACCGGCGTCAAGGTGTACTACCCGCCCAAGGGCGGCACGACCCAGCAGGGCCAGATCTTCGGCGGCCTCGCCGGCGCCAAGATCGACAAGCCGATCTCCGATGCGTGGGTGACGCTCACCCGCCTCGACGGCGTCAACCTCGATACGGCCGTGTACGTCGGCAAGGCCGATGTGAACGGTGCGTTCGACATCGCCAACGTCCCCGACGGTTCCTACACGATCTCGTGGTGGGACGAGGCCCAGAACGACATCCTCGATCTGCAGCAGCTCACCGTGAACAACGGCGAGGTCGTCGACCTCGGCATCCTGCCCCTCAACGGGTGGTGGACCTACTACGACGGTTACGTCTTCAACGACACCAACCGAAACGGCGTCAAGGACGCCGGTGAGGCCGGCATCCCGAACTTCACCCTGACCATGCGCAAGCGGGAGAACTCGCTCATGGACCGTGGTTCCACCACGGCCCGGACGGACGCCAACGGCTACTACAAGTTCGAAGGCGCCTACCCCATGACCCAGTGGTACGTCATGGAGGCCTACAACGACCGCTACTACTCGACCGGCGCCACGTTCCAGGCCGACAACCAGCCCACGCCCACGACGATCCACGCCGACCGTGACGCCAACGGCAAGTTCACCGGTAGCGGCGTCGACGTGAGCACCCTGCCCATCATCGGCCTCGGCGGCCACCTCGACTGGGGCGTGCACCCCTACGACGCCACCGGCACCGCATCGAACGGCGTCGATCCCCGCAACGGCGGCATCGTCGGCACCGTCTCCTACGACACGACCCGCAACGAGCTCGACCCGCGCTACGCCGCGGTCGAGGACTGGCAGCCCGGCGTCTCCGGCCTGACCGTCGACCTGTTCACGCCGATCCTCTGCGGCACCAACGCCGGTGTCCCCTGTGACGTGACCGGTCGCTACGAAGTGGCGACCGACGGCTCCTACGCCACCGGCACGAAGATCAACACCTACGTCACCGAGACCTGGCAGCAGCCCACCGGCTGCACCGCCCGAGACGTCGACGGCAACCCGCTCGTGGCGGGCGTCGACGAGAAGGTGCTGCCCACCACCGCCAACGCCCCCTGCCTCGAAGGCCCGCTCGAGGGCGTGCAGTTCGAGAACGGCTGGGCCGCGGTCGACGGGAACTACGGCTTCGGCGAAGGCTGCTTCGGCCCCACCGGCACGCCGCTCGACGTGACCGCCACCGATCCGTCCAACCCCACGTGTGACACCGGAGCCTTCTCCCCGTTGCCCGGTGGCAAGGACTACCTCGTCCGCGTCGAGATCCCCGACGACGCCCAGGGCCGGCCCGCCTACAAGTTCACGCGGGAAGAGGACATCAACGTCGCCAACGGCGATCAGTTCGTGCCCCAGGTCCCGCCGCCGGCCTGCGCCGGTGCGCTCCACACGGTCGATGTCAAGGGCATCCTGCCCGACGGCGCCAACGCGACGGACAACGCCACGTTCGCCGGGATCGGCGGCTCGCCGTACGAGGGCATGGCCAAGCCGCTGTGCGACACCAAGCTGGTGACCCTGGCCAACGGCAAGTCCATCGTGCCCACGTTCAACGTGTTCACCGATGTGCCGCTGCCGGGCCGCTTCTGGGGCCTGGTGGTCGACGACCTGAACTTCTCGACCAACCCCCGCTCGTTGATGGTCGGTGAGAAGTCCGGCGTGCCCTTCGCGCCCATCGGCATCTACGACTACACCGGTCGCCTCGTCCACACGGCCGAGTCCGACTTCAACGGCCTGTGGGACGTGCTGATGCCGTCGACGAACCGCATCAACTGCCCGACGCCGTCGGGTGTGTGCGGCAACCTCTACCGCTTCGTGGGCAACGACCCGGGCACCCCGGGTCACCTCAACGCCAACTTCCACCCCGAGTTCCGCACCATCGCCGCCGAGTTCGAGGCCCTTCCGGGTCTGATCGTGCCGGCCGATCTGGCGCCGACGCAGGTGGGCGTCACCGTGCAGCTGCCCGGTGGGCAGATCAACCAGGTGGCGTGCAAGGTCGACATCGCCGCTCCGCAGATCCTGGCGGTGTCGAAGCCGTACGGCTCGACGGTTCCGACCGACGGGATCACCATCAAGGGATCCGGCTTCGGGGCCGCCGCCGGCAGCCTCGGGAAGGCGACCATCGGCGGTGCGTCACTGGCGGTCACGTCGTGGTCGGACGAGTCGATCGTGGCCACCATCCCGGCGGGCACGACCGCCGGCATCTACCAGCTCGATCTCGTGAACGCCGGCGGCCGAAAGACGGTCAACGGGCTCACGTTCCACGTGATCGGGGCGGGCTACAGCCCGACGATCCTCGAGGTCGGTCCGGGCAAGACCTTCGCCCCGGCCAGCGTGGCGACGGGTGCAGCCAGCCACGCCATCCAGAACGCCATCGACGCCGCCCCGGCGGGTGCTCTCGTGGTGGTCTACCCCGGGCTCGCCGAAGGGGCACGGGTCAACCCTCGTGGCGCCTACTTCGAGAACCTGGTCATCGACAAGCCCATCAAGCTCCAGGGCACCGGCTCCGGTGGCGTCACCGCCAGCGGTGCCACGATCGCCGGCTCGATCATCGACGGCAGCGCCTTCTCGGGTGACAGCCCCGTGGCCCAGGACTGGCAGGCCAGGGTCGCCACCCTCACGTGGGACGGCAACCAGACCGTCAACGACGGCGCCGACATCACGATCCTGGCCCACGCCACGGGCGCCAACGCCTTCCCGCTGACGGGGGCGGCCACCGCGCTGCCCCGCATCGACGGCTTCGACCTGCGCGGTGGTGACCAGCAGGGCTTCCCGACGAACATCAACGCGATCGGTGGGGCGCCCACGGGTCTCGCTCCCCAGGTCGTCACGCAGGGCGGCGCGGTGTTCGCCAACGCCTACGCCCGCAGCCTGCAGATCACCAACAACGTCGTGCAGAACAACGGTGGCGGCTACGGCACCATCCGCATCGGTACGCCGGAACTGCCCGACGGCGGCAACCACAACGAGAACGTCCGCATCGCCAACAACCGGATCATCCAGAACGCCGGTACGAACCTGGCCGGTGGCATCGGGCTCTTCTACGGCTCCGACAACTACGAGGTCAGCGGCAACGACATCTGCGGCAACTTCTCGTCGGAGTACGGCGGCGGCATCTCCCACTACGGCCTGAGCCCGAACGGGAAGATCCACGACAACCGCATCTACTTCAACGAGTCCTACGACGAGGGCGCCGGCATCATGATCGCCGGTCAGCTGCCGGCCAACCCGGCGGTGCTGACCGCCGGATCGGGTCCGGTCGACATCTACGACAACGTCGTGCAGGCCAACGTGTCGAACGACGACGGCGGCGGCGTCCGGTTCCTGATGGCCGGCGACTTCCCGATGAACGTCTTCAACAACGTCGTCGTGAACAACGTGTCGGCCCACGAGGGCGGTGGCATCAGCATCAACGACGCCCCGGCGGTGCGCGTCTTCAACAACACGATCATGAAGAACCTCACGACGGCCACGGCGGTGACCAGCAACGGCTCGCCGGCCCCGGCCGGTCTGTCCACCTCGGACAACAGCGCCCAGTTGCAGGCCACGCTGCCGACGTTGTCGCCCACCTTCAGCGACCCGCTGCTGTTCAACAACATCTTCTGGGACAACCGGGCCGGCACCCGTGCCGGTGCGGCCGTGAACGGTCTCGATGCCACGGGCGCCAGCCACTGGGATCTCGGCAACGCCGCCGGCAGCAGCCTGCTGTCGCCGACCAACTCGGTGCTGCAGGTCGCCACGGGCACGGTGGCCAGCCCGACGAATCAGGTCAACGTGGATCCACAGGTGGTCGGCACCACCGACATGGGTGTCACGTTCCAGGTGTGGCGCAACAACCCCGCCCTCATGGGGGCCATGCTGGTGGCGGCCGACGTGCCGCCGGGTCCCGGTGACTACCACCTGGCCGGCACCTCGCCGGCGATCGACGCGGCCATCGTCGCCAAGTCGGGCGTGAACGCTCCGGCGTTCGACATCGACACCTTCGCCCGTCCCTTCGGCGGCGGCTTCGACATCGGCGCCGACGAGTTCGGCAACGTCGCCCAGATCGCCGACCTGGCGGTCACCAAGACCGACGGACTGACCGTGGTGTCCCGGGAGCAGGTGCTCACCTACACGGTGACGGTCACCAACAACGGGCCGGCCGGTGTGGCCGGCGCCCCGGTGACGGACCCGGTGCCCGCCCAGCTGCAGAACATGAGCTGGACGTGCGCCGGCAGTGGTGTGGGCAACTCCTGCACCGCCGCGAGCGGACCGGGTGGCGTGAGCGTCGGCGTGACGTTGGCGTCGGGAGGTTCGGCCACCATCACCGTCCGGGCCCGGGTCCGGGACAACGTCAACAACGGCATGCTGATCAGCAACACGGTGACCGTGACGGCGCCCGCCGGCACGCTCGACCCGAACCCGAGCAACAACACGGCGACCGATACCGACGTGGTCGGCGTGGACGTGGCCGTCGCGAAGACGGACAACACCCCGAGCCTCTACACCGGCACGCGGGCCCGGTACACGATCGTCGTGTCGAAGAACTCGGTCGGCGCTCTCGCTGGCATCGGTGTGGTCGACCCCGCCCCGGTCGGGCTCACCCAGGTGACCTGGACCTGCCAGACCACCACGGGCGGCTCGTGCGGGACCGGAGGGAACAACGGCAGCGGGTCCATCAACCGCACGGTCAGCCTGGGCGGCGCGGGCAACGCGACGGTGACCTACATCGTGACCGGTCGGGTGACGGCGACGAGCGGCACGGTGACCAACACCGTGACGGTCACGCCGCCGGTCAGTGCCAATGACCCCAACACGGCCAACAACGTGGCGACCGACGTCGACACCATCGCCGCCACCCCGGCGGCGCCGGCGCCGGCGGTCATCGACAACTTCAACCGGGCCAACCTGAACAACCTCGGTGGCAACTGGCGCCAGCTCACGCTGTTCAACACGGCGGCGATCCGGGTCAACGGCAACCAGGCGACGACGGCACTCTTCCCCGGCGACGCCATCTGGGGGGCCCCGTTCGGTGCCAACCAGGCCGCGGGCTTCACCTTCGCCAACACCACGGTGAACAACACGGGCTTGTACCTGCGGGTCAACGCCATGGGCGGCATCAACAACGCCCAGCCGGTCAACTACCTGCTGCTGACCTACAACAACGGCAACCTCACGCTGTCGACGAACAACGCCAACAACGCCGGGCAACTGCCGGTCACGTTCGCCAACGGCGACACCCTGACGGCCCGAACGGACGCCGGCGGCACGATCGTCTTCGTCTACAAGAACGGCACCTACGTCGGTCTGCTGCAGGCGCCGGCCAACTGGGGTCCCACCGGCCCCGGCGGCCGGGTGGGTATCCGCCTGCCCACCGGCGGTCGCATCGACGACTTCCAGGGAGCGACCCTCCCGTGACCGGCAACCACAACGAACGCTCCACTGGATCTCCGAAAGGGACAACGGGCATGAACGACGAGACCGCAGCGACCCGCATGGGTCGACGGGAACTCCTGAAGTGGGCCGGTGGCGCGGCAGCGCTGGCCGGTGCGGGAGGGGCACTGGCCCGCTGGAAGGGGCCGATGCTCAACCCGTTCGCCGTGGAGACGGCGGCGGCCGGGGCCCGGGACGCCCCCGCCCCCCAAGCCCCCCACATAAAGGGGGGGGCCCACGGCGGGAGAAAGGTTCCCC
>JANMAT010000014.1:0-6632 GCA_031359995.1 Actinomycetes bacterium
ACGGACGGCTAGCAACGGCGCCATGCGAGCGGGTGGGCGGATCGTCGTGGCGACCCTGGCCCTTGCGCTCATGAGCGCGTGTGGCAGCGTCGGCGGCGGGCAGGCGACCGTCGTGTCGACCGCGCGGCTCGGGGCGGCCGCGCCGTCCGCGTCACCGGCGCCGACCTGGCCCCGCTCGACGACCGCACCGCGGGCAGGCCCGACGACCTCGGGCTCGGCACCGTCCCGCCTGCGCTCGACGGCCAGTCCTTCGACGGCTCCCCGGTCGCCATCCACCCCGGCGACAACGACCGCTACAAGCTCGTGTTCTTCTTCGCCCACTGGTGCCCGCACTGCCGGGCCGAGGTGCCCCGGCTCGTCACCTGGCTCACCGCAGGGTCCAAGCCGGCCAACCTGGACGTGTTCGCGGTGTCGACCGCGGTGAACCGCAGCCCGATCAACTACCCGCCGTCGAGGTGGCTGGCCCGTGAAGGCCTCACCGTCCCCGTGGTCACCGACGACAAGGGATCGACCGCGGCGCAGGCGTGGGGCCTCCCCGGCTATCCGTACGCCGTGCTGCTGCGGCCCGATGGCACGGTGGCGGCGCGCATCGCCGGCGAGTTCCACGACGTCGAGGCATTCGACGCGTGGGTGAAGCTGGCCATGGCCATCCAGCTCCGCTGACGCGCGCCTGACCCCCCGCTGTTTCCAGCACGTGAACATGCGCGGCGCTCCCTTGACCAACGCACCCGACCGGTGCTGTCTTTGTTTCGATGCAGCTTCGAAACGCGCCCGCGACCGGCACCCTGATGCCTGCCGCGGCCTATCACAGCACCGCGTGGCTCGACCGTGAGCTCGACCACGTGTTCGAGAAGACGTGGTCGCTGGTCGCCGCCGTCGAAGACGTGGCCGAGCCCGGTAGCTACGTGGATGCGGCGGTCGGTCGGTCGCCACTGGTGATCGTGCGGGGGCACGACGGCGTGCTGCGGGCCTTCCACAACTTCTGTCGCCACCGGGGCATGGCCGTGGTGTGCGCCGCCGGTCGCACCGACGCCAACCTGCGGTGCCCGTACCACGGCTGGGAGTTCGGGGTGCACGACGGCTCGCTGCAGCGGGTGCCCCAACGGTCGAGCCAGTTCGCCGACATCGATCTGAACGACTGGGGCCTGCTGCCGGCGTCGATCGGCGAGTGGGGCGGCATGGTGTTCGCCCATCCCGATCCCGACGCCGCGCCGTTCCGCGAGTTCATGGGGCCGTGGGCCGACCACATCGGCAGCTACCGCCCCGAGGAGCTCACGCAGGTGGCACGCGTGCGGCTGGAGGCGAACTTCAACTGGAAGCTCTTCGTCGAGAACCACATCGACGTGCTGCACCTCTGGTACCTGCACGACAAGACGTTGGCCGACTTCGACCACCCCCGCTTCCAGCACCAACTGCTGGGCGAGCACTGGGTCAGCCACGAGCCGCTCAAGCACGCCGACCCGAACGACGCGACCCTCACGCCTGGCACGGTGCCCATCGCCCACATCGACGACCGCGACCGGTTCGGCATCGGCGCCCACCTGCTGTTCCCCAACATGTGCATGGCTTCGGCGTCGGAGTTCTGGATCAGCTACCAGGTCTCACCGCTGGCGCCCGACCGTTCGGTGATCGACCTGCGGGTGCGGGCCGAGCCCGGCGCCGACGCCGACCGTCTGCTCGCCGCGGCCCGCAGCTTCATCGACGAGGACATCTTCGCCTGCGAGCAGGTGCAGGCCATCGTCAAGGCGCCGCGCTTCCAGGTCGGCCCGCTGGCCAGCGAGCACGAGCAACCGATCCTCGACTTCCACCGCCACCTGCTGCACCGGCTCGAGCCGCTCACGGTCTGACGATGGCGCCCGAGCCCGAGCCCGAGCCCGAGCCCACGTCAGCTCGGCGCGTCGAGCACGGCGTCGAGCTGGTCGGCCTGCCGTCTGATGGCGGCGAGCTGGCGCCGGCTCGCCAGCAGCGCTTCGAGCGCGAAGGTGGCCAGGAAGTCGCCGATGGCGGCCGGCTCGTAGTCGCCCACCAGTCGGTGCTCGCCGAGCGGCCGGTACCAGTTCTGCACCGCTTCGTCGTTCGAGAGCACGGTGAGGGCCATGAGCCGGGCGTCGACGGCGCGCAGCTCTCCGGTGGCGATGCCGTCGACGATGAGCACCTCCACCTCGTCGTTGAGCAGCTGGCGCTCCTTCCAGTAGTTGGCGAAACGCTCCTCCTGCAACGCGGCCAGGCGCAGGATCTCGTTCACGTCGTAGGGCAGCCCGCACAGCATGGTGGCGTCGTAGCGGATGGTGCGGAACAGGCGCAGGGCCGCGGTACCACCGTCGTGGTTGATGCGATGGAGCCGGTCGACGCTGAGCCGGTTCACCTCGCCCACGATCTCTTCGAGGATCTCCTCCTTGCTGGAGAAGTAGTAGTAGATCGACGACTGCTGCAGACCGGCCCCCGAAGCGATCTCGCGCATGGTGGTGGCGCCGAACCCCTTCTCGGCGAAGAGCCGGCTGGCCATCGTGATGACCTCGGAGCGGGCGTCGCTCTCGATCGGCCGCCGGTCGGTGCGGGGCCGCCCCAACGGCCGTGGTCGTGGCGCGCTCATCGGTCGGCGAACCGAGGCCGGGAGATCACGGCCGTCACCCGAGCACGGCTTCGACCAGTGGGTCGAGATCGAGCGTGGTCACCGAGGGAAGGTACGTGTGCACCGCTTCCTTCTGGAGGCGACGCCACAGGTCTTCGAAGAACTGGTCGCCTTCGCGCACGACGTAGTTGAGGATGAAGAAGCGGTAGCACTCCTTCAGGAAGCGCAGGTCGGCCTCCGACAGCGGGTTCACCGTGTGGTACGCCTGCAGGAAGCGCACGAAGCGGGGCTCGAGCAGCGTGTGGGGCGAGTAGGTGAAGTGGGTGCGGTCGCCGGTGCGGCTCGACACCCGCGACAGGAAGTAGAAGTCGAGCAGGCGCGGTTCGATGCGGAACCAGTCGTAGTCCCAGCGCGAGAACAGCGTGAACTGGTCGTCGCTGCGCATCTCGACCGAGAAGTTGCCGAGGTTCCAGTCGATGAGCACCGGGATCTTCTGCCAGTAGTCGTAGCTCACCCGTTCCAGCTCCATGAGGAACTCGTGGGTGTGGTGCTTGATGACGTCGAGCTCGGCCGGCTCCAGCGAGAACTTCAACGACGAGTGCTTGTCGGTGAGCTGGTCGAGCAGGTGGATGGCGTCGGACTTGATCGACTTCGACGTGAGCGGGATGTTGGGCGCCAGCGACTGGCACTCCAGGTGGAACATCGCCATCTCGCGCCCGAAGCAGTCGATCTGGGCGTCGGCGAGGATGCGGGGCAGCCGGGCCTTGCGTTCCACCTCCTGGTAGAACGCGGCCCACAGGGTGCCGTCGTAGTAGGTGAAGACGCGCCCGTCGACGGTGAGCGAGTCGGCCAGGAAGTGGCGGTAGCGCGTGCCGTAGAGCAGCCGCTTCCAACGGTTGATGCGGTCGTGGTCTTCCACGAACAGGAAGTACGAGCCGTAGGACGAGAACTTCGAGATGTACGAGGAGCCGTCGTCGAGCTCCATCCGGTACACCCGGTTGGTGGACACGTGGGGGCTGACCTCGACGACGCGGACGAGGGAGCGACGGTCGCCGTACTGCTTCCAGGCCGCGTGCAGCGCGGCCAGGTAGTTGGCCTCGATGGTGGTCGTCACGGCGCGCTGCCTCCTCGCTCACCGGACGGGCGGCTGCCGATCAGCCGCCCGTCCCGATGAGTCGCAGGCTACGCCCCGATGCGGGCGACGACGTCGAAGATGTAGTCCTGGTTGCCGGCGTGGTTGTACACGCTGAACGTGTTGGCGGGCGACAGCGCGACGACGGCCAGGTTGGGGATGTCTTCGTTGGGCAGCACGTTCAGGTTCGACGCGTTGGGCCGGTCGGCGTTGGCCGGGTAGGCCGTGAGGAACGTCGAGTTGGTACCGGCGGTGGCGGTGAAGTTGGCGATGAAGCCGGCGTTCTTGCCCGCCTCCATGTCGGCCAGGCCGGCCGCCGTACCCTGCGCACCGGCGTCCCACGTGTGGGCGCTGCCACCGGGCAGGGCGCCGACGGAGGTGGGCGTGTAGACGATGCGGGTCGGGTTCGTCGGGATGATGCGCCCGGCGTTGCTGCCCTTCAGTCCGCCCGCCTTGAACAGACCGACGAGGTCGGCGATGAGGTTGACCGAGCCCGCGTGGTTGTACAGGTTGACGTTGCCGTCGGGGCCGATCTTCACCATCACGAGGTTCGGGCGGGTCTGGTTGGCCACGAGGTTCAGGTTCGACGCCAGCGGCGGCCCGGCCAGTTCGCTCGGGTAGGCGGTGACGAACGTGGAGAGGAACGTGTCGGTACCGGTCACGTTGAGCACGGCGGCGGTGTAGCCGTCGTTCGGGTCGGCCACGTGCAGGCTGATGGCGCTGCCGCCCCCGACCGGGGCGCCGTAGCCGCCGGTGCCGTCACGGGTGTCGAGCAGGCGCTGCGGGGTGATGGGCTCGAGGCGGCTGCCGCGGGCCGTGGACGACGGGCTGGTGATCCAGCCGGTCACGTCGAAGATCACGTCGGCCGAACCGGCGTTGGTGAAGATGCTCACCTGGCCGGCGTCACCGACGCGGGCGACCACCAGGTTCGGCACGGTCTGGCCCCGCACGAAGTTCAGGTTCGACGCCAGCGGCGGCGTGTTGTCGACGTCGTCGTAGGGGTAGACCGTGAGGTACGCCGCCGCGGTGGCGTTGGTGACGGTGACGTTCATGACGACGGCGTCGACGCCGTTGTCGGGCACGCCGCCCACGCCGGTGACCTTGATCTGGCGGCGCTCGCCGGCGGGCAGTGCGCCGGGGCCGGACTGGCCGGTGCCGTCACGGGTGTCGAAGATCCGGTAGGGGGAGACGGGCACGAACTCACCGTCGATGCCCCACGAGTAGTCGGTGATGCCGTTGGGTGTGGCCGTCGTGGTGATGAAGGTCCGCTGGTCCTGGCCGGCGGTGAACGTGTCGCGGAAGGCGACGCCGGCGGTGAACGAGCCGCCGGCCTGCGGGGCGGCCACGACGGCGACGCTGCACGACTTGCCCGGGTCGAGCACGACGCTCTTGCAGGTGTTGGCGAGCAGACCGAAGTGGAGCTGCTGGGGGCCTACGAGGCGGGCGCTCACGCTGGTGGGGGCGCCGCCCTGGTTGGTGTAGGTGATGGAGGTGGCCGTCGACTGGTCACCGACGATGGTGCCGGGCAGGGCGATCTCGCGGGGCGTGATGTTGTGGCTGGCCACAGCGCCCTGGGGGGCCTGGATGATCTGGCCGAGCACGAATCGGTCGGAGCCGCAGCTGATCTTGAAGCGGGCCACCAGGGTGGGCGGGGCGAACTCGATGATCGTGAGGACGCCGCTCAGGCCGTCGCACGAGGTGCCGTTGGCGGCCAGCGCCATGGCCGGGTCGGTACCGGCGCTCACGTTGAAGACCTGGCCGGCGGCCAGGCCGGTGGTGCCGCTGACGCCGAGGCTGACGAGGCCCGTGGTGCTGAAGCCGGTGGACGACAAGGCAACGGTCTGGGTGAACTGCTTCTTCACGCCGTTGGCGACCGGGTTGCCGGCTTCGCCGTCGAGCTCGATGCGGGCCTTGCCCACGCCGGTGCCCTGCACGATGAGCGGGATGACCTGTCCGGTGGCCGCGGCCTGCAGGCCGGGCTTGTCCTCACCGGTGAAGTCGCTCTTCACGACCAGGCTGGCGATCGACTGGGCGGCCACGCCGGGCGCCGCGGTCACGGTGAAGGTGCAAGGGCCATCGATCGCGACAGTGGGGCACTGAGAGGGGCTGACGGTGAAGTCGCTGGCGCCAAAGCCGACGACGCTGGCCTTGATCGCCATGGCCGGATGGCCGGCGCCGCTCTTGTTCCTCACGGTCACCGTGCTCGATGTGGAGCCGCCGTCGGCCGACACGCTGCCGAAGTCGAGGCGGTCGGCGTCGGCCCGATGGGCGGCGTACAGGTCCGACGGGGCGTTGTAGGCGATGGAGCCCACGGTGGTGACCCCGCAGTGGTGCTCGAACCGGAAGGCGATGCCGTCGATGAGGCCCGTGGCGCCACCCCCGACGCGGTGGAGCCAGTCGACCACGAACTGGCCGGCCTCGGTCTCGCAGCCGTCGAAGCGGATGCCGGGCACGTTGGTCTTGGAGCCGACGGCGCCGGTGTAGACCTGACCCTGCACGAGCGGCTGGCCCTGGGGTGCAGAGACCACCACGTTGGAGTCGGCACCGAGGATCTTGTAGCCGATGAGGGCCCAGTGGATGTCGTTCAGGTTCGGCGTCACCTGCGGCGCCACGAGGTCGTTCCACGCGTCACGCGGCAGGGTGGGCAGCTCGAAGGTGCCCTCGTCGGTCGAGAAGTGGCCGCGGCCCTCGATGTAGATCTCGCCCCGCGACACGTTGACGGCGGAGGCCGGCTTGGCCACCACGGCCGCCGTGGCCATCGTGGGGACGACCAGCGTCAGCGCCATGAGTGCGCGCCGCTTGAGACCTCGTCCTGCTCGACCGTGCATGTGGTGCCCCTTCGTCCTGCCGCCCGCGGCGTGTGCGCGCCCCGCTGGCGCGATCCCTGTCAGGAACGGACTGTATGGCCAGCTCCTGAACTTCTGCGCA
>JANMAT010000037.1:0-17092 GCA_031359995.1 Actinomycetes bacterium
ACCGTCACCGACGGCACCGACCCCGGGTTCGTCACGGTCTACCCGTGCACCCAGCCCCGACCCACCGCGTCGAACCTCAACTACACGAAGGGCAAGACGGCGGCCAACCTCGTGCAGGTCGCCGTCGATCCCGGCGGCACGGTGTGCCTGTACGCCCACGGCGCCACCCACCTCGTGGCCGACCTGTCGGGCTGGTTCCAGCCGACCGGGAAGTCGTTCACACCGGTCAGCCCGACCCGCGTGCTCGACACCCGCGCCGGTACCGGGGCCCCGGCGGGCGCGGTGGCGGCCGGCAGCGTGCTCACGCTCGACCTGTCGTCGGCGCCGGCCGGCTCCACCTCGGCCGTGCTGAACGTGACCTCCACCGAGGCGACCGGGCCCGGGTTCGTGACCGTGTACCCGTGCGGCGGCGATCTGCCGCTCGCCTCGAACCTGAACGTCGGCACGGGCGACACCCGACCGAACCAGGTCGTGGTCGGGTTCGGCACCGGCAACACCGTGTGCCTCTTCGTCCACTCCACGATGCACCTCGTGGCCGACCTGATGGGTTGGTACGGCGACAGCGGGCAGAAGGTCGCCACCCAGGCGCCCGAGCGCGTGCTCGACACCCGTGATGGCACGGGCGGTACCCGGGCCGGCTTCTTCGGCACCGTGGCGCTCGACCTCAGCGCGCAGGCCCCGGCCGGAGCGACGGGCGTCATGCTGAACGTGACCGGCGTGGAGCCCGCCTTCGCCACCTACGTGACGGCGTATCCGTGCGACGCCACACCGCCGCTCGCCTCCAACCTCAACCTGCCCGCCGGCGACATCCGGCCCAACCTGGTGGCGGTGCCCCTCAGCGCCGACAAGAAGGTCTGCCTCTTCACGCAGACCCCGGTCGACCTGGTGGCCGACGTGGCTGGATGGTCCGTTGCCGGTTGAGCGCCGAGGAACCGCGCCGGTCTGGGTCGCCGGTGTCCCGTGGACGGGACACGTTCGACCCAAAGCCGGCGAGCGACCGATGGTCCGTGCCCGGCTGACGAGCCGTGCTCCGCGGACGCCGGCCGGGTACCGTAACGACCCGTGTCCGAGCCGTCGTCGGCCGCCATCGAGCGCCACCCCCACCTGGCCGTGCCCCGCCGCGCCGGGCACGTGCGGGTCGACATGCACAGCCACACCATGTGGTCGGGTGACTCGACCACCACGCCCGACGAGCTCCACGAGGCGGTGGCCGCCTCGGCCATCGACATCCTCTGCATCACCGATCACCACGCGGTCGTCGGCGCCGAGGAGCTGAACGACTGGTTGCCGTGCCGCGTCATCGTCGGCGAGGAGATCCGCACCCACGCCGGTGAGATCATCGGCCTCGGCCTCACCGAGCGCATCCCCGTCGGTCTCTCGCCCCGTGACACGGCCAAGGCCATCCGCGCCCAGGGCGCCATCGTGTACGTGCCCCATCCGTTCGACCCGAAGCGGCGGAACCTGTCGGCCGCCGCCCTCGACGACCTCGTGGGGCTCGGGCTGGTCGACGCGCTCGAGGTCCGCAACGCCAAGACCGACGACGAATCCCTGAACGAGCAGGCCGCCGGGTACGCCCGCACGCATAGCCTGCTGGCGGGTGCCGGTAGCGACGCCCACGTGCCCGATGCCATCGGCGCCGTCTACGCCGAGATGCCCGACTTCGATCACACCGACCCCCGAGCCTTCCTGACCGCGCTGGCGCAGGCGGTCCCGCTGGGTCATCACTTCGATCAACCCCGACCGTGGCGGCCCCGCATCGTGCCCTCGGTCGGGACCACCGACTGAACCCCTTCCGGTCGGTCTCGCAGAAAGCGTTCCCATGCCCATCATCCACGCCATCATCCTCGGCATCGTCCAGGGCCTGTCCGAGTTCCTCCCGATCTCGTCGTCCGGCCACCTCCTGCTCGTGCCGTGGTTGTTTCATTGGACGGACTTCAAGGGCACCGGCAGGGAATCGTTCCAGAAGGCCTTCGACGTGGCGTTGCACCTGGGCACCCTGGTCGCGGTCGTCGCCTACTTCTTCAAGGATCTCGTGGTGTTCGTGAGCGACGGGCTGAAGGCGATCTTCAAGCGCTCCGAGCCGGTCACGCCCGAAGGCCGTCTGGCCGGGCTGTTCGTGCTCGGCTCCATCCCGGCGGCCCTGGCCGGTGCGGTGGGGGAGAAGACGATCGACAAGCACCTCGGCAAGCCGCCGATCATCGCCATCTCGCTCATCGCCTTCGGTCTGCTGCTCGGTTGGGCCGATCGGCTGAAGGGGCAGCGCAAGGTCGAGGACTTCACCCGGCGCGACTCGGTGCTCGTGGGCCTCGCCCAGGTGTTGGCGCTCAACCCCGGCACCTCGCGCTCGGGCATCACCATGACCGCCGGCCGCACGCTCGGCTTCACCCGTGACGCCGCCGCCCGCATCTCGTTCCTGCTCGCCGTGCCCGTCACCGCCGGTGCCGTGGCCTACAAGATGCTGAAGCTGGCCAAGGACGGCATCCCGTCAGGTTTCGGCGGCCCGATGGCCGTGGGCATCATCACCGCCGGCGTGTCGGGCTGGGCCGCGGTGTGGGGCACCCTGCGCCTCATCCGCACCCGCAGCTTCACCCCCTTCGTGATCTACCGCGTGCTGGCCGGCGTCGCCGTCCTGGCGGTGTGGGCCGCCCGCCGCTGAGCTCGCGGGCCGTCCGGCCCCGTCCGGCGCGTCGCCGAATCTCTGTCACAGCCCTTCCGTAGGGTTGGGGGCATGGATGTGGCGGGCGCGCATGGGGTGGTGGAGCGGCTGGGGTCGTTCGACGCGTCCGCCGGCGATCCGGCGGAGCGAACGGTGTTGTTGGCGGATGCCGAACGGTTGCGGCGGTGGGTTGATGCGCGGGCCGCAATCCTCGTCCGTCAGGTGGTGGCGGAGGTGTCGTTCCCGGAGCTGGTGGTAGGCGAGGCGCAGCAGGTGCCGTTCCGGGAGGCGGAGCAGGTGGTGCGTCGGGTGCAGATCCTCGACGAGGTTCCGGCGTTGGCGGCCGCACTGGAGGACGGTCGCGTGTCCGTCCGGCACGTGGACGTGTTGGATCGGATCGTGCGGGGCCTGACTGCAGCCGAGAAGCGGCGGTTGTTGGCCGAGGTCGACGGGTTGATCATCGTGGCGTCGAAGCGGGATGCCGATGGGTTCGCCCGGCATGTGCGCAAGGTGTGTGACCGGTTTCGTGCTGATGATGGGATGGCGTTGTTGGAGCGGCAGCGGCGGGCGGCGCGGTTGCAGGTGTGGACGGACAAGGTCACCGGCATGTGGCACGTGCATGGCGAGTTCGATCCGTTCACGGGTGCCCAGTTGGCGGCGGTTATACGCGCTCGGACCGAGAGCTTGTTCCACGACGTGCACCCGGCGACTGCGCCGGATGATCCGTTGGCCAAGCATCTGCATCTGCGGGCGTTGGCGTTCGCCGATCTGGTCCTGAACGGTGGGGCCGGTGCGCGGGTCGAGGTCGTGGGCGTCGTGGATCTGTCTGGTGCCGAGGTGGACGAGCCGGTGGTGATCGATTGGGGGCTGCCGTTCCCGGTGCCGGTGGGGGCGTTGGCGGGGTTGCCGCTTCCGGCCCGGTTCGAGGTGGTGATCGTGTGCAACGGGCGGGTGTTGTCGGCGCCGGGGGTGTTGGATCTGGGGCGGTCGGCGCGGTCGGCCAGTCAGGCGCAGCGGCGGGTGTTGCGGGCGATGTACCGCACCTGTTCGATCCCGGGGTGTTGCGTGCCCTTCGATGACTGCAAGGTCCATCACCTGCGCTGGTGGCGCAACGGTGGTCGTACCGACCTGGCGAACCTGTTGCCGGTGTGCGTGAAGCATCATCACGGCATCCACGACCGGGGGTGGGTCGTGTCGCTCGGACCCGACCGGTCCCTCACCGTGCGCACGCCCGACGGCAACGTCCAGACCATCGGCCCACCCACCCGCCGAGCCACCGGGTGACGGCCGTGAGCGGCTGGAACCCGTACGTCGTCGTCGCCATCGAACGGGTGGTGAGTCACGAGCTCGGCCGGGAGTGGCGGGTGGGGCGGGTCGCCGACCTCAGCGACCGTGCCTCCCACCCGTGCGCGCTCCTGCACGGCGACCGTCTGGTCGTGTTCGCCAAGCTCGACGGTGGCGACGACGGTGCGGCCAGGCTGGCGGCCGAACTGGCCGGGCTGTCGCGGCTGCGAGACGCCGGGGTCGCGGTGGCCACACCCATCGGCGAGGGGATCGTCGCCACCGGGCACGGGGCCGTGCTGCTCACCGAGGGCCTCGTCGAACGACCTCCGGGCGAACGCACCATCGAGGACTGGCGGGCGATCGGTGCCGCGCTCGCCCGGCTGCACGTCACGCACGGGGACCGGTTCGGCCTGGCCACCGACGGCTGGTTCGGGCCGCTGCGGCAGGACGACCGACCGGTGCCGAGCGACACGTGGGTCGAGTTCTACCGGGAGCGGCGCGTCGGTCCGTACCTGCGTGCCGCCGGTGCCGGCCGACGTCTTCGCCGCCTATGGCGACATCATGCCGATCGCCGTCGGCTTCGCCGAACGCCGCGAGCTGTGGCGCCTGCACGCCTACCTGGCCATCGTCGCCGTCGCGGGCGACACCGGGTTCGGTCGGGGGGTCCTGGCCCGGCTGGCGGCGGCGGTCGCGCCATTCAGTCGTCGGGGGTGAGGGCGAGCACCACCTGACCGCGCGCCGTCGCCGTGGCCACGCGGGACAGTTCCTCGGCGCGCACCGCGATGGTGATCGCGTCGTCCGGGCCGGCCGCGGTCACCACGACGGCGGCGTGGGCGGCCACGGTGGCGTCCTCGGTGTCGACCACGTCGACCAGGTCGCCCGGCCGCAACTCGGGCGCCGCACCGGCGGGCACGGCCACCACCCGTCGCCCGGCCGGCACGGTGCTGGCCGCCGCACCGCGCAGGTGGCCCCGGCGCAGCGGCTCACCGGCCAGCACCGTCACCGCCAGCACCGCGTCGCCCGACAGGCCGCCGGCGGTCAGATCGTCGGGGGAGATGGCGTCGTCGGCCACCAGACGCACGGGCCACGACACCACCCGCACCGGCGCGCCGTCGAGCGCGGTGCCGGGCGCCAGGTCGGCACCGGCCACCAGCACCCGGCGCGCGGTACCCCACCCGGTGCGCGCCGCCGCGGCGCGCTGCACGGTGCCGTGCACGACGGTGGCGGTGAGGCCGGCGAGCACGACGGCGGCCGCCCAGCGGCGCGCCGGGCGGGCCAGGGCACGCAGACGAAGTCGGTTGAGACGCATGGGCCACCTCCTGCTGGGCACACCGCGGGGCGCGCACCGGACGGGGGAAGTGGCAGGACGTCAGCGCGAGCGGCTGCCGTTCCCGTGACTGTGCGTGTGCCCGGAGGAGCCCCCGGTGGAAGAACTGCCCGACGACTTGTCCGACGACGACTTGTCCGAGCCCGACGACGAGCCCGACGACGACGACTTGTCCGACGACGACGACTTGTCCGACGACCCCGACTTCTCCGACGACCCCGACTTCTCCGACGACCCCGACGACGACGAGCCCGAGTCGGACGACGTCGAAGAACCCGGGGTGGTCGACGACGACCCCGACGACCCCGGGGTGGTCGACGACGACCCGCCGCGGCTGTCGGTCTTGTAGAACCCACCGCCCTTGAACGTGACGCCGACCGGGGTGAACACCTTCTTCACCGGGTGCAGCTGGCCGTCGGCCGGGTTGACGGCCTCGGTGAGCGCGTCGTCGCTGAAGGCCTGCTGCACGTCGATCGTGCCGTCGCAGTCGAGGAACCTGTAGACGTAGGTCGGCATCGTCACTCCGTGGTCAACGTGGTCGTCGCTGTCGTCCGCCGGGCCAGTGGGCCGGCCGGGGTCGGCGGGCCGCCCAGCCGCGTTGGCACTCGACGGTGTCGAGTGCCAATGATATCGGCTCGTCGGCCGTGACACCCACTTGGCGGATCGATCGCGCCGCGCCCACCGAGCCGGCCCCCGGCGGCATTCACCATGACTTTGGGCGGCCCGCTCACCCCGGGTGAGGTCACAGCTCATAGCGTGGCGTTCATGCGCGTCCGCAAAGCAGTGATCCCGGCCGCGGGGCTCGGCACCCGGTTCCTCCCCGCCACCAAGTCGACCCCGAAGGAGATGCTCCCGCTGGTCGACAAACCGGGCATCCAGTACGTCGTGGAAGAGGCCGTCCGCGCCGGCATCACCGACATCCTGATCGTGACCGGTCGGTCGAAGAAGACGATCGAGGACCACTTCGACCGGTCGCCCGAGCTCGAGGCCAGCCTGGAGCGCTCCGGCAAGGAGGCGGTGGCCAAGCAGATGCGCGCCATCGCCGAGATGGCCGACGTCCACTTCGTCCGCCAACACGAGGCGCGGGGGCTGGGCCACGCGGTGGGCATGGCTCGTCAGCACGTCGGCGACGAGCCGTTCGTGGTGCTGTTGCCCGATGACCTCATGGCCGAGGACGCCACCCTGCTGGCCGACATGGTCGCCGCCCACGAGCGCACCGGCACCTCGGTGGTGGCCCTCAAGCAGTTCGGGCCCGACGAGATCTCGGCCTACGGCGTCGTGGCCCCGTCGGGTCCGGCCGACGAGCACGGCGTGGTGCCGATCGCCGACATGGTCGAGAAGCCCAAGGCGGCCGACGCGCCCAGCGATCTGGCCATCATGGGTCGCTACCTGCTGACGCCGGCCATCTTCGACTTCATCGCCAACCTGACGCCGGGCGCCGGCGGTGAGCTGCAGCTCACCGACGCCATGCGCGGCCTGGCCCGGGTCGAAGGCTTCCACGGCGTCACCTTCGACACCGGCCGCTACGACACCGGCAACAAGCTCGACTGGCTGCGGGCCACCGTCGAGGTCGCCCTGGGTCATCCCGAGCTGGGCGGCCCGTTCCGGGCGGTGCTGGCCGAGATCGCCCGCCGCGAAGGCCTGTAGCACCGGCGCGGCGCCGGACGCCGGCGGGGCTACAGCCGGCGGAACTCGCCGGGGTAGTCGAGCACGAGGCCGTGTTCGTCGACGTCGAACTCCACCTCGAACCCGGTCTCCACCGACTCGGAGCGCCAGCGGCGGTCGGCCACGTGGTGGTAGCGCCGGCGGATGGGCGCCACCTGCAGGCTCTCGTGATCGATCCACGCCACCAGGACCTCGGCGTGCTCGCCGACGTCGAGCCCGAGGCGCCGGATCGGCAACGTGTTGGTGAACGGGCTGCTGACGAGGTCCACGTCGGTGCAGCCGTCGAGCTCGCGCCGGTACACACCGTTCATCTCGCCCCACCGGCCGGCGATGTCGCGCGCCAGCCACAGGTCGGGGTCTTCGAGGTCGCGGAACATGACGAACTGGCGGACGTTCCAGTCGGCGTCCAGGCGGATGGCGTACTGGATGTCGATGCCGCCGATCACGCCCTCGGCCGTCCACCCCTCGTTCTCCCAGGCGAGCCGGAGCACCTCGAGGGTCTCTCCCGACCACGACGACCACCGCACCTCGATCTCGTGCCCCCGCGCCATGCCTCCATGGTCGCGCGTCGATGCCGACGGGGTACCGTCGTCGTCGTGATCCCGCTCGAAGAGGCCCGTGCCCACGTGCTGGCGGCGTGCGCGCCGCTCGACCCCGTCGAGGTCCGCCTGGCCGAGTCGGTGGGCTGCGTGGTGGCCGAGCCGGTGACCTCGCCCGAGGACGTGCCGCCGTTCGCCAACACCGCGGTCGACGGTTTCGCCGTGCGAGCAGCCGACGTGGCCGACGCGCCGGTGACCCTCACCGTGGTCGACACGCTCGCCGCCGGCGCCGCCCGCACCGAGCCGGTGGGTCCGGGCGAGACGGTGCGCATCATGACGGGCGCGCCGCTGCCGCCCGGGGTGGATGCGATCGTCATGGTCGAGGACTCCGAGCCGGCCGACGGCCCGCACGCGATCCGGTTGCGGCGCGCCGTGGCCGTGGGCGATGCCGTGCGCGCCGCCGGCAGCGACGTGCGCGCCGGCGAGGTGGTGCTCACGCCGGGCACGGTGCTGCGCCCCGCCCATCTGGGCGTGCTCGCCTCCATCGGTCGGCTCACGGTGCGGGCCCACCGGCGCCCGCTGGTCGGCGTGCTGTCCACCGGCGACGAACTGGTCAACGACGGCGGTCCGCTGGCCCTCGGCCAGATCCGGGAGTCGAACAAGCACGTGCTGCTCGCCCTGGTCACCGCGGCCGGGGCCGAGCCGGTCGACCTCGGCCTCGTGCGCGACGACGAGGCGGCCCTCGAGGCCGTGCTGGCCGATGGCGCGTCACGCTGCGACGCCCTCGTCACCTCGGGCGGGGTGAGCATGGGCGACTTCGACATCGTGAAGGCCGTGCTCTCACGCCTGGCCGAGATGCGCTGGATGCAGATCGCCATCAAGCCGGCCAAGCCGTTCGCCTTCGGCATCCTGCCCACGGCCGATGGTCGCCGTGTGCCGGTCATCGGGCTGCCGGGCAACCCGGTCAGCTCGTTCGTGAGCTTCGAGCTGCTGGCCCGTCCGGCGCTGCGGCGGCTGGCCGGTCACGCCGATCCCGAGCGGGTGCCGGTGCTGGCCATCGCCGATGCCGACATGGCCCGTCGGTCCGACGGCAAGACCCACTGGGTACGGGTGTACGGGGGCTTCGGGCCCGACGGCCGCCTGCACGTGCGGTCCACCGGGCCGCAGGGCAGCCACCAGCTGGCCGCCACCGCCGCGGCCCAGGGCCTGGCCGAGGTGGTCGACGGTGACGGCGTCCCCGCCGGTGGCGAGGTCCCCGTGCTCTGGTTCGACTGAACGATCCTCACCCGTACGGACGTGACTGACGACGAATCGTCAACCGCTGACCATTGGCTTAGGATGGGACCATGTCCGGGGAGCAGCCAGGAGTGCGGGATCTCGTCGACCCGTTCGGGCGCACGATACGTGATCTGCGCATCTCCATCACCGATCGTTGCAACTTCCGCTGCACCTACTGCATGCCGCAGGAGGGCATGCAGTGGCTGCCGCGCGAAGAGGTGCTCACGTTCGAGGAGATCGAGCGCATCGCCCGCCTGTTCGTCGAGCGCTTCGGCGTCGACGGGCTCCGCCTCACCGGCGGCGAGCCCACGGTGCGGGCCCACCTGCCCGTGCTCGTGCAGAAGCTGGCCCGGCTCCGCGTGCCGGCCGACGCGCCCACGCCGTTCGCCGGCGCCAAGCCCGACCTGTCGATGACCACCAACGGCGCCACGTTCCGGCTGCTGGCCCACGAACTGCGCGATGTCGGCCTCGACCGCGTGAACATCAGCCTCGACACGTTGCAGCGTGAGAAGTTCCTCGCCATGACCCGGCGTGACGAACTGGTCAGCGTGCTCGACGGAATCGAGGCGGCCAAGGAGGCCGGGTTCTCGCCGGTGAAGATCAACGCCGTGGTCGAGCGGGGCATGAACGACGACGAGATCGTCGACCTCGCCGGTTGGGCGCGCACCACCGGCGTCGAGATCCGCTTCATCGAGTTCATGCCGCTCGACGCCGACGGCGCGTGGGGTCGCGAGAAGGTCGTGAGCCAGGACGAGATCGTGACCGCCATCGCCGCGGTGTGGCCGCTCGACCTCGTGCCCGCCCGCGGCGCGGCGCCGGCCGACCGGTGGCGCTACCGAGACGGCGGCGGCACGGTGGGCGTGATCCCCACCGTCACCAAGCCGTTCTGCGGCGATTGCGACCGGGTGCGCATCACCGCCGACGGCCGCTTCCGCACCTGCCTGTTCGAGACGCGCGACTTCGATCTGCGCGCCGTGATCCGCCGCGGTGGCACCGACGACGACCTCGCGGCCGAGATCGAGCGGGCCGTGGGCACGAAGTGGGCCGGGCACCGCATCGGCACGGTGCACTTCCGCCGCCCCAACAAGTCGATGAGCCAGATCGGCGGTTGACGTCGCCCGGCGTCAGGCCACGTAGCCGACGACGTCGGCGATGACGTGGCCGCCGGTGTGGTCGTAGATCGAGACGTTGCCGCCTGCGCCGAGCTTCACCATCACGAGGTTGGGCGCGGTGTCGCCGGGTGTGAGGTTCAGGTTCGACGCCGTCGGGCGCGCCACGCCACTGGGCCACACGGTGATGAAGTTGCCGAACTGACCGCCGGTGCCGGTGACGTTCATGATGACGGCGGTGGCGTTGGCCGGTACGCCACCGCGGCCGGCGACCTGCAGGTCGCGGGTCTCCTGCAGTGCGAAGCCCCGCTTGAGCGTGCCGTTGCCGTCGCGGCTGTCCATGATGCGGTTCGGTGCCAGCGCGTACGTCTTCCCGCCGCCCGAACCCGTGTAGTAGCCCACCACGTCGACGACGAGATCGGACGAGGTGAGCGCGCTGACGAACGCGACCTTGCCGTTGGCGCCGACCTTCGACACCACCAGGTTCGGGCGCGTCTGGCCCGTGGTCATGTTCAGGTTCGACGCCTTCGGCCGCGCCGTACCGCCGGGGTAGACGGTGATGTACCCGGGGCCGCCGGCGTCGACCTCGGTCACGTTGAGCACGACGGCGGTGGCGTCACGGGGCACGCCGGCCGTGCCCACCACGGTGAGCTCGCGGGTCTCGTCGGACGAGAAGCGGCCCCCGATGCCGCCGACGTTGCTGCGGGTGTCGAGCAGTCGGCTGGGGACCACGCCGACGAAGCCGTCGCCCCCGTTGCCGGTGGAGCTGTCGAACCAGCCGACGACGTCGACCGCGACGTGGACGTTGCCCTGCAGGTTCTCGAGGCGGATGATGCCGCCGGCACCGACGCGTGCCATCACCAGGTTGGGCACCACGTCACCGGTGACGAAGTTCAGGTTCGACGTGGGCGGATCGGTGCGGAACCACGACTGGTCGAAGAACAGCTGGCTCTGGGGCAGGCGCGGGTAGACCCCGATCCAGCCTTCCTTCGTCGGCGCGACGGCGGTCACGTTCAGCAGCACCGCCGACACCCCGTGCTCGGGGATGCTGGCCACCCCCGTGACCTTCAGCTCGTGGCGCTGCAGGTTCTCGAGTCGAACGTCGGGGTTGGGGTCGGCGCTGCGACCGTCGCCGGGGCCGAGCGGGCCCAGGGCCCGGTCGCGCGAATCGAGCAGGCGGGTCGGCGCCAGGGGGTGGTAGCCGCCACCGGCGGTGGGCGGCCCGGCCGTGCTGTAGGTGCACGTGCCCATGCCCATGCAGTAGGCGTCCAGATCGAGCACCGGGGTCTGACCCGAGGCCAGGTCCATGAGGCCCTGCAGATGCGTGCCGCTCGCGGTGTCGGTGACGTCCATGATGTAGGTACCCGGCCACGCCATGCCCGCGGTCCAGGTGCCGACCCGGCTGGTGGAGAGGCCGAACGCGCCGACCTCGTAGCCGCCGCCGATCGGCTTCAGGTTGTACAGCTGGAACCACAGGATCTTGAGCCGGCCGGCCGCGGCGCCGTTCGAGGACAGGATCGTGCCGTCGGCCCGGAACGCCCCGTTGTTGGCCTGGGGCAGCGGCACGGTGCCCAGGCTGGCGCCGTTGACCGGTCGCAGCCAGATGTGGGCGCCGCCCACCGGGCCGGCCCACGCGTCGTAGTTGTCCTGGAAGACGCCGCCGGCGGTGGAGTCGGGGTACAGCTCCAGGTGGGCGTTCACGATGCCGGACGCGGCCGGACCGCCGCCGGCCACGTTGCCGTTGGCGTCCCAGGCGGTGAAGCCGCCGGCGTACGCCGTGCCGAGGTTGGCCAGGTCGTCGAGGCCCATGTGGCCGACGTGGCTGCCGGCGTCCACCGCCGGGAACGGGATGCGGGCGATGGCGGCCGCCGGGTTCGCCTGCACGGCCACTGCGGCCGCGCCGAGCACGACGACAGCCAGCAGGGAACGGAGTCGGGCTACGCGCATGGGGGTCCTCCGGACGGGGCACGACGGTCGGGAACACCGCCATCTCGACGCCGCGACGGTACCGGTGGAGGATCGGGTTGTCCGGGCGGTGGGGCAAGCCCTAACTCAGATCTTGCAATCGTTTCGTCATATCCCCACACTGGGGGTGTGACGTCCGCGCGCTCCGCTCGGCGGGTCGGGGTCCCGGTCGTCGCCCTCGTGCTCGGCGTGTTCGGCGCCGCCGCGTGTGGGCGACCCGGCCCTGAACCTGCGCCCCAGGCCCTGCCCGATCGACCCCTCGGCGCCGTCGATGCCCACGCCAGAGCCCGGCGGGTCGGGCCGTGCCCCGCCGGCTCGGCCCTGGTGCCCGACGGGTGTCCGACCCCGCCGCCGGGCGGCCGACCGACCATCGGCGGGTGCCCGGTCTTCCCGGTCGACAACGCCTGGAACCAGGACGTCTCCGCCGCGCCCGTCCACCCGAACTCGGCCAACTTCGTGGCCACCATCAACGCCGCCGGCGGTCGGTTCGTGCACCCCGACTTCGGCTCGAACCCCGCCTACGGCATCCCGTACCTCGTCGTGCCGGCCGAGCAGGCGGCGGTGCCGGTGGCCCTGGGCATCTACGCCGGCGAGAGCGATCCCGGGCCGTATCCCATCCCGGTGACCGCACCCGTCGAGGCCGGCTCCGACGCCCACGTGCTCGTGGTGCAGCAGGGCACCTGCCACCTGTACGAGCTCGGTCGGGCGCGGGCAGGGGGGAGCGGGTGGACGGCCGAGGTCGGCGTCGACTGGGACCTGGGCTCGAACGCGCTCCGCCCCTTCGGCTGGACCTCGGCCGATGCGGCCGGGCTGGCGATCCTGCCCGGCCTGGCGCGCTACGACGAGGTCGCCGCTGGTCGCATCGATCACGCGCTGCGCTTCACCGTGGTCGACTCCCAGCGCGGCTACGTGCTGCCCGCCACCCACTTCGCGTCGGGGAACACGAGCCCGAACGCGCCGCCCATGGGTCTGCGGTTCCGCTTGCGGGCCGATTTCGACCGTTCGGCCTACACCGGTCAGTCGCGCGTCATCCTCGACGCGCTGGCCACCTACGGGATGATCGTCGCCGACAACGGCTCGAACTGGTACATCTCGGGCGCGTCCGATCCGCGTTGGGATGACGAGGATCTGAACCAGTTGAAGGGCGTGCCCGGCACGGCGTTCGAGGTCGTGTTCACCGGCGACGTGTCGACCGTGACGAGCTGACCCGTACACTGCCGGACGTGTCAGACGTGTCGTTCACGCACCTCGATCCGATGGGCCGCGCCCGCATGGTCGACGTGACCCCCAAGGACCCCACCCACCGTCGCGCCGTCGCCCGTTGCAAGGTGTACATGAAGCCCGAGACCACCGTCGCGGTGGCGAACCGCGAGGTGAAGAAGGGCGATGTGCTGTCGGTGGCGCGCGTCGCCGGCATCCAGGCGGCCAAGCGCACCGCGGAGATGATCCCGCTGTGCCATCCGCTGCTGGTGGGGTCGGTGTCGGTGAACTTCGAGATCGGTGACGACCACATCGCCGTCGAGGCGCATGTCGATTGTGTCGATCGCACCGGTGTCGAGATGGAGGCGTTGCACGCGTGCTCCATCGCCGCGCTGACCATCTACGACATGTGCAAGTCGGCCGATCGAGGCATGGTCATCGGCGAGCTCGCCCTCTGGGAGAAGACCGGTGGGCGATCTGGTACGTTTCGTCGCGCCGACCTCTGAAGGGTGGGCGGTGGCCTCCCGAGCGAACAGACGTTCCCCGGGTCGAGGCCCTCGGAACCCCAGTTGGTTCCCTTCCCGTCGCAAAAGTGTAAACTCAAGCGCACACGATCGCGACACAGCGCCAAGTCTCCGGGCCACCCGACAACGACGTCGGTGGTCTCACGCAGCGCAGTGAAGCATCCACCGATGGTCTCTCGCGGCGCACTACCGTCGAGAATTACACCGAAGGCAGGCACGGAGCGTGACCCCGTTGGTCGTACTCATCCTGGCGTTGCTCTGGATCGCCGTTCTCGCACCACCGCTGCTGCGGTCTCGTGCCGACGGACGTCCGGCGGCATCCGTCTCATCGTTCCGGCGGCAGCTGTCCAGCCTCCAGCGGACCGCGCCACTGTCGGGCGTCCGCATCAATCAGCCGCGTTCGGCCGTGCGCATCGCACCGGGCCAGTACTCGATGGGTGCGCCTCACCGTGGCGGCACCTCGGTGCTGAACCGTTCGCAGACCGCCAGTCAGCGTCAGCTCGCCGCCCGCCGCGCCGCCCAGCGCCGTCGTCGCCAGAACGTGCTCGCCGCCCTCGTCGGCTTGGCGCTGTTCACCGCGGCGCTCGGCTTCGGTCTGCACGTGCGCCTGGCCGTCATGGCCCACTTCGCGGTCGACTTCGCCCTCGCCGCCTACATCTACCTGCTGGTGCAGATGCGTCGGGCCGAAGACGAGCGGGCCATGCGCCAGCTCTGGACGAACGCCGCCTGACCGAACGGGCTGTGGCGCTCACGGCGCCGCACGCTAGGCTTCTGCCTCGCCCTTCGGGGGTGTAGCTCAGTTGGTAGAGCGCGACAATCGCACTGTCGAGGCCCGGGGTTCGATTCCCCGCACCTCCACCGAAGAACCCGCAGGTCAGAGTCCCTTTCCGAAGTCCTCGGAGGGGACTCTTGCGTATGTCGGATGCAGCGAGATGCATGTCTTACGCTCCGCCGCATGGCAGACAAGGGTCGGCGGGGATGGCATGAGGGAAGCATCACCAAGCGGGATGCGGGTGGCTGGCTGGTCCAAGTGAGTACGCCGACCGGTCGACGCGCTAAGGCTGGTGCGCGGCAAGAAGAAGGAGGCCGTGGATTCGCTCGCAGCGCTTCGAGAGGCCGCGGGCAGCGCGTCCAACAGCAATCGGACCGTCGTCTGCTGCTCGATGAGTGGTTGAAGGCGGCCGAGAGCCACGTTCGGCCGTCGACTCACAAGCGCTACCGCCATGTGGTCGAGAGCGCGGTGCGGCCCGCTCTCGGTGCGGTCCGCCTCGATGCGCTCACCGTGAAGGCGCTCGACGGCATGGCCGACGACATCGGACGGACTCGCGGTCCGAAAGCGGCTCGTAGCGCATGCGACATCGCCCGTATTGCCCTGCGGCAGGGCGTCCGCTGGGGATGACTCTCGGCCGACCTGCTGGCTCGCCGCACGCCACCGAAGTCGCAGCGGCACGAGATTGAGCCGCCTGCGCCAACGTCGTCGAGAGGCTCATCGACCCATGCGGCGCCGATCGCGACTTCGCGCTGTTCATCGGGCTCGCAGCGGTCACCGGTGCACGCCGCGGAGAGTTGTGCGCACTCCGCGGGGGCGACTTGGACCCGGACGGCCGCCGGCTCACGGTGGCCCGCTCCGTGGCGAATCTGGACGGCGGCGAGATGCTCGTGAAGGCCCGAAGTCCGATAAGCGGCGCACCATGGCGCTCGACGAAGCGTGACCGCGGACCCACTGCGCCACCGCGACATCGTCGACAAACGTTGCAAGCTCTGCGGGGTCAGGCGCACCGACGACACACACGTGTTCTCGCTGGCCTCCGATCACAGCGCGCCGATGTGTCCGGACTACTCAGCGCATCGCTTCGGCGATATCTGTCGCGTTGCCGGTGTTTCCGGGGTGCGCTTGCACGACCTTCGCCACTTCGTGACCACGCGGCTGCTCGCCGCAGGCCACGACGTGCGCACCATTGCCGAGCGCCTCGGCCACGAACGGCCCGACGTGACGTTGCGCGCCTACTCCGCCTCCGTTCGAGCGCGTGACGACGACGCTGCGATCACGCTCGGCGCGCCGGTGAAGCCTGGTCAATAGCTCGATCGGCCAGGCCATGCCACGTTCGAGCGGCGTTAGGGTCCCTGTGTGAATTAGTCGCGCGTTGTAGGGTGTGGTGGTGGAGCTCGACGAGGTGGGTTTGGGTGCCGCGTTCGGGGTGATGTTGCCGCATCTGGATGAGCGGGCTCGTCGGGTCGTGGCGGGTTCGTTGGCGCGGGCCCTGGGTCGGGGTGGGGTGGCGTTCGTGGCGCGCACGTCGGGCTTGTCGCGTTCCACGGTGACGACCGCGGTGAACGAGGTCGATGCCGGGGTGGAGGTGTCGGATCGGGTGCGTCGACCGGGCGCGGGTCGCAAACGCCACATCGACAAAGACCCGAACCTGTTACTGGAGCTCGACGCGCTCGTCTATCCGGACACGCGTGGGGACCCGATGTCGCCGTTGCGGTGGACGCTGAAGTCAACGCGTGAACTGTCTGACACGCTGCGAGCCAAGGGGTTCGAGATCGGACCGTCGCTGGTCGGTGAACTGCTGCGGGCCATGGGCTTCAGCCTGCAGGGCACCTCGAAACAGAACGAAGGTAGCCAGCACGTCGATCGTGACGGCCAGTTCCACTACTTGAACGACACCGCCACCGCGTATCTCGATGCCGGCCAGCCGGTGATCAGTGTCGACACCAAGAAGAAGGAACTTGTCGGGGACTACGCCAACCGGGGCCGCGAGTGGCAACCCGCCGGTGAACCCGTCCGGGTCGGGGTGCACGACTTCCCTGATCCGGAGATGGGCAAGGCCGTCCCCTACGGCGTATACGACCTGGCCAACAACGAGGGCTGGGTCTCGGTTGGTGATCACGGTGACACCGCCGCGTTCGCGGTCGAATCGATCCGTACCTGGTGGACCACGATGGGTAGTGAACGGTTCCCGCAGGCCACCCGGCTGATGATCACCGCTGACGCGGGCGGATCGAACGGCTACCGGGTCCGCATGTGGAAGACCGAACTCGCCAAGCTCGCGGCCGACACCGGACTCGAGATCACGGTGTGCCACTACCCGCCCGGCACCTCGAAGTGGAACAAGATCGAACACCGGCTGTTCTCGCACATCACGATGAACTGGCGTGGTCGACCCCTCACCACGTATCGCACCGTCGTCGAACTCATCGCCGCGACCACCACCCGCACCGGGCTACGCGTCCGCGCCGCGCGCGACCGCGGCTACTACCCGACCGGCATCAAGATCACCGACCGCCAACTCGCCACCGTCCCCCTCGCCCGCCACGACTGGCACGGCGACTGGAACTACACCATCACACCACCACCGACCGAGTAATTCCCGCACAGGTCCTTATCGCCGGGTTGCGGACGGCCTGCATGCGAATGCAGGAGAGGTTGTTGTAGAAGTAGGCTCCGAAGAAGCCGCAGATCTCGGGTATGTCGACTCGGTACTCGGCTGCCTCGTAGAAACCCATCGCGCACGAGCCTGCTTGGAACCCGGGCAGAATCGCGC
>JANMAT010000050.1:0-22511 GCA_031359995.1 Actinomycetes bacterium
CGCCCGGCCACGCCGTCGCGGCCGGGGGCCACGCGCCCCGCGGCACCGGCGCCGTCACGGCCACAACCGGCGCCACCACCCGCGCGCCGGGCGACCCTGCCCACCACGCCGCTGCCCCGGCCGGCGAGCGCGTGGGCCGGCCCGGCCGAGCTGGGGCGCGGGCTCGTGGTCACGCCGGGCACCGAGGCACCGGCGCCATGGGCCGACGCGCCCGTCGTCACGATCGACGCCGCCCGTCTCGACCCTGCTGCCGTGGCGGCGGTGGCCGCCCACTGGCAGGCCCGCCAGCGGTTCGTGGTCGCCCTGCACGGCGACCTCGACGCCGCCGTGCGGACCGGCGCCGTGGTGCACGAGGCACCGTGGGCGCTGGAGCCCGGCTTCACGTTCGAGGCCGAGCGCCTGGCCGCCCTGCTGGGCGAGCACGCGGTCGACGGGCGCGACCTCGCCGCCGCCCGGTTCGCGCCGGCCGAGCGGGCCGTGGCCCTGGGCGCCCGGCCCGGCGACACCACCGGCCCGGCCGATGTGGTGCTGCCCGACGGCCACCCCGCCTGGGTCGACGGCGGCCCCACCCGACCCTTCGCCCTCGCCCACGCCGTGGTGCCCACCGTGGCCCTCGACCACGGCCTGCTCACGCCGTTCGGCACCGCCCCCACCACAGCCGAGCTCGCTCCCGACCAGCTCGCGGCGGTGGCCCACGGCGGTGGCGCCGCCCGCATCATCGCCCCGGCCGGCTCGGGCAAGACGCGCGTGCTCACCGAGCGGGCCCGGCACCTGTTGGGCAACTGGGGTGCACCCCCGGCCGCGCTGTGCCTGGTGGCGTTCAACGTGCGCGCCGCCGAGGAGATGCGCTCGCGCACCCCCGACCTGCCGCGGTTGCACATCCGCACGCTCAACAGCCTCGGCCTGGCCATCGCCAACGGCACCGGGCCGTTCCTGCCCCGCCCCGACGGCCGCCGCCTCACCACCATCGACGAGACCGAGCAGCGCCGCGTGCTCGAACGCCTCGTGCGCTTCCCCCGGCGGGCCGGCACCGACCCGGCGGCGCCGTGGCTGGAAGCACTCGCCGCCGTGCGTCTCGGCCTGCAGGACCCGAACGCCGTGGAAGACGCCTTCGACGGCGACGTCGACGGCTTCGCCGAGGTGCTGCCCCGCTACCGCGCCGAGCTGGCCAAGGGCGGGCTGGTCGACTACGACGAGCAGATCACCGAGGCCATCGCCCGCCTGCTGGCCGAGCCCGAGGCGCGCGCCGTGGCCCAGCGGGCCGGCCGCCTGCTGCTGGTCGACGAGTTCCAGGACCTCGCACCGGCCCACCTGCTGCTCGTGCGCCTGCTCAGCGCGCCCCGGTTCGACTGCTTCGGCGTGGGCGACGACGACCAGACCATCTACGGCTACGTGGGCGCCGACCCCGACTGGCTGGTGCGCTACGAGCACTGGTTCCCGGGCGCCACCAGCCACGCCCTCGAGATCAACTACCGCTGCGCGCCCGCAGTGGTGACCGCGGCCGGCAACCTGCTGACCCGCAACGCCACGCGCGTCGCCAAAGCCATCCGGGCCCGGCCCGGTCGGGCCGACGAGCCGGGCGACCTGCGCATCGAGCGCACCGCCGACCCCGTGCGGGCCACGCTCGACACCGTCACCGGTCTGGTGGCCGCCGGCGTGGCCCCCACCGACATCGCCGTGCTCACGCGCGTGAACGTCACCCTGTTGCCGGTGCAGCTCGGTCTGGTCGCCGCCGGCATCCCCGCCACCACCGCGGTCGACACCACGCTCCTGAACCGCAGCGGCGTGCGCGCCGCGCTGGCCTGGCTGCGCCTGGCCAGCAACCCCGACCGCCTCGCCGGGGGCACCGTGTCCGACGCCGCCCGCCGACCGGCCCGTGGCCTGTCACCGCGCGTGCTCGACTGGATGGGCGAGCAGAACGACCTCGCCGGGTTGCGCCGCCTGGCCGGCCGGCTCACCTCCCCCAAGGACGCCGACAAGATCGAGGGCTTCATCACCGACGTGCAGATGCTCGCCGCGCTGGTGGAGCGCGGTGCCGACGCCGCCGACGTGCTCACCGCCGTGCGCGACCAACTCGGGCTGGGCGCGGCCATGGACACCCTCGACCGGTCCCGACGCGACCTCGACCGGTCGGCCCACGGCGACGACCTCGCCGCCATGATCGACGTGGCCCACCTGCACCCCGACGCCAGCTCGTTCGCCACCTGGCTCCAGCGCGAGCTCGAGCGCGCCCGCACCGAGCGGGCGGCCAACGAGCAGACCGGAGTGCACCTGGCCACGGTGCACCGGGTGAAGGGCCGTGAGTGGCCCTACGTCGTGGTGCACGAGGCAAACGATGGGCTGCTCCCCCACCGCCTCGCCGCCGACCACGAAGAGGAGCGCCGCGTGTTCCACGTGGCGATCACGCGCTCGTCCACCGCCACCGTCGTGGTGGCCGACGCCGGCGCGCCCAGCCCCTTCCTCGACGAGTTGGCCGAACCGGGCCAGCCGCCCCGCGTCGTCCGCAGCAGCAACCGCCCGGGCGCGGGCGCTGCCGTGCCCGCCGGCCCTGGCGCTCCCGCCACCGGGTCCTCGGGCGACCCCCGCATCACCGAGGCGCTCAAGAGCTGGCGGCGTGACCGGGCCCGGCGCGACAGCGTGCCGGCCTACGTGGTGCTCACCGACAAGGCGATCGACGACATCGCCAAGCGCCGGCCCGACGGCCTGGCCGAGCTGGCCCGGTGCCACGGCATCGGACCCACCAAGCTCGAGCGCTACGGCGACGAGATCCTCGCCGCCGTGCAGAGCGCGCGGTGACCGCCGGCAGGCGACAGAGCGTGCGACCCAGGAGGCAGAGGAACTCGGTCGGCTCGTCGGCGCCGGCCAGCGGGTCGAGCGCGCACGGTTACCCCACCGGCGCCGACCCTTCGACCGGCTAACGTGCCGCCCATGCGAGTGACGGTCGATTTCGACGTGTGTGCCTCCACGGGCGCCTGTGCGCAGGTGGCCCCTGAGGTGTTCGAGGTGCGCAGCGACGGGTTCCTGTACGTGCTCCAGGAAGAGCCGCCGGCCGAGCTCCACGACAAGGTGCGCCAGGCCGCCGACCTGTGCCCCACCGCCGCCATCAGCATCGGCGAGTGACCCGGGCCGTCATCGGCGCCTGACCCCGCTCAGCCGCGGGTCCAGAGCACGGTCGCGGTCGACTTCCCGAACGGGTTGGTCGCGGTGATCGTGAACGTGTGGGTGCCCTGCACGGGCAGGCTCATCGACACGCTCGACGAGGTGGCCGGGGTGTTGATCACCGTCGGCGAACCACCGGGACCGGTGCGGGTCACCGTGTAGCCGCTCAGGAACCCCGCTGCCGGCGTCCACGACACCACGAGCACACTGCCGTTGGCGCTGGCCCGCAGGTTGGTCACCACCGGCGGAGGTGTGGCTGCCACCACGAGGCTCACCGCCGCCGCCGTGGCGCCCCACGGGTTCGTGGCCACGATCTCGTAGGTGTAGGTGCCGGCCACCACCGGCATGGACAGCGTGGTCGCCGACGCCGTGGTCGGCAGGCCGAGGACGGCCACACCGTTGCGCTTGATGGTGTAGCCGGTGCGCCACTCGCCGACCGTGGGCGTCCACATCAGCCGGAACTGGCTGGCGACCACGACACCCTGGGCGTTGGCCGGTGCCGACGGCGGGGTGGACACCACCGTGGCGCTGGCGCTGGCGTTCGTGCGCCCCAAGGGGTTGATGGCCGTGACCCGCACGGTGGCGGGCCCGGCGATCAGCGGCGTGGCCACGATGGTGCTGGTTGCCGACGCCGGCGCGGTCAGGATCTTGCCCGTGCCGACCTGCACCTCGTAGCTCGTGACCCATCCGGTGGCCGCCGTCCAGGTGACCGCCATGGAACCGCCGTTCACCGCGGCGACGATGTTGGTGGCCGGGCCCGGGCCGATCGGGTCGACCTGCACCGGCACCTGCACGACCGTGGTGCCGTACTGGCCGTTGGCCGTGATGGTGGCCACGTAGCTGCCCGTGCGCGTCGGCGTGGGCAGCGACGCGGCCAGCGCGCCCCCGCCCAGGGTCATGGCCGACGACTCGAGCTTCACCACGTAGCCGGTCGCGTTCGTGGATGCGTCCCATGTGAAGGCGACCGTGGAGCCGTTCACCTGGGCCGCCGCGTTCTGGGCGCCACCGGGCAGCGGGGCGACCAGGGGGGTGACGGTGCCGGCGGCGACGTGCTGGCCGAGGAGCTGCCCGTGGAGCACGGTGACGGTGACCGGCGTGACTGCCCCACCGGTGAGCCCGGTGACGGTGCCGCTGGCGTGGCCGTCGGGCGCAGCGGCGATGCGCGCCGTGACGCCGCCGGCCTTCACCTCGTAGCCGGTGATGATCGGGCGACCGACGCCGGGGCCGAGCGGATCGACGGTGACGGTGGCGCCGCGGATGACCGGCGCCAGCGTGACGGTCGGCGCGTCGCTGGCCTCGCTCGTGGTGAAGCTCGTCGCCGCGCTGCGGCCGCGTGACCCGTCGACCCCGACGGCCACGGCGACGGCGCCGTAGGTGGTGCCGGTGGTGAGCCCGCGCACCACCGCCGAGCGGCCCGTGCCGGGGATCGACACCGTGGTGCCGTTCACGGTGATGTCGAAGTGGTGCAGCCGCACGCCCGACACCGGGCCGGGCACCAGATTGACCAGCACGTCGGTCGCGGTGGACGCCACGCTGGTGATGGTCGGCGGCTTCGGCGTGTCCTGGGCGACCACCACGAACGACGTCGTCGCCGTGCCCGCCGAACCCGACGCAGTGAGCACCACGAAGTAGGGGGTGCGCGCCACGGTGGGGCCGACGGTGAGGCTGCTGGTGCCCGACGGGCCCGTGGCCGTGAACGCCGTGCCGTCGGGCTTCATGGCCACCATGGTGAACGTGTCGTCGGCCGCTGCCGTGCCCAGCTGCAGCGACAGCATGTTGTTCTCGAACGGCATCAAGGTCGACGACGGCATCGTGCGGCCACTGGTGGTGCGGGTGGCACCTACCGCCCTGGCCGCGTCCAGGCGGCCGGCGCCGCCCTGCGTGAGGGTCACCGGCGTGTCCACCGTGTCGACCAGGCGCTGACGGATGGCCGCTGCGCTCAGGCCCGGGTCGGCCGCCGCCACCAACGCCGCCGCCCCCGACACGAGCGACGCGGCCATGGATGTGCCCGACTTGTAGGTCCATCCCCACGGCACCGACGAGTACAGGTACGCACCCGGCGCAGTGAGCGTGACCGCACCCCGGTTGGAGAAGGTGGTCATCTTGTCGGACAGGTCGCTGGCGGCCACGTTGATCACGTTGTTCAGCTCCGACGCGTACGACCCCGGCGAGTACACCATCGCCCCACCGAGCACGAGCCCGTTGTTGCCGGCGGCGCACACCACCAGGACGCCCTTGCTCTGGGCGTAGAGCAACGCGGTGCGCATGGCGGTGGAGGGACCGACGAGCCCCCACGACACGTTGACGATGCGCGCCCCGTTGTCGGCGGCGTACATGATGCTGGCGATGCCGGCCGACAGCGGCATGGCCCCGCCCTTGGTGGCCGTGATCTTCAACGGCATGATCCTGGCGTCGGGCGCCAGGCCGACGCCGCCGAGGTCGTTGCGCGCACCGGCGATCAGGCCGGCCACGTGGGTGCCGTGCTCGTCGCTCGATGACGGATCCTTGTCGTGGTCGCCGAAGTCCCAACCGGCGCAGTCGTCGATGTAGCCGTTGTGGTCGTCGTCGAGCCCGTTGCCGCACGTCTCGTCGGCGTTGTGCCAGATGTTGGCGGCGAGGTCGACGTGGTTCATGGCCACGCCGCTGTCGCTGACCGCCACCACGATGCCGGTGCCGGTGCTCACCGGCCACGCGTCGGTCGCGTCAACGTCGGCGTTGGCGATGCCGGTGAGGCCGTAGCTCGTGCGGGCACCGGTGTTGCGCAGGTGCCACTGGCCCGGCTCGGCCGGGTCGGGCGCCGAGGCAAGCTGCACCGACACGTCGCGCTCCACGCTGGCCACACCGGGCTGGGCCGCCAACTGGGCCGCGGTGAGGGTGGTGGTGGCCACGGCGACGCCGCCGCCCAGGAGCCGCACGGCGGCGACGCCCGGGCGGGCGTCGAGCCGGGTCGCCGCGGCCGCCAGTGCGGCACCCACCGGCGGCTCGGCTGCCTCGGGTGCGACGTCGGGAGCGCTGGCGCCGGCCGCCGGAACCACCGGCGCCAACGTGACCAGGTACGTGGTGGAGGCGATGCCGATCGCCTGGGCGTCGGTGGTGACCGCGGCCGATGCGGCGATCAGGAGCGAGGCAAGAGCGAGACGGGGGACACGGCGCACGTTCTACCCATCGGAAGGTACCGGGGGCGCGTCGCACTGGAGATGCTCAAGAACCGGTGCCCAGCGGCAAGAAACCGTCAGGAGCCGGCCGCACCGCGGGAGCGGCGTCAGCCGTTGGAGAGCGGGTGCACGGACACGATGCCGGGCTGGGCCCGGAGCTGGGTGAGCACGTCGCCGGGCACGGCGCCCCCGGTGGCCAGCACCATGACCGCGGAGCCGGCCTTCACCTCGGACCCGTCGGGCAGGTAGCGACCGACGTCCATGTCGGCGATGTTCACGCCGGCGTCGCCGAGCAACGTGCCGACGAGGCCGATCATGCCGGGGCGGTCGTCGTTGCGCACCACGAGCATGTGGGCCGACGGCGGCACGTTGCAGGTGTGATCGTCGATGAACACGATGCGCTGCTCACCTCGGCGGCCCGACAGGGCACCGGCGATCATGTGGCCGTCGCCGCGCACCGAGATGAGGTTGAGGAAGTCCATCGAGGTGGTCGAGGAGACCTCCTTCACCTCGATGCCGTGCTCGGTCACGAAGCGGGGTGCGTTCACGTACGTGACCGGCTCGTCGCGCACCTTGGAGAACACGCCCTTCAGCACCGCGAGGGTGAGGATGCGGGTGTCGTGCTCGGCGAGCTGACCCTCGTAGCAGATCTCGAGCTGGGCGGGCACACCCTCGGCCAGGTTGGTGAACAGACGACCGAGCGTCTCGCCCAGGGGCAGGAACGGCTTGAGCGCTTCGGCCGCCTCGTTGGCGTCCACGTTCACGGCGAACGGTACGAAGTCACCGGCCAGGGCCAACTGCACCATCTCGGCGATGGTGTCGCCCGCCTTGTCCTGGGCCTCGCGCGTGCTGGCCCCGAGGTGAGGCGTGACCACGATCTCGTCGAGCGTGAACAGCAGGCTCTCGGTCATGGGTTCCGACGAGAACACGTCGAGCGCGGCGCCGCCGATGCGCTTGGCCTTCACCGCTTCGTACAGGGCCTGCTCGTCGACGATGCCGCCGCGCGCCACGTTGATCACCCGCAGGTCGGGCTTGGCCCGCTCGAACATGGCGGTACCGATGATGCCGGTGGTCTCTTTGTTCTTCGGCAGGTGGATCGTGATGAAGTCGCTCTCCTCGACGACGCGATCCAAAGGCAGCAGCTCGACGTTCATCCGCTTGGCCCGCTCGGCCGACACGAACGGGTCGAAGGCGACCAGGCGCATGCCGAAGGCGGCGGCGCGCTCGGCCACCAGCTTGCCGATGCGGCCGAGGCCGACGATGCCGAGGGTCTTGCCGTCGAGCTCGACGCCTTCCCACTTCGAACGCTCCCAGCGCCCGTCCTTCAACGCCGAGTGGGCCTGGGGCACGTTGCGGGCCTGGGCCAGCAGCAGGGCCATCGTGTGCTCGGCGGCCGAGACGATGTTCGACTGCGGCGCGTTCACGACCATGACGCCGCGGGCGGTGGCGGCGGCGACGTCGACGTTGTCGAGCCCGATGCCGGCGCGCCCCACCACCATGAGCTGGCCGGCCGCGGCGAGCACGTCGGCGGTGACCTGGGTGGACGAACGGATGATCAGTGCGTGCGCACCGACGATGGCGGTGAGCAGGTCGTCGGCCGACAACCCGAGCTGCACGTCGACGTCGTGACCGGCCCGCCGCAGGCCGTCGAGCCCACCTTCGGCGATCTCTTCGGTGACCAGGATCCTCGCCATAAGGCATTCATTCTGACCGCTCCGGTCGGGTTTGGACCAGCGGTCCGCCATCTGTACGAATCGTTCACCCGCTTGGTGTGCCGCGTGACACAGGGCAAGAATGGGGGATGCAGGCGGGTGGGCCGCCGGCGGAGCGGACCGGGCCAGGCGACATGAACTCTCGATCACGGCACCGCGGTGCGATGGGCGGGCGTGGCGGTGCTGGCGGCGCTGCTCCCGAGGCGCACGGCATCGGCCGACTCCGGCCCCGCCGCGCTCCGGATGCACATCCAGTCGAACAACCAGTTCTCGAGTGCGTCGTCCCCGGCCACGCCGCTGCGATTGCCGGAGGGACTGGTCGAGCTGGACGTGCTGAACGGCGAGAACGAGCCCGAGCCGTGGGTGACCGCCGAGGCCACCGTCGCTCCGTGCGCCGGATCCGCGCCCACCGTCCACGCGTGCGGCACCGACCGACCGACCGCGTCGAACGTGAACTACGTGGCGGGGCAGACGGTGCCCAACGCCGTGGTCGCCGCTTCCCGCGCTGCGGGCTACGCGGGCGGTTCGTACAGCTGCTTCTATGCCCACCGCACGACCCACCTCGTCGTCGACGCGGTGGGGTACTTCGCCAGCACGAAGGACTACCTGTACGACGTCGTCGAGGTGCCCTGAGCAGGTCCGTGCGCGGTCGTGCCGCCCCCGGCGGGAGGTGGTGGGCCAGACTGGTCGCCCATGTCCGAAGCCGACCCCCCGGACCGGCGCGTCCCCGATGAGCCGGCGGCGCCCACCACCGACGAACTTCCCGTCACGCCCGGGCTGTTCGACCAGGACGCGGTGGACGCGGCCGCCGCGGCCAAGGCGCGAGGGCGGCGCCGCACCCAGGTGGTCGTGGCCATCGCCGGCGTGCTGGTGGCGGTGGGGGTGGCCGCCGGCGTCGGGTTCCTGCGCAACGATCCGCCGGCGCTGATCCGCCGCGACGTGGCCGTGTACGCCGGGCTCGGTGCGTGGATCGACACCTACGACTACGTGACCACCTACGCGGGACCCAACCCACCGGTCACACCCGGCACCGTCGACCAGCTGGCGGGGCGAGGCGTGAAGACGATCTACCTGCAGCCCGTGCGCAACGACGCCAAGACCCCGGGCGGCCTCATCGACGCCGACCTGCTGGCGTCGTTCCTGACGCGCGCCCACGCCAAGAAGATCGCCGTGGTCGGCTGGTCGACCCCGCGCTTCGTCGACGTGGCCTTCGACCTGGAACGCCTGGTGAAGATCGCCGACTTCGACCACAAGGGGCAGCGCTTCGACGGCGTCGCCGTCGACATCGAGGACAACGAGTCGATGAGGGACCCGACGACGCGCAGCGCCAACCTGCTGGCGCTCTCCAGGCAGCTGCGGGCCAGGGTGGGCGCCGACACCGCGCTCGGTGCCATCGTGATGCCGGCGGTGCAGCTCGACATCGTGAACCCTGCGTTCTGGCCGGCGTTCCCGTGGGGCGAGCTGCGCGCCTTCTACGACGTGTGGATGCCGATGACGTACTGGACGACGCGCGACGAGACATCGGGCTGGCGCGACGGCGAGCGCTACACGACCGAGAGCGTGCGCCTCATGCGCGAGCACCTGGCCGACCCCGAGGCGCGCGTGCACCCCATCGGCGGCATCGCCGATGTGTCGACGCCCGACCAGGTCGCCGGGTTCAACCGGGCACTGGCCGCCACCGGCGCCATCGGCGGCTCGCTGTACGACGTCGCTACCACGACCGAGCCGATCTGGAGGGCGCTGGAGCCACTTCCGAGTGTGCTCACGCCGCTGCCGGCGCCGACGACCACCGCGGCGGGCTGAGCGCGCCCGCTACACCATCCGCACGACGGTACCCCAGGGGAACTTCTCGTCGTCGAGCCCGCCGGGCGTCACCACCCACAGCACGGGGTAGGCCGGCTCGGCGACCGGGAAGTCACCGTGGCCGTCGGTGAGGTACACGGCGACGGTGGTGGCATCGGCGTCACCGTCGTCGACGAGAGCGAAGAACGGGCGGAAGTCGGTGCCGCCACCGCCCACCGGCGGCGGCAGCTCCCTGCCCGCCGTGAGCGGGTACGGGCCGTGCACGGCGGCATCGGCGTACACGAGCGTGGCCTCGATGCCCGGGTACGACGCCAGCAGCGCCTGTAGCTCGGCTCCGAAGGCATCGAGCTCGGTGGTGCTCACGCTGCCCGAGGTGTCGATGGCCACGTGCACGCGCACGCTGGTGGACTCGAGCGTCTCCAGGTAGAGGCCGCGGTGCACGAGGCGGCGGTCGAACGCGGCGAAGTCGGTAGGCGTGCGGGTGAGGAAGCGCCACAGCAGCGTGCGCCAGTCGAGCCGCGGTCGCTGGTCGAGCCCGAAGGCCCGCACCACACCACCGGGCAGGGGCCCCTGCCCGTCGCCGTCGCCCGCGGTGCGCGCCACCACCACGGCGCGATCCACGGCTCCGGCCCAGTGCCGCTCCAGCTGCCGGGCCCGCTGGGCCCGGGCCGCGCCGTCGGCGCCGGGTTCGAGCAGATCGACCATCACCAACCGCGGGAGACCCGAGGGGTCGCGCCGCTCCAGCAGCGCATACACCTCTTCGACGCTGAAGTCCTGCAGCGAACCGTCGCGCACGGCACCCTCGGGCAGCTCGAAGCCGTTGGCCGTGAGGATGCCGTTCACGACGATGTCGGCCGCGATGTTCCATCGCTCGGGGTCGCGGGCGGCGCGCCGGCCGACGTGGCCGAGGGCGGCGTGCAGCACCTCGTGCACGATCACGCCGTCGAGGTGCGGGGTCGAGAGACCGGCCATGAACGCCGGGTTCACCAGCACGTCCTGGCCGTCGGTGGCGGCGGTGGGCACGGCGTCGGTGACGACGATGCGGGCGTACAGCGCCAGCGTGGCGAAGAACGGCGCGCGGCCGCGCAGGCGCAGCATGGACGCGCTGATCTCACGCTCGATGTCGGTGCCGGCGCTCACGGGGCGTCGCGGTCGGCGGCGGCCGCGGCCGCCGCCCGCACGAGGGGATGGGCATCGTGAGCCAGCGCGGCCCGCACCGCTGGCGGCGTGGCCGGATGGCGGGCCAACGCGTACCGCACCGCAGCGTGCGGCGAACGCACCAGGGCGGGGCGGGCCAGCACCAGCGGCTCGAGCCACGGTGACGATGCCGCCGCCGCGACCGACCACGGCGACGACGAACGCAGACAGCGCCGCACCAGCGTCGCCGTCGCGGCCCGGCGCTCCGGCCTGGGCAGCGCCGGGTTGCCGAGCGCGGCGCGGCGCACGCGCTCGTCGTGATCGCCGGCGAGGGCGCTCAGCACGGCCGGATCGGTGCGGGCGTTGCCGGCGACGGCAGCCCGCACGTCACGGTCGTGATCGGTGGCCAGGCGGGCCAGCTCGGCGCTGGCCAACGCCTGGTGGGCGGCCACCTCCTGACGCACCTGCCACGCCTCGTCGGCGGCGAGGCGGGCGGCCTGCTCGGTGGTGAGGTCGGGGTGCCCCGCCACGGCGAGGCGAACGGCGTAGCCGGCCCCGAGAGCGGCGGTGAGCTCGTCAGCGGTGACCGGCTCGCCCCGCAGCACGGCGACCGTGGGCGAGTGCGGACGCGCCCCACCGTCGAGCAGGGCGAGGCACACGTCGGCGTCGTCGTCGTCGGCTAGCCGCTCCACGAGCTCGGTCGACAGGTCGGCGCGACGGGCGACGCACAGGCGCACCTGGTTGTTGGCGTCGACGGCCAGTCGGGCCACCACGTCGGGGCGCGTCGTCGGGTGGGCGGCCACGGCCTTGCGGACGTCGTAGTCGCGGTCGTCGGCCAGCACGTCGAGCAGCAGCGGCCGCGCCGCCCGGTGGGTGGCCGCCTGCTCGCGACGCCGCCACTGGTCGCTGGCCCCCAGCGCTTCGAGCACGGGCTGCAACTCGGGCGCGTCCTCGGGCAGTCGATCGACCAGCGCCGCAGCGAGCCAGGGCGAGGGGGCCAGCAGATCGACCATCGGGCCGACGCCGGGCGACGCACCGTCGAGCAGCGCGGCCAGCGTGGCCGCCCTCATGACCGTGCGCTCGGCACCGACCAGCCGCTGGAGCACGGGCCGGTCGAGCCCACCACGGCGCACGAACGCGAGGCGCACGTCGTCGCTGTCGGCCCGGCCGGCCAGGGTCACCAACGCGGTCGGCGGCGTCGCCGGATGGGCGGCCACCGCGGCGAGCACGCCCGAGTGGGCGTCGCCGACCAGCGCGGCCAGGGCCGCGGTGGGGCCGGCGGCGTTGGTCGCCACCGCCAGGCGCACGTCGGCATCGGGGTCGGCGGCCAGCGCGGTCAGCAACGCGGGGTCGGTGGCGGCGCGGGCCACGGCGGCGCGCACGACGACGGCGCCGTCGGCCGCCAGGCGCCGCCGCGCCGGCCGCGCCGTCGCCGGGTGCTGGGCCACGGCCTGGCGCACGTCAGCATCGCCATCGGCCGCCAGGTGGTCGAGCACGGCCGGTGGGCACGCCTCGTTGGCGGCCACCGCCAGGCGCACCCGCCACGCCTCGTCATGGGCGAAGGCGGCGAGCGTGTCGACCGACGCGGCCCGGTCGCGGGCCAGCAGCACCGACGCCAGCGGGCCGAGGGCGCCGAGCGCGTCGGCCACGGCGGGCTCCAACCGTGGCGTGGTTCCGGGCTCACCGACCGAGGCGCCCGCCGCCGCACGGACCCGCTCGTCGGTGTCGTGGGCCAGCAGGCCGCGCAACCCCGGCGGTGCGGCCGGGTTGGCCGCCACCGCGGCGCGCACGTCACGGTCGGCGTCGGCGGCCAGCCGGCACAGCTCCTCGAGGGTGAGGGCGGGGTTGCCCGCCACCGCGTCGCGCTCCTGCCACGGGCTGGCGTGCACCATCCGGGCCCGGGCCGCGGCGGGCAGGTCGTTGCGGCGAGCCACCAGCATGCGCCCGTAGCTGCTGGCCATCACCTCGTCGGCCACGGTGTCGGTGAGCGTGCCACCGCCGGCATCGAGCGCGGCCGCGAGCGCGGCCCACTCGGGGTCGAGGCCCGGGTGGGCGCGTGCGGTGACCCGCACCTGCTCGTCCGGATCGAGGGCCAGGCGGCGCAGCACCGCCGGCTCGGCGTCGCGGTGAGCGGCCACCAGCCGACGTGACTCGGCCCGGTCAGGGTCGGGCAGCACGGCGAGCAGCCAATGGGGCACGGCGTCGTGCACGAGCAGCTCCACCAGCTCCTCGTCGTCGACCGCGCCCACCGGGGCCAGCCCCTCGGCATCGAGCGCTGGCAGGTTGGCACCCATCCAGGCGCGCATCGGGGCAGTGGTCGACGGGTTGGCCAGCACGGCGACCTGATCGTCGACCGTGCCGTGGCGCAGGGCCCACCAGAGCAAGCCGGCCGAGCACGCCGGCGTGGCCAGGAGCCGGTGGCGCACCAGCGGCGTGAGATCGCGGGCGAACTCGGCGTTCTCGATCAGGAGCCAGTCGAGCAGGGCGTTGCCGGCCAGCGCGTCGGCATGGGGCGCGGCGGTGCGGTTCAGCGTGGCCAGCGCCGTGTTCGGGTTGGCGATCACGGCCCGCCGCACGGCGCGGTCGCGATGGTGGGCCAGATGGTCGAGCACCGTCGGCGGCGTGCGGGGGTCGGCCGCGGTGGCCCGCGCCGACGGAGCCGACGGGGCTGAGGGGGGTGACGGGTCAGGCGTCGGGTGCGCCATGGCCGGTGAGACGGGCGTAGTCGGCCACGAACCGGCGGAACGTGTCGTCGTCGCGGGCCAGCGCGGCGAGGGCCCCGAGCTGGCCCGTGCCGCGCAGGTGGGCGGTCACGTCGGCGACGTAGAGCTGCACCCATTCAGGGCTGGCCTGGTCGGCCATCCAGCGCATGGCCCGCAGCGCGCGTTCGGCGTCGTCGGCCCGCAGGGCCAGGCCCAGGGTGAGCGCGTACCGGGCCGAGGGCTCGGCCGGCCACCTGAGGCCTGCGCCGTCGCCGGCGAGGATCTTGTCGAGATCGGGGAGCGACTCGTAGACGGCGGTGAACGCGTCGAGCTCCCCGGCGGCGGCCTCGCCGACCGCGGGCGCGATGTCGAGGCCGGCCACCAGCAGGCGCGAGGCCATCTCCCACGAGCGGGGGCTGGGCCACGCCGGGCGGCGCGTGTCGGCGTTGTGCAGCAGCTGGGGCCGGAAGGCCAAGAAGGCGATGATGCGCTCGTGCACGCCCGCTTCCATCGCGTAGCGGGTGAAGCTCTCGAGATCGGGTTCCACCTCGAGGTGGATGAACCGGTTGGCCAGCGGGGCCGGCATCTCGTACACCGAGGCGCGGTCCTCCTTGCGGTTGCCGGCCGCCCACACGAACCAGTCGTCGGGCAGCACGTAGGAGCCGACGCGCCGATCGAGGATGAGCTGCTGGGCCACGCCCTGCATCGTGGGCGGGGCCATGTTCAGCTCGTCCAGGAACAGCACGCCGGCCCCGCCGCGCGGCAGGAACTCGGGGGGCAGCCAACGCGACACCCCGTCGCCCGGCACGGGCAGGCCGCGCAGGTCGGTGGGGGCCAGCTGGCTGAGGCGGACATCGACGACATCGATGCCGTGCCGGGCGACGGTCTGGGCGACGATCGCGCTCTTGCCCACACCCGGTGGGCCCCAGATCATCACGGCTTGTCGGACGCGCTGCCCCACGAGAGTGGCGAGGTAGCGGCCCAGGTCCTGCGGGGTCACGGCGGCGACCTTACCGGCGGGCTCGGCGGCGCCGACGTCGCGCCCGATTGCGGGTCGGCGTCGGTTGCCGTGACGGAACCGTCGCCCGGTCGTGAGCGATGTCAGCCGAGCAGCTGCTGCACGCGGCGGATGCCCTCGCCGAGGTCGTCGTCGCCGAGGGCGAACGAGAACCGCAGGTAGCCGGGCGCACCGAACGCCTCGCCCGGCACCACCGCCACCTTGGCCTCGTTGAGGAGGACCTCGGCGAGCTCCAGCGTGGTCGTCGGCGTCGTGCCGGCGATGGTCTTGCCGAGGACGTCCTTGAACGACGGGAAGCAGTAGAACGCGCCCTCGGGCTCGGGGCACAGCACGCCGGGCACGTCGTTGAGCATCTTGTACATGGTGCGGCCGCGGCGGGTGAAGGCCTCGCGCATCATGGCGACCGCGCTCAGGTCGCCCGCCACGGCAGCAAGGGCGGCCCGCTGGGCCACGTTGCACACGTTCGAGGTGGCATGGCTCTGGAAGTTGGTGGCCCCGGCGATGACGTCCTTGGGGGCGATCATCCACCCGACGCGCCAGCCCGTCATGGCATACGTCTTGGCCACGCCGTTCAGGATGATGGTCTGGTCGGCCAGCTCGGGCACCAGCGTGGGCATGGACGAAAACCTGTGGTCGCCGTAGGTGAGGTGCTCGTAGATCTCGTCGGTGATGACCCACACGCCGTGCTCCAGCGCCCACCGGCCGATGGCCTCGGTCTCGGCCGGCGAGTACACCGCGCCGGTCGGGTTCGACGGCGACACGAACAGCAGCGCCTTCGTGCGGGGTGTGCGGGCCGCGTCGAGCTGCTCGACGGTGACCTTGAAGCCGGTGGTCTCGTCGGTGTCGATGACCACTGCCTTGCCGCCGGCCAGGGCGATGGCCTCGGGGTAGGTGGTCCAGTACGGCGCCGGCAGGATGATCTCGTCACCCGGGTCGCACATGCAGGCGAACGCCGCGTACACGGCGTGCTTGCCGCCGTTGGTGACGATGATGTTCGCCGCCGTGCAGTCGAAGCCCGAGTCGCGCTTGGTCTTGGCCGCGATGGCTTCCTTCAGCTCGGGCAGGCCGCCGGCCGGCGTGTAGCGGTGGTTCTTGGGGTCGCGGCAGGCGGCCACAGCCGCTTCCACGACGTGGGCCGGCGTGGGGAAGTCGGGTTCGCCGGCACCGAAGCCGATGACGTTCTCCCCCGCCGCCTTCAGGGCCTTCGCCTTGGCGTCGACGGCGAGGGTGGCGGATTCGGCGATGGCGGCGATGCGCTGGGAGACACGTTTCACGGGCTGCAATGCTGGCACAGTGACGTCGCCCGAGCCTGCCCGCATAACCATTCCAGCCGACCTGCTCCCCCGCGACGGACGTTTCGGGTGCGGCCCGTCGAAGGTGCGGCCCGAGGCGATGGCCGCGCTGGCCCAGGTCGGCCAGTCGTGGATGGGCACCTCGCACCGGCAGAAGCCGGTGAAGTCGCTGGTGGGCGACCTGCGCGCCGGTTTGCGCCAGCTCTTCTCCCTGCCTGACGGGTGGGAGGTCGTGCTCGGCAACGGCGGCTCCACCGCGTTCTGGGACGTGGCCACGTTCGGCGTGATCGAGGCCCGCAGCCAGCACTTGACCTTCGGCGAGTTCTCCTCGAAGTTCGCCGAGGCGGCTACTGCGGCCCCCCACCTGCACGACCCCGTCGTCGTGTCGGCCCCGCCCGGCACCCACCCGGCGGTCACGGCCACCGCGGGTGTGGACGTGTATGCGCTGACCCACAACGAGACTTCGACCGGTGTGGCCATGACTCTGACCCGGCCGGCCGGCGCCGACGACGGCTCGCTCGTGGTGGTGGACGCCACGTCGGGCGCGGGCGGCCTGCCATGGGACCCGTCGCAGGTGGACGTGTACTACTTCGCACCCCAGAAGTGCTTCGCCTCCGACGGGGGGTTGTGGGTGGCGTTGTGCTCACCGGCGGCCGTGGAGCGGATCGAGCGCCTCGGTGCCAGCGGGCGTTGGGTGCCGGCGTCGCTCGACGTCCGCATCGCGCTGGAGAACAGCCGCCTGGACCAGACGTACAACACCCCCGCGCTGGCCACGCTGTTCCTGTTCAACGAGCAGGCGCGGTGGATGAACGACAACGGCGGGCTGGCGTGGACGGTGGAGCGGTGCCGTCGGTCGTCGAACCACCTGTACTCGTGGGCGGGCGCACGGCCGTGGGCGACGCCGTTCGTGGCCGACCCGGCCCAGCGTTCGGCGGTGGTGGGCACCATCGACCTCGACGGCGTCGATGCCGCGGCGGTGAACCCCGCGCTGCGGGCCAACGGCATCGTGGACACCGACTCGTACCGCAAGCTCGGCCGCAACCAGTTGCGCATCGGCATGTTCCCCGCGGTCGACCCGGCCGACGTGGAAGCGCTGACCGCGTGCATCGACCACGTCGTGGGCGAGCTGTCGGCCTGAGGCAGCCGTTCAGTTGTCAAGGGGCGCGGTGAGCGCGCCACCGGTCGCCTGCCGCCGGTGGCCGCCCGCCGTCTCAGGCGGTGCGCCGCCGGGGCGGCCCGGTGGTCATGGTCTTGCCGTCGGGCGTGGCCAACGTGACCTCACGGTTCGGGCCGACATCGAGCACCCATCCGCGGTCGTGCACGTGGTGGTGGTGCTTCGTGCACAACGGGAACAGGTTCGCCAGGTCCGTGCGACCGCCCTTCGACCACGCCACGAGGTGGTGCAGAATGCAGTCGTCGTACGGGACCGAGCAGCCCGGTACGCCGCAGGTGGCGTAGAGCGCAGAGAGGGCCCGCCGTTGGGCGCGGCTGGCGTGGCGCCGGGTGCGGCCGAGGTCCATCTCGCCCGGCGCATGCAGCACGACACCGTTGCGCACCACGACCAGGTTCACGTCGAGCTTCCCCTGCAGGCCCGCCAGCACACGTGGGTCGATCTCGATGCCGGGCAAACCCCAGTCGATGGTGGCCACGCCACCCGGTGCGATGTCGGTGAGGTCGACGATGCCGGTGACGTCCACCCGCACCTTGGCCCCGCCGTGGAGGACGAGATCGGCGAAGGCCAGCGCCCGCAGGTGCTGTTGCCGGGCGATCGGATCGGACGGTGCGGTGTCAGGGTGGCGGTCGTGGAAGAGCGACTCGGTGCGGGCCTTGATGGCGTTGGCCAGCAGCAACCCGGCCGCCGGGTCGAACTCGCCGTGGAGGCACCACATGCCCGAGTCGCGGTCCACCCACAAGGCCAGCCGGGTCGCCTCGCGCTGGCGGCGGATCTGCTCGTCGGGATCGCGCGGTGCGCGGACGCGATCACGGACACGACGCACGTGCTCGCGGTAGCGGTCGACGGCGAGCCGTTCGCCCACCACCACGAGCTGGTGCGCACCAGCGAGGAAGCAGGCCCGCTCGTCGGCCGTGAGCAGCGTGAGCGAGCGCAGGATGACGTCGATGTGGGCCCCCGACAACCGACCGCACGCCAACGCCTCGGCCAACGTCGGGCACTCGTCGGTGAGCCCCGCCCGCTTCACGAGCGTCTCCGCGTCACGGAACGGCACCTGCAAGGCATGCGCCAACCCGAGCTCGGGCGTGACCGAGAGCTGCGCGTACGCGCCGGCCAACCGCGTTTGCTGCGCATCGACCCAACGCGCGGCCGCGGCCACGTCGGCCAGCGCGGCATCGAGCGTGGCGATGTCGGCGAGCGCGACATCGACGGCCTGGACCCGCCCGATCCGCTCGCACACCGACAACTCGCTCATGCCGACCACCCTAGAGAAACGGTGTGACAAGGTTCCCGGCCGTTGACGCGGAGATCGTGGAGAGATGCGACGGCAACGCCCATGCTCTGATGGCTGCGTGGTTGATGGCTGCGTGGTTGATGGCTACGTGGTTGCTGGGTTCGAAGGCGCCGTGGTCGTCGACACTGCCGTGACGGTTGTCGACGCCACCGAGGAGATGGAGGAGCCTGACTTGACGGTTCCGGCGGAGCCGCAAGGTCAGCCGGCCTTCGGCAAGTGACGGCACGCCCTCGGGAACCCCGTGTCGGTCAGACCGGGCCTCACGGCCGGGCTGGGCGTTGGCCGAGCGCACACTGCTGGCCCCATCGGTCGGACCCGATCAGATCGTGCAACGGCCACAGGGACGGCAGACCCTTCAGTTCGATGCCCGCGCCCATGTGGGCGTCGAGCAGATTGCCGACCGGCTCCACCGCGATCGGCTCGACCACCTCGACGGCGTGCACCCGCCTGGCTGCCGTGTGGACGGTCGCGGCGAAGGCGCCGCGCTCGCCGTCGGCGCGCCACCACGCCGTCACCCGCCGACACTGCCGTGGGAACCAGTACAGCGCTGCGTGTTCGGCATGGAGCCCACACCGACGGCGGCTGGTCGCGACTCGTCAGCGGGACCTGGCGCACGAACCGACGGATGGTCGGGTCCTCGCCGAAGGGGAACACGTGCCGCCGGCACGGCGAGATCGTGACACCCGCGGACGAGCGGCCGTCGACCCGGGTTGACACCGCCCGCCGCAGCCCGCACACTGATCTATAACAACGTTCTACAGGGGGCCCCGTGACGACGACCGAGAACCGCTACCTGGACGGCAACTTCGGCCCGGTGGCCGAGGAGACCACGGCGTTCGACCTGCCCGTCACGGGCACGCTGCCCGACGCGCTCGACGGTCGGTACCTGCGCAACGGGCCCAACCCGGTGGCGCCCGTCGACCCGCTCCTGCACCACTGGTTCGTCGGCACCGGCATGGTGCACGGTCTGCGCCTGCGGGGTGGCAAGGCCGAGTGGTACCGCAGCCGCTACGTGCTCGGCGACGCCGCGGCCGACACCCTCGACCGCCCCCGGGTCCCCGGGCCGCGTGACGCCGTGTTCGGCGGCGGCTCGCCCAACACCAACGTCATCGGCGCCGGCGGCACCACCCTGGCCATCGTCGAAGCGGGCGGCTACCCCATGGAGCTCACCGACGAGCTCGAATCGGTGCGCTACCACGACCTGAACGGCACGTGGGCCGGCACGTTCAGCGCCCACCCGAAGCTCGACCCGGTGACCGGCGAGCTGTTCGTGGCCGCCTACTCACCCTTGTTCGGCCCCGAGGTCTCGTACCAGGTGATCAGCCCCGACCGGCGCGTCACCCACAATCAGCGCATCGCCGTGGGCGACGCCATCATGCTGCACGACATCGCCATCACCGAGACCCGGGCCGTCATCTTCGACCTGCCCGTCACCTTGAGCGGCGAGGCGCTGGAGCAGGGCTACCCGCTGCCCTACCGCTGGAACCCCGACCACCCGGCCCGCGTCGGTGTGCTGCCGCGCTACGGCACCGCCGACGACCTCGTGTGGTGCGAGGTCAGCCCCTGCTACGTGTACCACCCGATGAACGCCTACGACCTCGCCGACGGGCGCATCGTGCTCGACGTGTGCCGCCACCCGAAGATGTTCGCCACCGACCGCAACGGTCCGTTCGAGGGCCCGCCCGTGGTGGAGCGGTGGACGATCGACCCCGTCGCCGGCAAGGTGCACGAGGAACGCCTCGACGACACCAGCCAGGAGTTCCCCCGCGTCGACGAGCGCCTCGTCGGCCGCCCCCACCGCTACGGCTACACGGCGGCGTTCGGCACCAGCGGCCCCGAGCACCGCGGCCTCACGAAGTGGGATCTGCACGCCGGCACGAGCACCGGTCACGACTTCGGCCCCGGCCGCTCCTCGGGCGAGGCCGTGTTCATCCCCCGCACCCCCCACGCGGCCGAGGACGACGGCTGGATCATGAGCCTCGTGCACGACCGCGCCGCCGACCGCAGCGAGCTGGTGATTCTCGACGCGCAGGACTTCGCCGGCCTGCCGGTGGCCACGGTGCACCTGCCCGTGCGCGTGCCGTACGGCTTCCACGGAAACTGGGTGCCTGCGCCGGGTTGACCGCCGGGCGGGACCTCGTGCCCGGTCGTTCGGTAGCCTCGGGCTCGTGAACGAGGAGCAGCGGTGAGCGAGGTCACGTGGCACGCCACGCCGACGCTGCGCCGCCCCCTGTTCATCGCCGGGTTCGCCGGGTTGTTCGACATCGCCGAGACCGCCACGGCCGCGCTCACGCACCTGGCGTCGCGCGGCCGACCCGAGACGATCGCCTCCATCGATCCTGAGCACTTCTTCAACTTCACCCGCCACCGGCCGCACGTGAAGCTCGGCGAGGACGACGTGCGCCGCATCCGCTGGCCGGCCAACGAGGTCGCCGTGCTCGACGATCCGGCCGGCGTGCACGATCTGGTGCTGCTGGCCGGCCTCGAACCCGACATCCGCTGGCGCTCCTTCGCCGAGGCCGTGCTCGACGTGGCGCGTCGGCTCAACTGCGAGCTCGTCGTCACCGTGGGCGCCATGGCCGACGCCGTTCCCCACACGCGCCAACCCCAGGTCATCGGCTCCACCACGAACGAACGGCTCGCCCGCAGCCTCGGCCTGTCGCCCCCGCGCTACCAGGGCCCCACCGGCGTGGTCGGCGTGCTGCACGACCTGCTGGACCGCCGCAAGGTACCGGCGGTTTCGCTGCGCGTCCCCGTGCCGCACTACGCGGCGGGCGCCGAGCACCCACTCTCGACCCAGGCCCTGCTACGCCACCTGGAGCACGTCACCGGGGTACCCACGGGCCACGCCACCCTCGATGACGAGGTCGCCCGGCAGCGCCGCCGGCTGGACCGCGCCGTGGCCGCCGACAACGACGCCGGCCAGTACGTGGCCGCCCTCGAGCAGCGCTACGACGAGCGCGTGGTCGACGAGCTGCCCTCGGGTGACGACCTCGCCGCCGAGCTGGAACGCTTCCTGCGCGACCAGGACGACGACGGCGGCTGAGCGCGGACCCGATCGGTCACCCCAACGACGCCCAGAAGTGCTCAAGGGTGCGGGCGCCGCGCGCCGGGTCCTGGCACATCCACCAGTGCCCGACGCCGTCGAGCTTGGCGACCTCGGCACCGGCCCGCTCGGCCGACGCCGTGGCCAGCGACTCGTCGCCGACGTAGTGGTCGTCGCTGGCGATGACCACGAGCCCGGGCCGGCGGGCCGCATCGACGAGGTGCTCGAACAGGTCGGCCATGACCGGCTGCGCGGCCGAGCGGTAGAGAGCGAGGATGCAGCGCCCCATCTCCGCGTCGCACCCCGCGGCCATGTCGGCGGCCACGTCAGTCGGGATGCTGAGCGACGCATACAGCGCGGCGCGCTCGGCCGCCGTCGCCGCCACCATGCCGGCCACCGCTTCCTCGCCGACGCCGGGGGTCTGCCACGCCTGGGCGGCGTCGTGCCACACGTAGTCGGGGTGGAGCAGCCCGGCGCAGTCGGCCGCCCACGTCGCCACGGCATCGGGCTGGTGGGCCAGCAGGCTGTACACGTGGCCGGCGCCCCAGTCATGGCCGACCAGGTGGATGGGGCCGGGCAGCGTCGCCAGCTCGGCCACCAGCCAGTCGCGGTACTCCACGCGCGTGGCGCCCCAACCCGCCGGCGTGGGCGCACCGAACCCGGGCGGTGACAGCAGCACGACGTCGTCCACGCCCCGGGCGCGCAGGGCCTCGACGAGCGGGCCCCAGATGGCGGCGGTCTCGGGGTTGCCGTGGACGAACACGTGGGTCATGGCGTCGCAGCGTACCCTCGGCGCCGGAACCGCCCGCTCGCCGGCCGGCGGTGCTCGAGAGGGGGAGTGGGTCATGCCCAGGTTGCGACAGGTGCCCAAGGCCGAGGTGACCGACGAGCTGGTCCTCGGCATGTACGAGCGGCTGTTCGACGGGCGCGACCCCGGGGCCGAGCCGGGCACGGCCACGGGCACGCCGGGCGACTGGTGGACGGTGTTCGCACTCGTGCCCGACGTGTTCCGCCACGCCGTG
>JANMAT010000150.1:0-21236 GCA_031359995.1 Actinomycetes bacterium
GTGTCGTGCTTCTTGTTGGTCATGGTCCGGTGTCTTGGGGGTGGGGGAGCAGCCCGTGGTAGTGGCGTCTCTTCGGCATCGCGTGGATCACCTTCTCGCGGTCGTCGTCGAGGTGGAGCACGATCACCTCGAACATGTTGCCGGCGCGATCTGGTCCGAGCACGAGCGTTCGCACGGGTGCGTCTTCGTCGCCCAGGTCAGCGACCGCCAGCGCGTGAGCGATCGCGTGCGGCACGTCGTCTGCGTCGATGCCGTGCTTGCTCGCCGATCGATGGAACTCTTCACACCACAATCGTATTGCAGAACCCCGCGGGTGGCGCCGACGGGATCTGCCGCTCGACGAACTGCTCAAGCGCCGAGTGCGCCGCCCGGTCGAGGAGCGGCACGTGTCGTGAAGTCAGCCGCTGAGCCCCCAGACCGAGTCGCAACCAGCACCACGGCACCACCGAGCTTCCGAGCCCTCACCCGAGCGCACTCGGTGGTGGGCGCCGGCGCTCGTCCGGGGGCTCCTTGGTGCGGTATCGAGCGTCGTTACCGTGCGCCCGCGCGCTGGGCCTACCTCGAGCCGATGTCTGGGTCCGTGCCACCCAGTCGCGTCTGGCCTCCATGAAACGCGGGGCTCATGGCTGGCATACCTCTCTCTCGCCCGCTCCCTACCCGACCAAGCTCGGGTGGTTGCCGGAGGATATTGGTTCTGGGTCGTGTCTCATTCGCCTGTCCGTTGGCGTTGGTGAACGGCGAGTGGTCGGTGTGACGGGTGGTTGCTGGTGGGTCATGATGGGCGTGGCTTCGACCGGGAGGGCGCGCCCATGCGGATCGGGGTGCTTGGTTCGTTGGAGGTGGTCGGCGAGGGTGGTCGCGTGCTGGTGTTGGGGGGCGCGACTCAGCGTCGGTTGCTGGCGGTGTTGGTGGCGGCCGGCGGCCGGGTGGTGTCGACGGATCGGTTGTGTGACGTGGTCGGGATGTCGGAGGGGGCGTTGCGGACGGCGGTGTCGCGTTTGCGTCGCGTGGTGAGTGACGAGGTGGTGGTGACCGAGCCGCCCGGGTACGCCGTGCGTGGTGCGGTGATCGACGCGGCTCGTGTCGACATGCTGGTGAGCGAGGCGCGAGCGGTGGAACCAGAGCGTGCGCTGGTTCTGTTGGATGAGGCGGTCGCGTTGTGGCGCGGTGACGCTTATGTGGAGTTCGCGGATGAGGACTGGGCTCGTCCCGAGGCGGTGCGGTTGATGGAGGTGCGGGCCACAGCGGTGGAGGATGTGGCCGAGGCACTCCTCGAGCTGGGCCGTTTCGGAGAGGCGATCGCGCGGCTGCAGCGACACGGGGGCGAGCACCGGTTGCGTGATCGGCCTTGTGGTCTGCTGATGCGGGCGCTGGCTGGGCAGGGTCGTCAGGCGGAGGCGTTGAGGGTGTTCCAGGAGCACCGTGGGTACCTGAATGAGGAGCTGGGTGTCGAGCCGTCGGCCGAGCTCCGTGCCCTGGAACGCCGCATCGCAGCCGGATGGGTTGATCCCGCAGTGCTGAACCGGAGTGTGTCGGCGGCGGCTGTGAACGACGGGCCGTCTGGCGTGGTCACGTTCCTGTTCACCGACATCGAGGGGTCGACGAGGCTATGGGAAGCGGATCCCGATTCGATGCAACAGGCGTTGGCTCGTCACGATGCGATCCTGCGTGCTGCCGTCGAGCGCCACGACGGGGCGGTGTTTTCCACGGCTGGTGACGGTATCGGGGCGGCGTTCCGACATGCGAGTGGTGCACTGGCAGCAGCGGCCGATGCCCAACGGAGCTTGACGGCCGAACAGTGGCCCGAGACGGCCCCGATACGGGTGCGGATGGGGATCCATACCGGAGAGTCTCACGAACGCGACGGGGACTACTTCGGTCCGCCGGTGAATCGGGCGGCGCGTGTGATGGCGGTCGGCCACGGCGGCCAGATCCTGGTCAGTGGGACGACCGCAGGGGTCGTCTCCGGTGTCGATCTTCAGTACCTGGGTGAGTACCGCCTGCGGGATCTGGCGGGCGTCGAGCATCTGTTCCAGGTCCGGGCCGACGGGATCGGCTCGAGTTTTCCTCCGTTGCGGACGGTGGAAGTGGTGCCTGGGAATCTGCCGGTGTTCCTCACCACCTTCGTTGGCCGGGCCGTTGAGGTCGAGCAGCTCGCCGAGGTACTGGCCGATCATCGTCTGGTCACGCTGGTTGGTGCGGGTGGTATCGGTAAGACGCGCTTGGCGGTGCAGACCGCGGCCGGGTTGGTCGACCGGTTCGTCGACGGTGTGTGGCTGGTGGAGCTCGCGCAGGTGCACGATCCGGGCGACGTCGCTTCGATGGCGGCGTCGACCGTTGGGGCGCCGGCGACGGCGGATGGGGGCGTGCTGGCCGGCATCGTTGCGTGGTTCCGCTCGCAGCATGTTTTGGTCGTGTTGGACAACTGTGAGCACGTCATCGATGCTGCGGGGGAACTGGCCGTGGCGCTGGTGACGGGTTGCCCGCATGTGACCGTGGTGGCCACGTCCCGGGAGGGTCTCGCGGTGCCAGGTGAGCAGGTCTGGCCGGTTGTGCCTCTGGCGGTCGCCGGTGCGGTCGCGCTGTTCGACGACCGGGCTCGCGAGGTGGCCCCCGGTTTTGATGTTGACGCCGACCGAGGTGCGGTCGAGGAGATCTGTCGACGTCTCGATGGGGTCCCGCTGGCGATCGAGTTGGCCGCAGCCCGGGTGCAGAGCCTGGCCCCGGCCGACATTGCGTCCTTGCTCGGCGACCGCTTCCGCCTCCTGTCGGGGGGGCGACGGGCCACAGTTGAACGGCAACGCACGCTACGAGCCACCGTGGAGTGGTCCTTCGATCTGCTCGATGAACCCGGTCGAGTTCTGTTCGCACGCCTGTCGGTGTTCAGCGGCTGGTTCGATCTCGGCGCGGCCCGAGCGGTGTGCGGGTTCGATCCACTCGACTCGTTCCTGGTCGTCGAAGGTCTCGAACGTCTGGTGGAGCGATCGATGGTGGTTGTCGAGGACCGTCTCGCCGGTCGCCGGTACCGACTGTTGGAGACCTTGCGCCAGTTCGGGTTGGAACGCCTAGCCACCGGCGGCGCCGACGTGGTCGCCGAGCGCCATGCCCTTCACCACCGTGACTGGCTCGAAGCGCTCCGACACGACCTGGAAGGCCCCGACGAGGTCCGCGCTGTTGCCGGGCTGGACGACGGCTGGGACAACCTCCGCACTGCCCACGCCTGGACCATCGATCACGCCGACACCGGTAGCGCTCTACGGATGGTGGCCGCCCTGGTGTGGGAAGCGTGGTGGCGTCACCGCTTCGAAGCGGCCGAATGGGCCCAGCAGGCGATCGCGCTCCCCGACGCCCACGACCACCCGGACGTGATCGATGCGCTCGTGACGGCAACACTCGGTCGCCACACCAGGCAATCCACCGGAGACACCGTTCGCCTCATCGAGCGCGCCGTCAGGTTCTGTCAGGAAAAGGGCTGGGAACCGACCACCGCACTCCGCGTGGCCCAGAGCCGCGAGGCCTGGTCCATCCCCGATCTCGACACCATGCGAACCAGGCTCGAAGAAGGCGTTGCCCGAGCCCGACGAGACGGCGACCACGTACACGAAGCCCAATGCCTCACCGACCTGAGCACGGTCCACGGGTTCAACGACGACGCCGTGAACGCACGCCGGCTCGCCGACGACGCCATCCGCGTCGCCCAAGCAACCGGGAACCCCACTGCCCGACTCCAGGCCGACGCCAATGCAGTGATGATGCTGCCCGACCACCGCGACCAACTCGCACCCACTCGCGCGGTGCTTTCCCGCGCCGAGGCCTTGCGCAATCGCCCAGTGGCCGACATCCCCGCCGTCTTCGTCACCGGGCTCGAGGCCCGCGCCGGCGACCCGACGGTCGCAGCCCGCGAACTACTTGGCCTGCTCCGACGTCTCGTCGACACCGACGCGCTCGGGGGCTGGTACTTCATGGCCCCCGACATCTTCTTCGTGCTGGCCCGCAACAACGCGTTCGCTGCCGCGGCCATCGTGCACGGTCACGCGGAGCGCTACCTCGCGGTGAACCCGGCCCGTGCCCACGACGACGAGGTCGAAGTCGACCTCGTCGCCCAACACCTGCCGGCGAACCAGATCCACGAACTCGAACAGCACGGTCGTCTGCTCACCCCAGACGACATGGTGACACTTGTGCTCACCGAGCTCGACCGACTCACGAGCCAATCCGCCTGAACAAGGCTGACGCACGCGCGTCGACCCGCGCCCCTGCCCCTCCTGCCTGCCTGGCCTGGCGATCCGATCCCTTCGGCTGCGACGGCGCCAGGGCCGAAGGGACCGATGCCGACGAGCGTCACCCGGGCGCGTTCCCGTTGGGAACCTGCACGGCCAAGGCATCGCCGAGACTTGTATCGACCCGGGTGTCGCCGATCGGGACCACCTGCACCGCCAACGCGGCTCCCAGGCCCGTGTCGACCACGTAGACCGGCGGTGTCGTCCAATCGACCGACAGAGCCTGACCCAATCCGGACCCATCCTCCCCGTGGGTCGCGCCCTCCGGCGCGTACTGAACGGCCAAGGCCGCTCCCAGACCGGACCCGTCACCTACACCCGTCGTCTGGACCACTGCCGGGCCCGTAGGGGTGCGGTCCGAGGTGAGCGATCGAATGCGCGCATACCCGCCGACTGCCGCGATCGCCACCGTGACAGCAACGGCGGCAACGACGATCCGGCTCCGGGCGGCAGGCCGCTCGAGGTGAGGCTGATGAAGTGTGAGGTTCATGATTCGTTCTCCTGATCGTGGGGCGGAGCCCGGTTGACAACCCTCACCATCCACGAGCCCCGTTCCAACACTGCGCCACGCACGCGTCACTCGCCGTAACGGAAGGAGAACCCAACCAGGACTCGAGACGCGCCAAGCCACCACCGACACCACCTCGAGCCCATCCCGTCATGGCCGCGACCGCACAGCCGCCGACCCGGCCGCCCTGGCCTGAACTCGCGAGCCCGAAGACCAGTCCCGGCAGCCAGCAGTGCACGAGTTCGATCGGTCAAAGCACCCGTCACCCGCTCGGGATCCGGCGAACCCTGGCGAAGGTGACGCACCAGAACGGCATCGCATGGCGCGAACAGTGGTGCCTGTGAATGCGAGCCTACATGCGGAAGCAGGGCGCACCCGCTTGTCGCCCGCCAGCGGCATGGGACCACTTGCTGATGGCGCTCGGGTCGTCCCATGCTCCTGGCGCACGACACCGCTCGGGCCGCACCGGCACAACGGCGTCACCGGGGCGTCGCGCTGTCATTCTGCGCATCAAACCCGTGCGCTCCAGCGCAGTCGAAATGCCGGGAACGCACCATGTCACGGCCAGTTCGAGTCGCACCCGTACGCTGACCATGTGGTCCGAACGATCGTTGTCTCTGCTGTGGTGTCGACGGCCGTCTCGACGTTCGTCAGTCTGGCTGTTGGCTGGTACACCCTTGGCCTGAGGGACCGGGTACATGCTGCCCTGGCGCGGCGGCGTGAGCGTCGAGTCAAGCACACCACGATCAATCAATGGACGCTCGGCAACAGCGTCTCCTCGGGCGGGACAATGTTCCGTGTCGTGATGGCCTGCGCGCCGACGGAATGCATCGACGTTGGTGCGTTGGCGGCCGAAATGGTGGACGAGATCGTGCACACAGCGTTCGGCTCGCTGATCGATCCTGAGCGCGGCCGGCGACACTCGACAAGTACATGCGCGATCTCCACAACCACGTGGTGCCACACATCGGTCATCTCCCGCTGAGCCGGGTCGACGGGCCGACGCTGAACAAGCTGTGGGCGACGCTCGCCGAGTCGGGGTGGGCGGTACGGCGGCCGAACGGCGAGCCGGCCGGGTTGTCACCGAAGAGCGTTCAGAACGTGGCGATGACGCTGCATCGTGTGCTGAAAGACGCGGTGCGCTGGGGCAAGATCACGCGGAACCCGGCCGACATGGCCGACCCGCCGAAACGCTCGGCCAGCCATCACGAGGTGCCCTCGTCCACAGTCAGCGTTGCGCGGGCCATCGGTTGGCATTGCGGTCATTCCCGGGGCCCTGGATTCAGCCGATGCCGAAGCGCTCGATGGCTTGACGCGGGCTCAGCGCGGGGGTCGGGCTCGACGCGGCAGAGCAGGGCGATCTCGTGGACCAGCTCGTCGACTTCGTCGAGGGTGATGAAGCGCCGGAACTTTGGCCGGCGAAGCACCTCGTCCAGTTCAGCGAGGAGCTTCGGCGAGACGACGACCTCCAGGTCGCCGTCGCGGAGCGCCCGGACCAGCGCGGCTGGCGGACCGTTCGAGGACAGCGCAGCTGAGACGAACACGTTGACGTCGAGGATGACCGCCAAGGTGGTTCAGCTGGCGCGTCGGCGGGCTCGGACGGCGCGGGTCTCTTCGACCGCCAGCGCCATCGCCTCGTCCTCGCTGAGCGTGGCGCGGTCCCAAAGGCGATCGAGGATCGGTGGCAGGGCGAGGCGCTGCACGGCACGCTCGACGATCTCGGCTTCGGTCTTGCCGGTGCGGGCGGCCTCGCGCCGAACGACGTCGGCGAGGTCGTCGTGCAGCACGACGCTGATCGGCTCGGAGCTCACCCCGTCATCGTAGCGACGGCACGCAACCGGCCAACCGATCGTCTCCCGGACCACGTCGCACTATTGACACCGTGTCAAGGTAGAGATCCGTAGAAGTACGCACTTCCGAGGTCACGAAAAATGCGCTGACCTGCGGAAACGGGTTGTGAAGCTGGGGGGAATCGAACCTCACTCAAGTGCGTTCGGCTGATGTCGTCTCGTACCATTCCGTGCCATCTACCAGGCGCGACGCAGGATCAACTGTTCGTCCCGTGCGATCGACTATTGCCCTCTGCGAGATATTCCGTGACCACTCTGTGACCAGGGCGCAGGCAGCGCGTGTCGACGTCCGCGCTGCTACCAGTCGTTGTCGATGTCGAGCTGGACCAGCTCGATGCTGTCATCGGGCATCAGCTGCGCCGTGACGGCGTATCGGGAGACGATGGTGCCGGCGGCGACGAGCACCCGATAGTCGGGGCGACCCGGGATGGGCTCGGGGAGGGCGTCGAACCCGGTGGCGAGCAGGTCGATGATGCGGAACAGCTCGAACACCTGGAAGTCGTTCGTGGAGGGCTCGCCGTTCGGTCCGCGCTCGGAGCCGAGCTGGCGGTCGAGGTCGTCGAAAAAGCCGGCGGTCGGACGGACGACCCGGCGTTCGGCGCTCACTGGGCCTTCGGGAGGTCCCTTCGGGCGATGCGCAGCTCGAGGCGTGCTCTCACCCGGTTCAGGAAGTCGGCAGGCACCTGGTCGAGGTCGGTGACGATGCTGGCTTCGAAGATGGCGTCCTGCTCGGCCGGGGAGAGGCGCTCGAGCTCTTGCGCAGTCCAGACCTTGTGTGCCATGCCCGAATCCTACCGAGGGCCGTCAACCGCCCGTGGGCTGGGCTCCCATGAGCTGGGGCGACGGAAGCGGCACCGGGGCGCTCGGTGTGAATCTGACGGACGAGCAGCTTTGCTCGGCCCCTGTGCTCGGGTCGGTCGATGACTTGCTGATCGATGGACTCACCGACGCGGAGGACGACGCGTTCGCTGCTGCACTCGACGTCTGACCACCACGACGGTCCAGGTGCGATCGCGCTACGGGCGGGATGTCGGCGAAGGGGTTCGAGGGTGTGGTCCCGACCTCGAAGGTCGTGGTCGCGAAGTCGTCGAGGGTGACCTGGAGAGTCGCTCCCTGGAGGCTCAGGCGGGGGCCGCATCTGCCATGAAGACATGGTAGGCACCAACTGCAATATCTGCAATCAGGATGGCTCGCTGTTCGCTACCGAGGGGATGCCGGCAAGGACTCGGCGCCCGACAAGCGCGCCGGCTCGCCTTCTCCGTCGCCGAGCAGACACTCGAGGTCCCCGAGTTCGCGCTCGACGAATCGAGCGACCGCCACGTCCACGAGCACGACGGCAGCCGGTCGGGCACGCGCGTCGACGCGAATGGCAGCGAAGGCGGAGATGCCTCCGTCGGGCATCGAGCACGAACCAAAGCGCAACAGGAGGGACCCGTCCGTTCGGACACGGTCGGTGACGAGCCATGCCTCCTGCGCTCGGTCTCGATCAACTCGTTGCGCAACCCAGGCCTCAGGCACGTCGGGGTTGTCGTCGGAAACCACGCGCAGGAACGCGCAGGCCGATTCGTTGCAGCCGACCCCGGCGAGCGACCGCCACGGTGTCGCCGTGCCCGTCGCGGGATCCAGCAGGCGGTACTCGGCACCGCCCAGGCTCTCCTGGGCGACCGTGAAGCGTTGACCGACCGGAGGATCGGCCGCAGGCACCACCACAGGCGGGCCTGCGCACACCAGACCTGCGGTCATCAGCCAGACGCGGTCGGTGCCCCAACCGAACTCATCGGTCTCGAACGTGGCGAGAAGGATGGAACCGCTGTCTTCGACGGTCGCCACGACCTTGATGTTCGAGCCCCAGTTGTACAGGGGCAGCAGGTCGGCGCTCTGGTACCGAGCTCGATACTGGTCCTTCGCTCTGGCGAGGGCGTCGCCCCAGGTGAGCCCGGTGGGCGTCCGCAGGTAGCCCTCGGCCCCCTTGGCGCTTGCCGCAGTCCACGACGTGAACAGGCCGTCGGTGAGACCGACCAGCAGTCCCGACGGGAAGCCGAGCATCGTGTCGCCGCCCGACGTGCAGCCGTTCGCCCAGGGCGTCGCCGTGTTCTTCGGCGGCACGGCCCTGAGCGGCACTCCGTGGACCTTCTCCAGGGCGGCGACGATCTCCGCCTCCGGTGCGCCGAACCGCACAGCGCCGAGCCCGTCGCCGCGCAGGATGGCATCCACCGCGGGCGCCGAGACGGTCGACATGGCCGACGTCGGCGCGGCCGTGGTCGGGGCGGCCGTGGTCGGGGCGGCCGAGGTCGGTGCCGGCAGTGTCGAGGGCGCAGTTGCCGCCGAGGACGGCGGAGAACTCGTCGACGCACCACCGGACGAAGCCACGCTGCCGCAGCTTGTCGCCGCAATGACCAGCAGCACGCACAAGGGCCTCGGTCGCATCGCCCGCTCCCATCGTTCCGATCCCGACTCTACGACGTCGCGACGCCTGGCCGGATCCGCCGGTTGACAGGCGTGCCGGGAAACTCGGCCCGAAAGTCCCCAGATCGCATGACAGCCACTCCCGTTGGGAGGTGTGAGGAACGCGACCTTCCTGAACCGCCGCGAGGAATTCGTTTCGCCCATCTCGGTTCTGGCGCGCCCTCATCTCTTAGACGGCATTCGAAGGGAGCCCAACGTGACCGACCCAACCAACCCTCGTGTGTTCCTCACGGTCGAGGAGGTGGCGGCCCTACTCCGGGTCTGCCGCACGACCGTGTGCGCGCTCATCGGTCGCAGCCGAGCGCGTCCAACAGAGCCGGGCTTCCCGCACACCAAGGTTGGCAGCACATACCGCATTCGGTGCAACGAGCTCGACGCATGGCTCGAAGCGGGCTGTCCGATGCCCGACGACGCCCTGCCCGAAGCCAGCTGAAGGGCTTCACACGCGCGGCAGCGCGGAGGTGTGAGACCACACACCGCGCCGAGCCGCGCAGCGTCACAGGAGGGGTCCACATCATCCGGGATGCGGGGTTATCCGGGAAGCCGTGGCTGCGCTCCTGGTCAGTGCGTAGATCGGCGAAGACGGGTCCCGGATAATCGGAAGCCCCGAGGAAGGCGACGCCGGTGTCGAGTCCAGCGTCGTCGACCGGTCGCTCGTGAGCGGCCTGGTGCTGAGCAGGGCCATCTTGGGAGCGCCCGACATGCGCGGGTCGCCAACCGCGAAGCCTTGACCCACTGCGCCAGCTTGATTATCCGGGGACCGGAACGCGGACTCGCCTGCGCTAAGACGGGCGCGACCGCCCCACCCCGGATAAGCGCGCGTCCCGGATGATGTGAGTTATGCGGGATCCCGGATAACTCACACACTTGCACCAGGGTGCAGTGCGTGGTGTGGACCGAGCGAAGGGGGCTCACACCATGATGAGCGTGGGCCGGCTGAGCGCCGGCCAGGAGGCGTACTACCTCGAGGAGGTCGTCGCCGGTACGGAGGACTACTACCTGTCGGCCGGCGAGGCGCCCGGGCGTTGGACGGGGCGTCTCTCGGCCCGTCTCGGGCTCACGGGCACGGTCACGGCCGAGCCGCTCGACGCCGTGCTCGCCGGGCTCGACCCGACCGGCGTCTACAAGCTGCGCGCCACGCCGGCGAGCCGGCCCGGCTACGACCTCACCCTGTCGGCACCGAAGTCCGTGTCCCTCATCTGGGGTCTCGGTGAAGCCGCGATCGCCGCTCAGGTCGTTGAGGCCCACGAGCGCGCCGTCGACGAGGCACTCACCTACCTCGAAGGCTCGGCCTGCCACCTGCGGCGCGGCCACGGTGGGGCAGACCGCGTCGACGGTGGCGGGTTCGTCGGTGCCGCCTTCCGTCACCGGACAAGCAGGGCCGGCGACCCTGACCTTCACACCCACGTCCTTGTGGCCAACATGAGCGAGGGTGACGACGGCCGGTGGACGGCCCTCGACGGGCGCAGCATCTTCGGGCACGCCCGCACGGCGGGGTTCGTGTACCAGACCCGCCTCCGCCACGAACTGGGCCAGCGCCTCGGCCTGGTCTTCGGGGAGGTCACCAAGGGCTACGCCGACGTGGTCGGCGTGCCCGACGACCTGCGGATCGCCATGTCGACCCGCCGGCAGCAGATCGTCGGCACCATGGCCGACCGCGAGGCCCACACCGCCAAGGGCGCCCAGGTCGCTGCGCTCGACACCCGCAAGGCCAAGAGCGGCCACGTCACCGAGGACGAGCTGCGCACCCGCTGGGCCGAACAGGCGGCCGCCTTCGCCTTCACCGTCGACCAGGTGCCCCGCCGCCACGAACCCGCGGTAGATGTCTCGCTAGATGGCGACTTGCTGGCCCGACGGGTCACCGACGCCAACGCCACGTTCGAACGCAAAGACGTCATCCGTGAGCTAGCGGCCGCAGCGTGGCAGGGCACCACCCTCGACGAGATCGAACAGCGCACCGACGCCTTCCTCGCCGGCCGGTTCGCCATCCCCGTACGGCAGGGGCGCTGGACGACACCCGAGATCCTCGAGCTCGAGCAGGACACCATCGAACGGGCGGTCGCGCCCGGGCGACGGTGGTGCGGGGTCATCGACGTCGACGTCGTCCAGCAACACCTCGGCCAGCACCGCCAGCTCGGCACCGACCAATGGATGGCCGCGCTGCGGCTCACCCGGGACGGCGGCGCCATCTCGGTCGTCATCGGCCCGGCCGGCAGCGGCAAGACCACCATGCTCGGCGTCGCCCGCCAGCTCTGGGAGGACGGCGGCTACCGCGTGATCGGTGCCGCGCTGGCCGCCAAGGCGGCGAGCGAACTGGCCGACGGTGCGCACATCCCGTCGACCACCGCCGACCGGCTCCTGTCGCAGATCCGGCGAGGCCAAGCCCGGCTCGACGAGCGCACCGTCGTCGTGGTCGACGAAGCCGGCATGCTCGGCACCCGCCGGCTCGCCGCCCTCGCCGAAGAGACCCACCGCGCGGGCGCGAAGCTCGTGCTCGTGGGCGACCCAGCCCAGCTCGCCGAGATCGACGCCGGCGGCCTGTTCGCCAGCCTCGCCCACCGGGTCGTCCCGAGCGTCCTCACCGAGAACCGCCGCCAACGCGACAGCGGCGAGCAGACCATCGCCCGCCAGCTACGCGAGCGGGCCACCACCGACGCCGTGTCGTCGATGCAGCGACACGGCCGGATCACCACCGCCCCGACCGGTGACGCGCGCCGCGATGTGATCGTGCGCGACTGGCTCGACCACCGTCGTGTCGGCGCCGACACGCTCATGATCGCGGCCCGACGGGTCACCGTCGCCGACCTCAACCACCGCGCCCGACAAGCGCTGCGCGACGTCGGCCGCCTGGGCGACGACATCGTCGAGGTCCGAGGTCTCGGCTTCGCCCTCGGCGACGAAGTGCTCGCCCATCACAACGACTACCGGCTCGGCATCCTCAACGGCGACCGCGCCACCGCGCTCGGCGGCACCCGCCACACCCTCGCCCTCGAGATGGCCGACGGCCGCCACCTGCGCATCCCGCTCGCGTACGTCGAGGACGGCCACCTCACCCACAGCTACGCCACCACCGTCCACAAGGCACAGGGCACCACCTGCGACCAGCTCCTGGTGCTCGGCGACGACACCTTCACCATCGAGACCGCCTACACGAGCCTCACCCGCGACCGCGACCGCAACCAGCTCTACCTCGCCCAACCCGACCTCGACCCCAACCACCACGGCGCCCAGATCGTCGGCGACCTCATCGACGCCTTCACCGACGCCATGAGCCGCAGCGAAGCCAAAGTCGCCGCCGTCGACTGGGGCATCGAGATCGGCATCGGCCTGGACTTGGACCTGTGATGGCGAGGTCGCCGACGAAGCTCCCGCGCCAGGCGCGTCGCAGGCTGGCCGCATCGGCCGGGTTGAGCACCCTGGCAGACTGGACGCCAGCAGAGCGCGGCAACGGAAGGGGCATCCGATGAGCACGGCCGGCTCAATCAGCCGAGCGTCGAACGGGACGTGGACCTTCGTAGTCGACGTGCCTGGCGCGAACGGCAAACGGCGCCAGGTTCGCCGTCGGGGCTTCGCCACGAAGAAGGAAGCGCAGGCGGAGCTCGCCGCGGTGCTCTACGAGGTACAGCGCGGCTCGTACGTCCGGCCCTCCCGTATGACCCTTGCGACCTACCTGCTCGATCGATGGCTGCCGGCGAGGCGCGCCGACCTTCGGGCGGCAACGGTCGTGGGCTACGAGAAGGTCATCCGGACACGCATCCTTCCCGTGCTCGGCAACGTCCCGCTCTACCGGCTTGACGCAGCCGGCCTCGAAGCCTTCTATGGGCAGCTCCTCGAGCGGGGCGGCCGCAACTCTGGCCGGCTCTCGCCCAAGACCGTGGCCAACACGGCAGGCGTGCTGTCGATCGCCCTCGCCGACGCCGTTCGCCTGCGAATCATCCCGTTCAGCCCCGCCACCGACGCACGACTCCCACGGCGAGCGCACCGCGAGATGACAGCCTGGACCGAGGGCGAGGCGGCCGCCTTCCTGGCCTCGGTGGTCGACGATCGCATGTTCCCCCTGTGGCGCCTGGCGCTCGCCACGGGGCTTCGTCGAGGCGAGCTGTGCCGCCTCCGGTGGAAGGACGTTGACCTGGCCGTCGGCGTCGTGGTGGTGGCGAGCACCCGCGTCGTGGCCGACGCAGTCGTGACGGGGGAGCCGAAGACCAAGGCCGGTGCTCGCATCGTCGCGCTAGACCGGGACACCGTGGCCGCGTTGGCGTCCTGGAAGCGACGGCAAGCGCAGGAGCGTCTCGCCGCCGGCGCTTCCTGGGCCGACTCGGGCCTGGTCTTCGTCGACGAGCACGGCGTTCCCCCGCACCCGGAGACGCTCACTCGCTGGTGGCGCGAAGCGGTCGAGCGAGCGGGTCTACCACCCATTCGCCTCCACGATGCCCGCCACACCGCGGCCACCGTCCTGCTGCGGGCCGGTGTGCCCGTCAAGGTCGTCTCCCAGCGCCTCGGCCACGCCGACGTCGCTGTCACCATGCGCATCTATCAACATGTCACCGCCCAAGACGACCGCCAGGCCGCCGAGGCGCTCGGCCGAGCTCTCGGCGGGGACCGATGAGGCCCTAGCCGCGGTGCGTGGGTCCGGACAACAGCTCGGGTAGCTCATCCAACGACGTGAGGACGAGGGTCTCGAGTCGCTCATCGAGGCCTGTCCGTCGGAGCTGCGAAGCGACCGCCTTGTCGGTCACCACGACATCGCAGTATGGGACGCTCGATCCCAGTGCGTCGATGTCGTGGATGTCGTTCGGCGTCCATCGATGGTTGAGGTCCTCGTGGTACGCGACCTAGAGCGTGACTGCGACGTCGAAGCTCGGCATCGAATCGAACGCGGCCCGAGCGTGCTCCGGGGTAGAAAAGAGCTCGGCAAGGTCGGCGGCTCGGTCGTTGACCGCCTCCGTGAGAATCCGGTTCACCTCGATGACGACCTCACGCGCGGCGACGAGGTCTCGGATTCGACCCTTCCTCCATCGTGGGTCCGCCTTGAAGCGGCTCTGTTGCTCGCGCTCTTGCTCGGCCCGCTTCGTGCCGACGTCCGACTCGTTCCCTGGGCGCCAGCCGAGGGAACGCATCTGGGCCTCTTCATCGGGTGCTGGTCCCGCGAGGACGTTCCGAACAAGCTCGAGCTCGGCAGACCGGTGGAGCCGATCGAACTCGTCCGGTCCTCCCGGGTGAGCGAGACGAGCGTCCTCCGTGATATCGGCTCCGTGTTCGTCGTAGATGCGGGAGCCGCCCGCGATCCCGAACGCACGTGCGACGCCCCAGCCGAGGTAGTCCATCGCATTGATCGGCCGGCTGCTTGGGCCAACGAGGTCATCGAGCAGCGCTTCGATCTCATGGGTGGAGATGACGCTTCGCGACGTGACGACGAAGTACTCCGACAGCAGCTCGATCACGTCTCGTAGGTCCCGACGTTGACGGTGTTGCCCGATCTGGGATGTCTCAAAGAAGATGGAGTCAGAGATCGGAAACACCGCGGTGCCAGACGCCTGGGCGTTGACGAGAGCGGCGAGGGTCTCCTCGTGACGTCTCCCGTCGGGGTGCCCGTTGTGAGCCTTGGCCAGCGCAATCCAGTGCAGCATGTCCAAGTACACGAGCGTCGGCGGACGCGGTGGCAGTCTCAGCGTCGCCGGCCAGCGATACGGCCCATCGGTCCGTTTGCGGCCGATCTGCATCATCTCAGTGTCGCACCCCAGCGGCCTCGGGCCGCCGCCGATTCGGGGCGGCCGCCGTGGCCCGATGGGGCGTCCAGGTCGGCTCGGTGCGTGCGAGGCAGGGTGACGCCCACCGTCATGACCTTCGGTGCGATCGCCACCTCGTCCAGCTCAGGACCGTTCGAGTACCCAGGCGGCGAGGGTCTCGTCCTCATCGCGATTGGGATCTTCCGACGGTTCTAGATCGACCGGGGTCGCATCGCTGTTCCGTGGGGGTGAGCGCTGTCCCGCGACCGTTGCCGGTGCCAAGACCGTGACCAAAACGTGACCAGCGGGCTGCTCGCAGCCCGCTGAACAGGAGAAATGCTGTGGAGCTGGGGGGAATCGACTCCGCCAAGGTGCTTGCAGGCGGTGTTGTTTAGTTAGCGGCGGTGCCATCTACCAGGGATGACGCGTCCGCATAGTGCTAGCTGGTGCTGCCTCGTGGTGCCTGCTTCTACCGGGTGCGGTAGAGATTCGGTAGAAGTTGGCGGCGGGGTGCTTGCTGTCGTTCGTACACTGAGGTCATGTCCGTCGTCGAGTGGCCCGAGGAGCCGGGGCTCATGGTCCTGCCTCCGAAGCAGGCGCTCGAGCGCGCTCGACCCCTGCCTGACGCCGAGGCGTTGGCGATCGAGGGTCTCTCGGTCGAGGAGTGGCAGGCGCTGCAGGACGCGCTGTCCGAGGCCTGACGCGTGGCGGCCGTCGCGCTCGACACAATGGTAGTGAGCGCGCTGCTCCACCCATCGCGCTCGCACCCGGCGGCCGAGGAGTACCGACGGCGGGTGGCCGGCCGCCCGATCGTCATCTCCTTCGTGGTGGTCACCGAACTCCGCTACGGCGCGCTGAAGGCGGGTTGGGGAGAACTGCGGGCTCGGGCATTGGAGCGCGACCTCAGCCGGTTCGCGATCGTGCAGCCTGACGATGGGTTGATGAGGCGCTGTGCGGAGCTGCGCGACACGTGCGAGCGGGCCGCCCATCCACTTGGCCAGAAGATCCATGAGGCTGATCGGTGGGTTGCGGCCACGGCGCTCTACCTGGACATCGAACTCATCAGCAGCGACGCCGTCTTCAGTGGAGTTCCGGGGCTCCGCGTCTTGGGACGGTGACGGACGCCGCTCGATCCCGGTTCCTCGACCGGCCGGCGCGCAGTGCGTCGACGATCGGGGCAACCTTTCGGGGGTGCTGGTACTCCTAGGGGCCGTGGAGCATGCTGGACCCCCGATGGTCTCTCGTGGCGCCGGGCGCCGGCCGCCGACGGAGAACGTTGCCGTCGATATGGCCTTCGTCGATGCGGTGGCCGCCGACCTTGCGCGGGTGCAGCGGCTCGCCCGGATCCTGACCGGTGACGTGACCCTCGCGGAGGACCTTGTCGCAGAGGCGCTGGCTCGGACCCTGCCGCTTTGGCGCGCTGGCCGCGTCGACGATGTGCCGGCCTATGTGCGACGGGTCGTGGCGAACCTGGCGAGTCACCAGTGGCGAAGGAGGGCACTCGCGCGTAGACGAGACCATCGGGCGCTCGACTGGCTGATGTCACCGCGAGACGCGTCCGCCGAGACGGTCGAACGGGATCGCACGCTGCGCGCGGTCATGAATCTCCCTCCACGGCGGCGCGTTGTCGTTGCGTTGCGCTTCTACGACGATCTCAGCGAACCGCGCATCGCTGAAGTACTCGGTCTGTCGGTCGGCACGGTCAAGTCGCAGCTCTCACGGGCGATGACCCAGCTTCGTGCCGAGCTTGAGCACGAGGAGCTGTCATGAACATCGAGCCCCGGCTTCGCGAGCACCTCGCATCGTTGGACCAAGAGCCGATCGACGGCGTCGACCAGGTCCTGGCACGTGCTGCCCGTATCGAGTCGCGCCACCGGCGGCGCAGGCGCGCTGCTGCGTCGGTGGCCGCGGCAGCCGTGGTGATCGTTGGGGGTGTAGTCCTGTGGTCTGCGGCTCGGCGCTCTCCGTCGTCGTCTGTGGGTGGAAGCACCGGCGACACGGTGAGTCCGGTGACCAGCTCACCGTCTTCGACTGGAGCTGGCATTTTGCCGGCCGCCTCCGCCAATTCGGCTCCGTCGACGACGGGCCGCGCCCCCGCGGGAATCACGTGGCGTGCCATCGCCCCGGATCCACGAGGGCCGACGTACTACCCGGCCGCAGTCTGGACGGGAAGCAAGGTGCTCGTGGTCGGTGGTGTCGACTCCCAGCAACGCGTGCGGCCTGGGGCTGCGGCCTATGACCCTGTGGAGGATCGCTGGGCGGTACTGGCGAGCCCACCGGCGTACAACCGTGTGGACCCGCTCGCGGTATGGACGGGCCGCGAGATGCTGGTCATAGGTGGCGACAACCCCGATTCCAGTCTGCTCGTGTCGTCGGGGTCTGCCTACGATCCGGCGACGGACAGCTGGCGCACGATCTCGTCCCCGCCTGTCGGCTTTGTCTCCTCGTTCTCGCCTGCAGTCTGGACGGGACGCGAGGTGTTCGTATGGCCCTCGGATGGTGGGGCCCCATCGATGTCGATCACCCCGATCGCGTACGACCCGGCAGCCGACAGCTGGCGCGAGCTGCCGTCGCCGCCCGTTGCTCGCAGGCAAGAGGCGGCGTCCGTGTGGACCGGCACCGAGTGGCTCGTCTGGGGAGGCACCAACGACTCCGGTGAGCTGGCCGACGGCGCTGCGTTCAATCCGACCACGGCCACGTGGCGCGTGCTGGCTCCGTCGCCGCTCTCTGGGCGCCGTTCGGCGGGTGTCTGGACCGGACGTGAGCTCGTCGTGGCAGCTGGATCGAGTGGAGGCGACGGCGGCTGGGTCAACGGGATCCGTCGCGGCCACAACGGCGAACTGGCGCTCGCCGACGGCGCGGCCTATGACCCCGCCAGCGATTCCTGGCGTGCCATTGCCGGGGGCCCCGCTCATCCCGGCTTCATCCCAGTCTGGACGGGCCGCTACATGCTCATGTTTGCAAAGGGGGGAGTGTCGATCTACGACCCGACCGCCGACTCTTGGCTGCCCGAGGATGAATCACGGAACGATCCAGCTGGCGGGTTGGGTACGCCGGTCCCGGCCGACGCCACGGGAACGGTCATCGTGGGCAGCGCCAAAGCAGATCGCGGCGGATCCGTGTTTGCGCTCGCCTGACGCCGAAGGGCCACACGGCGGACGCCATAGTCCGCTGGCGCCCGGGATCGCCGCGCCTTAACGCCCTCAGAGGTCGATGCCGGGGTCTTGGTCGATCTCGCGGGGCGGGGCGAGGTTGATGCCTCGATCGTGGAGCCAACCGGCGAGCGGTTCGGTGAGTTCGCGCACGTCGTGGTCGCCGCGGGAGGCGTGGAGGCGTTGGAGGGTGGTGGCGAGGTCCCTCGGGTTGACTGGGTGGTGATGATTCCAGTCGTCCCAGTGGTCGACGGCGTCGAGGAGATGTTCGAGGGGTCGTCGTTGGCTGTCCTCCAGGAACGTGACGAGATGGTCCGGGCGGGTCAGCTCACGGAGCTGCTCGGTCCGCTCCGCGAGCGCCTCGTAGCGCTCCCGTGCCGGCTGGCCCGCCCGTTCCACCGCGCTGATGCGCTCTCGCAGCTCGTGGACGGCGTGTTCAGCCGAATCGAGGGCGCGCCCGGCCCGGCGGTGTTGGCCGATGCGAGCGTGTTCGGCGTCCCGGCGGGCGGCTCGTACGGCGGGTTCGAGCTCGCGGGTGAGGGTCGCGTCGAGTTCAGCGAGTTGGTTCCGGTAGGGGGCCCACGCGGTCTTGGCGGCGTCGAGTGCGGGTTGGAGGTCGTGGAGGCTGGTGAGGGCCATGCGGGCGGTGTCGTGGCGTTCTCGCTGCGCTCGGACGAACGGTTCCCACTGCTGGCGGAGTTCCTCCCGCCACGAGGCGAGCCAGGCGGGTTCCGGCACCCGTGTAGCCGGCGCTGCGGGTTCAAGGGTGTGCAGGTGGCGGCGGTGGACGAGGGCAGGTGTGTCGGCGCGCTCGAGGGCGAGGACGCCTTCGAGGACGCGGCGCGCTTCGGCGGGGTCGTAGCTGTCGGTCATGACATGGAGGTCGTTGCGGTCTCGGCCGCGGGTGGCGCCGACGTACAGCCCCCGATTGGTGGTGGCCGGGGAGATGAGGTGGTGGGCGATGTCGGTGGTGACGCCTTGGTTGCCGTGTTCGGTGGCGGCGTAGCCCAGGCGGAGGTGCTCACGGACGTAGTCGCCCGGGAGGCGGATGCTGCCGTGTCCCTGATGCGGGGTCACGGTGATCGAACCGTCTGGTTGGGTGCTGGTGACGGTCCACCGGTCCCGGTTCCGGACGGTGTCGCCGGCCGTTGTGGTGAGGGTGCGGTCGTTGCGGCGGGTCACGACGATCTCGCCGACGTGCGCGAGTTCACCGCCGGCGATCTCGACCGAGACGCCCCGGAGGTCGCCACGTTCGAGGCGGGCGGCTTGGATGGCAGCGTTGAGCTGGTCGACGTGCTCATTCGTGGACGCGGTGACGGCAACGGTGCGACCGGCGGCGGTGTGGTGGGTCCAGCTCGTGGCGATCCGGGTCGTCTGGTACTCGAGTCCGCCCGGAAAGATCCGACCGTGGTCCTCGTATGCGTCGAGCGCGGCGAGGTCACTGCGGCGCAGGCCGAGGGAGGCGTCGGCTTCCCAGCCATGCCGGAAGCGGTGCACGGTGGCGAGTTCGTGGACGAGGCCGGTGGCGCAGAGTTCGCCGAACATGCCGCCCCGGCCAACCGCTTGCAGCTGCCGCGGGTCGCCGACGAGCACGACGCGCCAGTCGCGGGTGTCGGCGAGCTGGGCGAGGGTGTGGAGGGTGCTGGTCCCGACCATGCCGGCCTCGTCCACCACCAGCGTGGTTCCTCGCGGCAATGCCCAGTCGGGTCGTGGCGGCCGGTCCGAGCGGGCGTGTTCGTGGAGGAGTTTGGCGAGCGTGTCGGTGGGCATCCCGGTCTCCGCGCCGAGGACCTGGGCTGCCTTCGCCGTCGGGGCCACCCCGAATACTGCCCGACCCTGCTCTTCGAGGTCGGCGACGGCGGCGGCGAGCATGGTCGTCTTGCCGGTGCCGGCCGGGCCTTCGACGAGCACGAGCCGGTCGTGGCCGGCGACGGCGCGGGTGGCGTCGGCTTGCATCACGTCGAGGCCTTCGGGGTCGAGTGTGTCGCTCGGTGTCGGTTCGTCCGCCTGTCGGTCCATCGCCCACGTGAGGACGTGTTCCTCTTCGGTGAGGATGCGTTCGCTGGTGAATCGGGCTGCGGTCGGCTCGATCCACACCGAGCGTCCATCGCCGGCGCGTGACTGGCCGGACTCGGGTGGGTCGAGATCGACGAGCGAGGCGATCACGCGATCGGTCACGCGCTCGACCTCCACCGCCCACCGTGTCGGCCTCATCGGGCGTACCGGCGCCGCGTCGAGGACGGCCCGCGTGATGTCGGCACGGGACCATGCCGAACCCTTCGTGGACAGCTCATCGATGAGGCCGGTGAGGGTCGTGACCTGGGGGAGTGTGTGGTCGCGAGCGGCTGCGTTCCGCACGGAGGACCACACACTCTGGGCGTCCCAGCCGAGCGCGGCCGCCTCCTGGGTCCAGCGGGCGGTGAGGTCCTCCACGGCGGCGCCGGTCTTCTTCGACCGTGTATCAACGGCTGCTTCACGGCTCATCGCCGCTCGTTCCCGCACTGTCGGATCCCGCCCCTCCCGCGCCCGGAAAACAGCGAGCTTGTCGTCCAGGGCGGTCTCGACCTCGACCGTGCGCTTCGACAACGCCGCGAGGAGATCGGGTGGCATGCCGGCGATCTCGGCCTGGCCCTTCACCACGGGTCCCCACGTGACGCCGAGTTCCTGGCTGAGACCGGCGCGGAGCGCGGACTGGTAGAAGCCGCCGAGCATCCGCTGGTGACGCTTCAGGTAGCGGGCATCGAGTGCGAGCCAGCGACCGTCTTCGGTCTGCACGCGCGCGGAGATCACGGCGTGCGTGTGCAGCTGCGGATCATCCGCTCGCGAGGTGGACTGACGGAACGTCGCCAGCGACAACCCGCGCGTCTCGGGATAGATCCGGCTGTCGTTCACGCGCACACGCGTCGTCGCCCCATACCGCTCCAGATGCGCCAGAGCGACCCGGACGGCCTCGTCGTGCGCTGCGAGCACACGCGTGTCTGTGGTGAGCGCCCACAGCACGCTCACCGACTTCGGTGCCGAGAACGTCGCGTCGAACCCCGCCACCGCGCGGATGAGCGCGCCGTCCTTCGTGTAGCGGTCCAGTAGCGGCATCCCCAGCCGTGTGCCACTTACGGGGTCACGGCCCTCCAATACCGCCTGCAACGCTTCCGCACCCACCTCGCCGGCAAGGCCGAGCTCCGCCGCCTGCGCGCCCGACCACACGCCCGGTACCTCGCCCGGCGCCTGCGACAGGTACTGCGCGTAGTAGCCGG
>JANMAT010000184.1:0-4750 GCA_031359995.1 Actinomycetes bacterium
GGGTGGGAGGTGGGCGACCACGTCGTGCTGTCGTTCCTGCCCGGGTGCGGTCGGTGCCGCTGGTGCGCGTCGGGCATGCAGAACCTGTGCGACATGGGGGCCAACACCATGAGCGGATGCCGCATGGACGGCAGCTTCCGCATGAAGGTCGACGGCAAGCCCATCGGGCAGGCCGCCGGCATCTCCACGTTCTGCGAGGACACCGTCGTCGACGTCGCTTCGGCGGTGAAGGTCGACAAGGACCTGCCGCTCGACAAGGCCTGCCTGGTCGGCTGCGGCGTCGGCACCGGTTGGGGATCGGTCGTGAACTCCGCCGAGGCCAAGCCGGGCCAGACGATCATCATCATGGGCATCGGCGGCATCGGCATCAACGCCGTGCAGGGCGCCCGACACGTGAACGCCACCCACGTCATCGCCGTCGACCCCGTGGAGTTCAAGCGGGAGATGGCCCAGAAGATGGGGGCGACGCACACCTTCGCCAGCATGGACGAGGCCGCCGACTTCGCCCGTTCGGTCACCAACGGTCAGGGTGCCGACGCCGCCGTGGTCACGGTGGGCGTGCTCAAGACCGAGCACGTGCGCCAGGCGTTCAACGCCATCCGCAAGGCGGGAACCGTCGTGGTCACCGGCATCGGCCACCAGGAGGAGGAGGTGCGGGTGCCGGCGTTCGAGCTCACCCTCTTCCAGAAGCGGATCCAGGGCGCGCTGTTCGGTGCCTCGAGCCCGAGCCGCGACATCCCGTGGATGCTGAGCATGTACCAGAGCGGCCAGCTCCATCTCGACGAGCTCATCACCACCACCTACAAGCTCGAGGACATCAACCAGGGCTACGCCGACATGCATGCCGGCAAGAACATCCGCGGCGTGATCCTCTACTGAAGCCGCACCGCAGACGCGGCGAAGGCCGGGCTCCGAGGAGCTCGGCCTTCGTCGTTCTCCGGGGAGAGACCCGGCCGGCTCAGCCCTGCGTCGCGCTGGTCGACAGGTACTGGTCCTCGATGGCGTCGATGCGCGAGCTCAGGTCAGCCGCGCTGCCCGAGAGCTCGATGTGGCCCCGCCGCATCACGTAGGCCCGGTCGGCATAGCGCAGCGCCTTGCGCACGTGCTGCTCCACGAGCAGCACCGCCGTGCCCTGCTCGTTGGCGGCGGCGCGCACCGCCTCGAGCAGGCGCTTCACGACCAGCGGCGCGAGGCCCATCGACAGCTCGTCAGCGAGGAGCACCCGGGGCTTGCGGGCCAGGGCGCGGGCCAGCGTCAGCATCTGCTGCTCGCCGCCCGAGAGCAGGCCACCGCGCACGTTCAGGCGGCGCTCGAGCTCCGGGAACAGCACGAGGGCCGCATCGACGTCGACGCCGCCGACGCGCAGGTTGTCGCGCGTCGACAGGCCCTTGAAGACCGACTTCTCCTCGGTCACGAACGTGAGCCCTTTGCGAGCCCGGATGTGGAGCGGCGCCGTGGTCACGATGCCGTCGAAGGCGACCTCGCCGCTCATCGTCGGCAGCTCGCCGGCGAGTGCCAGCAGCGTCGTCGTCTTGCCGGCGCCGTTGGCACCGAGCAGCGCCACGACCTCGCCGGGGCGGACCTCGATGTCGATGTCGTAGATGACGGCCCTGGGTCCGTAGCCAGCCGAGATGCTTCTGGCCTCGAGCGCGGCCACCCGGTTGTCGATCGCGCTGGCGCTCATCGGTCGGCTCCTGTCTGCGGGACGGTCTCCATGCCGGCGACCGCAGGGTCGTCTTCCCGCTCGCCCAGGTACGCGGCCACCACCGCCGGGTTCCGACGAACCTCGTCGGGCGTACCCTCGGCGATCTGGCGACCGAAGTCGAGCACCACGATGCGGTCGCACACGCTCATGACGAAGTTCATGTCGTGCTCCACCAGCAGCACGGCGATGCCCCAGTCGTCGGCCAGGCGCCGCACGAGGTGGGCGAGCTCGGCCGTCTCGACGTCGCCGAGACCGGCGGCCGGCTCGTCCAGCAAGAGCACGCTCGGCTGCGACGCGATCGCCCGGGCGATGGCGAGCAGGCGCCGCTGGGCGTAGGGCAGGTCCTGCACGTGACGGTGCAGGTCGTCCTCCAGACCGAACTCGCGGATCGCCGCCACCACCGCGCTCGGCAGCGGGGGTGACGCCGGGTAGACGAGGTCCCGCACGTACGACCACTTGTCGCGCGGGTCGGAGGCAGCCCGCAGGTTGTCGAGCACGGTGGCGTCCTCGAACAGTTCGAGCGACTGGAACGACCGGCTGACACCGGCCCGGGCCCGCCGGGCCGGTGGCAGGGCGAGCAGCTCCTGGCCGTCGAGCCGCACACTGCCGGTGGCCCGGGTGAACCCGGTGATGGCGTCGATGGCCGAGGTCTTGCCCGCCCCGTTCGGTCCGATGAGACCGACGATCGTGCCGGGCGTGACCGAGAACCCGATGCCGTCCACCGCCACGACACCGCCGTAGCGCACCGTGACATCCTCGACCTGCAGGGTCCTGGGCTCGACGCGGTCGCGCACGTCGCTGGGTGCCGGCAGCGCCACGTGACCGCCGCCGCGGGCGGCCACGATGGGGCTGAACGGCTTGAGCTTGGCGATGGCCGCGTCGAGTGCCGGCTCGAGCGGTTTGGTGAGGAACCGAGTGGCCAGACTGACGAGCACCGGCACGCACGCGAGCCACAGCAGCCAGCCCTGGCCGGTGCTGACGCCGAGGGCGTTCTTGAGCACGAAGAACAGCGTGAACCCGGCGATCAGCGCCAGGAACATCGTCTTGCCCTTCTGACGGAGCATCGGCAGGATCTGGATCTGGCCGTGGGTGATGCCGTCCTGGTTCTGGAGCACGAGCAGGATCACGATGACACCGCCGATCAGCGGTACCCACCGGCCGATGCCGTCGAAGATCGAGTTCGAGATGTTGGCGCCGAGCGAGCCGGGGGCCAACGTCGAGCCCGACACCGGGCCGAACAGGTAGCCGATGCCGCCGATGAACCCCCACGCTACGGTGAGGATCGACTGAAAGCTCGGGAACACGTTGCCGTAGATGATCACGTCGGTGCGGAAGGCCAGCAGCGTGCCGCCCACGGCGGCGATGCCGGCCGACAGGGCGAACGCATAGACCTTGGCACCGGGCACGCTGATCCCCAGGGCCGCCGCCGCCCGCTCGTTCGTGCGCACCGCCAGCAGGCGCCGGCCCGAGCGACCGCGGCGGATGTTCGTCACGACCACCCCCACGAGCACGAAGAAGACCAAGCACACGGTGGCGTAGCGGCCCGGCGTCTTGATGCCGTCGACCTTCAGACCGAAGAGGGTGGCGCGACCGACCTTGGTGCCGGCGAACCCGCCGACGAAGCGGGCGTTGTTGAACACCATGAGCTCCACGGCGGTGCCGAGGCCGAGCGTGGCGATGGCCAGGTTGATGCCGCGGGAGCGCACGGCCGGTAGGGCGAACAGCGCCCCGACCGGCACCGTAGCGATCACACCGACGAACAGGGCCGGCAGAAACGACCAGCCCTGCGTGTCGACCAGTCGCCCGGCCACGAGTGCGCCGATGCCGGCCAGCGCGAACTGGGCGAGGGAGAGCTGGCCGGCGTAGCCGGTGATCACCACGATCGACAGCAGGATGATGCCGATGGCGAAGGTCGTCACGAACGCGTCCTGCCAGCGGGCCGGCACGGCGTTGATGACGATCGCCAGGATCGCGGTCGTGATGACGATCATCCCGGGACGGACACGCCCGCTGCCGACGGCGGGAAGGCGCTGCAGGAAGAAGTCGCGCAACGGCAGGGCCTGACCACGAAGGATCATCCACACCACGATGGCCAGGGCGGGGAGCGACTGGGCGGCGCCCGTCGTGTGCACGTACCGGTCGGCCTCCGTCTGGAGCACGCCGAGGATGAGCCCGCCGGCCAGTGCCAACGGGAAGCTGCGAAAGCCGGCGACGAGGGCGGCGGCCATGGCGGCGAGCACGACGTTGGTCATCACCGCGATCTGCAACGAGACGATGGGGGCGAGCAGGATGCCGGCCACACCGGCGAGCGCGCAGCCGAGCGCCCAGTTGAGGGCGGCGATCCGGTCGGGCGACAGCCCGATCGAGGCGGCGGCCCGCTGGTTCTCGGCCACCGCGGTGGTGGCCATGCCGAAGCGGGTGCGGCCGTAGAAGACGTACAGAGCGCCGGTGATCAAGATGGCGATGCCGAGCAGGATGAAGCGGTCGACGGAGATGGCCATGCCGGCGATGTGGATCGGGCGCTCAGGCAGCTCGGACTTCAGCGGGGTGACGCGTGCGCCGTAGCGGAGCACGGCGAGCGACTGGATCATGATCAGCATGCCGAGCGTCGCCACGATGCGGGCCAGCGGTGAGGCCCGCTTCAGCTGGCGCATGACCAGCAGGTGGGCGGCCACGCCGATCAACGCGCAGGCCGCCACGGCGCCCAGCCACGCCAACGGCGCCGGCCAGCCATGCTTGACCTTCAGCTCCCAGTGCAGATACGCGCCGACCATGCCGACGGCACCATGGGCGAAGCTCAGCACGCCCGAGCCACGGTAGATCACCAGCAACCCCTGGGAGGCGAGCGCGTACAGCGCCCCCAGACCGAGCCCCAAGAGGGCGAACCTCACGACTTCCATTGCAGACGCTCCCTTTGCGTACCTGTGTGGACACGGCGTGGGGCCGGCGCCCCTGAGCTGGTTGGGGGCGGGGGCGGGCCCCCCCCGGGGTTTGGGGGGCCGGGGAGAAACCCCTTGCCGCCCACCCCGTGGGTGACAACGCCGG
>JANMAT010000224.1:0-24698 GCA_031359995.1 Actinomycetes bacterium
GGCGAGCATGGTGCAGCTCTTCACGCTCTCACCATTGACGTGCAGGGTGCACGCCCCACAAGAACTGGTATCACAACCGATGTTGGTACCCGTCAACCCGAGCACCTCACGGACGTAGTGCACGAGCAACGTGCGCGGTTCGACGTCGTTGTCGTGCTCGACGCCGTTGACGGTGACCTTGATCCGCACGGATCCCCCCAGGGTTCATGATCTCGGAACGGTCCTCTCGTGGACCGCCGTCATCATGCCTCAACCCGAAGGCTGCTCCGAACGGAGCGTGAAGGTTCGGTCAGCGGCGCATGGCGCGGGCCATGGCCACGCCGGTGCCGGCGTCCATCACCAGAGCGCCCAGGTCGAACGGTGCCATCGCCGAGCTGGTGCCCGTGGTCACCGACACCACGAGCCCGAAGGCGACGTCGCTCCACGGGGCCAGGGCCACCGCCACCCGCAGGCGGTCGGCGACCTGGTTGGCCGCCGACTCGGGGCAGCGGGGGAGCAGCACGAGGAAGCAGTCGTCGGACCAGCGGGCCACCACGTCGTCGTTGCGCTGACGATCGCGCAGCAACGAGCCGAGGTGGCGCAGGACCTCCTCGGATGCGTTGGAGCCGTACCGGTGGCGCACGTCGGGGAGGTTGTCGATGTCGAGCACCACGAGCGACACCTCGTGCCCCGCCCACCGCTTGCCCAGCTCCTCGATGACCTGCTCGATGTGGTGGCGGTCGGGCAGGCCGGTCACCGGGTCGGTGGTGGCCATGTGCGGACGCCGCACGATGACGCGGTCGTCGGTGACGACGCGGAGCCGGTCCTGGATCACCTCGGCGAAGCGGCGACGCTGCAGGCCCTGGCGGGTCTGGTCGGTGGCGAACACCCGCCGCAACGAAGCGAACGCGGCGTTGGTGCGGCCCACGGTCGCCTGGGAGTTGGCCAGTGCCAGAAGCGCGGCGCGGATGCCTTCGTCGTCGCCCATGGCCTCCCAGGCCCGGAGGCCGGCGCTGAGCTCCTCCAGGGCGCGGATGTGGTCGCCGCCGGCGGCGTGGGCCCGTCCGAGACCCGTGAGGGCACCGGCCCGGGCGCCGGGGTCACCGTCGCGGTCGGATCCGGCCAGCACGGCCTCGAAGGTGGTGCGGGCGTCGTCGGGTCGGCCGAGGCCCAGCAGTGCGGCGCCCGACGCCAGCCGCAGGGCCCGCTCCTGATCGGAGCGGCCGGTGTAGCGGACCACGAGGTCGAGCCCGTGGCGGGCCGTCTGCTCGCCCCGTTCGAAGAACGCGTCGGCGCCGGGGTCGCCGGCGCGCGCCAGCACCTCGCCGAAGCGGGTCGACATGGCCGCCAGCGACGTGCAGCAGTCGATGACGGCGGCGTCGTCGGCCATGGAGAGGGTGACCACGTAGGCCCGCTCGGCGTAGCGGTGGGCGGCGTCGAACACCTCGAGCTCGCCGAAAACCGACGCCAGCTCCTGGCACGCCTCCACCAGGGTGCTGCTGGAGGCGGTCAGCTGGTCCACGATCAGCGCGGCGATGGCCAACGCCTCGATGGCCTCGTCGCTGCGGCGCAGCTCGTCGAGCACCCGGGCCAGCGAGGCCAACCCGGCGGCGGCCGCCGGCGTGGGGCCGATGGCCAGGAAGGCGGCACAGGCGCGCGTCGCCAGGCGGCCGGCGTCCTCGGCGTCGTGGCGCAGGTGGGCCACGCGGGCGCGCAGCAGGTGCACCCACGCGTCGGCGTCGGCCCGGCCGTGGAGCATGGCCGTCGCCACCAGCTCGTCGATGGCCGCTTCCGCCCCTGGCCCGTCGCCGGCCTCGATGGCCTCCAGCGCCCGGTTCCGGCTCGTGACCGCCGCATCGTCGCCGGGCGAGGTGAGGGGCGGCGCCGGGGGCACCGTCTTCGAGTTCGTCGGCGTCGTGTCGGAGACCACGTGGGACCATCGGCACCGATCCGTCCGGCTTGAGGCACCCGAGTGGTCAGCGGGTCACCAGGCCACGGATCACCGCGGTCAGCCCGCCGGCCACCACGACCGTCAGCACGGCGGTGCGCACCCGCGCCGCCGACACCCGCCGAGCGACGATGCGCCCGATCACCAGCCCACCGAGCACGGCGACCACGATGGCCACGGCCAGCCACCCGGGCGGGCGCACCGGCCCGAGGGATGCCACCGCCACCGCATTGAGCACCAGGAAGTACAGCTGCAGCGTGGGCCGGAACTCCTCGGGCGGCCAGCCCGCGTTCAGGCCGTACATGGCCACGCTCGGCCCCGACAGGCCGGCCACCACGTTCATGGTGGCGCTCACCGCACCGGCGCCGGCGGCACCGGCCGGGCCCCGCACGAAGGCCAGCGTGCGCCCGGACAGGAGCAGGCCCGCGCTGGCGATGGTGACCGTGCCCGCACCGAGCAGCAGCACCCGGTCCGACAGGCGGTGGGCCGCCCACACGGCCAGCGGGGTGGCCACGATGCCGGGCACCAGCATCATGAGCCAGTCCTTCCACCGCACGTGGCGCCATGACGTCACGATGTTGGTGAGCGCGACCGCCACCGAGACCATGTTCAGCAGGCGCACCCCGTCACGCGGTCCGAGCACCAGGACCATGACCGGTGAGCACACCAGCGAGAAGCCGAGCCCGGTGACGCGGTTGGTGACCGCGCCGATGAGCACGCCGCCAGCCAGGACGGTACCGCCGGCGACGGACAGCGCGTCGAGAGCCACCGCGTCGGCTTCGGTTCGTCGACGCTCAGCGCGCGACGGCGGTGAGCTGTCGGATGACCGTGAACGGCCACTCGGCCGGCAGGGCGGCCAGGGTGATCTCGGGTGCGGGCAGCACCGCGATGGCCCGTTCGCCCGGACGCACGAGGCCGAGCTCCTTGCGGGCCACGTCGTCGTTGGCCTGGGGCGACTGCAGGTGGTCGAGCTGGGTCTGCAGCTCGCCGTTGCGGGCCTGGAGCTCGTTGAGCTGCTTGGTGGAGCGGGTCATCTGATCGCGCTGGTTCAACCACTGCCGGGTGGGCAGGGTGGCCAGGGCGGCCAGGCCACCCAGCACGAGCAGGACGAGCCCGATCCAGAGGCTGCGCCGGACGCGTCGGTGCCCGTGGGGGGCCTCGGCCCCGGCCGGTGGGTCGAGGAGGCGGGTACCCCCGCCGGTCGGTGCGGTCATCGACGGCCACCCTTCGGGTTCAGCGCCTTGCGGCCGCGGTAGGCGGCGGCTTCACCGAGGTCCTCTTCGATGCGCAACAGCTGGTTGTACTTGGCCACGCGGTCGCTGCGGGCCGGTGCCCCGGTCTTGATCTGGCCGCAGTTGGTGGCGACGGCGAGGTCGGCGATGGTGGCGTCCTCGGTCTCGCCCGAGCGGTGGCTCATGACCGCGGTGTACCCGTGCCGGTGGGCGAGCTCGACCGTCTCGAGCGTCTCGGTGAGGGTGCCGATCTGGTTGACCTTCACCAGCACGCTGTTGGCCGTGGCCCGGTCGATGCCCATCTGCAAACGGGCGGTGTTGGTGACGAACAGATCGTCGCCCACCAGCTGCACCTTGCGGCCGACGGCGGTGGTGAGCGCGACCCAACCGTCCCAGTCGTCCTCGGCCATTCCGTCCTCGATCGACACGATCGGGTACGTGTCGACCAGACGGCTCCAGTAGGCGACGAAGTCGTCGCTCGACAGGACCTTGCCCTCGCCGCTGAGGTGGTAGGCGCCGTCGCGGTACAGCTCGCTGGTGGCGGGGTCGAGAGCGATGGCGATCTGCTCGCCCGGGGTGTAGCCGGCGGCGGTGATGGCATCGATGAGGACGCGGATGGCGTCCTCGTTGCTCGGCAGGTTCGGGGCGAAGCCCCCCTCGTCGCCCACGGCGGTGGACAGTCCCCGGTCGTGCAGGACCTGCTTCAGCCGGTGGTAGACCTCGACGCCCCACCGCAACGCCTCGCGGTAGCTGGGGGCGCCGACCGGCATGATCATGAACTCCTGCAGGTCGATCGAGTTGTCGGCGTGGACGCCACCGTTGATCACGTTCATCATCGGCACCGGCAGCAGGTGGGCGTTCGCTCCGCCGATGTAGCGGTACAGGGGCAGCTCCAGCTCCACCGCGGCCGCCTTGGCGACGGCCAGCGACACGCCGAGCAGCGCGTTGGCGCCCAGACGGCCCTTGTTGTCGGTGCCGTCCAGGTCGATCATCTCGCGGTCGATGATCCGCTGGTCGAGGGCGTCCATGCCCACCACCGCGTCGGCCAGCTCGCCGTTCACCGCGCCGACGGCGTCCTGCACGCCCTTGCCGCCGTAGCGGTCACCCCCGTCACGGCGCTCCACGGCCTCGTGTTCGCCGGTGCTGGCGCCGGATGGCACGATGGCGCGGCCCCGGGCGCCGGAGTCGAGGACGACCTCGACCTCGACGGTGGGGTTGCCGCGAGAGTCGATCACTTCGCGGCCGATGACGTATTCGATCTCGCTCATCGATGCTCCTGAGGGTGTCGAGCAGCGAGACTAGTGACGCCACAGGCCCTGGACCGGGCATGGTTCACTTGTGGCAGAGGGGGAGAAGATGGCGGACGGCGTGAGCACGGCCCCGAAGATGTGGTGGTCGGACCATGAGCTCGTGAACGCGGTGTTCAAGGGTGGCGGCGCGCGCGGCGTCGCCTACGCCGGCGCGCTGCAGGCGGTGGCCGCCCGTCGCACCTGGTTCGCCAGCGTCGCCGGGGCGTCGGCGGGGGCCATCACCGCCAGCCTGATCGCCGCCGGTTGCACCCCCGACCGCATCGCCGCCATCTCGGCCGACGGCCTGGCCAGCGTGAAGCGGGGCGTGCTGAAGACCATCCTCGGCCGGTCCAACGCCATCTTCGCCAACGACGGCCTGCAGGACTGGATCGAGATCCAGCTACGTGCGGCACGGCCCGGTCGCACCGCCCCGGCCAGCGTGCCCGTCACGTTCGGCGAGCTGTTCACGGCCACCGGCATCGGCCTGTACGTGCTCACCATGGACCTCCACGGCCGCGAGCCGATGATCTTCCACCACCAGCTCACCCCGCACGCGTCGGTGTCGGCGGCGGTGGTCGCCTCGTGCGCCATCCCCGGCGCCTTCCCGTCGGGCCGCGCCGTGGTCGGCGACGAGGACAACCCGACGGTGCGCGAGCTCGTCGACGGTGGGGCGTGGGCCAACTTCCCCTGGTTCGTGTACGCCGACCGGGCCTTCCGGGCCTGGCTGCCCTTCCACGACACGCTCGAGGAGGAGCGCCCCGTGTGGGGCTTCGTCCTCGACGACGAGCTGCGCCGGCCCCGCCAGACGGTGCGCGACCTGCTGGCCGGCCTCACCGGGCGCAAGGTGAGCCGCCAATTCGACCTCGGCCCGTCGGGCACCACCGGCTCGGTCGGCGCCTACGTCATGTCGGCCGTGTTGGGCAGCGATGCCGTGCGCCTCATCACCCTGGTGGTCGTCGTGCTCTGGGGCGGCGTCACGCTGGCCGCCCTGCCCCTGGCCGCTCGCTGGATCGTGCAGGTGCTCGGCCGTTCGGCCATCGCGCCGTTCTCGCCCCTGCTCGCCTTCCTGATCATCGCCGCCCTGGCCCTGGTGGCCGGTCTGGTGGTGGTGGCCGCCATCGCCGCGCTGGCCATGGGTCGCGTCCTGTCCGACACCGTGCTGCCCGCCGCCCAGGCGGCCATGGGCGTGGCCACCGGCGTGCCGCCGTGGGTGGGGGCGTCGCGCCCCGGCGCCCAGGACCGGGTGCTCACCGTGCCCGCCGTCGGCCTGAAGACGACGAGGTTCACCATCGCCCCGGCCGAGCGCCAGGCCGCGGTGGAGGCGGCCTACAACGCGACCCTGGCCCAGCTCGACGGACGCGACGTGCCGCCCCGGGCCGATGCCGTCGTGCCCCTGCCCTCGCTGCAGGCGCTGACCGTGCGGCTCGTGCGCACCGTGCTCGTCACGGTGGTGGTGTTGCGGATCCTCGTGTGGGCCGTGAGCGACCTCGAAGCCGAGCACCCGCTGCGGGGCATCGGCTGGCTCGTGGGCTCCGCCGTCGGCCTGCTGTTCGTGATGGGCCTCACCGCCCGCAAGGCCCGGTTCCGGGCCTCGCACACCGCCGGGCGCACACCGGCGGAGCGTCGCACCGCGCTGCGGTGGGGCCAGGCGCTCGCCGCCCTTGGCGGGCTGGTGGTCGTGGCCGGCCTGGTGTTCGGCGCCGTGCGGTTCGACCACAACGAGAAGGACGTGGTGAACGCCCGCATCGTGGCCGCCCAGGTCGAAAAGGGCACGAACCGCTACCAGTTCGTCGGCACCGAACGGGCCACCGGCACGCAGGTGCTGGAGACGTTCACCTCCGACATCCAGTACCGGCTGGGCGAGCGGCTCTTCATGTCGCGCACCGCTCCCCAGGGCGAGGAGTGGAAGGCGGCCCAGTCGCTCACCCTCGACTCGTTCACCATCCCGATCGTGCTGGTGATCACCGGCCTCGGGCTGCTCAGCTCGGGCCTGCGCGAGCTGCGCTGGGGCGTGCGCGACCGCCGACTCGGCGCGCCCGTGGCTACAGGCCCGACCGCTTGACCTCGTCCCAGAGGGCGTCGAGGGCCGCGAGTCCGGCGGTGCGGGTGTCGATGCCGCGCTGACGGGCCAGCTCCTCGCAGGCCTGGATGCGGCGGCGGAACTTCACGGCGGCGCCGCGCAGGGCGACCTCGGGGTCGATGCCGCGGTGGCGGGCCACGTTGGCCGTGGCGAACAGCAGGTCGCCGATCTCGTGGGCCACGTGGTCGGGGTCGTCCCACGCCTCGATGACCTCGTCGAGCTCCTCGCGGACCTTGTCGAGCGTGCCCCGCGGATCGTCCCAGTCGAAGCCGGCCTTGGCCGCCTTCGAGCCGAGCTCGCGGGCGTAGGCCAGCGCGGGCAGGTGGCGGTTCACCCCGTCGAGGCTCGACGTGGGTGCGGGCGCGTCGCCCCGCTCGGCCTGCTTGATCGCCTCCCAGTTGGTGACCACCTCGTCGGCGCCGCCGACGCTGACGTCGCCGAACACGTGGGGGTGGCGGCGCACCATCTTGTCGGTGATCGAGCGGGCCACGTCGGCCAGCGTGAAGCGGCCTTCCTGCTCGGCGATGGCGGCGTGCAGCACGACCTGCAGCAGCACGTCGCCCAGCTCGCCCCGGAGCTCGTCGTCGCCGTCGCCGTCGGGCCCGAGCTCGGCGATGGCCTCGACCAGTTCGTAGGTCTCCTCCACCGCGTAGCGGGCCAGGCTCGCATGGGTCTGCTCGCGGTCCCACGGGCACTCTCGCCGCAGCCGGGCCACGACCTCGTAGAAGCCGATCAGCTCGGCCCCTACCGGCGCGTGCAGCGAGGGGATGTAGACCGCGGTGAGGTGGTCGGCCTCGACCGTGCGGTCCAGATCGGCCCACGTCACCTGGAACACGGCCTCGTCGGGCAGGCCCAGGCGCTGCAGCACGGTGACCGGCTCGGTCGGCTCGTCGTCCACCGCCAGCTTCACGTCCGAGAGCACCCGCTGGTTGTGGGTGTGGGCCACGAGCAGGGGCCCGGTGAGCCCGGCGGCCTGGGTGGCGAACGTGTGGGCGTCGATGAGGGTGAGGCGGGCCTCGACCGGGTCGATGCCCAGGCGGTCGTAGGCGAGGTCGAGGAAGCTGAGCGCCGGCAGCACCTGCACCTCGACGCGCTCGTCGGCGCGCAGCCAGCGCACGCTGCGCTCGAGCACGATGGGTGAGCCCGGCACGGCGTAGAGCACCTCGCCGTGCTCGATCGCGGCGGCGACGAGCCGGTCGACGATGGCCCGGTACACGCCGTCGAAGGTGTCGGCCGCCTCGTACAGGTCGTCCATCGTGGCGGCGTCGCCCACGACCGGCGCCGAGGGATGGCGGGCGGTGCGCAGGAAGCGCACCGGGATGCGGCCGATGGCGGTGAGCGCCTGGGCGGTGACGAGCTCGGCGCCGGCCGGCCCCAACCCGATCACGACCACACGGGGACGGGCCCCGGTGGTCACCGGTCGGTCAGCCGCGGTGTCAGCGACGTGATGAACTCGCCGCTGGCCGACGGCTCGGGGTTCCACGTGCCGTAGCGCGGGTTCACACTGATCTTGGCGCCCTGGGTCAGCGTGCTCAGCAGGGTGTTGAACCCGGCGTCGCCGCCGGCCGCCTGGGTGGCCACGTTGATGGTGGCCTGGGCCGTGTTGATGCGGGCGCGCACGCCGGCCGGGGCCGAGGTCCACTTCGCACCGAACGCCTGCTCGCCGGTCAGCGAGGTGTCGGCGGCCTGGACGGCGGCGGCGTCGACCGTGACGCCCCTGGCCTGCAGATCGGCCCGCAGGACCTCGGCGATGATCTCGACCGTCAGGATCCGGCGCATGCCCTCCGACGCGAGCGTGACCGCCTCGGGATCACCGGGCTGGGCGCCCATGCGGACCAGCGTGGCCACGTCGGCCTCGATGTCGCGGACCTTGATGGCGCGACCGTTCACGACGGCGGCGTCGGGGCGGACCGACCCGCAGGCGGAGGCGGTGAACGACAGGGCGACGGCGCCAGCGAGGGCGGTGAGAGCACGCTTCATAGCGTGTCGAACGCTAGCGGGCGGCGGCCTTGACCGCGGAGTTCACCGGCCCCCGGGCGGCGTCGTCGGGCGGCATCAGCTGCTGCAGCAGGGCCACGAGGCCCACCGCGGCGTGCAGCCCGCGCTTGAGCGGCAGCACCAGGACCCCCGCCTCCTCCTTGTAGACGGCGTCGCGGACGAGGCGCTTGAGGCGCAACGACTCGCTCGTCTTCAGCTCCACCGGCGAGAGTCGGGCGTCGCGGGAGGTGACCACGATCTCGCGGATGCCGACCCGGTGGCACTCGGCCCGCAGGCGGGCCACCGACAGCAGGGCCTCGGCCGGGGCGGGCACCGGGCCGTAGCGGTCGGCCCACTCGGCGGTGATGTCGTCGACCTCGGTGTGGGTCGTGACCGCGGCCAGGCGACGGTACGCCTCCAGGCGCAGCTCCTCCTTGGGCACGTAGTCGGTGGGCAGGAAGGCATCGGTGGGCACGTCGAGCTTGATCTCGGCCGGCTCGCGGACGTCCTCGCCCTTGAGCTCCTGCACGGCCTCCTGCACCATCTGGCAGTACAGGTCGTAACCGACGGCGGCGATGTGGCCCGACTGCGACGCACCGAGCAGGTTGCCGGCGCCGCGGATCTCGAGGTCGCGCATGGCGATCTTGAAGCCCGAGCCGAGCTCGGTGGCCTCGCCGATGGTCTTGAGCCGCTCGTAGGCCTCTTCGGTGAGCACGTGGTCGCGCGGCGTGAACAGGTAGGCGTAGGCGCGTTGCCCGCTGCGGCCCACCCGACCGCGCAGCTGGTGCAGCTGCCCGAGGCCGAGCCGGTCGGCCCGTTCCACCACCAGCGTGTTCACGGTGGGCATGTCGATGCCCGACTCGATGATGGTGGTGCACACGAGCACGTCGTAGCGACCCTCCCAGAAGTCGACCACGATCTGCTCGAGCGAGCCTTCGTCCATCTGACCGTGGGCCACGGCGATGCGGGCCTCGGGCACCAGCTCGCGCAGCAGCTCGGCCTTGCGGTCGATGTCGCGCACCCGGTTGTACACGTAGAAGACCTGACCCTCGCGCAGCAGTTCGCGGCGGATCGCCTCGGCGACGGCCCGTTCGTCGTCCTCGCCGACGTAGGTGAGGATCGGCTGGCGGTCGGCGGGCGGCGTCTGCAGCAGCGACAGGTCGCGGATGCCCACGAGGCTCATCTCGAGCGTCCGCGGGATCGGTGTGGCCGACATGGTGAGCACGTCGACGTTCACCTTCAGCTGCTTGATCGCTTCTTTCTGGGTGACGCCGAAGCGCTGCTCCTCGTCGACGACGAGGAGCCCGAGGTCGCGGAACTTCACGTCCTTGGCCAGGAGCCGGTGGGTGGCGATCACGCAGTCGACCTCGCCGCTGGCCAGGCCCTGCATGACCTTCTTCGACTGGGCCGGCGTGAGGAACCGCGACAGCACCTCGACGCGCACGGGGTACGGCGCGAAGCGGTCGGAGAACGTGTTGAAGTGCTGCTGGGCGAGCAGCGTGGTGGGCACGAGCACGGCGACCTGCTTGCCGTCCTGCATGGCCTTGAACGCGGCGCGGATGGCGACCTCGGTCTTGCCGAAGCCCACGTCGCCGCACACGAGGCGGTCCATGGGGTGCTCCGACTCCATGTCCGACTTCACCTCGGCGATGGCGCTCAGCTGGTCGGGCGTCTCCATGAACGGGAACGCCGCTTCCATCTCGGCCTGCCACGGCGTATCGGGCCCGAAGCTCACGCCCGGGGCGTTGACGCGCTTCTGGTAGAGCACCACGAGCTCCTGCGCGACCTCGCGCACCGCCGAACGCACCCTGGCCTTGGTGGCGGCGAAGTCGCTGCCGCCCAGGCGGTGCAGCGTCGGAGACTCGCCGCCGGTGTAGTGCCGGATGGCGTCGATCTGGTCGGACGGTATGTAGAGCTTGTCGCCGCCCCGGTACTCGAGCAGCAGGTAGTCGCGCTCGACGCCGCCGATGGCCCGTTTCACCATGCCCGTGTAGCGGCCGACGCCGTGTTGGTGGTGCACGACGTAGTCGCCCGGCTTCAGGTCCTCGAAGAACCCGACCGCCTGGCGGGTGCGGGGTCGGGGCGCGCGGTGCGAGCGGCGCCGGCCGGTGAGATCGCTCTCGGACAGCACGGCCAGCTTCGCCTCGGCGAACACCGCGCCGGTGTGCAGCGGGGCCAGCACGATGCGGGCGCCCGGCTTGGTGAGCTCGGCGCCGGTGGCCGACGGGGCCAGCTGGGGCACGTCGAGCCCGTTCTCGCGCAGCAGCGACTGCAGGTGCCCGGCCGAGCCGGCGGCGTCGGCGGCGATGACGATGCGGTACTTCGCGCTGAGCAGCTCGCGCACGCGCGCCAGCAGGATGCCGCCGTCGGCGCCCACGTTGCCCCATCGGGCCGCGGTGAGCGCCGGCGTGTCGGGGCCGTCGGGCGTGTCGAGGATGGACAGCGCCGACGCGCCGGCGGTCGCTAGCAGGCGCTCCGGTGCCAGGTGCAGGTGGGGGAAGCCTTCATCCCCGGCGCCCCACGTGCGGGCCAGGGTCCGGGCCAGGTCGTCCTCCTCGGCCAGCAGGTCGGCGGCGCGGTCGCGCAGGCGCCGCGGCTCGATGAGGACCACCTGAGCGTCGGCGGGGAGCACGTCGGTGATGAGCGACTCGCCGGGGGCGAGCCACGGCAGCCACGACTCCATGCCGTCGAAGAAGGTGCCCTCCGACAGGCGCTCCCACTGCTCGCGACCCCACGGCTGCTCGCCCACGAGCGCGGCGGCGCGCTGGCGCACGGCCTCGCTCGGCAGCACCTCGCGCGCCGGGAAGATCACGACCTCGTCCAGGTCGTGATCGGAGCGCTGGTCGGCCACCGAGAACACGGTGAGGCGATCGACCTCGTCGCCCCAGCAGTCGATGCGCACCGGCGCATCGGCGGTGGACGGGAACACGTCGAGGATGGAGCCGCGCAACGCCACCTCGCCGCGGTGCTCCACCAGCTCCTCGCGCCGGTAGCCCTGGTGCACCAGGCGCGCCAGCATCTCGGCCGGGTCGACCCGGTCGGCAGGGTGCACCACGATCGGCTCCACCGTGGCGGCATCGGGTCCCAGGCGCTGCAGGGCGGCCCGCACGGGCGCCACGATCACCCGCGGGCAACGGGCCGGGTCGCGCAGACGCCAGAGCACCGCGAGCCGCTGGCCCATCGTCTCGATGGCCGGCGACACCCGCTCGAACGGCAGGGTCTCCCACGCTGGGAAGAGCGCCACCTGGTCGGCGCCCATCAGCTGTTCGAGGTCGTCGGCCAGCAGGCGGCCACCGGTCGAGGTGGGGGTCACGATCACGATCGGGGTGCGGCTCGACAGGTGGGCCAGACCGGCCAGGGCGACGGCGCGCGCCGGCTCGGGCACGGCGAGCGTTCCGGCCCGGCGACCGAGCACGGCGGCGAGCGCGGGGTCGTCGCGCAGCAGCGGGGGGACGGTGGCGAGCTGGTTCATGGGCCGTTCCAGGCTACGTGTCGCTTGGGCCGGTGCGCCGGTTCGGCCCCTACGGTCCTGTCGTGGACGCGGTTCGGATCGATCTGCGCTGGTTGCGCCGGATCCTGATCGTCGGCGTCGCGTCCCTGGCCCTCGCCCACGTCGTGGCCGACGTGGTGCTCCAGATCAGCTCCGACCTGTTCAACCTGAACGAGGAGAGCACGCTCGGCACGTGGGCCTCGACCATGCTGCTGGCCACCGCCGCCGTGGGGTGCTGGATCGCCGGCCGGGTGGCACCCCGATCGACCCGGCTCGGGTGGCGGGTGGCCGGCGCGGCGCTGGGACTGATGTCCCTGGACGAGGTGGCGATGCTGCACGAGCGCATGGGCACGATCGTGTCGAACCACCTGTCGACCGGCGGCCCCCTGTTCTTCGCCTGGGTGATCCCGGGCTCGGTCGTGGCCGCCTCGATGCTGATCGCACTGGTGCTGTTCGCCCGCCGGCTCGACAGGCGCACGGCCGTGATGCTCGTGACCGGCGCCGCCATCTTCTTCTTCGGCGCCGTCGGCGTGGAGATGATCGGCGGCAACGAGATCGCCGGCGGCCTCTCCGACAGCCGGACGTTCGTGGCGGTGGAGGAGTCCCGGCTGTACCTGCTCACGACGGCGCTCGAGGAGTCGCTGGAGCTCGTCGGCGAGGCGATCCTCGTCCACACGGTGGCCCGGTACCTGTGTCTCACGCTGGCCGGCGACCAGGACGGCGACGTCCACGTCCCGGTGGTCGTGGCCCGCCCGTCGACCCTCTGGGCTGGCCCCCGCCCGTCGATGCCCGCCGACCCGGGCGCGATCGGCCTGCACGACCTGCAGCGCCCGTCGCCCGGGGACGGCGCCGGCGTCAACCCGTCGCAGGACGCGCGTTGACCACGGTCATGGCCGCCTGAGGGCCGTCGGCGACGATCAGCTCCACGGCGTCGGCCGCCAGCTGCACCGCCACGCCCAGCTCCTCGCGCGTCGCTTTCGACAGCCTGGCCAGCACGTGGTCCGCGCCCTGCTGGCGTCCCGGCGGTTTGCCCACCCCGATGCGCACCCGCACGAAGGCGTCGGTGTGCAGGTGCTGCCTGATCGACTTGAGCCCGTTGTTGCCGGCGAGGCCGCCGCCGAGCTTCACCCGCACGGTGCCGAAGGGCAGGTCGAGCTCGTCGTGGACGACGATGACCTGCTCGGGTTCGGTGATGCCGTAGCGCTTCACCAGCAGCTGGGCCGCCTCACCCGACAGGTTCATGAACGTGCTCGGAAAGGCCAGGGCCACCTGCCGGGCGCCCAGGCGCACCTGGGCCGTGAGGGCGCGCTCCTTCGAGCGGGCCAGGGTGGTGCCGTTGCGGCGCGCCAGTTCGATCACCGCATCGGCACCGGCGTTGTGCCGGGTGTGCTCGTACTCCTTGCCCGGGTTGCCCAGGCCGAGCACCAGGGCGTCGGCGGGCGTGCCCCGGCGCTCGCCGCCGAAGAGGCCCACGGGGGTGGTCAGCCCTCGGTGGTCTCGCCCTCGGCCGCACCCTCGGTGCCGGCCTCGCCCTCGCCGGCGGCCGAGGCCCGGCTCATGAGCACGGACACGACGAGCAGGTCGGGGTCGGCCGCGGTGCTGGTACCGGCGGGCAGGGTGATGTCGGCCACCCGGATGGTGTCGCCCGGCTTCATGTCGGTGATGTCGATGGCGATCTCGGTCGGGATGTTCCGCGGCGTGGTGATGATGGGGAGCGTGTCGACCGACGGGTCGACGATGCCGCCCTCGTTGAGCACGGCCTTGGCCTCGCCGTGGAGCACGACGGGGATGTCGACGGTGATCTCCTCGTCCATGTTCACGACGATGAAGTCGACGTGGGTGACGTTGCGGCGCACCTTGTGGCGCTGGAGCTCCTTGACGACCGTGGCGTGCTTCTTGCCGGCGATGTCGAGCTCGACGACGGCGTTGACGCCGGCCGGGCCGGTCAGGGCGAGGCGCAGATCACGGCGCGCGATGGTGATGGACACGGGCGTCATGCCGTGGCCGTAGACGACCGCGGGGATCCGGTCCTCGTTGCGCAGACGGTTGGCGGCGCGGGACCCGCTCGCCTCGCGGGGATCGGCAACGATGGTGGTGGGCATGACGCAGCTCCTGGCTCGGGCAAACGGTCTACGATTCTAGGCGGGAGCGCCCCGACACGCCACCTGTGGGGTCGCGGCGGGGAGCGGTCAGGGGGCGATGCGCTCGTACCAGACGAGCCCGCCCACCTCGCTCAGCTTGCGGAACCGTTGGGCCAGCACGGCCTCGGTGGCGGGCGACCGGGCCAGGTACCGGGCGTGCTCCACGTCGACGCCGACGTAGGCGGTGGTCGGCGCGGCCATGGCCTCGGCCACCTCGGCCCACAACGCCGGGGTGTTGAACTCGGCCGACCAGCCGTGCACCGCCCCGGCCTGGAGCCGCCCGGATCGGAGCTGGTGGATGGGGTTGCCGATCACCATCACGGCGCCCGCCTTGGCGTCGGGCAGGCGGAACAGCTGGGCGGTGGCCACCGCCGCCGCTTCGGCCGGTTCCTCGTCGATGCGCAGGGCCCGCCGGTCGGCGGTCGACCAGGCCAACCCGTGCCGGGCCAGCAGCGGCAGACGGGACCCCAGTGGGGCCACGGCCACCAGGCCGGTGACCACGACGGCGGCGGCGGCCACCCGCAGACCGACGCCCGCACGCCGCCAGCCGACGTCGGCGAGGGCGTCGACCCCGTGGGCGGCCAGCAGGCCGAGGGGCACGAGCACCAGCAGCTGCTGGTAGGTCCACCACAGCTGCACCATCAGGGTGAGGCCACCGCCCCCGATCCACACGAGCATGTCGACCGTGGCTGCCCGACGCGCGGGCTTCCACGCCCGCCGCCAACCGATCGCGGCCAGCACCAGCAGCGGCAGGTACACGATGCCGGCGTGCCCCAACGACTTGACCAGGCGCGACACGGGCGGCGGGTCGAGCGATCGCATCTGGGCGGTGGCGCCGGTGTAGGTCCACCACACCCGGCTCAGCTGCCCGGTGACGGCCACCTGGATGGCGGCGGGCAGCACGGCCACCACGAACCCGGCGGTGAAGCAGAGGCCCGCGGTGGTCGCCTGGCGCCGGGTGCTGCGTCGGGCCAGGCGTACGAGGGCCAGGATCACGAACGCGGCCGGCACGACCAGGTAGAGGTGCTTGAACAGGCCCACGAGCGCGGCGGCGACCCCGGCGGCCACCAGCCGGCCCTTGCCGCGGGTGGTGGTCGGGTCGGCCCGCTGGAGCAGCCACCACGACGCCAGGATCGGGAGTCCGACCAGGTGCTCCACCTGGCCGATGTCGATGGTGCGACCGCTGGCCAGCAGCAGGCCCGTGGTGAGCAGGGGCACGACCACCACCGCAAGCCGGTGCTCGAGCTGGCCGCGCCACGCCCGAACGGCCAGCGCGGCCCCGCCGATCCACCACAGCACTTCGAGCAGGTGGCTCCCGACCTCGTTGAAGCCGAACAGGGTGCCGGCCACGCCGTTGAACCAGAAGATCCCCGGCTGCTTCACGTCCCAGATGTCGCGGTAGAGCACGGCCCCGTGCGCGAGGCGTCGACCGAACATCGAGTACAGCGCCTGGTCACCCGTGAAGGGGAGCGGCAGCATCGTGAGGCCGGCGAGCGCGACGAAGGCCCACACGGCCACCGTCGCCAGACGGAGCCGGCGCGGTGTGGGACTGCTCAGGGGTGCCACCCGGTCACGTTAGGACCCGGGCATCAGGCCTGGTTCTCGCCGCCGAAGATCTCGCTGACGCTGGTGTCCTCGAACACGGCGTTCAGGGCGTCGGCGATGATGCGGGCCACCGACAGGACCTCGAGCTTGTCGAACTGCTTGTCGGGGGGAAGCGGCAGCGTGTTGGTGATGACCACGCGGTCGATGGGCGCGTTCTTCAGGCGGTCGATGGCCGGACCCGACAGCACGCCGTGGGTGGCCATGGCCCACACGTCGGTGGCGCCTTTCTGCTTCAGGATCTCGGCGGCCGACACGATGGTGCCGGCGGTGTCGATCATGTCGTCGACCAGGATGCACTGGCGGCCCTTGACCTCGCCGATGACGTCGCGGGCGACGGCCACGTTGGTGGTGCCCTTCGGGCGGCGCTTGTAGATGAAGGCGAGGTCGGCGCCGAGGTGCTGGGCCATGCGCTCGGCCACCTTGATGCGGCCGGCGTCGGGCGAGACGATCACCGGATCGGTGGCGTTCTCGCGCAGGTAGCCCTCGAGCACGGGGATGGCGGTGAGGTGGTCGACCGGACCCTGGAAGAAGCCCTGGATCTGGCCCGAGTGCAGGTCGACCGACACCATGCGCTTGGCGCCGGCGGCGAGGAACAGGTCGGCGATCAGCCGCGCCGTGATCGGCTCGCGGCCCTCGGCCTTGCGGTCCTGGCGGGCGTAACCGTAGAAGGGGCACACGGCGGTGATGCGCTTGGCCGACGCCCGGTAGGCGGCGTCGATCATGATCAGCTGCTCCATGATCGAGTCGTTGATGCTGCGGCCCTCGACGGCGTGGTGCGTCTGTATGATGAACACGTCGGTGCCGCGGATGGACTCCGAGAACCGGGGCCGGATCTCGCCGTTGGCGAAGTCGATGAGGTACGGGTCGCCGAGCTCGACGTCGAGGTGGAGGGCGATCTCCTGGGCCAGGGCCGTGTGCGTGCGGCCCGAGTAGAGGGCCAGCCGCTTCTTGGTCACCCGTTCCATGTGGACGCCTCCCCGTTGCGTGGTGCCGTGTCAGTCCGACGATGGTGGTTCGTCGGCGTCGTCGGCCCGACCAGTGTAGAAGGCGCCGGTCCGTTCGCCCGAGGCCACCACCGTGCCGGGTGGGAGCACCGCATACGGTCCCACGTGTGCGCCGGCGCCGATCTCGGCGTCGCGGCACACGCTGTTCTCGATGACGGCGCCGGCGCCGACCATGCAGTCGACCAGCCGGGTGTCGGGGCCCAGGTCACAGCCGTCGCCCACGATCGTGCGGCCCTGCAGCAAGGTGCCCGGGTACAGCGTGACGTCCCGGCCGAGCTCGACGGTGACGTCGACGAAGGTCTGGCGGGGGTCGAGCATGGTGACGCCCTCCAGCAGCCACTTGCGGTTGGTGCGGGCCCGCAGCTCGCGCTCGGCGAGGGCGAGCTGCCACCGGTCGTTGACACCCTGGGTCTCGGCCGGGTCGCCGGCCACGACGGCGGCGACCCGGTGACCGGTGGAGCGCAGCACGCCGATGACGTCGGTGAGGTAGTACTCGCCCTGGGAGTTGTCGGGCGACAGCATCCGCAGCGCCGGGCCGAGGAGGTCCTTGCGGAAGCAGTAGATGCCGGTGTTGATCTCGGTGACGGCCAACTCGTCGGCATCGGCGTCGCGGTGCTCGACCACGCGGGCCACGGTGCCGTCCTTGCCCCGGATGACCCGCCCGTAGCCGGTCGGGTCGTCCAGGTCGGCGGTGAGCACGGTGGCGGCCACGTTGGCCGCCTCGTGCCGGGTCACCAGGTCGGCCAGGGTCGACGGCCGCAGCAGGGGCGTGTCGCCGGGCAGCACGACCACGGTGGAGGTGTCGTCGGGATCGTCGTCGGGGAACGCGGTGAGGCCCACGGCCACGGCGTCGCCCGTGCCCCGTTGCACCACCTGCTCCACGAACGCCACGTGCTGGTCGGCCGGGCTCTGCTCGGTCACCTTCTTGGTGACCCGCTCGGCGGCGTGGCCGACGACGACCACGGTGCGGTCGACCACCAGCTCGTCGAGGGCATACAGCACGTGCATCACCATCGGGCGCCCGCAGATGAGGTGCAGTGGCTTGGGGCGGCTGGACCGCATGCGGGTCCCCTCGCCGGCGGCCAGCACGATGGCCGAGATCGGGCGGCTCTTCGTCATGACCCCACGTTCTACCGGGTGTGGCCGCCGTTGCCGCGGCGCAAGCTGCGGGGGCAGGGCTCGAACCTGCAACACCCGGATTCAAAGTCCGGCGTTCTGCCAGTTGAACTACCCCGCACGGCAGGGCGTCACCCTATCGGTTCGCCGTCGGCGCGTCCGAGTGGCTTCCGGGGTCGACCGTCAGCCGAACGTGCGGGACAGGTCGGGCGCCGGGGTCGGGGCGGCGCGCACCAGGAGCGTGGGGCGCCGGGTGCGGTGCGTGGACTCCATCTCCTGCAGCTCGGCCCACTCGCGGGCGACGCGGGCCTCCTGGTCGTCGAGCGCGACGGGTTCGAACGACGGGTGCGGCACCGGTTCCATGCCCGCCTTGCGACGGTGCAGGTCGAGGTCGTCGTGCAGGGCGGCGTGCAGGCGCCGGTAGAACGCCGTGCTGTAGGTGCCCTGGAACATCATGTCGAGGTCGCCCGAGGACTCCCAGTTGGTCTTGGCGCCGAGCTGGTCGGCGACGGCCTGGTGGAAGCGGGTGCCGGGCAGCGGGTAGCTGACGCTCACGCCGATGTTGTCGGGCAGGGCGTCGCGGACCATCTCGACCGTGGCCATGATCTCGGACCAGCCCTCGCCCGGGTACCCGAACTGGATGAAGAACGCGGCGCGCACACCGGCGTCGCCCAGCAGGCGGCGGGCCTCGTGGATCTCGGCCACGGTGGTGCCCTTGTCCATGGCGTCGAGCACCGCCTGGCTGCCGCTCTCGGCGCCCAGCCACACCTCGGCGCAGCCGGCGCGGGCCAGGCCGGCCACCGACTCCTGGGTCATGAGGTCGCAGCGGGACTGGATGGTGAACGGGATCTGGGCGTCACGCTCGGCGACCTCGTCGGCGAACTGGCGCACCCACGACGGGCGCAGGCCGAAGATGTCGTCGGCGAACCAGATGTGGTCGGGCGCGATGGTGGTCTTCACCTCGGCCATCTCGGCGGCGACGTCGGCCGGTGTGCGCATGGCGTAGCGCTGGCCCCAGATCGGCTTGGCGCACCAGTTGCAGTGGAACGGGCAGCCGCGGGTGGAGACCATGTTCAGCGAGAAGTGGCCATGGTGGCTGACCCACGCGTCCCGGTAGGCGTCGATGTCGAGCAGGTCGCGGGCCGGGAAGCCGAACCCGTCGGGGTGGCGCTCGTTGGCTCGCCTCGGTGTGCGCAGTTCGTGCACGACGCCGTTGGAGCGCACCGGGTCGCGCAGGGCGAGGCCGGCGATGTGGGTGGGCTGGGCGCCGGGCTCGTGGCCCTCGGCCAACCAGTGGACCAGTTCGACCACGGTGTGGTCGCCCTCGCCGAGCACGGCGGCGAAGGCACCGGCCTGCAGATAGGGCTCGGGGTGGTCGGTCACGTCGCTGCCCGACACGATGACGGTGGCCCCGGCGTGGCGGGCCATGCCCACCATGGTGAGGGCGGCCTCGCGCATGCGGGCCAGGCACATCTTCGACAGGAAGTTGAAGTTGTCCTCGTACAGGACCACGACAGACGGGGTGTGCCGCGCCAGCGCATCGGCGAACTCGTGCTCGCCGGCTGCCAACATGGCGTCGAACAGGGCGACCTGGTAGCCCTCCCTCCGCAGGTTGCCCGCGACGTACAACGTGGCCAACGGCGTGTAGGGGCGCATCTTCTGCGCCTGCTTCTCGTCGAGGTTCAGGAAGTAGGAATGGGCGAGCAGGACGTCGGAGCGCACAACGCAGTGGACCGTACCAACCGCACGCGTTGTGGTAGTTGACGAACAGACTGTTTGGTCGAGAAGGAGCGGTCAGGTCCAGATGAGGGGGAGGGTCGTACGACCTTGACGGTGCACCGGCGCGAGACCGTCGTGGAAGCCGGCGGTGCCGCGTCGAGTCGGGCGGCAGCCGTCGAGCTGTGGCGCGCCCGCGAGATCGTGCGGGCCTTCGCCGTGCGCTCGCTGCGCATCCGCTACCGCCAGGCCGTGCTCGGTGCGCTGTGGGCCGTGGGCCAGCCCCTGGTGCTGCTCGTGCCGTTCGTGCTGTTCCTGCGGGGCACCAACCGGGTGCCGGGCGGCGCCCCGTACGCGGCGGCCACGCTGGCCTCGCTCGTGGGGTGGCAGTACCTGTCGAGCGCGCTGTCGAGCGGGGCCGGCGCGCTGGTGGGCGAGGCCGTGCTCGTGCGCAAGACGTGGTTCCCCCGCGAAGCGCCCGTCGTGGCCGCCCTCGGCGCCGCCCTGGTGGAACTGGTGCTCGGGCTGGGGGTGTTCGCCGTCGCCGGTCCGTTCCTGGGCGCCCGGCTCGGCGCCGGCCTGGTGGCCCTGCCCCTGGTGGTCGCCGTGCTCGTCCTGGTGGCCGGCGCGCTGGCCCTGCCCCTCGCCGCCCTGAACGCCCTCTACCGCGACGTCCGCCACGCCCTGCCGTTCCTGGTGCTCGTGTGGCTCTTCCTGAGCCCGGTCACGTACCCGCTCACGCGCGTCGCGCCCTCGAAACGGGTGTGGTTCGCGCTGGCCAACCCGGCGGTCGGGCCGCTCGACGGCATGCGCCGGGTCCTCGCCGAAGGCCAGTGGCCCGACCTGCGCCTGCTCGGCGCCAGCGCGGCGTCCTCGATCGTGATCGGATGGGTCGGCCACCGGGCCTTCCGCCGCCTCGCCCCCGTGCTGCCGGACGTGATCTGAGTGGGCGACTTCGCGCTGCGCTTCGAGGCCGTGACCAAGCGCTACCGGAGCGCGCCCGGCTACCGGTCCCTGCGCCACGAGCTCACCGGCGGCCGGCGGGGCGGCGACCGCCCCGGCGTGCGCCAGGCCCTGACCGACGTCAGCTTCGAGGTGGGCGAGGGGCAGGCCGTCGGGGTGATCGGCCCCAACGGCGCGGGCAAGTCGACGGCGCTGCGCATCGCGGCGCGCGTCACCGCGCCGTCCACCGGGCGCGTGCGCGTGCGCGGCCGGGTCGGTGCCCTCATCGAGGTCGGCGCCGGCATCCACCCCGAGCTGACGGGACGCGAGAACATCTGGCTCTACGGTGCCATCCTGGGCCTCGCGCGCAAGGAGATCGCGGCGCGCTTCGACCGCATCGTCGAGTTCGCCGAGCTGGCCACCCACCTGGACACACCGGTGAAGCGCTACTCGTCGGGCATGCAGCTGCGTCTCGGGTTCTCGGTGGCCGCCGGCGTCGAGCCCGATGTGCTCGTGGTCGACGAGGCGCTGGCGGTGGGCGACGCCCGCTTCCAGGTGCGCTGTCTCGAGCGCATGGCCGCGCTGGTGCGCTCGGGCACATCGATCGTGTACGTGTCGCACGACCTCGCCTCGGTCGAGACGGTGTGCGACCGCGCCGTGCTGCTGCTGGACGGGCGCGTCACCCACCAGGGACCAGCGGCCGACACGGTGGCGGCGTACCTGGCGTGGGTCGACGACGCCGATGGCACCGCCGCGGGCCACGGCGACGGCGGGGTGCTGCGCACACCCGACGGCGCGGCCTGCTCGGTGTTCGCACCGGGGGCGCCGGTGGTGGTGCGGGTGCCGCTCCCGGATCGCGGGCGCGCCGACGGCGAGCTCGGAGTGTCGATGGTGATCCGCGACGGTCACGCGTGGAACCTGGTCGGCTCGGTCGGGCGCTTCCCGGAGGGCGCGTCGGGCGGGGTGGCCTCGTGCCACGTGGACGCCCTGCCGCTCGGCCCTGGTGTGTATCAGGTGTGGACCTCCATCGACGGGGCCGGCGCCGACGGCAGCTGGCAGCGCCTGGCCACGTTCCGCGTGGCGGCCGAGGGCGCCGCGCCGAGGCCGCCGTGGCTGCCGGCGGTGGCCTTCGAGCATCACTGGACGGTGGACGCCCCCAACCCGTAGGCGACGAGGAGTTGCTCGGCGATGCGGGCCCACGTGAGCCGTTCGGCGGCGTCGGCGCGCACCTCGGCCACCGGCCGTACGATCGCTCGTGCCAGTGCGGCGGCGGCGCCGGCGCGGTCGCCCGCGGCGAAGCGCTCGCCCTGCGCGCCGGCGATGGCGCGGTGGGGGCCCAGGTCGGTGACCACCGGTGTGGCCCCACAGGTGACCGCTTCGATCAAGGCGTAGCCCGACCCTTCGCGGAGGCTGGTGGCGAAGAACAGGTCGGCCGCGCTGAGCACGGCGGCGACGTCGTCGTGGGGCACGGGCCCGAGCAGCGTGACGCGGCCGGTGACGCCCCGCTCGGCGATGCGACGCCGCACCGCGTCCTCGCCCGTGCGGTTCGTGCACAGCATCCACAGGTGCGCGCCGAGGCGGTGGGTCAGCGCATCGGCGAAGGCGTCGACCGCGGTGAGCGGGTCCTTGCTGTCGATCAGGCGACCCACCCACACCACGGCCGGGTCGCCGTGCACGCCGGTGCGTCGGCGGGCCTCGTCGCGGTCGAGTGGGCTGACGGCGGCCGCCGCTTCGAGCACCTCGTACACGCGCTGGCGCGGCCGCACGAGGCCCACGCGGGCGAAGCGCGGCGCCCACTCGTCGGCACCGGTGAAGGCCACGGCATCGACCGCGACGGCGGCCAGACGCCCGAGCCGGGCGGCCCGCCCGCCCTGCGGCGGCGGTGGTTCGCCGTGGTGCTGCACCAGCAGCGTCGGCCGGTGTCCCAGCGCAGCGCGCAGCGCCAGCGTGGGCGCCGGGTACAGGAACGAGTTCACGTGCACGGCGTGCGGCCGCTGACGCCGTGCCGCGGCGGCGACGCGCGCCCCGATGCGGCCGTCGCGCACGAAGCGGTGCACCACACCGTCGACGGTGAGGTCGGTGTCGGCATGGTCGGTGCGCCACACCGCCGACGCCTCCACGCGTCCCGTCGCGTTCAACGCGGCGAGCAGTCGCGTCGCGTTCGGCCATGCCGCCACCACGTCGGCGGGTGCGCGGCCGTCGGGCGCAGTGTGCAGCACGTACACCGCTCGCGGCGGCCCATCGGGCACGGGACGCCTACCGGCTGACGAGGCGGCGGGCCACGCGCCCCACGCGGCCGACGGCCAGGCGCGCCGTGCCCTGCTGGGCATGCCCACCGCGCAGATCGACGCCCGACGGCCACACGAACTGGCGGGCCATGCGGGCCTGCTCCCCCCACGCGACGGTGAACGACCGCCGCCACGCCCACGACGTCCGTCGGGCACCGTCGCGCAGCACGTCGGTGGGAGCGGCGCCGGCGAGGGCGGTCGCCGCGGCGGGGGGCATCCGGTCGAGGGCGGCGGCCACCGGCACGCCGTCGAGTGCGTCGGGTCGGTACCGCGTCACCAGCCACAGCCCGGGGGCCACGAGCCGAGGGTCGATGGCGGCGCACAGCTCGCCGAACTGGCGTCGCCCGCTCTCGTCGAGCGCCCGCCACGCCACCAGCACGTCGATGACGTTGAGCGAGCGCACCTCGGCCCGCACGACGGTGGCCGACAGGTGGCCGAGCACCTGCACGGCGAACGCCGCCGGGTCGAGCCGCAGGCACGGCGCGTCGGACAGCTCGCCGACACGCTGGCGCCCGATGACGACGTCGTCGTCGGTGACGAGGTAGTTGTGCAGGCGCTCGACCCAGCCGGGATGCAGCTCGATCTTGCCGGGGTGGCCCGCCGACTCACCGTCGAGGCGGAGCGGCTGGGTACCCGGCCAGGCCAGGAACGTGTCCTCCCACTGGTTGCGATCGGTGCGGGGGAAGCCGGCGTCCTCCAGGGCGGCGGCGGCCCGGTCCCGCTCGGTGCCCGGCACCACGAGATCGATGTCGGCCATCGGTCGAGCCTCGCCACCGGGCCACGCGCCGCGGGCCAGCACGACGCCCTTCAACGGCACCGCCGGTACCTTGGCGTCGGCCAGCGCGGTGAGCACGCGCCAGGTGACCTCGTCGAACCGGCGTTGGCGCGCAGCGACCTCGTCGCCCTGCTCGGTCATCCACGCCTGCCAGGTGGGCGGCAGCGGGGTGCCGACCCCGGCCGACCACCGCCCGATCGCCGCGGTGAGCCCCGTGGTCAGTCCGGCGGCCCGCATTCGGTCGAAGGGCAGGGCGAGGGCATCGTGGTCGGCCGCCGGCGCCGGCGCCCGTCCCTGCACCGCATCGAGCAGGTCGAGGGCCAGGCGCGTGATCGTGTCCTGGTCCCCGGTGGTCATGGGTCGACAACGTACCGTCGGCTGTCAGACTGCACCGTGGTGCACGTGGTCTTGGTCGTTCCGGGTGGCTTCGACGTCAGCGGTCGCGAGCGGGTGATCCCGGCGCTGTTGTGGCTGGCCGAAGGCCTGGCCGAGCATCATCGGGTCACGGTGGTCGCCCTCGGCCAGGAGCGAGACGCCCGGCGCTTCGCCCTCGTGGGCGCCACGGTGCGCACCGTCCCGGCCGAGGCGCGTGGTCCCTACCGTCTGGCCCGCCAGATCGCCCGCGGGATCTCCGCCGTGGGTGCCGAAGGTCGACCCGACGTGGTGCACGGCCTGTGGGCGTCGGTCACCGGGTTGGTGGCCGTGGCCGCGGCGCGCCGGTACCGCGCCCCCGGCCTGGTGCACGTGGCCGGCGGCGAGCTGGTGGCGTTCCCCGACCTGGCCTACGGCGGCGCGCTCGGGCGCGGCGGCAGACGCATCGGGCGCGCCGCGTTGGGCGGCGCCGATCGGGTCACGGTGGCCACCGGGTGGATGGCCGACCACGTGCGCGCCGGCGGGCACCGGGTCGACGCGGTGGTGCCGCTCGGCGTCGACGTCGAACGGTTCGTCCCGGGTGATCCGGCCACCACCTCGCCGCACGCGCTGGTCCACGTCGGGAGCTTGAACGGGGTGAAGGACCAGGCGACGCTCCTCCGGGCGTTCGCCCACGCGCGCGAACGTCATCCACTCGCCACGCTCGACGTCGTAGGGGTCGACACCATGGGCGGCGCCCACGCC
>JANMAT010000022.1:0-7208 GCA_031359995.1 Actinomycetes bacterium
TCGAGCACGTCGGCCACGGCACCACGATCCAGCTCGAAGACGTGGGGCGGCACGGTGACGCCGTGGGCGCGGAGCCGGTCGGTGACGCGCTCGCGGAGCCCGGCCAGAGCGGCCTCGGAACGCTGGTAGTCATCGAGGACGATCTCGGTCGGCACGCCGAGGGCGCGGAGGGTGATGGCGACGACGATGCCCGTGCGGTCCTTGCCGCCGCTGCAGGTGACGACGGCGGGCAGCCGCCCGCGCTCGGCCAGGAGGCCGAGCGTACGGGCGATCTGGGCGACCCCGTCGAACGCGATGTGGCGATACATGATGCCCATGTCGAAGTCACCACGAGCGGCCTGGGCCTGCATGACGGCGCCGTCGAGCACGGGCACCTCGATGATGTCGATCCCGAACAGATCGGACTCGTAGCGACCCATCCCGGCGTGTTCCATCGACGTGCGCAGATCGATGATGGTGCGGATGCCGAGCACCTCGCGCAGGTGCGCCCGCTCGCCGACATCGACGTGGGTGAGCCCGTCGCTGCGGTAGAGGACGCCCGGGCGCACGCGGCGACCGTCGGTCGTCACCATGCCGCCGAGATCGCGGAAGTTGAGCAGGGATGCGAGCATGGGGGGATTCTCCTGGTCGGTCACGGTGCCCTGCGCTCGCCCGCCTCTGCGGCCACGACCTCGGGCGGCCCGACGATCAGCGGATCGGGCAGACCGAGGAGGTCGTAGGCCTTGTCGGGGTAGTCGAGCTGGTGCAGCACGAAGCGGAGCGCTTCCACGCGGCCTCGCTTCTTGTCGTTCGTGCGCACCACCGTCCACGGGGCGCTGCCGATGTGGGTGCGGAGGAACATCTCCTCCTTGGCGTCGCTGTAGTCGTCCCACCGGTCGAGCGAGGCGAGGTCGGTGGGGCTCAGCTTCCACTGCCGTACGGGGTCTATGCGGCGGATCACGAACCGCGTGACCTGCTCACGTCGCGAGACGGAGAACCAGAGCTTCACGAGACGGATGCCCGAGCGGGTGAGCATCTGTTCGAAGTCGGGTACCTCGCGCATGAACTCCTGGTACTCCACGTCGGAGCAGAAGCCCATGACGCGTTCGACGACGGCCCGGTTGTACCAGGAACGATCGAACAGCACGATCTCGCCCCGCGTGGGCAGGTGGGCGACGTAGCGCTGGAAGTACCACTGGCCCCGTTCCCGCTCGGTCGGCGCCGCCAGGGCCACCACCGAGGCGCCGCGCGGGTTCAGGTGCTCCATGAACCGCTTGATGGTGCCGCCCTTGCCGGCCGCGTCGCGCCCCTCGAACAGGACCACGAGACGCTGGTCGGTTTCCTTGATCCAGGTCTGCGCCTTGAGCAGCTCGATCTGGAGCATCCGCTTGGTGGCGTCGTACTCGTCGCGGGTGATCCGGCGTTCGTACGGGTAGCCCTCGCGCCAGGTCTCCACGGGCACACCGTCGGGCCCGATCAACACCGGGTCGTCGATCTCGTCGAAGGTTCCCTCGACCGCGAAGCCGTGGGCCATCAGCTCCTCGTCGGTGAGCTCCCGCAGCGACGTGATGAGATCGGCGAGCGGGCGTTCATCCACGACCCGACCCTACGACGGCCGGCTCGGCCGGGTCCGCTCCGACGCGGGCGCGTGACCGAATCGACTCGTCGCCGACCCTTGTTGTTCACCGACGCGCCATCTGGATGTTGCCGAAGGGGTAGCTACGACGAAGTGGGGGTCGTACGGTGGCCGGGTAGCACGGAGGGAGCAGTGCATGGCGACGGAGCGCGAGATCAAGGTTCTGGCCGAGCCGAGCCTGGCCCTCGAAGATCCGAGCGGTGTCGTACCGGGGCTCCGCGTCGGCGAACCGGTGGTCCGTTCCTTGCGGGCCGCGTACTACGACACGCCCACGCTGGCTCTGGCTCGCGCCGGCGCGAGCCTGCGGCACCGCACCGGAGAAGCGTCGGCCACGTGGACCGTGAAGCTGCCGCTCATGGTCGATCCACTGGCGATGGTCCGTTCGGAGGTCTCATTCGCCGGCAGCCGCACGAAGGTGCCGCCGGCCGCGCTCGGACTGCTGCGCGGCCTCGTGCGTTCGCAGGAGGTCGCGGTCGCCTCCCGCTTGGCCACCGAGCGGATCGAGACGCCGATCTTCATCGGTGAGCGCCACGTCGCCACGATGGTCGACGACCGGGTGAAGGTCACCACACCCGGCTCGCCCCGATCGACGTTCCGGGAGATCGAGGTGGAGCTCGTCGACGAGGCGGATCAACGCGTGCTCGAGGACCTGCACGCCTGGCTCGTCGACCAAGGCTGCACCGACGAACGGCCGTTGCGTTCGAAGGTGTCGAGGGCGCTCGGACCGGCTGCCCTCGAGCCCGCCGACGGCGCCGCACCACCGGCGGGGCGACGCTCGTCGGTGGCCGACTTCGTGCGGGCTCTGCTGGCCGGGTCGGTGCAGCAGCTGCTGAGCCACCACGCCGGCGTCGTCCTCGGAACCGATGACGAGGCCGTGCACCGCTTCCGGGTCGCCGCCCGGCGCCTGCGCTCCGACCTGCGTACGTTCCGTCCCCTGCTGGACGCCGCTCGGAGCCGCTCGCTGGCCGACGATCTCGGGTGGCTCGGGCACGAGGTCGGCGTCGTCCGCGACCTCGATGTCCTGATCGAGCGGTTGCGGTCGCAGGAGGAGCAGCTGACGCCGGCGGACGCGTCGACGATCGAGCCGGTCGTCGCCGATCTGGCGCGTCAGCGGGCGGACGCGCACGCGCACGTGTGCGAATCGCTCGGGAGCGACCGCTACGTCGCCCTGCTCGACGCTCTGGTGGTCGCGGTCGACGATCCGCCGTTGACCGACGAGGCCCGAGCGGCGGGCCCCCGCTCGGCCCGCTCGGTCGTGGTCCGTCCCGTCCGCAAACCGTGGCGACGCCTCGCCGCGGCCGCGACGGCGATCGGGCCTGACTCGCCCGACGGCGAGCTCCACGCCTGCCGGATCCTGGCCAAGCGCGCCCGCTACGCCGCCGAGGCGGTGGTGGCGATCCACGGCCGCGACGCACGGCGCTTCGCCCGTCGCATGGCCGATCTGCAGACCGTGCTCGGCGACCACCAGGACGCGGTCATCGCCGAGCACTGGCTGCGTGACGCCGCGGGACGGTGGCCGGATGCCACGCTGGCGATCGGGCAGCTGATCGCCATCGAGCGAGCGCACCAGCAGCGGACCCGAGCCGACGTGGGCGACGTGTGGGCCCGCGCCCACCGCCGGGAGCTCCACGCCTGGCTCGACGCTTGATCTGAGGTACGCACCGCGGGGCGACCCGAATGTCGCCTACCGGTCGCTTCGACGTCAGCCGGCCGCCATCGGGCGTCCAGCGCGCCGTGGTCCCATCGCTCCAAACTCGAAGAAGGAGCGTCATGTCCACATCATCGTTGCCGTCGTCGCTGGGGGCGGGGGAACCCGCCACCTTCGGTCGGCGGAGCCTGCTCGCGGCCGCCGGCGCCGGCGCCGCGTTGCTCGCCCTCGGTCAGTTCACCGGGGCGACGGCCGCCGCTGCCGCCACCGGCACCGGGCTGTTCAGCCTCGGTGTCGCCTCGGGCGATCCCGACGACGAGAGCGTCGTCCTTTGGACCCGGCTGGCGCCCGACCCGATCAACGGAGGCGGCATGGGGCTCGCCCCCGTGTCGGTCGAGTGGAAGGTGGCGACCGATGCCGCCATGCGGCGCGTCGTGCGCCGCGGTTCCGTCGTGGCCCGCGCCGAGGAGGCCCATTCGATACACGTGGTCGTCGGGGACCTCGAGGAGGGTCGCGACTACTGGTACCAGTTCCGGGTCCGCGACGAGGTGAGCCCGGTGGGCCACACCCGGCTGCTGCCCGACGACGACCGCCAGCCCCGCCTGCTGCGGTTCGCCGTGGCCAACTGCCAGGACTTCCAGAACGGCTACTGGCCGGGTTACGGCGGCATGGCCGTCGAAGACCTGGACTTCGTCCTGCACCTCGGCGACTACATCTACGAGTACGACCCGAGGAGCGCGTTCCCCGATCGGCGGCACAGCGCGCCCGACACGCTCGGCCTCGACCAGCTGCGCACACTGGCCGACTACCGGAACCGCCACGCGCTCTACCGAACCGACCCCCAGCTGCAGGCGGCCCATGCCGCTCACGCGTTCTTCGTGGTTCCCGACGATCACGAGGTCGAGAACAACTACGCGAACCTTGTCGACGAGATCGACGACCGCGGCGCCCAGGTGCAGGACCCCGTGGCGTTCGCGTTGCAGCGGAACGCCGCCTACCAGGCCTACTACGAGCACATGCCGTTGCGGCCGTCGTCGCGTCCGGTGGGCCCCGACATCCAGCTGTTCCGCGGCTTCCGCTTCGGGCGCCTGGCCGAGGTCAGCCTGCTCGACACCCGGCAGTACCGCACCGACCAGCCCGGTGGGTTCGCCAACGACTTCGGCCCGGTCTTCGCCGGCAAGGGCAACGCCACCGGCACGCTCACCGGTGACGTCCAGGAGGCGTGGCTCATGCGCCGCCTGCGGCGCTCGGAGAGCCGGTGGAACGTCATCGGCCAGCAGACGATCCTGTCGCAGGTGAAGTTCCTCGTACCGCCGGACATCCGGCTGCTCAACCTGGACCAGTGGGACGGCTACGGCCCGTTCCGGCAGCGCTTCCTGACCGAGCTCGTCGCCACCGGAGTGGCCAACCCCGTGATCCTCGCCGGCGACATCCACTCGAGCTGGGTCAACGACGTGCGGGTGGACTTCGACGATCCGGCCTCGCCGGTCGTGGCCACCGAGTTCGTGAGCACGTCGATCAGCTCTGACTTCCCGCCGTCGTTCGTGCCGCTGGTCAAGGCGTCGAACGCCGCCCTCAACCCCCACGTGCGGTACTTCGACGGCACGCGTCACGGCTACATCCGGGCCACCATCACGCCGGGCGAGTGGCGGTCCGACTTCCGGACGTCGGCGTCCATCGCCACGCGTGACGCCGCCGTGACGACATCGGCGAGCTGGGTCGTCGAGTCGGGCCAGCCCGGCGCCCAACCGGCCTGAGGCGACCAGAGAACGAAGAACGCCCGCCCCGGGCCGCAAGGCTCGGGGCGGGCATCATTCTCTGGGGAGCTCTGGGGAGAAGGTAGTGGCGGTCAGGCGGCGAGACGACGCCGGCGGCGCAGCACGTAGGCGCCGCCGAGCACCGTGGCCGCCGAGGAGGACAGCAGCATCGCGGCGGGTACGGACCTCGTCGAAGTCGTCGCCACCGCGTCCATGACCCGGACGAACCCGTCGTCCTCGAACGCACCGGGGGCCAGACTGGCCGGCGCCGGTGAGAGCCTGGCCTGACCGCTCGGGGCGATTGCGGTCGCCCCGGCGGGGGTGGCCGCACTACCGAGGATGAGTGCGACGGCGGCGGCTGCTGCCGCGGGGAGGTGACGGCGAGTCATGCGGTCACCCGAGCGGCGAAGCGTCGCCGGGTGACGTAGGCGCCAGCCAGCACCGCGGCCGCCGAACCGGCCAGGAGCACCGGCACCGGCGCTTCCGGAACGACCGGGCTCGGATCGCAGCCCGTCAGCACGCGGACCTCGTCGAACGCATCGGCGCCCATCGTGAAGTTCACCGTGGTGCCGGTGAAGCTCAGTCGGTCGCCGTTGATCAGGGGGAGCAGGTCCAACCCGCGGGTGGCCGTGCCGGCCGTCGGGTAGGTCGTGCCGGGCACGCCGAAACGGACGATCGGGCCGTCGGTGTTGTCGAGGGCGCCGCCGATCGGCAGGAGCGCTCCGAGGTTGAACGGCAGGAGCCCGATGATCGGCTGGGAGAAGTTCGCCGAGCCGGTCACCCGGGCGGTCGCCGTGCCGGCGGGGTCGAAGTGGAGCAGATGCGACTGCACGCACGTGTTGATGGCCAGCGTCGGTCCGGCGACCTCCACACCGTTCGTCATCGTGGAGGTGGCGAGCGTGGCGCTCAGCCGCACCGATGACTCGTTGATGACCCGCACGACCGTGCTGCTTTCGAGCGCACCCGGCTGAAGGCTGGCAGGCGCGGTGACGAGCTCGGCGTTGGTGAACGGTGGTACGGCGACAGCACGCGCAGGAGCGCCCGCCGAAACCAGTGCGGCGGCCACCACTGCGGTAGCTGCGAGTGCCCGTGTGCGCATGTCTTCCCCTTTTGCCCGCGAACCTGCGTCTTGGTTGACCAAGTAACTACGCATCGCCCATCAGGGGAACGGCGCGGCCGCCAAGTTCGCTCGCACTTCGCGGCGGGTTCTCGGAACGGCCCGACTGTTGGTGTTCGCGCCGTCTCGTGCTCACCTTCGGCGCGCTCACGACCCCGGCCCTACGAGTTGGCCGACACGTGATCACCGCGTGAACGGACGGTGCGCGCCCGAACATTCGCCGCGCCACGTCGCGCCGTCGACGAACCGGCAGACGTCGTGGACGAACCGCATCGTTCGATCGGTTCCGGCCACGGTGGACGGCGGGAGGGTGAACATTGCCGAGCATTAGATGAAGAACTTGAGGGTTCCTTGAAAGCGCGCTCCACGATGTGTTTCAAGTGCATCGCTGGCTCAGTGACGGGACCTCGACGGCGCCCGGCAGCCGCATCACCAAGATCCATGAGGAGACCATCCATGACCACTCGTACCCGGAAGCTGGGCAAGATCGCCACGCTCGCCGGTCTCGTAACCCTTGCGCTCGGCGCCATCAGCGCTCCGGCCATCGCCGCCGTCTCGGGCGTGACGGTCAGCAAGACGACCGGGCTCACCGACGGCGAGACCATCACGATCACCGGCGCCACCTCGGCGCCGTCGTCGGCGCTGCAGTTCAGCCTCTGCAACGAGGCCAACGCCGGCCCCGCGTTCAACCCGGTCACCGATTGCTCGGCCGACTCGGCCGATCCCTCGAACATCTCGGTCGGCGGCACGTTCTCGGTCGCCTACTCGCTTCCGCTGAGCCTCGGCGGCCAGGGCACGCCCGGCAACGGCATCAAGTGCGGTCCGCAGCCGAACGGCACGAACCTGAACTGCCGCATGCGCGTCCAGGACACAACCGACTTCCTCGACACCACCGCCGCGAGCAACCAGTTCGTGCTTCTCAGCTTCGGTACGTCGCAGCCGGTGGTCCCCGAGGCCCCCGTGGCCGTGCTGCTCCCCATCGGCGCCCTGGTGGTGCTCGGCGGTGGCTACCTGATGATCCGCCGCAACCGCCAGACGCTCGCCGCCTGACGAACGACTAGTGGGAGCGGG
>JANMAT010000033.1:0-9029 GCA_031359995.1 Actinomycetes bacterium
AGGGGTGGGGTGTAGTGGTAGCCCTGGCCGAGGTGGCAACCGAGGGTGGCGAGGGTGTGGGCTTGGTCGGGGTGTTCGATGCCTTCGGCGACGATGGTGAGGTGGAGGGTTTGGCCGAGGCCGATGATGGCTCGGACGAACGTGGCGCCGTCGGGGTGGTGGAGGTCATCGATGAAGGGTTGGGCGATTTTGAGGATGTCGACGGGGAGGTGTCTGAGTTGGCTGAGGCTGGAGTAGCCGGTGCCGAAGTCGTCGAGCGCGATGCGTACACCGAGGTGTTTCAGGTTGGTGAGGGTGCGGGTGGCGGTGTCGGGGTCGGAGATCAGGAGGCCTTCGGTGATCTCGAACACGATCTGGTGGTGGTCGATCTGGTGGCGTTCGATGATGCGGGAGAGGTCGGTGGCGAGGGTGGGTTCGAGGAGGTCGCGAGCGGAGAGGTTGACGGTGATGTAGAGGGGTTCGCCATCGCTGCCGGTGGGGTGATGGTCGGCGAGGTATTCGCAGACCTGGTCGAGCACGGTGCGGCCGATGTGGATGATGGCTCCGGACTCCTCGGCGATGCCGATGAACGCGCCGGGGTTGAGCAGGCCGAGGGTGGGGTGTTGCCAGCGGACGAGGGCTTCGGCGCCGACGATGGTGCTGTCGGTGAGGCGGACGATGGGCTGGTAGTAGACGACGAACTCGTGTTCGCGGATGGCGCGGTCGAGTTCGTAGGTGAGGTTGTAGCGGTGCACGGCGGCTTCGTGGAGCGCGGTTTCGAACACGGCGATGCAGTTCTTGCCGCGTCCTTTGGCGGCGTACATGGCGGTGTCGGCGTTGCGGAGCACCTCGGCCGCGGTGTGGCCGGGGGTGGACCAGGCGATGCCGATGCTGGCTCGGACCGGAACCTGGTGTCCCATGATGGCCACGGGGGTGGCGACGGTGGCGAGCAGGTGTTCGGCGAGCGCGGTGAGCTGGGTGGGGTCGGTGACGGTGGGGATGACGACGGCGAACTCGTCACCGCCCAGTCGGGCGGCGGTGGCGGCCGGGGGCACGGCGTTGCGGAGGCGACGGCCCAAGACGATGAGGAGTTCGTCGCCGGCGGCGTGGCCCATGCTGTCGTTGACGGTCTTGAAATCGTCGAGGTCCAAGAACAGGACCCCGACGCTGCCACCGGTGGCTTCGGCGGTGTCGAGGGCGGTGGTGACGTGGTGGGTGAACAGGGTGCGGTTGGCGAGCTCGGTGAGGCCGTCGTGGGTGGCTTGGTGGGTGAGTTTGCGTTCGAGTTGGCGGAGCTGGTCGAGGGATTGTTCGAGCCGGCCGTTCTCGAGGGCGCCGGCGATGTTGGCGGCCAGGGTGGCCAGCAGGACCAGGTCGTCGCGGTCGAAACGGGCCACGTCGCCGTGACGGTTCCCGATGACGAGCAGCCCGCAGGCGCGTTGTTCACCCTGTAGGGGGGTGAGGACGGCGTCGCTCAGACGATGGCTGTCGAGGTAGGCGACCATAGCGGGTGGGCTGGTGGCGCGTTCGAGGGATTGGGGGCCCGCGACCGCACCGGCCAAGGTGAGGAGGGGTTCCACCTCAGAACCGTGGAGGGATCGGCTGGTCGTGGTGACCCTGTCCGGTTCGGCGATGACGTCCATGGCGTGATCGGTGCCGGCCGGGAGGTAGATGAGCTGGGCGAACCCGGCCCGGAACGCGTCGCGGGCGTGCCCGACGAGTTCCACCAGGGCGGTCTCGATCTCGGGGGACTGGTGCAGCAACTGGGTCGAGTCGTGGAGGAACTCGAGGCCTTGGTGGCGTCGCCGTTCCCGGGTGTAGGCGTGGTTGGCCAGGTACAACCCGCCGGTCGGCACCACAAGCAGCCACGACGCCTCCGGATGCGAACAGAGCACCTCGACCGCGATCAACCCCAGACTGGTCGACACCAGCGCGCTCACCGATCCGAACCCCAGCGAGGTCACCAGCCGACGGTCCCGCCAATTGCCCTCGGCCACGCTGATCACCGCCAGCACCAGCAACCCCGACAGCACCGACGCCGTGAGCGCACCGGTCACGGCCCCGAACGTGGCCCGCACCGTGAACCCTTCTGCCCGTCCACCCACGGCGCGGAACACCACGATCGCGGCCTGATCGGCCAGTACGAACGAAGCCAGGTTGAACACCAGCTTCACCGGCCGCTGCCGCCGGTGCACCACCAACGCCGCCCCGCTCCCCAACGCGTGCGCCCCCACCAACGCCACACCGGGCACGAAGAACAACCCCAACGCCAAAGGGATCTCGAACAGCGAGAACGAATGCGAGTTCCTCGAGAAGTGCAGATGCACCGAGAACACCTCGGTCACCGCGAACAACCCCGTCAACACCATGAACCCCAACCACCCCGACCGGCCGGCCACGAACGGCAACACCGCCGGTGGCACCGTCCCGAGTGACACGGCCGCCAACACGCCCAACCCGACCGTCAGGATCCACACCGGCGTTGAACGCGATCGCACCACGTTCACGTCAGCGGCGCGCGAGACCGGGTCCACCACGGTGTCATCGGCCGCCAACTCCCCCGCGTAAGGCGACCGTCGGACGAACGGGGCCAGAACGGTCCTTGACGGGACTCAGACCGTACTTTGCGTGGTCAGGCGGGCACTCTTAGCCCACACTTAGCCTCGTGGGGTGGCGCAACAGCCGCTGCCAGAACTCGGGAGTTTCGATGCGGTACAGGAACACAGGATCGGTGAGGGCACCGATCGCCGGCGACCCGATCACGGGTCGGGCCCGGCAGGTGGGCGGTCGGGCACGGTCGTTGCGGTGGTTCGCGAAGCTGGTGGCGGCGGGTGGCGCGGCGCTGGTGGCGTTGCCGTTGGCGTTGGCCGAGCCGGCGTCGGCGGCCACCTACAGTCCGGCGAGCGACATGAACTCGATGGCCAAGACGGCCGGCTACCTGGGTGCGGCGGCGTGGTGGAACGCCGGGTACACCGGTGCCGGGGTGGATGTGGCGGTGATCGACACCGGGGTCGCCCCGGTCGAAGGCCTGGCCACGGCGGGCAAGGTCATCCAGGGCCCGGATCTGTCGTTGGAGTCCCAGGCCCCGAACCTGCGCAACCTGGACACCAACGGGCACGGCACGTTCATGGCCGGGGTGATCGCCGGCAAGGACAGCACCCTGACGGCACCGTACGCGTCGGCACCGGCGTCGGCGTACCGGGGGATCGCCCCCGACGCCCGGATCGTGGCGGTGAAGGTCGCCACCGCCGACGGAGGCGTCGACGTGTCCCAGGTGATCGCCGCCATCGACTGGGTGGTGCAGCACCGCAACGACAACGGGATGAACATCCGGGTCATCAACCTGTCGTACGGAACGAACTCCACCCAGTCCTACCTCGACAGCCCGTTGGCCTACGCCGCCGAGCAGGCCTGGAAGCGCGGGATCGTGGTGGTGGCCGCGGCGGGGAACTCGGGGTACTCGATCGACGCCTTGGCCAACCCGGCCGTCGACCCGTTCGTGATCGCCGTGGGCGCCACCGACTCGATGGGCACCGCCGCGGTCACCGATGACACCCTCGGTGGGTTCTCCGCCCACGGCGCCAGCGGGATGCGGGCCCCGGACTTCGCCGCCCCCGGCGCCCACCTGCAAGGTCTACGGGTCACGAACTCCCACCTGGACGTGAACCATCCCGAAGGCCAAATCGACACCCGCTACTTCCGCGGGTCGGGCACCAGCCAGGCCGCCGCCGTCGTGTCGGGCACGGTGGCGTTGCTGGCCCAGAAGTACCCGACGATCACCCCCGACCAGATCAAGAACTTCCTGCGCAGCAACGCCCGCCCGCTCACCAAGGTCGACGTCGCCGACCAGGGCGCCGGCGAGATCCAACTCGCGCCCATGCTCACCAAGACCCCCACCGCGTACACCCAGACCTTCACCCCCAGCACCGGGACCGGCACCCTCGAAGCCGCCCGCGGTACCGATCACCTCACCGCCAACGGCGTGGTGCTCACCGGCGAGAAAGACGTCTTCGGTAAACCGTTCAACTCGGCGACCGTCGCCGCCGCCACCGCCGCCGGCAGCACCTGGTCCGGTGGCACCTGGAACGGGTCCACCTGGTCCGGGTCCAGCTGGTCCGGGAGCACCTGGTCCGGGAGCACCTGGTCCGGATCCACCTGGTCGGGCAGCTCGTGGTCCGGATCCACCTGGTCCGGCTCGACCTGGTCCGGGAGCAGGTGGTCCGGCAGCCCCTGGTCCGGATCGACCTGGTCCGGGAGCTCATGGTCGGGGAGCACCTGGTCCGGCAGCACGTGGTCGGGCGGTACCTGGTCATGAACGGCCACCACGACCGCACCACCCGGACGCGACGACCCGCCCGGTTCGCTACCGTTGCCGCCACACTGGCCGCCATGACGGCCGGCTTCGTCACGCTGGCTGGGCCGGCTGACGCGGCTCGCACAACCACCGCCACCGCCACCGCTACCACGGCCGCTGTGCCGGTGGCACCGGGGAGCAGCCTCGAGTCGATCGCCGGGTTGGAAGGCGCCCGGGACGGGTGGGCCTGCGGCTGGGACGGACAGGGCGTGGATGTCGCCCTGGTCGACACCGGCGTCACCCCGGTGGCGGGGACCGGCACCGTCATCAACGGACCCGACCTGTCCTTCGACGCACAAACCGGTGGCGCCCCGTACCTGGACGTGTTCGGGCACGGCACCCACCTCGCATCGATCATCAACGGCCACGACCCGGGCGTCACCATCCAGGGCGCCTGCCGCCGGGCCAAGGACGGCACCCTCACCAACAAGCCGGTGCCGACCGCGACCGGGTTCGCTGGGATCGCCCCCGGCGCCCGGATCGTCAACGTCAAAGTCGGTGCCGCCGACGGTGCCGTCGATGTCACCCAGGTCCTGGCCGCCATCGACTGGGTGGTGCAGCACCGCAACAGCGACGGGTTGAACATCCGCGTCTTGGCCCTCGCCTACGGCACCCCGTCCAGCAACGACGCCGCTCACGACGCCCTGTCGCACGCGGTCGACATCGCCCGCCGCAACGGGATCGTGGTCGTCGCCTCCGCCGGCAACGACGGCACCACCTGGACCGATCTGGCGTTCCCGGCCCGCAACCCCAACATCATCGCCGTCGGCGCCGCCGACACCAACGGTTCCACCACCCCCGCCGACTGGACCGTCCCGGCGTTCTCCGATCGTGGCACCCTCCAACGCGGCGTCGACCTCGTCGCTCTCGGAGCCAACGTCCAAGGCCTGCGCGTCCCCGGTTCCTACATCGACAACCTCGCCCCCACCACCACCGGGGACCGGTACGTGCGCGGCAGCGGCACCTCCCAAGCCACCGCCATCGTCGCCGGGCTCGCCGCCCAACTTGTGCAGCGCTACCCGACCGCCACCCCTGACCAGATCAAACAATCGCTCCAGTCGAGCGCCACGATCATCAAGTTCGGCTGGTCGCAATGGTCCCAAGGCTGGGGAGCCATCACCGCCGACCGCTACCTCCAAACCACCCCATCGACCACGACGTGGACCACGCCACTGGTCACGATCGGTGACGGCCCCATCGGCAACGACCGCATCGACGGCACCATCACCCTCGACGGCAAGACACTCACCGGTGAGATCGACGTCCAAGCCAACCCCTGGACCGCCACCTGGGCCACCACCGCCACCAAGCTCACCAGCTGGCAGAACGGGCTCTGGAACAGCCACCCCTACACCGGAAACACCTTCGCACCGACCGGGTGGGCCACCACACCCTGGCCCACCAGCTGGTCCGGCACCCCGTGGAACGCCACCGGTGGCACCGGCGGCACCTGGGACGGACTCCGTTGGAACGGAGTCCGCTGGAACGGGCTGCGCTGGAACGGACTCCGCTGGAACGGACTCCGCTGGAACGCCACCACCTGGACCTGACCTCCGCAGGCCCAACTGCGATGACGGGCATGATCGGTGGGGTCGTAGCGGACGGTCAGAGCTTGGCTATCTCGAGCGGGTCGCCCGGGCACGAGCCGGCGCACTGACAGCCCCGGTTGACGATGCGGAACGTGAGGGCCGGCGACCTCGTGCGGGGCACGGCGTGTCCACCGCACCATTGCGAAGGTCGATGCTTCCACTCACGGCCGCGGCGGCCAGCAGCTTCCCGCGTTCGGGATGACGCGCGAAGCAGCGAGTGTCTCGGAGCGTGATGCCTGGTCGCTGCCCACCTACGTGTCCTTGAAGGAGAGAGTCCATTGCGTGTGGCGGTAGGTCTCTGACAGGCGATGGAGATCGCGAGTGCGATCGTGACGGGTTCATGAGCATCAGTCGCGGCCTGACCGCGCCGGGCCATCGCGATCAAGGATGGTTGTGAGGTCGCTGGCGTTGGTCAGGTTGGATGGGAGGTCGTCCCACATTTCGGGGGCCGGGAGAGGTCTGCGATGGTGACACACCGAGGACCGCCACGTTGGGCGATGGCCACCGTCGATGGCCATCATCGCGTCGGTCAGCGGTTCCAGCGCGCGCGTGGTCACGCGTTCGTCGCCGCGCGGTACTTCTCCTGCGTGAAACGCCACTATGATGACGTCGTTACGTAGGTTGCGAGGGGGCTCGTGAACGATCTCGTCATCAAGAACGGCTGCGTCGTCGATGGTACCGGCCGCCCTGCGTTCATGGCAGACGTCGCGGTGCGCGACGGTGTCATCACCGAGGTCGGCGCCATCGACCGCCGCGCCCGCCGTACGATCGACGCCGGCGGCCGCCTCCTCACGCCCGGTTTCGTCGACATCCACACCCACTTCGACGGCCAAGTGTGCTGGGACAAGCTGGTCACACCGTCGTGCTGGCACGGCGTGACAACCGTGGTGATGGGCAACTGCGGCGTCGGCTTCGCGCCCGTGCGCCCCGGCACCGAGGACGAGCTCGTCGAGCTGATGGAGTCGGTCGAGGACATCCCGGGCACGGCCCTGCACGAGGGGATCCCGTGGGGATGGGAAACCTTCGGGCAGTACCTCGACACGATCGACACGCCGTACGTCATGGATGTCGGCGTTCAACTGCCCCATGTGGCGCTGCGCTACTACGTGATGGGTGAGCGTTGCTATGACGACGCGACCGCCGCCGACATCGCGGAGATGGCGGCCATCGCTCGTCAGGCGTTTGCTGACGGAGCGCTCGGATTCACCACCTCCCGGTTCTTTGGCCACCTGGACAAGGCCGGCAACGAGATCCCCGGCACCCGGGCCGCCGCCGATGAGATCGTGGCCATCGCCGAAGCGCTCGCCGGCTTCGATCACGGCACCATCGAGTTCGTATCCGACCATCTCGACGATCCCGACGAGTTGAGTTGGATCGAGCACGTTGCTCGCCTGACGCGACGGCCGGTGACCGCGCTGGTGGTTCGCGACGCCAAAGAGGGCATCTGGCAACTGGCCGAGCGGATCAACGGTGAGGGTTGCAGCGTTCGTCCCCAGGTCGGCGCTCGGCCGACCTCAGTGCTCATGGCGCTCGAGGGAACGGTCAATCCCATGCGGCAGTTCCCGGCGTACAACGCCATCAAGGACTTGCCCTTCGACGAGCAGCGCCGAAGGCTGCTCGATCCCGACTTCCGACGGACGGTGCTTGCCGACGACGCCAAGCGGTCTCGGTATGTCGACACGAACAGGATGATCTCCACGTGGGATGAGATGTTCGTGTTTCCCGCCGACCTCAGCTACGAGCCGTCGTACGAGAACTCGATCGCCGGCATCGCCAAGGCTCAAGGCATCCACGTCCGAGAGGCCCTGATGAACGTGATGGCCACCGGTCGACCGTTGATGTTCATGACGGGCGGTTACGAGGGCAATCTCGACAAGCAGGTGCGCTGGATGGAACGTCCGAACGCCCTGTTCGGCTTGTCCGACGGCGGAGCCCATTGCGGCGTGCTGTGCGATGCAAGCGCACCCACCTACATGCTTGCGTACATGACTCGCGACCGCACGAGGGGACCGAAGCTCCCGGTCGAGCTGGCGGTGCACAAGATGACGGAGGACACCGCCAGCGCGTACGGCATGACCGACCGCGGTGTCGTCGCGCCAGGATATCGAGCCGACCTGAACGTGATCGACTACGACAAGCTGCGGCTGCACGATCCTGAGCTGGTCTACGACCTTCCCGCTGGCGGCAAGCGGATCATCCAGCGCTCGGAGGGGTACATCGCCACCATCTGCCGTGGCGAGATCACATTCGAGTCCGGTGAGCACACCGGAGCGATGCCGGGACGAGTCGTCCGCGGTGGCCGGTCCTCCTCCTGAAGCTCCAGTCCCGCGGTGGCCGCACGTGCGGCATCGCGTCCGGGAGCGCTCGGGCTGCCGACAGAACGCTCGGGGCTCAGACGAGTTCGGCGTGAGCACGCCGCACGTTGAAGGCCGTGCCGTTCATCCTCAACCAGTCATCGGTCTCGTAACGGCGGCGCAGCTCAGGGAAGGGCCGTCGGCGTCCACAGCAAGGGCCGCTACGGCATCGACACGTCGCAGATGCGCGTTGGTGGGCTGCCCGCCTGGTTCCCCGTCAGCTCCCCAGACGTCCCACGGGAGCATCTCGATCTTGTTCAGGGCGACCAGATCGACGCGAAGGTCGCCAGCGATCCAGTAGGCCCCGTGCACGCTGATGGCCACGAGCCCGGAGCGAGCGGCGTCGAGCTCACCGCGCCGCGTCGCCGGCCGAGTTGCGCGTCGACCATGCACCACCCCGCCTCACGGGCGTTCCAGTACTCCGCCACCCAGTGGTCCTCGAACCAGCCAGGTCGGAAGTACGCGCCGAACATCCGTTGCACCGGTCCCGGGCGCCAGGTCCACCAGACTTCGCCGGTTCCTGGGCGGGGTCGATCGGACTGGGCTTCGTCGTTACCGTGCGGCTTGGGTCAGTAGCCGAGCAGTGTGCGCACGATGCGCTCGACGCTGGTCGAGGTTGCGAGGTCGACGACACCGAGCTTGGTGATCAAGCGTCGGGCGTTGATCGAGCGGAGCAGCTCGCATTGGAGGTAGCTGGTCTGGTGGAGGCCGTTGTCGTCGGTGGGTTCGCCCTCGACGTGGAGCGCGAGGGCG